>JAFGSI010000027.1 GCA_016934715.1 Anaerolineales bacterium
GCGATCTCGCGTTCGTACAGGTCGGTCAGTTCGTCGGCAGGATAGTCAGGCGGCCGGACGGGACAAAGCGAGATCAGCGCCTGGAGCAGGTCACTAAGGCCCGCTTTGCCAGTCGCCGAAAAGGTCACCAGCGCGGCGTCCGGGACGAGGCGCTGGTACGCAGCCCGGCGTGCTTCCAGCGCCTCGGTGGGGACCAGGTCGATCTTGTTGAGCCCCAGGACCAGGCTCGGCTTACGGTGCAGGGAGGCCAGCAGGCCGGCAATCCGCCGGTCGTCCTCGTCTGCTTCGCTGCCGACATCGACCAGGAACAGGATCACATCTACGCCGACCAGGGCCTCTTCGGCCTCCTGGTTGAGGAACCGGCCCAGCTTGTGGCGCGGGGCGTGTACGCCTGGGGTGTCGACGAAGACCAGTTGGGCCGCGTCGGTGGTCAGGATGCCGAGCTGGCGCCGGCGGGTGGTCTGCGGGCGCGGAGAGACGGCAGCCACCTTGTGACCGAGCAGGGCATTGATCAGGGTCGACTTGCCCACGTTGGGCTTGCCGAGCAGGGCAATAAAGCCGGAGCGGAAATCTTCCATAGGACTATCCTCAATCATCAGGCCAGGAGTGCCCCCTCCAACCGCAGCAACCATTCCTTCGTCTTCAACCCTTCGGCCAGGCCGTAACCGTGCAGCTTGCCGTCCGCGCCGATGACGCGGTGGCAGGGGATGACCAGCGGCATCGGGTTGGTGGCCTCGGCTCGCCCGATGGCACGTGCCGCCCGCGGTCGGCCGATCTGGTGGGCAATCTCACTGTAAGTGCGTGTCTCGCCGTAGGGGATGTTGCAGGTCGCCTGCAAGGCCGCCTGCTGGAAGGGCCGCAGCAGCATCCAGTCAATGGCTATGGTGAAATTCTGACGTTTTCCTTCCAGGTACTCGCGCACCTGCTGGCCGGCCTCACGAACCTTCTGCGAGTTTGGTGCCAGCGGGCACTTGAAACGCTTGACCAGGTGGATCTCGAACCCGGCCTGGTCCATACCCCACCCGACCGCTGCCAGGCCGCGGTCGGTGACAGCCAGCCACAGATCACCCAGCAGTGTATCCTTCAATGGGCCAAAATACAAGGTGGCTTCGACGGAGGCTTTACGCGCCATTGAATCCTCCTTCTCATCCCCTGTACCCCTCCCACGTCCCTTGGGTATCGGAAGGGAAGGGGAACGAGGCTAATAGTGTGTAGTCATGTCGATCAGGCCGCGCTCACGAGCCAGGTGGTCGCAGCGTCGGAAGACGAAGACAGAAATCACGCCAAAGACAACCGACAGTCCAAGCAGGATACCAAGCAGCTCCAGGTTGGAGAAAGTCGCCAGGGTCGGGAAGGCCTGGGCCACGTTGCCGACCAGCGAACGTCGCAGCAGTTCCAGCCAGTAGGTCATCGGCATGGCGAACCCGACCGGGCGCAGCCAGGCAGGCAGCACCTCGAGCGGGAAGATCGCCCCACTGAAGAGGTACAATGCCCCGGCCACGGCCTCGCCGATGAACCAGGAGTGGTTGACGATTAGCAGCGAGATGCCGCCCAGCAGCAGTCCCAGCATGGCCAGCATGACGATGCCCAGGAACAGGGCCAGGAAGAAGAGCAGCCAGTCGGCCTGCAGGGGATTGAGCGGCACGTGCAGGAACAGCACCCCGGCCACGATCGTGACGATGACCGAGAACGAGCCGGTCAGGAAGCGGGCCACACCGCGCCCCAGCAGATAGGCCGGGATGCGGATCGGCGCGGCATACATATATTTCAGCGTCTTGTAATGCTCACGGTCGTCGATCACCGCCCACGAGACCCCGGTCATCACTGCCCCGACATAAATATAAAAGGCATTGCCCAGGTAGATATACGGAAAAAGCGGATCCTCGAAGTTCCCCCCCGAGATAATGCCATACATGACCACCAGGATTGCCGCCCCGGCCAGCGGCTTCACAATCGAATAGATCGCGAACAGGAACGGGTCGGTCCAGTTCGACTCAATCTGCCAGCCCAGCCAGGTGGCGATGCGGAACGAACGCCAGGACTCCTTCCAGCGAGAGGCGGGGAGCGGGTTTCGGGTTGTCGTTGTCATGCTCCACCTTCTTCGGCCTAGCGCCGACTCTCCGTCAGGCGGCCCTCGCGGATGGCCAGCTTTTCCATGTAACCCAGGAGCAGGCTGGCCCCGACCAGGAAGACCACGCACAGCCCGACCAGGATCATGATCTCGAGGCTGACATTCAGGAAGCCCAGGGCGAAGCCGGACGGGAAGATCAACTGGCGCATGGCGTCCAGCCCCAGCGACAGAGGGATGATCGAGGCCGCCGCCGCCACCCAGAAGGGCAGGTGCTTGATCGGGAAATAGAACCCCGAGGCCAGGTAGATCGGCTCCTGGGCCAGGTTCGACAGGTGCCAGGCCTCGCGACCGAGCAGCAGGAACAGGGAGGCGGTCATCATCCCCATTCCGTACAGGGCGGTCATCGCCAGCAGGAAGACCGCCAGCAGCTGGATGAAATCGGTCACCACATACTGGACCTGGAACAGGAGCGAACCCAGGACGACGATCACGATCGCCCGCAGCGAGGAGGCCACCAGCCCACCCAGCGCCATCCCGAGCAGGACTGCCATCATCGAGTTGGGCGCCATGATGTACAGGGCCAGGTTGCCCTGCTCTTTCTCCCAGTACAACTGACTGGACATGCTCCACAGGACGTTCATCCAGAAGGCCGTCATCGCCCCACCCATGACCACGAATCCGACGTATTCCTCCGGGGCGCCGATGGCCCGGTAGACGAAGACATAGGATGCCACTCCCAACATGGGCATGAAGATCTCGAAGAACATCCACGACTTCTCGCGCTGCTGGCCGATGACGCGCGGGTAGGCGCGCGCAAAGACGGTCTTCAGGAACAGCCGCCAGCCGGTGGCCTTGTGGGAATAGGGCTGCAGCACATCACTCATCCTGGCCCCCCTCCTCGACCTCCGCCATGCTGCGCCCGACCAGGTCGATGAAGACGTCCTCCAGGGTTGGCTCGCGCTTTGAGAGATTGAGAATGCGGACGTTCCTCTGGGTGAAGATGTTGATGACACCCGCCAGAGCTGCCTCCTCGACCAGGATCAGGTTGAGGGTAGCCCCGCCGTCGTGCTCGGCGGCGGTCGCTGTGCGAACCTCGGGCAGGGCCTCGATCGCTGCGCCGGTCAGCCCGTTGAGCGGGCTGGTGGCGACCTCGAAAATGGCATCCTTCTGCAGGCGCCGCTTGAGCACCGCCGGCGAATCACAGGCCAGAACCCGGCCCTGGTTGATGATTGCCACCCGGTCACACAACTCCTCGGCCTCGACCATGTAGTGAGTCGTCAGCAGCAGGGTGCGGGTCTCATCCACCTCGAGCCAATGGCGGATGAAGTTGCGTACGTCGCGCGAGGCGCCCACGTCCAGGCCGAGGGTCGGCTCGTCCAGGAACAGCACCTCAGGGTCAGTCAGGAAGCCGCGCACGATGTTCATCTTCTGGCGCAGGCCGGTCGAAAGGTCTGACGACTTGGTGTGGATGCGATCCCCCAACCCGACCATCTTGAGCAGTTCTTCGATGCGCCGGTTGGCCTCCTTCGACGGCAGCCCGTAGAACTGCGAGAACATCCACAGGTTCTCGCGCACCGTCAGCAAGCCGTAACCGGATGACTCCCCTCCCGAGACCATGTTGATCAGCGGCCGGACCCGGGCCGCGTCGGTGACGATATCGAATCCAGAAACGCGCGCCTGGCCTGAGGTCGGGGCCAGCAACGTGGTCAGAATCTTGATCAGGGTCGTCTTGCCGGCCCCGTTCGGACCAAGCAGGCCGAACAACTCGCCGCGCTCGATCTGCAGGTTCACATCCGCCAGGGCGACCAGCTCCTTGCGGATCTTCTTCTCTTTTTTACTGCCGCGGATCTTGTAGATCCGTCCCAGGTCTTGTGTTTCGATGGCCAAGGATGACATAAATCTCTCTCTCGACCTTGCAGGAACCTAAATAAACGCTTACAGAATTGTCATATCCGTGTAGGGTAACCGTAGGGTAACCGTCATGCACAAATTAGACCCGCATGGTACTATATGAGCGTAAAGCGATTTCTCTTCTCCTCCTTTCAATTGAGAGCCGGGGTCGGCGTCCCCGGCTCTCACGATTCTATCACAGTGTACCTGCCTGCCGCACGCCCGGGGGAATACAAAGGCAGTATAATCCCGGTACATGAGCCTCTCCCGGTTACGCTACCGCTCCCGTCAGTTCTGGCGGGCGATGAAGATGCCCTCCGTCGAGGTCGCGACCTCCGACCTCAGCCCTCACCTCTCTCCCGTCCAATTGACCCTTTTCCGCCGCCAGCAGCCATCCGAGCAGGTCCACGCCTGGTTCGTCCTGCAGCGCCTCGTCCAGTCCGGGCACACCGACCCGGACCTGAAGACCGCGGCCCTGCTTCACGACATCGGCAAGATCCTCTATCCGCTGGCGGTCTGGGAACGCGTCCTGATCGTATTGGTGAAACAGCTCCTCCCGCGTCTTGCCGGACGCTGGGGCCAAGGGACTCCGCGCGGGCTGCAGCGCCCGTTCGTCGTCGCCGCCCAACACGCCGACTGGGGCGCCGACCTGGCCAGGCAGGCCGATGCCTCCCCCCGGACTGTCGACCTGATCCGCCACCACCAGGATCCGCTCCCCATCGATGACCCGCTGCTGATTGCCCTGCAGGCCGCCGACGACGCGACTTGAGAGGGGCACGAAGGCTGGAAACGTTGTTTTCATTCCGGAGGAAACCATGACCGTCAGACTCACCATCATCGGCCTGGGAAAGATCGGCGCCTCGGTCGGACTGGCCCTGGCCGCCCACAAGGAGAAGCTGACCCGTACCGGTCACGACCGGTCGCTCGAGGTCGCCCGCAAGGCCAAGGATATGGACGCCATCGAACGAGTCGAGTATAACCTGCCGGCCTCGGTCGAGGGCGCTGACATCATCCTGCTGGCCCTGCCTGCAGACCAGATCCACGACACGCTCAAGTTCATCGCCCAGGACGTGCGTGAAGATGCGGTGATCCTGGACACCTCGCCGATCAAAACAGCCGCTGCCACCTGGGTCCAGGAACTGCTCCCTTTGCGGCGGCACTACGTCGGCCTGGCACCCGCTCTGGGACCGGATCACCTCGACCAACAAAGCAATGGCCTCGCCAATGCCCGGGCCGACCTGTTCCAGCACGGTGTGATGGCGATCGCCGCCCCGCCAGGGACCCCCGCCGAGGCCCTGCAACTTGCCGCCGACCTGGTCACCATGCTGGGTGCTGCGCCACTCTTCGCCGATCTGGCCGAACTGGACGGAGTGATGGCGGCGGCCCACCTTCTGCCGCAGTTGACCGCCGCTGCCCTGGTGGAAGCCACGACCAGCCAGCCGGGTTGGAGCGACATCCGCAAACTGGCCGGTCCCCCCTACGCCCGGACAACCTCCGCCCTGGGAGCCGATGGAACTGCGGCCCTGGTCCAGGCTGTCGGGCACAACCGCGAGAATGTCATCCGCACCCTTGACAATCTGATCGCCGCGTTGCAAACCCTGCGTACAGAAGTCGCCGAGGAAAGTACCCAGCCCCTGTCCGCTCGCCTCGAACACCTGCTCACCACCTGGGAGGCCTGGCAGCAGGAACGCCTCTCCGGAGACTGGAAGGCGATCGAGATCAAGGGCGGCAAAATTCCGACGGTCGGCCAGGTCTGGCGGCGCGAGGTCGGCGAATACCTGAGCAAGCTGTTCCGGCCTTTCAACCCGGACGCCGAGCGCAAGAAGTAAGATCCGGCCGATGACCTGTTACTGCTACATCCTTGAGTGCGCCGACGGGACCTACTACACGGGCTGGACTACTGACCCCGAGCGGCGCCTGCGTCAGCACAACACCGGGAGAGGCGCCCGCTACACGCGCACCCGTCGCCCGGTCCGGCTGGTCTACGTCGAGCCGCAGCCCGACCGGTCCAGCGCCATGCGGCGGGAGCGAAAAATCAAAACCCTGCCGCACCTCAAGAAACAGGCCCTCATTCGTGAAAACTCAAGAGGGTAGATGTCCGTATAGGATCGGTCCCCCTTCAACAAACGCCACACAACAGAACTGGCGCTCAAGGTCCCATGGCCTCCCTGGTGGTCAAAAATTTCTCCCGCCTGTGCGGGAGAATGTGTTTCTCAACGGGATGCAAGTGGGAAAGTGTCCGGTGCTGATAAAGCCCCCCCCAAGGGTTCGGCCTCCAGCCTCATCACCCGGCTGTTCGCGAAGAAGGCAAAATCGAAGCCGGTTGGGTCGCCTGCTTTCTTGCCGGGGATCGGCATCAGCCGGGCGGTCAGGGGCTTGTCCAGGCGCAAGGCCAGGACTGAGAGGTCGAGCAGAAGGGCAGCGATCTGGTCTGCCGTCACCTCGCCGGCCAGCGGGACTGTATCCAGTCCGGTACCGCACACCGCCGAGTAGAGCAGGGCGTCCTTGATGGTCAGAGTCCCTTCGGCCGCACGCCGGGCCAGGACCGAGTCCTCCAGCACCGGCTGCATGAAGCCGCTGAAACCGGTGCGCGGGAAAACAGCCCGCTCGATCGCCTCGGTCAGGATCGCCGCCGCGGCCAGCGAACCGTGCAGCCCGACCTTCGGCACGCCCATCGCCTCGACCGCCGCTCCAAGCGAGAGCCGGTCGTCGGGGAAGGGGGCCAGGGAGAAGTCGATGCCGACGAAGCGGCCATTCAACGAGTCAGCGATGTACGCCAGTTTCTGACCATGCTGCTCGAGGGCTGCGACCAGCGCCCGCCGGCCTTCGTCCACGCTCCTGGCATTTTCGAACGCCGTAACCGCCAGGTCGGCAGCTTCGGTGGCAATGGAGAATGCCGGTCCGGACGAGTTCCAGTAGGCAGCCGGGAAGAACGGCGCGCCGGGCGGGACATTGGCCAGGGCAGCAAAGTTCAGGTTGGCAAAGCCATTCGGGTCGAGCGGCGCCGTGCGGACGATCACCTCAGCGCAGGCCCGCACCGCGGCCAGGTCGAGGCCCCGCACTTGATCCGCCATGACACCCGAGAAGAAGATGTTCTGCGAAGCGGCGATCGCCTCCGGGATGACGCCGTAACTGGCCGGGGCCTGGGGCAGGGCCGGCCCGAGGGCAGCATAGGCCACCTCGATCTCGGGCAGCAGGCGGCTCAGATCAGCAGCCATACGCGGCGTCTCGGCAAGACCGCGTTCACCCAGCATCTCCGGGAAAGGGGCCGTCGCCAGGCGCGTCGTCTGGACCTCGTATCCGGCGGCCTCATAAGCATCCCGGGACTGGTGCAGGAATACCCCGGCGGTCCGCAGGACACTTTCGTCCAACGGCCAGCCGGGGTTGCAGAAATAGGTGATGGAGCGAATTTTCATGGTCAGCCTTCCGGAGCCTGCC
>JAFGSI010000028.1 GCA_016934715.1 Anaerolineales bacterium
GAAGTCTCTTTCGGTTCGTGTGCATTCCTGTCCGGTCTGTCGTCTCAACAGCGATCGAGACCAAAACGCCGCGATCCATATTTTGGGATTGGGGCACCAATCCCTGGGCTACGCCCTAGAAGCTCCCGCCTTTCGGCGTGGGGAGTAGTCACCTTTCGGGGTTCGCTTCCAGCCAGCCCTGCAGGGCGGCGAAGGGCAGCGCAGGGGCCTGGTCACCGGTGCGGCCGGTGTTCCAGGTGACGATCAGGTCGCGTTTGGCACGCGTAATCCCGACATACAACAGGCGCAGGCGCTCGCGGACGTAATCCAACCGTGCCGCCAGGCTGGCCCGGCCTTCGGAATACCAATCGTACTCGTCGGTGGCCAGCGCGGCTTTGAGCTGGGCCAGGGCCTCGGCCTCCAGGTTCAGGTGGTCACGCACGAACCATTTCTCCGAGATGTAGCGGTCGTTGGGTTGGTTGGAGGGGAAATCATAGCCGGTGACCGATACCAGGTAGACCCGGTCCCATTCCAGGCCCTTGGCTTTGTGCATTGTGGTGACGACCACCCGGCCGCGGTGACGCTCGGGGTCGAAACCCGAATCGTCGGACGAGAAGCCGATGAAGCGCCTTTCGTTGCGGGCAATGACGGCCAGTTCGGCGGTCAGTTCGGGCAGGCGCCACTCGGCGTGATCGTCGGCTGTCCGGCGCAGGACCAGGGCCAGCTTGTGGGCCAGGGCCAGGTCGGCTGGCTCGCTAAAGATGTCCCCGGCCAGGCTCAGGACCAGTTGGTCGATCGGCAGGCTGACGGCGGCCAGCCAGCGCCGGGCGACCTCCCGGAAGGTGCCCAGTTCGGCGCGCAGGGCTTCGGCCAGGTCTGCTTCGACCTGTGTCGACAGTGTGGCTTCCAGTTGGGCCAGCCAGCCCTCCGATTCGACCTCCGGCGAGAGATACTCTTCCACCCGGCGGATCTTGTGCAGCAGTTCGCTGACCTGTTGGCTGAGTTTCAGGCGCTCACTGTCCTCGCGCCAGTCGCGCCGCCAGACCCGGTAGGCGCGGGCCAACTTGCTGCTCGCTGACGGGTCGGCCAGGTAAGCGATCAGGTGGGCCAGTGAGCCAGCTGCCGCCCGGGTGGTGGAAGTGCTGGCCAGGAATTCAACCGGGTCGAGGCCCTGTTTCTTGAGCGCGTCAATGACCTCCACGCCGCGCTGGTTGCGCGGGACAAGGATGGCGATCGTCGGCTGCTTTTCTGAGGGCAGGTCGTGCAGCGAGTCAAGCAGTCTGGTCACGGAGCCGACGACCACCTCAACCTCCTGCTCGGGGGTCAGTCGTTGGCCGATGAAATGGATCGCCGCCGGATCGTCAGGTGGGTTCTTCTGTGGGTCCTTCGCCGGTGCGGGGTGGATGTAAGGCGGGCTCAGTGCGTCACGAACCTGCGGCTCAGGGTGGTCGCTCATTACCCAGTCGATCATATGATTTGCCAGGGCGATGATCGCCGGCTGTGAACGGCCTGACTCGGGCAGGTCGTGGGCGTTCTCGGCTTCCTCTTTTATGAATTGGCGCAGGTAGCGCGGGTTGGAGGTCGTGAAGGTCTCGAAGATCGCCTGGTTGGGGTCGCCGACCCGCACCCAGTTGCCCTCTGGCCCGGAGAGCAGGCGCAGGATCTGCTCCTGGAGCAGGCTCGAGTCCTGGGCCTCGTCTTCAAGGATGAAGGGGTAGCGCTGGCGCAGGCGCTCGAGGTATTCGTCATCGCGCTCAAGCAGGTCAAGGGCCAGGCGGATCAAGTCGTCGAAGTCGACCGCCCCGCGGTAGGCCAGGGCGCGCTGGTAGTCCGTGTAGATCGCCAATCCCATCTCGGCCAGCGGCAGCGGTCCCGGGGACCCTGTCAGCTTGGCGGCCAGCGCCTCAGGTGTCAGGCGGCGGTCCTTGGCCGAGCGGATGAAGGCCAGCGCCAGGCCCTCGACCAGCCCAGGCAGGCCCTCGCGGCGGACCTTGTTCAACTGGTAGTCGTCCAGATCGGCCCTGATATAGTGACCGAACAAGTGATCGGGATTGGCCTGCAGGAAGGCCCTCACGGCCTCGCGGCGGATGGCGTCGGCTTCGCGTTCGTCAATGATCCCGAAGCGCTCCTCCAATCCGACTGTGGCCGGCTTCTCTCGGACGATGTCGTGGGCCAGCCCGTGCAAGGTCCGGACCCGGTAGCTGAGGTGAGGAATCAGACCCTGGGCCTGGATGAAAGCCCCGATGCGGTGGGAAAAGTTGTCCACCGCCGAGTTGACCAGGGTAACGATCAGGATCTCCTGGTCACGACCCAGGGCGCCGCGCCCGATCAGGTCGGCGGCCAGGGCTGAAAGCACATAGGTCTTGCCGGCCCCTGGAACGGCCGAAATGCCCAGCCGCCCGCCAGTGTAATCGAGAATCGGTTGCTGTGATTTCCTAAGGGTGATATCCATTCGCGGCCCTGGTGTTGGTGCGCTCATCACGGACTGAAAAACCACAACCCGGCGTCGTCGCCGTTGAGGGCTGCCACCCAGACGGTTCGGCGGCTGTCCGCGGCGATGGTGCACAGGCCGGTCTGCAGCGATCCGACCTGTTCGAGTGTCTCTGGTGTGCGCCGGTAGATGGCTCCCTGCCAGCAGATCCAGGCAACCCGGGTGCGGTCGAAGGCGACGCCCGGGGCGGGCCAGATGTCGAGACCCTCTTCCAGGAGCGGCAGCCAACGTTCTTCGTGGCGGAAGTAGTAGGCCATCCTATCGCAAGAGGCCCCGCCGCACAGCAGAGTCCCGACCCAGGGGTCCCCGGTTGGGTCGAAGGCAAGGCTGGTGATGTACTGGCGGCGTTGCCAGGGCGGCGGCTCGACTGCGACCCATACGCCGGTGGTGGAGTTGTAGATCAGGATCACGTCGGTACCGCCGACCCACATGCGGTTCTGAGGATCGCGCTCAAGGGTGTGGACACACTGTCCGGCCGTGGCCTCGATGGCGCTCCAGGCTCCGTCCTTGAAGATCCGCACGCCCTGCCCGGCGAAACCCTCGCCCATACCGATGCAGTCGGAGACCCAGATGCTGCCGACAGAGGAGAGCGCGACGTCGGTCAGGAAGTGACCCTGGAAATTCTCGTCGGCCGGGTCGAAGCCGATATCGACCGCGGTCAGCGAACTCCAGCGACCGGAGATGGGGTCGAGGCGGCGCAGGTCGTCCTGGCCGGTGGCCAGCCAGACGTTGCCCTGCCCGTCACGCACCGGGTTCTCGCCCGGCGGCGCGTGGACGAGCGGTTCCCAGCCCTGGTCGGGGCCATAGGTGACCCAGCCGGTCCCGTCGAAGGCGTGGATGGTTTCCGCCTCCGGGCCAAGAGCCCAAATGACGCCGCCTTCGTCGATCCCGAGGATGTTCCCAACGGGCTGGTCGTAGATCTGAACGAAATCGTCCTGGCCTTCGGCCTCGATGCCAATCTGGCTCGCAATCCACAGGTCCCCGCTGGGGGTTGTCCACAGGTCTGTGATCGCGATGCCGGCCGGCAGGATCTCGGCCCGGGTGAGCCGGCTGGTTGGCGAGGGTGTCATGGTGGCACAGGTTGTACCACAGCCGGCGGGACATTCGTCCGGGCAGGAATAGATCTCGTCCGTGGCGCAGGGCGGCGGCGTACAGACGACCCCCGGCTCCGAGATCGGGAATGGATCTTGCGTTGACGTTGCCTGGGGCGTGTGCGTCTCTCCGGGAATGGTCGGGATGGGTTCTGTCGTGAAATCCGCAGGAGCGCAGGCGATCAGAACCAGAAGGATGCCGATCACACAACCACGTCGTAGGAGGTTCGTTTTCTTGGCCGGGTACAGAATCTTCATAAAGATCGTCCTGATCGGATGCCTGGTGCAGGCTAAGGCTTTGGAACAAATGCCAGCAAGGTGCCCGGGTATTTGTCGGTGGCCAGCAGGAAGCCGAGCGTATCGAGGGCTACCAGGCCCTCCCAGTTGCGGGCATCCTCGGCGACGAGCTGCAACTGGATCGGGGGCCTGTCAGCCAGGGTGAAGCCATTCGGGCTGTAATCCAGGGAGATGATGCGTTCAACCTGCTCATGAACAGCATGCGTTTCACCCTGGCCAAAAGCCTCGGCCAGAGGATCGAGTTCTGGGAACAAGTTCGTATCACCCGGGTAGAAATAGTTGATCGCCCAGATGACCCCCTCAGAGTCAACGGTGGCATCGGTGATGCGGTACTCGATGGAGGGGAAGGGGATCGTCCCTTCCAGCGTCAGGTTGTGGTTGAAGAGGTGCGCAACCGGCTGGGGATTCAGCCCGACTCCGTTGACCTCATAGAACGTGATCACATTCGTGTCTGTGATGATCAGGGCCTCGTCGCTGTGGTTTTCCACTTGAATGGGCTGTGGGATCGTATTATAGGTGATGACATCCAGTGTGATCTCGCTCAAATCGGGGAGGATCGTACCCCTCAGCAGGTATCCGGTCATCTCGGCTCCCTGACCTGCTTCCACGGTGACGTAGATCTCCTCATTGAGAAATCCGATCGATTCGAATCCCTGAAAAGAAGGGATGGTGTTGCTTACCTGATTTGTGTAAAAGGGGATCAGGGCCGGCGTGATCGGCTCACTGGAGGTCCCGTCCAGGAAGGCCAGGATCTCTGCTTTGGGAATGGCGAAGACCGCCCCGGCCTCATTCCCGAAGCGCTCGGGGTATTGGGGCAGGAGGATCAGTGTATCGCCGAACCAGGCCAGGCCGGAGATTTCAGCATTCGGATCATCGATCGGACCTGCCAGTGGGATCAAAATGATGGGCTGCTCACCACCGACAGATGGTACAGAAGCGAGGAGATTCGCGGCGGCGGTCTCTCCAGGAGCGTCCTGGTTTGCGGGATCAACCTGGGGTCTCGCTCCGGTGATCGGGACTTCTCCGGGCCGGCCAAGGGTGAAGATCAGGGTAAGGCTGATGACCAGGACGAGCGCAACAACGATGACGATCCATGTGGTCCGTGATTTGAAGTCGATCTTCATGATTCATGCTCCTGTTTGTAAGATGAGCTGGAACGAGCGCAGCAGTTCGCCGCGTTGTTCGAAGCCGGACTCGCCCAGTTCGGACAGTCCGAGGTAGAGCCGTTCCCGGCAGCGGCGCAGCAGGCCAGCGCTCAGGCGTACCAGGGCATCGGAGGTGGCCTGGACCTCGTCGGCGTCGGTCCACAGGCGCCCGGGTTCCTCGGCTTCCCATGTCCGCGAAAGGACATAGGGGTGGGTCAGTGGTTGGGACAGGCGCTCGTACCAACCACCTGAGCCGGCGTCCAGCCAGAACTGGACCGTCGCCGGGCGGTTCATCATCAGGAAGGTGTGGGCCGGGGCGACCAGGACGGCTTCGGTGTCCTCATCTCTCCAGGCCTGGACGTATTGGGCGGCGATGACCCCGTCATTGAGCGTGGCGATGTATTCCCGGCCCAGGTCAACCGTTCCGGCCTGCTCCAGCAGGACTGGCTCAAGGGCCAGGCGGAATTTCTTGATCGACTCGATCAGGCTGGCGGTGACGCGCACTGAGTCGAGATTGGAGTGGAAACCGAACCCGGGTTGGGAAAGGATCTCACCAAAGAAGCGGCGCAGGAAGTGGTCGAGCGGCAACGGAGCGGAGCGACGGTAGTCTCGGAGCCAGTCGTGCAGGACGGTGTAGCGTTGGCCGACCGCATAGCTGATGCGCTGTTGGACCTCGGTTCTGATCTTGTCGAAGGGCGACAGACGGAAATCCCGTTCCCGGTAAACGATCTCGGCCAGTAATTGGGCGCGCACCAGATCGGTGTCCAAGGACAGGGTGAAGGTGTGCGCCACATCGAAGCGCGTTGGGCGCAGTCCCCAGGCCGGGTGGGCCAGGGCGGCCAGGGTGAGCAGGCTGCGGGTGGCCGGCTCATCGCGCAGGGAACGCGACGGGCGGTGCGAGCGGACCGGAACCCCGCGCGCCGTCAGCCGATTCATCAGCGCGAAGCGCAGGGCGTCGGAGAGATAGGGAGCCAGGATGACGATCTCCCCGGGCGGCAGGCGGGCTTCGCCGATCAACGTGGCGGTCTCGTTGGCAACGGCGTCGAGCAGTTCAGGGTAGAAGCGGGTCTGCAGAATGGAGAGTTCATCTCCGGGCACCTTTTCGGCGTGGTCTGCCATGCCGGTGAGCAGCCCGAAATGCGCCGGTGGATCCGGCCGGATGGACCGCGCCAGGGCATCGCCGAGATGGGCGATCGGGGTCGAAGCAACATGGCTGGTTGCCATCACGACTTGCCGGTTGCTCAGTTCTGCCAGACTCCAGCCGGTCTCGATGTCGGCACCCAGAAAACGGCGGAAGCCGCCTCCCTGGTCATAGATCAGCAGGGTCGAGTCGAAGTGCGGCGTCCAGTCGCGTACCAGGTCGTGGGCGCGGGGAATGTCTTCTTCAACGTTGTCGTAAATGAGGTGCCGGTAGGTGCGGACCAGGTGGGCGCGCACAATCTCCTGCGGCCAGAGATGCTCCCAGAAGACTTCCAGTTGGAGCGAAAAGTCGAGCAAGTTATGCTCTAGGCAATATGCCCGGAAGCGACTGGCGCAATCCTGGGCATCCGCATAGACCCGTCGCTGGACCGGGTCACCGAACCAGGCTGTATCAAGGCGGGTGCCGATCTCGGTGTGGGGGAAGCCGATGGCGGCGGATTTGTTGAGATTGTCGAGGATCTGGGCGTACAGGCGGTTGCGGTCGATGGTGATCGATTCGAAATAGCCCTGGTCAAGCAGCGGACGGACCAGGTGCGCCATGTAGTACTGGGCTGTCTCAATGGTCAGGAAGCTGGGCGCCTGATCGGGATGGGTGAAACCGGCCGCCTCCCCGGCGAGCGGCCAGAACAGGTCGACCATGCGGCGTGCCAGGCCGCCGACCGTGGCCGGGGTCACCTCGCCGCCGGGGTCTCGTTCGGGGCTGTGGATCAGGCCCAGGTAGGGGTCCTGCAGGGTCCGCTGGGGAGTGAGCACCAGGATCGCCTCGCCTGGAATGCCCTGTTTGAGCAGGTGGTGCAGGCGCTCGACGCCGGCAGTTGTTTTGCCGCAGGAGGCGGGTCCAGAGAGGAAGGTGCGAGACTCCAGGGGAGCCCGGGCGACACTCTTCTGTTCAGGGGTTAACTTGAGGCGGGTCACTTCTAGAGGGTACAGGAAGCCCGGATTTTTGTCAACCGGTAGCCCATCGCTTCGGTTGGCGAAAAATCGTGCAAATCCCCTGTCTCGCAGCCGTTGACATGGCTGCCGGGGGCATGTATAATATCGTCCGCCTCTGTCCCGGCAGGTCGCTGGGGCGGTTGCATGTATCCCGGCTTCCCCGCAACAGGGCATTTGTGCAAGCAGATTGCGTTGCTTGCGGCGAAGCGAAGACCAGGAGTGAAAAATGAAGTACGCGATTATTGAAAGTGGCGGCAAGCAGTTCAAAGCCGTCGAAGGCGTGCCCATCGAGGTGGACCGTCTGCCGGTCGAAGCCGGTGCGACCGTAAAACTTGAGCAGGTCCTGTTGCTGGCGGACGGGGAGAATGTCACCGTCGGCACACCCTTCATCAAGGATTTCATTGTCTGGGCCAAGGCCCTTGACCACATCAAGGGCCCCAAGGTGACGGTCTTCAAGTACCGCCCAAAGAAACGCATTCGCGTGAAGGCCGGTCATCGCCAGAATTACACCCG
The DNA here is from genome assembly GCA_016934715.1 of Anaerolineales bacterium. Classification (GTDB taxonomy): domain Bacteria; phylum Chloroflexota; class Anaerolineae; order Anaerolineales; family Villigracilaceae; genus JAFGSI01. The sequence goes on from JAFGSI010000028.1 coordinate 7,650, forward strand.
CTTGATGATCGAGCAGATCGGCGGATCGTCACTGGTGGTCAAGCCGAAGGTCGAAGAGTCGCAGCCAGAAGAGGCGGTTGCTCTTGCGGCAGACGCCGCGGTGGTCTCCAAGGCGGCTCTCAAGAAGAGCACCGAGAAGCCGGCGGCCAAGGCGGCTCCCAAGAAGAGCACCGAGAAGCCGGCCGCCAAGGCAGCTCCCAAGAAGAGCACCGAGAAGCCGGCCGCCAAGGCGGCTCCCAAGAAGAGCACCGAAAAGCCGGCGGCCAAGGCAGCTCCCAAGAAGAGCACTGAGAAGCCGGCTGCCAAGGCGGCACCCAAGAAGAGCACCGAGAAATCGGCCGCCAAGCCTGCAGAGAAGAAGTCATCGAAGCCGGCCGAGAAGAAGGCTGATTAGGGTAGAGAGTGAGGTAGATATGGCACACAAGAAAAGCGGCGGGTCAAACCGCAATGGACGTGACAGTGCCGGCCAGCGGCTGGGTGTCAAGCGGTATGCCGGCGAATTCGTGACCTCCGGCAATATCATCATCCGTCAGCGCGGCACACGCATCCGGCCCGGCCTGAACGTCGGGCGCGGCAAGGACGATACGATTTTTGCCACGATCGACGGTGTGGTTCTCTTTGACGTGGTGCGCGGGCGCAAGCGCGTCAGCGTGATGCCGGTCGAACCGCAATAACCGGCGAAAGGACCCCGAAATGAAAGAAGGCATTCATCCCACTTACTATACCGACGCGGTCGTGACCTGCGCCTGCGGTAATACCTGGAAGACCGGCTCGACGAAGAAAGAGGTACGGGTCGAGATTTGTTCGAAGTGCCATCCGTTCTTCTCGGGCGAAGCTCAACGCATCGTCGACATCGAAGGCCAGGTGGACCGCTTCTATAAGAAACTCAAGGTCCGACAGGACTACGTCGAAGATCAGAAGACTCGCTCCCAGGCCAAAGTATCGCCGAAGCGGGCGATCGCCGAATTGGAACTCGGCACCCGTCCTACGGATGCCCTGACCAAGGCCGGCATCGTTACCGTCGGCCACTTCCTCGGCAAGCTGGCCGAGGGCGAAGACGTAGTGCTGGCGATTGACGGGTTCGGGCGCAAGTCCCTGATCGACATCAAGAAGAAGCTGCGCTCCCTCGGCTACGATCTTCCCGAGGCTGCCTAAGCCGCGGCCCCCGGGGCTTGCTGCCAAGACAATATCAGGTAAACTTAACAGGCAGATGGAATGCATCTGCCTGTTTGCTTAATCAGATCCACCGGGAGTACGAAAGGGATATTATGAGACATACCAACGGCTCTGTCGAAGTGGTCTGTGGTTCAATGTTCAGCGGCAAGACCGACGAGCTCATTCGCCGCCTGCGCCGGGCAGTGATCGCCAGGCAGAAGGTCCAGGTGTTCAAGCCGGCCATCGACGTGCGGTATGCCGTTGAGAAAGTGACTTCGCACGCCGGCAATGATTTCGCGGCTGCCCCGGTCCGGAAAGCGGCTGACATCCGTGACCGATTGGAGAAAGATGTGACGGTGGTTGCCATCGACGAGGCCCAATTCTTTGACGAGGAGATCATCCCCCTGGTTGATGAACTGGCTGCCGCCGGGAGGCGGGTGATCGTCGCCGGGCTGGACACCGACTTCCGCGGTGAGCCCTTTGGGCCGGTCCCAGTGCTGATGGCCAAGGCCGAGCGGGTTGACAAACTCCAGGCCATCTGCATGGTCTGCGGCGACCATGCCTCACGGACCCAGCGGCTGGTCAACGGGAAGCCGGCCCGCTATGACGACCCGGTGGTCATCGTCGGTGCAGCAGAGATGTACGAAGCCCGCTGTCGCAGGCATCACGAGGTACCCCGCTAGAGGGTGAGACCTCACCCAAAGGAATGAGAAGCAGGCACTGATGGTGGTTTTCGAGCAGTCCCTTTATGAGGCGATCGGGTGGGGTGGTTTGATTCAGGCTCTTGCCTGGCTGGTTATCGCCATAACAGGCTGGTGGTTCATCCTGCGGGCGAAACTGTTGAACTCGAATGCCCTGCTGATCCTGGCCGTGTCCCTGGCGTTGCTGGTCTTTGCCTATCCGGTTTACATCCTGCTGGGTGGGGTGGCGATTGTCATCGCATTTGGCGGAGGCGTTTTCCTCCTGCTACGTGCCTGGTGGGCAACACGCACCTACCCTCAATCCGAGCCCGACAGCAGGGTCACGTCCATCATCATGACGGCCATTGTGTCGGCTGTGTTCTTCATCAGTCTATGGCTGATCCTGTCCGGTTATCAGGTTGTGAAGTCTAGTGCCCGGGAGCCATCCAGACTGTACGCGAGCGCGGAATTTCATCACGGCAACCAGGGCGGATTTGTCAGCTTCAGCACTGCCGATACCTGGCTGAGAGCCGATCTGCCTTCTTCGGCGGTTGCGCTGATGGATGAGGGGGATTGTTATGAGATTGCATATTATGCGGGTCTATTCTCCAGCAATGGGCAGATGACTGTTGTAGAAAAGGGTGGCCTTGTGGAGATCCTGATCGTGCGTGTGCAGGCAGCTACCGGCTGTGAACAATGAACAAGGAGTTCGCATGAACGACTACCGAAATTTTCTCTCCGAAATCCTGATCGACGAAGAGACACTGCAGCAGCGCGTGATCGAACTGGGAGAAGAGATCAGCCGTGATTATCGCGGCAAAGAGGGGCTGCTACTGGTCTGCATCCTGCGCGGCGGGATCACATTCATGGTCGATCTGATGCGCCGCATCGATGTTCCGCACATGATGGATTGCATGGCGATCTCGTCCTACGGCGCTGGCAACTTTGAGTCAACCGGCAACGTGCGGGTCACCTACGACCTGCAGACCAATATCGCCGACAAGAATGTCCTGATCGTCGAGGATATTGTCGACAGCGGCCGGACCATCTCGCACGTCCTCGAGATGCTCCAGACCCGCCGTCCGGCCAGTCTCAAGATCTGTGCCCTGCTTGACAAGGCCGAACGCCGCGAGGCCGATGTGCCGATCGATTACCGAGGCTTTGTCATCCCGGACAAGTACGTCTTCGGCTATGGTCTGGACCTCGATGAGCATTACCGCAACCTGCCCTTCGTGGCTGTGGTAGACTTGGAGAAATACAAGCCGTAGAATACAAGCGCTACTTTTGTTGCAGGCAATCGAGCGGGGCGGTGGACAACAAGAGCGTCGCGAACGAATAGACTGTTGCTCAAGCCGGACGCGGACTGCGCGGACGGGTGAGCGCTCTGGGTGGCACACCCGATCCGATCTGGAGCCTGGCCCGGGCCTGGAATAAGGATAAACGCGAGATTGCCATGATGCCGTCTTCCCCTCTGCTGGAATTTCCGCCCCTGCTGAACGATGTCCGTCACTTGCTGCCGGAAGACCTGACCGTCTATCTGGTCGGCGGGGCGGTTCGCGATGCCCTGCTGCGACGTCCGGTCCATGATCTGGACTTCGCCCTGGCCGAGGGCGGGATTGCCCTGGCGCGCCGCATCGCCAAGGGTCTTGGGGCCGACTTCTATCCTCTCGACCCCGAACGGGATACCGGCCGGGTCATCGCCATCGCCCAGGATGGCGGCCGCATGGTGCTCGACTTCGCCGCCTTGCGCGGCCCCGACCTGGCTGAAGACCTGCTCGGCCGCGACTTCACCGTCAACGCCATTGCCTTGGACGTCCGTTCGGGCGAGATCTTCGATCCACTTGGGGGTGCCCGGGACCTGAAGGACAAGTGCCTGCGAGCCTGCTCGCCGTCGGCCTTCGCCGATGACCCGTTGCGCATCCTGCGGGCGGTCCGCCAGGCGGCCGAGCTCGACTTTCACATCCAACAAGAAACGCGCAGCGCCATGAAGACGGCCTCCGTCCTGTTGGGCGACGCCTCGCCCGAGCGCCTGCGCGATGAGCTGTTCCGTATCCTCGAAGGTCCCCGGCCGGCAGTCTGCCTGCGAGCCCTGGATCTGCTTGGGGCGCTCGAGCCGGTCCTGCCTGAACTGCCGGCCCTCAAGGGCGTGGACCAACCCGCTCCCCACGTCCACGACGTCTGGGAACACACCCTGGCGGTCGTCAGCCGTCTCGAGGCCATCCTGGATGTGCTGGCCCCCGGACATGATCCTGACCGCGGCGCCGATCTGTACAACGGGCTGCTGTCCTTGCGTCTCGGGCGTTACCGCCAGGAGATCCGGGCCCATTTCGCTTCCGCCATCAACGTCAACCGCTCCCTGCGCGGCCTGTTGTTCTTCGCCGCCCTGTTCCATGATGTCGCCAAACCGGATACACTCCAGGTGGACGAGGTCGGTCAAGTACGCTTTTGGGGCCATGACCAGCAGGGGGCCGCTGCCGCCGCTGCCAGGGCCCGAACCCTGGCTTTGAGCAACGATGAGATCGAGCGGCTCGAGGCGGTGGTCCGCAATCACATGCGGGTTTTGTTCCACACCACCCGGCTGCTCAAGGAAAAGCGGGAGCCCAGCCGGCGGGCGATCTATCGTTTCTTCCGCGCTGCCGGTCCGGCGGGGGTGGAACTCTGCCTGCTGGCGCTGGCCGACTTGCGGGCCACCTACGAGCAGACCCTGCCTCAGGAGACCTGGAGCGCCGGCCTGGACGTGGTCCGCCTGCTGCTGGAGAACTGGTTCGAGAAGCGTGACGAGAGCATTGCCCCGCCGCCAGTGGTCAATGGCGACGAGTTGATGCTGGCGTTCACCCTCCCGCCCGGCCCGCGGATCGGCGAGCTGCTCGAGGCGATCCGCGAGGCTCAGGCGATGGGCCAGGTCACCACGAAAAAAGAAGCCCTGGCCCTGGCGAGGGAAAAGAATACCGAGAGCAGCGGCTGAGTTCGATGCTCTCGACCCGCGTCCGACCCTGTTCCAGGGCGATACGCATTCCAGGAACATCCGTTTCTCCCCGCCGGGCCAGGACTTCGTCACGTTGGAGGAGTGAAACATGGATATTGTTGTGTTCGATCTCGAGACCCAGAACCTGTTTGAAGATGTCGGCGGGCGTTACCCGGGCCGATTGCGCCTCTCCTGCGCGGTGACCTGGTCCTCGGTCCGCGGCGATTACGCCGTCTACTGGGAGAAGGACGTCCCGGCCCTGATCGCCGAGCTGAAGTCTGCCGGGCGAGTGGTTGGATTCAATCTCAAGGGATTCGATTACGAAGTGCTCAAGCCGTATGCGCCCACCGAGAAGTTGATCTACCTGCCGACCCTTGATATTATGGAAGACCTGGCCCGTACGCTCAGCTTCCGCCTGAGCCTGGACTCGGTCGCCCGGGCGACCCTGGGTGACACCAAGACCGCTGACGGCATCCAGGCGGTGAAATGGTTCCGGGAGGGCCAGCTCGATCTGCTGGCCGAGTACTGCAAGGCCGATGTCGATGTTACCCGGCGGGTGTACGAGTTCGGCTGTGAGAACGGCTTTGTCCAGTACTTCACCCGCCTGGGCAGCAAGCAGAAGGTCAAGGTGAACTGGAAATGTTAGAATCCGGGTTGGCGAGGACTCGATGAACACGGTGCATGTGAATGGCCTCGACCTGGCTTACGAGCGCCGCGGCCGTGGGGAAGTTCTGGTCCTGCTGCACGGCTTCCCGTTGGAGCACGGCATCTGGGATCCGCTCGTCCCGCTGCTGGAAGCGGACTTTGACCTGCTCCTGCCTGATCTGCGCGGCTTTGGTGCCTCGCAGGGCAGCCAGCCAGGCTTCGGTATCCCCGGCTACGTTGCCGATCTGGCCGGGTTGCTTGATCAGCAGGGCATCGAAAGAGCCTTCATCGCCGGCCACTCGATGGGTGGTTTTGTCGCGGCCGCCTTCTCTGCCGCCCACCCGGACCGGGTGGGCGGGCTGGCCCTGGTCGCCGCCCAGGTCGGGCTGGACTCGCCCGAGAAACTGGCCTCCCGTCAGGCGGTCGTCGCGCGGGTCCGGGCCGAGGGCGTGACACCGGTGGTGGAGAGCATGCCGCCGCTGCTTTCGTCCGACCCGGCTGTGCAGAACCAATTGAGCGAGATCATCCAGCGTCAGTCGGCCCGGGCAGTACTGGGGGGCCTGGAAGCGATGATCGCCCGAGGAGATTACACCCCGGCACTGCCCGGTTTCGACTTTCCGCTTGTGTTGATCTGCGGGCTGGCTGACCCGATCATTGCCCCGGAGCGCTTCCGGGAGATGCGGGCCCTGGCCCGCCGGGCCTGGTTGGTCGAACTGGAGGGCGTCGGTCACATGCCGATGATGGAAGCCCCGCCCGAAACTGCCGGGGCCTTGAAGAGGTTTCTCGATGGCTGAAGATCGCGAAAAGAAAAAGGGAGTTCGAGCCCCTCTGGGAATGGGAGTCGGCCTTGGGATCGCCGTCGGGGCGGGGGTCGGTGTGGCGCTCGGCAATATCGCTTTTGGAGTCGGGGTGGGGTTGATTTTCGGCCTGCTGCTTGGCCTGCTGGCCGCCTGCCGCCAGAACAAGCAGTGATCTGGTCATGAAAAAGACCGCCTCATGGCGAGGCGGTCTCCTCTTTTTTCCCTTGTTTCTAGTCCGCGACTTTTCCGACGATGGCGGTCTCCTGCAGCACCGGCTCGTAGAAGCAGCGGCAGCCGTTCTCGTGCGAGCAGCCCGGATGGGGCAGGGAGGGGACCTCGTTCTTCGGATAAGTCCTGAGCAGTTCATAGCAATACGGGCAGGCGTCGTGGGCCACGGTCACGCGCACGGCCCGGACGCGCGGGTTGGCCTGCATGCGCTGGAGGGCCACAGCAGTAGTCGAAAATTTCACCAGGTCAGCGCCGCAGTGGACGCAGGCTGCGGCGGTGTCGGGGGAAGATGCATTGCACTTGGAACAGGTCTGCACGGGGTTCCTCCTGTGGTTTTCCCCAATTGTACCGCAGAGAAAAGAAAAACGCAGGCCGGGGCCTGCGCGTTCTTAGGACTTGTGTAAAAACAACTTCCGTTTCTTGGCCGAATGTTTCTCGTAAAAAGTAGGGAAGTTTTTCTTACACGGCTACTTAGGCGCTCGAACCGGCCCGGGCCGGTTGGGTTTTGAGCTTGGCGTGACCGTTCTTTCCATTCTCGGCTGCCCTGCGGGTCAGCATGTTGATACGGGCGATCAGTAGGCTGCTCGAAGCTGGCTTGACCAGGTAATCGTCGGCGCCGGCATCCAGGGCTGCGGCCACATAAGTGGGATTGTCGAGCGCCGAGAGGATCAGGATCGGGGAGTGGGTGAATCTGCGCATTTCGCTGCAGACCTGGATCCCGTCCATTCCAGGCATCATCAGGTCGAGGATGATGATATCCGGGTTCTGCGCCTGGGCAATCTTGAGGCCTTCGATCCCGGAGTGAACGGTGAGGACTTCGAAACCCTGCGGCTTGAGCAGCAGGGTCAAGAGGTCTGTAGTCGCGGGTTCATCATCGATGACGAGAACTTTGGTCATATTTTCTCCAAATTGTTACTGCAATTATCTCCTAGTTTAGCACGTTTCAACTTTGCAGGTGCTTTACAATACGCAACGAATGCAACGAATTATTGGCGCCCGGGTTTCCAGGTTTGTGGTAAACTTTCCGGTTGATGCGTTTGTGACGGTATACACATGAGTTGTCTTGACTCATAGATCAATTGAAGGAGGCCATCATGGCTAAGAAATGGGTTTACTTGTTTGAAGAGGTCGCGGAGGCCGAGAAGTACGCCGGGAATTGGGAAGGCGTGCGATCTCTGCTCGGCGGCAAGGGTGCCGGTCTGGCAGACATGACCCGCGCCGGAGTACCGGTTCCTCCGGGTTTCACGGTTACGACCGAAGCCTGCAATGAATTCCGCAAGGATGGCGATTTCCCTGCCGGCCAGTGGGACCAGGAGCTGGAGGCGATGAAGGCGGTTGAGCAGAAGACCGGCAAGAAATTCGGCGATCCTAACAATCCGTTGCTCGTCTCCTGCCGTTCGGGAGCCAAGTTCTCCATGCCGGGCATGATGAACACCATTTTGAACATCGGCCTCAACGACCAGGTCGTTCTGGGGCTGGCGGAATTGACCGGCAATGCCCGCTTCGCCTGGGATTCGTACCGCCGTCTGGTTGAGATGTTCGGCACAACCGTGTTCAACCTTGACGACGAGATCTTCGAACACCCGATGACAGAGTACAAAGCCAGGAAGGGCTACAAGCTCGATACAGAAATGACCGCCGAGGACTGGCAGGCGCTGGTCGAGACGTTCAAGGAAGTCTTCAAGAAGCACGTCGGTTTCGATTTCCCACAGGATGTCAACAAGCAGCTTGAGCTGGCGACCAAGGCTGTCTTCGAATCCTGGATGGGCAAGCGCGCCATTGACTACCGCAAGGCGACCAACATCTCCGACGACCTGGGCACGGCGGTCAATATCGTCACCATGGTCTTTGGCAACATGGGCAACGACTCGGGGACCGGCGTGGCCTTCACCCGTGACCCGTCCACCGGGGAGACCAAAATGATGGGCGAGTACCTGCTCAACGCCCAGGGCGAGGACGTCGTGGCCGGTATTCGCAATACCGACCCGGTCGAGAAGATGTCCGAGACCATGCCCGCTGTATACCAGGAGTTCATGGGCATTACCGGGAAGCTGGAGAAGCACTACAAGGACATGCAGGATGTTGAGTTCACCATCGAGCGCGGCAAGCTGTGGATGCTCCAGACCCGCAATGGCAAGCGCACCGCCAAGGCGGCGATCAAGATCGCCGTCGACATGGCCAACGAAGGCTTGATCTCGAGGGAAGAGGCCGTCCTGCGCGTTTCCACCGAGAACGTCGACACGCTTCTCCACCCACAGTTCGATGACAAGGCCAAGAAAAAAGCCGAGACCGAAGGGGCCTTCTTCGCCAAGGGCGTCAACGCTTCGCCCGGCGCGGCCGTCGGTCAGGCCTACTTTGATGCCGACATGGCTGAGAAGATGGCCAGGGAAGAGAAACAGGCCACTATCATGGTGCGCCCGTTCACCAAGCCCGATGACGTCCACGGCATGATCGCTTCCCAGGGGGTGCTGACCAGCGAAGGCGGCGCCACCTCCCATGCCGCTGTAGTCGCCCGTCAGTTCGGCATCCCCTGCGTGGTGGGTGCCTCTGCGATCAAGATCGACCTCGAGAAGCGGTTGATGGAAGTCAACGGCAAGATCATCAAGGAAGGCGCATGGATCTCTGTCGACGGCACGACCGGCCAGGTCTTCGTCGGCCAGATCCCGACCATTTCCCCGACCATCGAAGAGCAGACCGAGCTGCTGACCCTGCTGACCTGGGCCGACGAGATCAGTGCCCGCCCCGACATCCGCGTCCTGCCCGACGGGCGTAGGAGCCGCGGCCTGCAGGTCTGGGCCAATGCGGATTACCCCAAGGACGCCCAGCGAGCCCGCGCCTATGGCGCGGTCGGCATTGGCCTGTGCCGCACCGAGCATATGTTCTTCGAGACCGAACGCCTGCCTGTCGTCCAGCGCATGATCCTGGCCGAGACCAGCAAGGACCGCACCGCGGCCCTGAACCAACTCCTGCCGCACCAACGCAAGGATTTCGATGGGCTGTTCGAGGCGATGAACGGCCATCCGGTCATCGTCCGCCTGATCGACCCGCCGCTGCACGAGTTCATGCCTGATGAAGAAGAGATCTTCGAATCGGTGATCACCATGCGGGTAAAGGGCGAAACCAAGGGCTTGAAGGAAAAAGAAAACTTGCTGGCGTCCATCAAGGCTCTGCACGAATCCAATCCGATGATGGGACTGCGCGGCGTACGCCTGAGCATTGCCATGCCCGAGATCGTTGAAATGCAGGTGCGGGCGATCTTCGAAGCTGCCGCCGACTGCACCCTGCGCGGGATTGTCGTCAAGCCTGAAGTCATGATCCCCCTGACCGGCACGGTCAAGGAGCTCGAATGGATCCAGCCGCGCCTCGAGCGCATTGCTTCGACCGTCATGGAAGAGAAGAAGGTCAAGTTCGAGTACAAGTTCGGAACGATGATCGAGATCCCGCGCGCCGCGGTCACCGCTGGCGAGATCGCCAAGCTGGCCGAATTCTTCTCCTTCGGGACCAATGACCTGACCCAGATGACCTTCGGCTACTCGCGCGATGACGCCGAGCGCAACTTCCTGGTGACCTATGTCGAACAGGGCATCCTGCCTACGAATCCCTTCCAGACCATCGACCGCGAAGGTGTTGGTAAGTTGATGCAGATGGCCGTCGATGATGGCCGCAAAACCCGCCCGGAACTCGAGGTCGGTATCTGCGGTGAGCACGGCGGCGATCCGGAGTCGATCGAGTGGTGCCACATCATCGGCAACAACTACGTCTCCTGCTCGCCCTTCCGGGTCCCGATCGCCCGTCTGGCAGCGGGCCACGTGGCGCTGAAGTACAACGGCAAACAGATTGCTGAAGACAAGTAATTTTTACCCAGGGGCGGCCGGTCGGCCGCCCCTGGGTGATCTTAACTTGCCCTTTTGGAATTTCGACGACCGGTGCTTTCCGGGCGTCTTTTCCCGCCATACCAGGAAGTGAATTCTTGTTTGGACGCCCGAAAACCACAACATCGTTCGCGAATGACCTGCTGGTCCAGGCTTAAAGCAAGACCAGCTCTTTCTGAGGGGGGCTCAAGAATTCCGCGCCGTCCGAAGTGATGATAACGTCCTCCTCCAGCCCGATGTAACCGTACCCGGGTACCGCCAGCCCCGGCTCGACGGTGTAGACCTGCCCCTCTTCGAGCAGGCCCTGCGGGGCCTGACCGTATTTCTCCCACAGCGGGCCGAGCATCGTCCCACCATCGTGGGCGGCGCGGCCCAGGCTGTGGCCGGTGCCGTACAGGTACTCCGGATAGCCCGCTGCAGTGACGATCCCCCGGGCGACGCTGTCCACCTCCACGCCGCGCATGCCGGGTTTCATTGCTTTGACGGCCTCCTGGATCGCCTGTACGATGGTTTCGAAACCGCGTCGGACCTCGCAGGGGGCTTCGATCTCCCCGGATCTCCGCAGGTAGACCATGCGCTGGATGTCAGAGCAGTACTCTTCCTGCAGGACGCCGAAGTCGAAGTGGACCAGGTGCCCAGGAGTCAGGACAATCTCGGTCGGTGCGGCATGCCCGACTGGCGAATCGGGCCCGGCATTGACCGCCGGGCAGTGGTCCCAGTCCCAAGCCGGGCCCAGGTTGCGGGTGCTGATCTGGTCATGCATGAAGTCGGCCACCTGCTTCTCGGTCATGCCAGGCCGCATGTACTCGAAGGTCTGGCGGTAGATCGCTTCGGTCGTGTCCACCGCCTGACGGATGCGGCTGGCCTCGGCGGGGGTCTTGCGGCCGCGCAGGGCGGCGATGACCGCCTCGGCTGAAACCAGACGGTCGGCGAACGGCGTTCCGGCCAGGTAACCGGTCAGGACAGTGTACAGGCCGTGGGTCAGGCCGTCGGCGGACGGGTCGTTGACCGAAGTGTTGATCGCGATCTGGCGTGGGTTCAACCGCTCCAGGGTCCGAATCAGATCGTCCCTGATCGACTGGTCGTAAGCGACGATCTCGCTGTAGGCCTCCAGCCGACGGGCGGTGTCGGACTCGAGCCGGCCAAGGATGGCGATCCGCTCCCCGGTGAGGGTCAGGATCAGGGCTGAATGCCAGGTCAGCGTCCGTCCGTAGATCAGCGGCAGGACCGGGTCCTCGACCGCGCTGGTCTCGCGCACAAAGGTCAGCCAGAGGTCAATGTCTTTCTCACCCAGGATTTCAATTGCCTGGGCGACTTTTTCCTGGATCAAGGTTGGCATGCTCTCCGCTCCTCAAGGGTTGGCTGCTGGCCAGGGGATGGTCGCCGGTGTGGTGTAACCATGTTTTTCGACGGTGTAGATCTGGCCGTAGGATGGGTAGGCGCAGCCCGGTTCGTCCCGAACGGTGTAGCTGGTGACGTACTGGTTGTTCAGAGTCCCTTCGCCGACAGTCCACCAGATGTAGGCCCCGTCCTGGCAGACGAACATCTCGATAAAGTAGCCGCGGTCGTCATCTTCGGTCATCCAGACCGGGTCCCAGGTGATGGTCACCTGGTCTCCCTGGCGGCTGGCCCGGACGTTGGTTGGCGGCCCATAGAGGGCGCTTGGCCCGGGCATGTTTACGCCGGGACCTCTGACGACATAGATCAGGCTGACATCGCCGCTGGTCACCTGGACGACCGATGGGGCCACCCAGCAGAAATAGGACAGTTTGTCAAATCTGACCTGCAGCCAGCCGTTGTATGGGCTGCGGCCGCGCACCGTGCCGAGGTCGCCCTGGTACAGGTCTGCGGCGTGCAGGTAGGCTGTCGAAGGACCGTAGCGGCAGTGGGCCATGGCCACGCTGACGACCACATCGGGGAAGTCGTAGGTCGCTGTGGGGGTGATCGTGAAGGTGGGGGTGATGGTCGGAGTATCGGTGAGGGTCGGGGTACGCGTGAATGTGGGCGTAAGGGTCGGTGTGGCTGTGGCCGTATTGGTGGGGGTGAATGTCTCGGTCCACATGGCTGCCGTAGCCGTGCGGGCGGTAGCGGTCAGGGTCGCCTGTTGCTCTGGCGAGGGCCCGCAGCCGATCAGCAGGAAAGGCAGGACGAGAAGGATGAGGGTCTGTTTCACGGCAGTTCCTTGGGGCAGGTGGGCTAGGGTGTGGCCGAGGCAATGAACGCGGCCAGGTCGGCTTTCAGTTGTTCGAGCGATGGCATGTGGACGTACATCATGTGCCCGGCCTGGTAATAGGTCATCGTGAGGTTGCCGCGCAGGCTCTCATCCAGACCGAGGCGGTTGAAGGTGTATTGGGTGGCGAAGTAGGGCGTGGCCAGGTCGTAGTAGCCATTGGCCACAAAGACTTTCAGGTGCTGGTTGATCGACATGGCATGTCGCAGGGTCTCAGCCACGTTGACGAAGCGGTTCTCGTGGTCGCTGTAGGACCACGGCCAGACCTTGTCGTTGAGGATTTCGTAGGGCAGGTCGGATTCGTAATTGAGCTCGTTGCGCACGTAGTCGTACAGGCAGGCAGTATAGGGGCCGTTGATGGCGTCCATGCTGGGGTCCGATTCGAAGTGTTCGCCGGCGGCGTCGCGGTCGATGCCCTTGAAGCGCGAGTCAAGGCGGCCGACCGTGCGCTGTTGGGCTCGCAGGAGTTCCTTGCAGAAGCGGAAGATAACGATGCGCAGGTCGGTGCTTTCGATGTATGCGGGGCTGAGGCCGGTGTAGCGGGCCAGTTTTTCGATCACCAGGGCTCGCTGGCGGCGGGGGAGCGTGGCGCCCTTGGCCAGGGCCTGGGTGTATTCACCGGCTGCGAACTGCTCGACCTCGCGCAAAAAGGTGATCAGTGTTTTCTGGGTCCGCACTTTACCATGGTAGTGGGCGGTGGCGGCGTAGGTCGGCAGGAACAGGCTGAAGGGCAGGTCGTTCCCGTTGGCGAAGATCAGGGTGCTGAAGTCGAGCACTGACGAGACGAGCATGATCCCGTTCAGGTACATGCCGTGGCGCTCCTGCAGGTAGCCGGAGAGCCCGGCGGCGCGCGTCGTGCCGTACGACTCGCCGATCAGGAACTTGGGCGAGGTCCAGCGCCTGTAGCGGGTGGTGTACAGGCGGATGAAATCACCGACCGACTCGATGTCCTTCTTGAAGCCGTGGAACTCCTTGGCCTTCTGGCCCTCCACCGGGCGCGAGTAACCGGTGCTGACCGGGTCGACGAAGACCAGGTCGGTGACGTCGAGCAGGGAGAACTCGTTGTCGACCAACTGGTAGGGCGGAGGAAGCAGGTCTCCGGCATCGCCCATGTTCACCCGCCGTGGGCCGAGCAGGCCCAGGTGGAGCCAGACCGACGATGAACCTGGGCCGCCGTTGAAGGAGAAGGTCAGTGGGCGGCGGGTCCTGTCGGCGATCCCATCCAGGGTGTAGGCGACGAAAAAGAAGGCTGCCTTGGGTTTTTCGCCCTCCGCCTCCTTCTCCCGATCAGGGCTTTCCTCTTTCATGACGATCGTCCCGGTCGTGACGGTGTAGTTGAGCTCCTTGTCGCCGATGACCATGCTGTGTCTGGTCTCGACCAGGTTGTCCTTGGGCTCGGGTTTTTTCTCCTCGGAATTTTTATCCTGTTCGGCCTTCTTTTCTTCAGTCATTTGAGACTCCTTGGAATTGAATCGAAACGCATGGATCGAACGAAAGGTTTTGGGTATCGAATTTCCTTATTTGCTGAAGTGGTGTCCTTTGCTTCCCAGCGCTCTGCGGGCTTCGTCCAGTCTGTCCGCTTTAACGAGGATGTAATCGGTATCAAAGGTTGAGATGGCGAACAGGCTGATCCCCGCCTCTGCCAGTACTCCCGTGAGTCCGGCCAGAATGCCGACCAGATCGAAGTCGAGCGGGCCCTCGACCCGGATGCAGGCCCAGCCGCGTTCGGTCCGCTCTGCGGCCAGGTGCAAGGACTCGGGCGCAACGATCGAGAGTTCTGTCTCGCTGCGGGTGGCGGTGAAAAAAGCAGCCTCCAGGACGGCGGTCGGGACCGGGGTCCCGGGCTCGAAGCGGTGGATCGCGAAGGTTCCGGGGATGGTGGATAGTTGCAGGGGCACGATTTCTCCTTGGCTATTATAAGCGCATTCTTTTGGCAGGCGGGGGATTCTGCTCACTTTTCACTCCGGCCTCTCCGGGAAGGCCTGTGGTGCTTTCTTTGCGCCATCCAACGAGGAGCCCGAGGTTGGATCACGGTCACGAAAGGCCGGTCTCTTTCGTGGGCCGGGGAGATGCATGCGTAAGGCTGGTTGCGTGTTTCCATTGCAGGCGGGAGGCTCGCGGGTCAGTTGCGGATCGCGCAGAGCCATGCACGGTTTTAACGATTGACCCCCGGGAAGTCGATTTCAGCATCAAGCGTGGTTGGAGGTTAAAACAACGGGGCCAGGCCTTCCCAGAGAAGGCATCTGAGGAATTCATCGAGTGCATGGAGTCATTGTCACCCAATGCTGGGCGGCAACATCTCGGCCGAAACACGAGAGAATTTCTGATAAAAAAATGATAGATAATCAGATATAATCTCTCCGAGAAAACCTACGGAGTTGGGAATGAATAAAGAGAGATTATTGCAAATGTACTACGAGATGGTTCTGATCCGGCGTCTCGAGGAGCGCGGCGCGGAACTGTACCAGGCCGGTAAGATTGGCGGCTTCATGCATCTGTACATCGGACAGGAAGCCGTCAGCACCGGTCTGATCGCTGCCCGGGAGCCGCGTGATCGGCTGATCACAGCCTACCGCGATCACGGGGTGGCGATCAACGCCGGCATCTCCGCCAATGAAGTCATGGCCGAGCTGCTTGGCAAGGTCACCGGGATCTCGAAGGGCAGGGGCGGTTCGATGCATATGGCCTCGGTCGAAAAGAACATGTGGGGCGGGCACGCCATCGTTGGCGGGCATCTGCCGATCGCCGCCGGCCTGGCTCTGGGCGACCAGTATGCCGGTAATGACAACGTGACCATTTGCATGTTCGGAGATGGGGCGACCAACATTGGTTATTTCCACGAAGCCCTCAACCTGGCCAAGACCTGGAACTTGCGAGTCCTGTGGGTGTGCGAGAACAACCAGTACGGGATGGGCACGACGGTTGAGCGCGCCTCGGCCGTCTCGGAGATCCGCCAGAAGGCGGATGGCTACGGGATGGGCAGCGAACGCGTCGATGGCATGGACGTGCTGGCCGTCTATGAAGCCTCCCAAAAAGCGATCGATTCTGTGCGCACCAGGAGCGAGCCTTACCTGCTCGAGATTGTCACCTACCGCTTCCGGGGCCACTCGATGGGCGATCCCGAGCGCTACCGCACCCAGGGGGAGGTCAAGAAATGGCAGGCGAATGATCCGATCGCGATCTTCCGCAAGAAGCTGACCGCCCGCAAGGCGGCCACGCACAAGGCGCTTGACGAGATCGATGCACGTGCCGAGATGGAGGTTGAGAAAGCCATCGAGTTTGCCGAAGCCAGTCCGGAACCAGAGTTGGACGATCTCTTCAAGGACGTCTACGTGGAGGAGGTGTAGCATGGCGCGCATCACCATACGCGAAGCCATCTCCCAGGCCCTGTGGGAAGAGATGGAGCGCGACCCCTCCGTGTTCATCCTGGGCGAGGAGGTTGGCGTTTGGGGCGGAACCTATGCTGTCACCAAGGGATTCTACGACCACTTCGGGGCCGAACGGGTGCGTGACACGCCGATTGCCGAGAATGCTATCCTGGGATCGGCGATCGGTGCGGCGCTGGTCGGCCAGCGTCCCATCGCTGAACTGATGACGATCAATTTTGCCTTCTCGGCCATGGACTACATCGTCAACCAGGCTCCCAAGCTGCGCTATATGTTCGGCGGGCAGTTCCGCGTCCCACTGGTCATCCGGGCGGTCGGCGGTGGCGGGCGTCAGTTGGGTGCCACCCACTCACAGACCCCCGACGCTATCTTCGCCCATTTCCCCGGCTTGAAGGTCGTTTCGCCCGGGACGCCCGAGGATGCCAAGGGCCTGCTCAAGTCGGCCATTCGCTCCGACGACCCGGTTCTGTTTATCGAACATGCCACCATGTACCAGGTCCGCGGCGAAGTGCCGGAGGGCGAGTACCTGATCCCGATCGGCAAGTCGAAGATCCAGCGTCAGGGTTCGGATGTCACGATCGTGGCTTACTCCAAGGGGCTGGAACTTTCACTCAAGGCAGCCGAAGAACTGGCCGGGGAAGGTATCGAGGCCGAGATCGTCGACCTGCGCACCCTGCGTCCGCTCGACATGCAGCCGGTGATCGAGTCGTTCCAGAAGACAAACCGGGCCGTGGTGGTGGAGGAGGGCTGGAAATCGTACGGGGTCGGGTCGGAGGTGGCCGCCCGCATCTACGAGCAGGCCTTTGATTATGTCGACGCGCCGGTCGTGCGCGTGGCCCAGAAGGAGGTCCCGCTGCCCTACAACCGGGCTCTCGAGCAGGCTGCCCTGCCGCAGGTAACCGATGTGGTGGCGGCGGTCAAGGAGGTGTTGCGCTGATGGCCGAGACGATTGCCATGCCCAAGTTGGGTTTTGATATGGCCGAGGGCACCCTCGTCCGCTGGCTTAAGAAAGAGGGCGAGACGGTCGACAAAGGCGAGGTCCTGGCTGAGATCGAGACCGACAAGGCCACCGTCGAAGTTGAGTCATCGGCCTCTGGAATGGTCCGGAAACTGCTGGTTGACGAAGGGGCGGTCGTGCCGGTGAGCGCGCCGATCGCAATCGTTGGCGCGGCGGACGAAGAGATCGATGCGATTGCTCCGAAAGCAGCCAGTCAGCCGTCAGCCGTCAGCCGCCAGCCGGCGCCGGAGCCCTCCAAGCCCGCGCCTGCTCCCGGGCCTGTCTCGCCACCGACCGCTGGTCCCTTCAAGGCCAGCCCTTTGGCGAGGCGCATCGCAACAGATCACAACCTTGACCTGTCACGGGTGACGGGCTCTGGCCCAGGCGGCCGGATCGTACGCCGGGATATCGAACAGGCCCTGGCGGGCGTTCCGCCTGGAGCTCCACTTGCAGCACCTGCGGCCCCTGCGG
This sequence comes from Anaerolineales bacterium, assembly GCA_016934715.1. Classification (GTDB taxonomy): domain Bacteria; phylum Chloroflexota; class Anaerolineae; order Anaerolineales; family Villigracilaceae; genus JAFGSI01. The sequence goes on from JAFGSI010000028.1 coordinate 25,079, forward strand.
CGATCGGCCATGATTCCAGGACTGTTCCGCTGACCCGCCTGCGCCAGGCAATCGGCCGGCGGATGGGCGAATCCAAGACCAGCATCCCGCATTTCTACATCACCCGCGAGTACAAAGTCGACTCGCTGCTTGACCTGCGCCGACAGCTCAACAATATGCTGCCGGAGGACGAGAAGGTATCGGTCAATGATTTCCTTATCAAGGCAGCCGCCCTGACCCTGCGCCAGTTTCCCAACCTGAACGCCTCATTGCACGACGAGGCGGTCGTCCAGCATGGGCAGGTCAACGTCGGGGTGGCGGTGGCGGTCGAAGGCGGTCTGCTGACAATCGTCTGCAGGGATGCTGACCAGAAGCCCCTGCGCCAGATCGCGGCCGAGGTTAAGTTTATGGCTGGCCGGGCTCGCGACGGCAAGGTCCGTCCGGATGACATCGAGGGTTCGACCATTTCGATTTCCAACCTGGGCATGTATGGCGTGGACGAGTTCATCGCCATCGTCAATCCGCCGGAGGCGGCGATCCTGGCGGTTGGTGCGGCGGCCGAGGTCCCGGTGGTGGAGAACGGCGTTGTCAAGATTGGCTGGCGGATGAAGGCGACCATTTCGGTCGACCACCGCATTAGCGACGGGGCTGAAGCGGCAAAGTTCATGCAGGCTCTGGCTGTCTACCTGGAAGAGCCGCTGCGACTGGCGATATCCTGATTGTATTCCTGAAAAAAAACTCCTCACCAGGTGAGGAGTTTTTTTTCAGGATCCCGTCAAAGAGAAAAAAATGGAAAGTTAAAGGCCCTTGACCAGCAGGGCCAGGACCAGCAGAACGAAACCGACGAACAGGAACCAGAAGGCGTAGGCAGAAACCAGGGGGATGGTAACCAGAGTGCCGAGGAAGCCCAGCAGGCCCAAAATGACGGCGATCCAGAAAGTGATCACCTTTGGAGGAGTGAGTTTCATGGTTGTTCTCCTTTGTGATTCAAATATTCGGTCTTTGACAGGATACTGATCTTGCTTATATTATGTAACCCAAAATACTGCTCAGGGTTGCGACTGTCTGTGAGAGCGTCTTTGCACAATTGGGCGTCCAGACGAGACGGCATTCGATCTACGGATGCGAGTTGCCATGCGAATGCTCGCTATCCAACACCTCGGCGCGATCGCCCAGGAGGAACAGCACCAGCCGTAAACACCGGTCTGTTTGTTCTGGATCCGTTGGTAGGAATCCCCGAATCCCCGGTGGTTGGTCAGCATGCCTTGGCGAGGTCCTTTTCCAGCGTACTGCGTCAATGGCCGGAGCGGGATCGTTGTGACCCCTTTCGGGGCAACTTCAGCTCAGCTACATCTGCAAGAAGCGGTCAGTTGTAGAGCGCAGTAGCAGCACGAGTGGTCATGACCATCCGTGCTGTTACTGCCAACGGATCCTTCGCGCTCCGATGGTGCCTGCGCTGTTCCGATCGCGACGCCGAATTGCTCCCCTCCGACGAGAGGGACCAGAAGGCCATGCTTCCTGGCAGGGTGATGCTGAATTAGGCTCGATGGTCAGGCGGCTGAATAAACCTTGCGCTGGTTGTGGAAGGCGGTTTTTAGGGCAGCCGTTCACGGTTTGTGAATATATCTGGGCCGGGTCATGTTTTCTGGTGAAAGGATGTCATCTACCTCGGCTCTGCTGAGATAGCCTTTCTCGAGCACGATTTCATATACGGAGCGGCCGGACCGCAGGGCTTCGTCCGCCACTTGGCTGGATTTTTCATAACCGATGTAAGGGTTGAGGGCCGTCACCAACCCGATGCTGCGTTCGACCATTTTCCGGCAGGCCTCACGATTGGCGGTGATCTCCGCGATGCAGCGGTCGGCAAGGGTCCGGCAGGCTCGACCGAGCATGTCCAGAGAGGTGAACAGGTTGTAGGCGATGACCGGTTCCATCACGTTCAATTCCAGCTGCCCGGCCTCAGCTGCCAGCGTGACGGTGATGTCATTGCCGATCACCTCGAAGGCCACCTGGTTGACCACCTCCGGAATGATCGGGTTGACCTTGCCGGGCATGATCGTCGACCCGGGTGCCATCGCCGGCAGGTTGATCTCGCCCAGCCCGGCGCGCGGACCGGAGGCCAGCAGCCGCAAATCATTGCAGATCTTTGAGAGTTTGGTCGCCACCCGCTTGAGCACACCCGAGAGCTGGACATAGGCCCCGGTATCCTGCGTTGCCTCGACCAGGTCCTCCGCTCCGACGACCGGGATGCCGGTCAGCTCGCGCAGCTTTTCGGTCACCAACCGGGCATAGTCGGGATGGGCGTTCAGCCCGGTGCCGATGGCGGTGGCGCCCATGTTGACCTCTCGGATCAGCGATTGGGCTTCCTGCACCCGCAGGACATCCTCGCCGACCGTCACCGCCCAGGCCCCGAACTCCTGGCCGAGCGTCATCGGGACGGCGTCCTGCAGTTGCGTGCGGCCCATTTTGATCACATCGGCGAACTCCGTGGACTTGGCCGCCAGGGCCTGCTGAAGGCGGTGCATCTCTACCATCAGACCGTCCATTTTCTGGCTGAGGGTCAGGCGCAGGGCGGTTGGATAGACGTCGTTGGTGGACTGCGACATATTGACATGGTTGAGCGGGTGGACGAAATCGTACTCGCCCTTGGCGTGGCCGAGCAGTTCCAGGGCCCGGTTGGCGACCACCTCGTTGGCGTTCATGTTGGTCGAAGTGCCCGCGCCACCCTGGATCACGTCAACGACGAACTCGCCGAGCAGCGCGCCGCCCAGGATCTCGTCGCAGGCCTGGGCGATGGCCCCGGCGATCTCGTTGGGCAGCAAGCCCAGGTCGCGATTGGTCAGGGCGGCGGCCTTCTTAATGTATGCCAGCGACCGGATCAGGCGCGGGTAGTGCGAGATGGGGATGCCGGTGATGGCGAAGTTCTCGGTGGCACGCAGGGTCTGGATGCCGAAGTAGCGCTCCGCGGGCACTGGGCGCTCGCCGAGCAGGTCATGTTCGAGACGGGTGGCTTTCATGGGAGTACCTCCTGACTGCACTCATTATAAAACGGGATGCCCCTCAACGAACACCACCTTCAAAAAGGGAACAGACCTGTTGCTCGCGCGTCATAAGGTCCTTGGCTGGTCCTGTGGTAGATGCGTGTTCTGCCCGCAGGTCAGGTGGATCTGCCCCAGGTGAGCCTACAGCGGGTGACCTTGCAGCGGCAGTTGATTATAATGGATGCAAGAGGTGCTAAATAGCCATCTCCATCCTGAACTGCTTCGTAAAAAATCTGCCCTGGCCACCCCACCGGAAGATCGGCACTGTCTGCCTGCTGGCCGAGACGAACCGCGGCCTGCTCCTGGTGGACACCGGCCTGGGCCTGCACGACTACGCCGGCCCGTCGCGCAAGGTGCGCAGTTTCATGAACGTCATGCGGGCAGTCCAAGACCCCGACCTGGCTGCTGTGCGACAAGTGGCCCGACTGGGGTACAAGTCGGAGGAGGTGTGCGACATCGTCCTGACCCACCTGCACCTGGATCACGCCGGCGGCCTGCCTGATTTTCCAGGGGCGCAGGTGCACCTTTACCGCCGGGAATACGAAGCGTTGCAGCATCCCCGCAGACTCCTTGAGATCGCCGGCTATGACAGGGCCGGCTTCGTCCATGGTCCGCAGTGGCGCCTGCACGAAATGCAGGGCGAGAAGTGGTACGATTTCGATGCCGTCCGCCTGCCCGGGATCGAGCCTGAGGTCTGGCTGGTGCCACTGCCTGGACACACCTCCGGTCACTGTGGGGTGGCGATCCATAGCAGGTCGGGCTGGCTTTTCTTTTGCGGGGATGCTGTGCCGGTTAACCTGAACCTCGGTTTCTGGCCGGTGCTGCTTTACCGCTCAACGATCGGCTCGCATGTGCCGCGGTTGAAGGCGTTTGCCAGGTCCCATCCAGAGGTGCGCATGTTGGCCGGGCACATGTGGCTGGATTGGTTCGAAAAAGAAAAACTGGCTTAAGTGTTTGCCAGGCTTTTCGGCGCTGATCCAAAACGAGATCGAGCGTCGCTCTTTTTTGTTTCTGTCAGCGGATTCCGCCCTTGACTTGCCCCTCGATCTTGTCCGCCCACGGATAGATCTCGGCTCCACGGGCCGCCTCCCGGATGCCCGGGTCGCTGGAATAATGGCCGCGCTTTTCCGGCGGGATCAACTCGGCGATCTGGCGCATGATCTCGTGTCCGATTTCGTCCAGCTCCTGGCGGTGTCGGCGGCCGGATCCGGTGGTGGAAAAGGGACCAAAGGGCTTGCCGATGTTGATCGTCACCCGGGCACGCCGGCCACGGAACAGGGACGGGAAGACGTCTGTGCACCCGTCCAGGCCGACGGGCAACAGGCGTGCCCCGGTGCGGGTGGCCAGGAAGGCGGTTCCGGGGCGGGCTGGGCGCAGGACGCTAGCCCAGCTGCCGGCCTCGGGGAAGATCGCCAGTATCCCGCCGTTGTTCAGGGTCGCCTCGGCTGCCCGCAAGGCGTTGCGCGAACCCGTTCCCCGGTAGAGCTTGTGGTAGCCCCACAGGAAAGGGATGACGCGCGTCCACAGCGGAGCGTGGGGGGTGGCCGCTCCGCCGACGAACTCGATCGGCCAGGGCGCAAAACGGACGAAGGCCACCGGGTCGACGAAACTGAAGTGATTGCCGACGACCAGCAGAGGACCCTGGTGGGGGAGGTTCTCCTCACCGTTGATTTCCAGGCGGGTCAACAGGGCAAACGCAGGGATGGAGAGTTGCTTGAGAAGGAAACGGATCGGCCGCCTGCGGAAGGGATCAAGGGATACTGGCATGCAACTTAATCCACGGGGACATATTCTTGGGCGGCCTGACGGGCGCGCTGCTGGTTGACCGTCTGCAGGATGATCATGCCGGTGATCAGGAAGACCGCGATCGAGATGATCCCGGCCCGCTGCCCGACCTGTTCCGCTGCCAGGGTCTCCATGCCCCCCCTCTCCAGCATCAGCGCCACGCCGCCGGCCAGCAGGCCATAGACGGTCGGGCCGATGAAGGACGAGGTCCGTCCGGCGACCGATTCGAAGGAGTAGAACTCGGCGCTCTGGCCCGGGGGGGCGAAAAATCCGGTCATCGTGCGGCTGACCACCTGGACACCGGTCAGGGCGAAGCCGGCCAGGGCGGCGATGACGAAATAGCCGGTCAGAGTCTGGTTGAACAGCATCCAGATCACGGCCACCAGCATCAGGAACAGTGAAAGCATTAACGTCCTTTTGAAACCGGCCTTCTCTCCGTAGATGCCGGAAAGATAGGCGCCGACGATGCTGGTCACCTGTACGACGATCATCAGGAGGATCAGCTGCTGCTGGTTCATGCCGTACAAAACCGCCCCGATGATGGCGGCAAAGTCCATTGCCATCATGATGCCGTCGTTGTAGATCAGAAAGGCCACCATGAACTTGACGAATTCCTTGAAGTGGCGGATCGCCTTGACCGTTCGGCCCAACCGCTTGAAGCCGATGGAGAGATAGGTCTCTCCGGGGGGAAGGGGCCTTGCCACCGCACGCTCCCTGATCCACAGGAAGGCCGGGACGGTCGAGATCGCGAAGAAGACTGCTGTGATGATCATCGCCAAGCGTACCGGGAGGTCACTGCCCTGAAAGATCAGGATGATCGGCAGGACGATCAGCAGGCAGACGATGCCGCCCAGCGAGCCGATCGCCCAGCCATTAGCGGAGACGCGGCCCATTTCCTCGGGTAGAGCGATCTCCGGCAGCAGCCCGTTGTAGAAGACCTGCCCGGCCCGATAGCCGATCTCGGCCAGGATGTAGAAAAGCATGCCGATGAAAATCGCGCCCTTAGTTACGAAGAACAACAAACCGGTGAAAACCCACGAAAGAGCCGAGAAGAGAAGCAGGAATTTTTTCTTGCCTGCAGTGAAGTCGGCGATCGTCCCCAGGATCGGGGAGATGACTGCGCTGACCAGCATGGCAATCCCGACCGAGATCCCCCACAGACGCGTGCCTTCCGCGCCGCCGACCACGGTACCCTTGAAATAGGCCGAGTAAACGGCCAGGACCACGACAGCCGCATAGGCCGAGTTGCCAAAATCGTACAGGTACCAAGCCCAGTCCTGGCGACGCTTACGCTGCTCTTCGGTTGTCGATTTGGGGGGCATGGATGACCTCAAAGGTGAGATGGGGGTATTGTACCAATCATTCTGCGCGAATCTGTTATGATTCAGTTAACAGAGAAGACCCAGAAACGATACGGCCTCTGCTCATTTCCGGGCCTGGTTTCTTCCGAGAAAAGGATCGCGATTCTGTCCACATTCTGAATTGCGTTTCGATGTCTCCCTGGTGCCCGCACTGGTATCTTGGAGCGGGCTGTCTGCTGGTCGAAACGGGTCCGGACCCGGTGCTGATCGATCCAGGCCACCCGCAGGTGTGCGAACTGTCCAAGCTCAAGTGGCTGGGCAGTTCGAGAAGGAAGGCTAATGATGACGATCCATATCATGAACTGCTTTACCTGCAATGCCCGCCCGCCCTCCACCTTGAGGACCGGCCTCGTGTGTGCGCTGGTCGAAACCGATCAGGGCCTGGTCCTGATCGATACCGGTCCGGGTCTGGAAGATTATGCGCATCCCACCGGGATGCTGCGCTTGTTCAAGATCGTAACTGACATTCCACTCAACCCGCAGGAGGCCGCCGTCAACCAGGTCCGGCGACTGGGATTCAGGCCCGAGGACGTCCGTCACATCATCCTGACCCATATGCACTTCGACCACTGCGGAGGCCTGCCTGATTTTCCCTGGGCGAAGGTCCATCTCCATCGTCGGGAGTTTGAGGCCTTTACGGGCCCCTGGCGACGCTGGACCGACATGGCCTACGTGCGCCGGCACATTGCTCATGGTCCTGATTGGGCGCTGTATGATGATGCCGGCGAGAGGTGGTACGATTTCGATGCCATCCGCCTGCCCTTCGAGCCGGAGATGTGGCTGGTACCCTTGCATGGGCATACACGTGGCCTGTGCGGCGTGGCAGCGAAACTGGAGCAGGGCTGGTTCTTCAATGCTTCGGATGCCGGCGCGGTTTCCAATAACGTGACGCCTGCCTGGTTGATCCGGCTGGTGCTCGGTCCGCACGATGGGCGACTGCGCCAGTTTCTGGCCGCGCATCCTGAAGTACACCTGACCAATGCCCACATGGAACCAGCGTATTTTGAGCATCCAGTTTTATGAAGATCGAGCTTCGCGCAATTATCCCTTCTGACGAACGGTTCCTGTGGGAGATGCTCTTCCAGGCGCTCTACACCCCGGAAGGCCAGGCGCCGTTCCCGCGGTCGATCCTGGACGAGCCTGACATTGCCTGCTATGTGCGAGGCTGGGGCCGGCCGGGAGACTGGGGTCTGGTGGCCTGTGATGGTGAAGTTCCCATTGGCGCAGCCTGGCTTCGGTTGTGGTCAGGAGAGGAAAGGGGGTATGGCTACGTCAACTCGGCCATTCCCGAAGTCTCGATCGCCCTGCTGCCCGGGTATCGTCGCCAGGGCCTGGGTTCACGGATGCTTGAGGCAGTCATCGCCCAGGCGCGGAAGACCTATCCAGGCATCTCTTTGAGCGTGGTCGCAACCAGCCCGGCCTGCCGTCTCTATGAACGCTTCGGCTTTCGAACCATAGGGCGGGAGGGCGAATCGCTGGTGATGCTGTTGAAATGGAGTGCATGTGAATGCAATTAGTGCCTCTGCCGTTGCATGGGTGAGGAATGAGCGTCTCACCCCTGAGGATGATGATTGGGAGGCTGTGGTCTCTGAGATCGTCCTCGATCCTTCCCTGCCTGCGGAATGCCTGGACGGGTTGGAAGCGTTTTCACATGTCGAGGTGATCTACCATTTCCACCTGGTGGGTGAGGAGCAGATTATCAGCGGGACCCGCCGCCCGCGCGAAAACTCCGCCTGGCCGCAGGTCGGGATCTTTGCCCAGCGGGCCCGCCTGCGGCCGAACCGGCTGGGGGTTTCGGTGGCGCGCCTCCTTCGCCGGGAAGGGCGCAGCCTGTTCGTGCGCGGCCTGGATGCGCTCGACGGCACACCGGTCCTGGATCTTAAGCCGGTGATGGCTGAGTTCCTGCCGCGCGGCGAAGTCCGCCAGCCAGATTGGTCGCATGCGTTGATGGAAAACTACTGGGAGAGGAACGGCTAGTGGATTTCGATGAAATTCGCAATGCTCATGATGAGACCCGCCGCGCCTGGGAGGCGAATGCCCGGGCCTGGGATGAATGCATGACCGATGCGGGCAACGACTTTGTCAACGTGCTCTGCTGGCCGGCCCTGGAGCGCCTGCTGGTGGTCCGGGTCGGGCAGCGGGTGCTGGATATCGCCTGCGGGAACGGCCTGCTTTCACTCCGCCTGGCGAACCTGGGCGCTGAGGTGGTCGGCTTTGATTTTTCGGCCAACCTGATCGAGCTGGCCCGTCAGCGAACGGCCCCGGATGCGGCCATCACCTATCATGTCCTCGATGCCACGGAGGGGTCCGCGTTGGAGAACGCTCTTGGCGGCCGACCTTTTGACGCGGCTTTGTGCAACATGGCTCTGTTCGATATCGCCGATATCGACCCGTTGTTCGCGACCTTGCCGAAATTGCTCAAACCGGGCGGAATCTTCGTCTTCTCACTGACCCATCCGGCCTTTAATAACGCCTCGGCGGTGCATGTTGCCGAGGAGCTGGACGTGAGCGGGGAGATCAGGACAGTCTACTCGGTCAAGGTCGGGCGCTACATGACCCCTTACCAGGCGCGCGGCCTGGCGATTCGTGGCCAGCCGCAGGTCCAGGTGTACTTCGAGCGTCCGCTGGAATATTATCTGAATCGCGGGTTCCGGAACAACTTCGTCCTGGATGGGTTTGAAGAGCGCGCCTTTCCCCCCAACCATCCACAGGGACATCCGCTCGGCTGGGGTGGTAAATTCAGCGAGATTCCGCCGGTGCTCGTGGCCCGGATGCGGCTCCCGGAATTAGGGGTAAAATAGGCGGACTTTTGATCGCGGCAACCGATGCTTGCTGGACAGGGAAGTGTAACCTCCGGTTGTCCCCATGATCAAGCCATCCTCAAGGAGTGTACAAATTTATCGGAGCTGAATCATGAAGCGTAAAGAAAAGCAAGGCAGATTTGCGTCTGTCTGGACACGGGTGGCGGATGGGTTCTGGGGTTCGGAGACGGCAGTGATGATCACCTTTGCTGTCGTTGTTGGCCTGGGAGCCGGCCTGGGAACGATCCTTTTCGTGAACATGATAGATTGGTCTCATTGGTTGTTTTATGAAGGCGGGGAAAAATTGCTCGGTTTTCTGGGAGGCGCATTTATCATCTGCGTTCCGTTCGCCGGTGGGCTGCTGGTCGGGCCGATTGTCTATTTCCTGGCCCCGGAGGCCAAGGGGCATGGTGTCCCGGAGGTCATGACCGCTATTGCCACCCGCCGCGGGCGCATCCGACCGGTGGTGGTGCTGGCCAAGGCGCTCGGTTCGGCGATCACGATCGGCTCGGGCGGCTCGGTCGGGCGTGAGGGCCCGATCGTCCAGATCGGCTCGGCCCTCGGTTCGACAATCGGTCAGTTCTTCAAGCTCAACGACCGCCGGGTGATCAACCTGGTGGCCTGCGGAGCGGCGGCCGGGATCGCGGCGACCTTCAACGCCCCGATCGCCGGAGTGCTCTTTGCCCTGGAGGTCATCCTGCTGGACTTCAGCATCCAGACCTTCAGCACGATCGTCATCGCCGCCGTCACGGCCAGCGTGGTCAGCCAGGCGGTGCTGGGCGACAACCCGGCCTTCCTGGTGCCAGCCTATTCGTTGATCAGCCCCTGGGAGTTGCTGCTCTATCTGGGACTCGGCTTGACCTGTGCCGTGGGTGCCTGGGGATTCATGAAGGTCCTGCATTCGTTCGAAGATGGTTTCGATAGGTGGGTGTTCCCTCCTTACCTGAAGCCAGCAGTCGGTGGCCTGGTCCTGGGACTGCTGGGATTTGCCTTGCCGCAGGTGCTGGGAACTGGTTTTGAGGCCATCGAAGAGACCCTGCGCGGCCACCTGGGCTTGTGGCTTCTGGTTCTTTTGGTCTTCGGCAAGATCCTGGCCACCTCGCTGACCCTCGGCTCGGGCTTTTCCGGTGGCGTGTTCGCCCCGGCCCTGTTCATCGGGGCAGTTCTCGGAGGCGCGTACGGGCAGGCCGCCAACCTCCTGTTCCCGGGGGTTACTGCCAGCAGTGGAGCTTACGCCATGGTGGGGATGGCTGCCCTGTTCGCCGGGGCGGCTCGGGCTCCGATCACGGCCATCATCATCCTGTTCGAGATGACACGTGACTACCGTATCATCCTGCCGTTGATGTTCGCTACTGTCGTCAGCGTCATCTTTGCGCGAATGTTCGAACAGGAGAGCATCTACACGTTCAAGTTGAAGCGGCGTGGGATCGACGTGCGGGCCAGGAAGGACCTCAACCTGATGCGCGCCATCCTGGTCAGCGAGGCAATGACCCCGGCCGAGAAGATGGAGACTGTCACGCCCGATATGCCGGTCGCGGAGCTGGAGCGGCTGTTTCTGGATACCGGCCATCATGGGTTTGTGGTCCTTGACGGGCGCCGAAACCTTTTTGGCGTTGTGACCATGGCCGACCTTGAGCGGGTCCTGCTGGAGGACAAGCACAACCGGCAGGTAAAGGACATCTGTACCCGGCAGGTCGTGTCTGCATATCAGGACGACACCCTTGACGACGCTCTTCGTCACTTCGGTGCCCTCGATGTGGGCCGCATCCCGGTCGTCGACCGGCGGCATCCGCGCCGGGTGGTCGGCGTCCTGCGACGGGTGGGGATCGTCAGCGCTTACTCCCAGGCCCTGGTCGACAAGCAGCAGCGCGATGAGCACCTCGAACGCCTGCGCCTGGAGGCCGCCTCGGGGGTCCACCTGCACGAAATCCACATCCGGGCCGGCGACGAATCGGCCGGCAGGTGTCTCAAGGACCTCGCTCTACCGGCAACCTGCATTGTCGGTTCGATCTGGCGCGGCGGCCAGGCCTATGTGCCGCGCGGCAATACCCGCCTGTTCGGTGGTGACCGCCTGATCGTCTTCACTCGCGACCGGGACCTGAAAACACTGGAGAAGTTGATCCGCGAAGGACCGGCCCGGGAATGACCTTCTTCTTCCTTCTGATCGAATTCCTCGATGAACTGGTCTTCGGGGTAAACGAAGCCGCCTGGCCGCTGATGCGCACTGATCTTTCGCTGTCCTACGCCCAGATCGGTCTGCTGCTCTCCGTGCCCGGGATCGTTTCGGCAGTCGTCGAGCCTTTCCTGGGCATCCTGGGCGATGTCTGGAAACGGAGGGTTCTGATCTTGGGTGGCGGGATCGGTTTCGCCCTGGCCTGTCTGCTGACCGGTCTCAGCCCGACCTTCGCTGTCCTGATGCTGGCCCTGTGCCTGTTCTACCCCTCTTCGGGAGCCTTCGTCAGCTTGTCCCAGGCCTCGTTGATGGACCTGGCTCCCGAGCGCCACGAGCACAACATGGCCCGCTGGACTTTTGCCGGTTCGCTGGGCGTGGTCATTGGTCCGCTGCTGCTGGGCGGGATGGCTGCCCTGGGATTTGGCTGGCGGGGGGTCTTTCTCGCCCTGGGCGGAGTCACCGTCCTCGTGCTGCTCGTTGTCTGGCGGCGCATCCCGCAATCTCCGGCCCAGGTCTCCGATCTGCCCAGTTTTGGCAGTCTATGGTCCGGGATTCACGGTGCCCTATCCGCGCTGCGTCGCAAGGAGGTTTTGCGTTGGCTGATTCTGCTTGAATTCTCCGACCTGATGCTCGATGTACTGCTCGGCTTCCTGGCGCTCTACTTCGTCGACGTGGCCAACCTGACGGTGAGCCAGGCTGCCCTGGGCATCGCCGTCTGGGCCGGGGTCGGGCTGTTGGGCGACTTCCTGCTCATCCCGCTGCTCGAACGCGTCAAGGGCCTCGATTATCTGCGTCTCAGCGTGGTCCTCGAACTGCTGCTCTTCCCGGCCTTCCTGGTGCTGCCCAACCTGGTCGTCAAGGTCGTCCTGCTTGGTCTGCTCGGGCTGTTCAACTCTGGCTGGTATGCTATCCTGCAGGCCCGCCTCTACTCGACCATGCCGGGCCAGTCAGGCACAGTGATGACCGTTAGCAACGTGACCGGGTTGTTCGGGAAACTGCTGCCCTTTGGCATCGGGCTTGCAGCCCAGGCCTTTGGCCTTGGACCGGCGATGTGGCTGCTGCTGCTCGGTCCGCTGGCGCTGCTGGTTGGACTCCCGCGCAGGATTTCTGAGGAAGCGTAGCACGGATTGGTCGCCGCCATGAACTATTCCCTTTATCTCCACATCCCGTTCTGCAGGCACCGTTGTGCCTATTGTGATTTCAACACCTATGCTGGCCGGGAGGCGCTGATCCCAGCCTATGTCGCGGCCCTGGGCCAGGAGATCGAGACGGTCGCTCTGGCTGCACCAGAGCGATTACAGGTCCATACGATTTTCTTCGGGGGCGGGACACCGTCGCTGCTGAGACCGGCGCAGTTCGAGACGATTCTGGGGACGATCGCTGCCCGATTTGACCTGGTTGCCCCAGAAATCTCCATTGAGGCGAATCCGGGCACCTGCCCGTCCGCCGATCTGGTTTCCTTGCATTCCCTGGGCATTAACCGGATCAGCTTCGGGGTCCAGTCCTTCCATCCGGACGAACTGCGCCAGCTTGAGCGCATCCATGGTCCATTCGACGCCCTGGATGCGGTCCGTGCAGCGCGCCGGGCCGGATTTGGGAACCTGAGCCTGGACCTGATCTACGGCCTCCCCGAGCAGACCCTGAACCGCTGGACCACGACTGTCAAACAGGCCGTAGCCCTGGCTCCCGAGCATCTCTCGCTCTACGCCCTGACAGTCGAGCCGGGGACACCCTTTGGCCGCTGGGCGGACCGCGGCCTGCTCCCGCTGCCCGATCCCGACCTGGCGGCCGGGATGTACGATTGGGCTGGCAATTACCTGCTGTCGCGCGGTTATGAACAGTATGAGATCTCGAACTGGGCCAAGCCTGATTTCGAATGCCGCCACAATCTGCAATACTGGCGCAACCTGCCGTATCTGGGTTTCGGCGCCGGGGCGCATGGCTATGCTGGCGGCTGGCGGGTATCCAACGCACTGCGCATTCGGCCCTACATGAAGCGCCTGGCGGTTTCGGTTGCTGACTTGCTGCCCTTTCCGTTCTCCCCGGCGATGGTCATGCGGCAGCCGGTCTCCCGGCAGCAGGAGATGGGCGAGACCATGATCACCGGCTTGCGCTTGACTCGCGAGGGGATCTCGGACCCGGTCTTCGCTGCCCGGTTTGGGGTCTGGCTGGCGGACGCCTTCGGGCGAGAGATCCAGGAGTTGGTCCGCCTGGGGCTGCTCGAGTGGCTTTCTCCGAACGCCGATAAGGAAAGGGTCCTGCGGCTTACACAACCGGGACGCCTGCTCGGCAACCAGGTCTTCTTGCGGTTTGTCGAATAAAAATCTCCCGGCCGTCCGGGAGATTTTTGTGGGCGGACAAACCTGGGCGTCAGGGGCAGGCGTAGACGTTATCCAGCCCGTCCTTGGTAATGTCGACCGTGTTGCCTTCGGCCAGGCTGATCGTGTGCGGTGTCGAACCGGCGACACTCTGGTCGGCGGCGGTAAATACCCCGGGGGCGAACTGGGCGGTGTTGGCCGGAGCGCCTGTCTGCGGCTCGAGCAGGATTCCGCCAGGATTGACCAGCATCGGGTGGAAGGTGCAGTTGCGGATGTAGGCTGGCAGGGGTGGAGCCGCGGCCACGATGGGCAGCGAGAAGATGTCGCCCGAGATGGTCGAGTACTGGGTCTGGGTCGAGACCCAGCCGAAGGCTGCCGGATTGGCCGGGATGGCCACGTACAGCCAGGTGCCCTGGTCATCACGGCCGGAGGCGGTGGCGTTCTCACCCTGGACCATGGAGGTGACAACATTGTAGTACAGTCCTGGCCCGCGGCGGATGTTCAGGTTGCCGGAATTGGCCGTGATGATCACTTCCGCCGGAGCGGTAGCCGTGGCGGTCGCAGCCGGCGGTTCGGGCAACGTGGAGGAAGGGGTGGCCGATGGCGCTGGCGTATCGCTGGCCATGCTGGTTGGGGGTTCGGTGGTTGTGGGGTTTGCGTTGACGGAGGTCGGCAGGTTGCAGGCGGCCAGGACCAGGGCGAGTGCCAGGAACAGCGTTGCTTGGATACCTTTAAGATACATGATTTGCTCTCTTTCTTGTGCGGGGAATGAAAATCGGACCAATTATGACATAATTAGTCCGAATATGCAAATGGGAAATTTGGTAAGGGAAATGATGTGCTGCAGTGTCTTCTGGGAAAAGCCCCTCACAGGGGCCTATGGTTTCCGGAACCAGAACCAGGCGCTGGGGCGCTCGCCGATGTCGGTGCCGTCCTCGCGCCTGTTCAGGGTCAGGTGCAGGCGGGCGATTTCCAGGTCATCTGGGGTCAGGCCGGCGCCCTTCCCCTCCGCCGGTCGGACGAAGGCGTACAGCAGCCAGGTTCCACCGGAGGCCAGCAGGCGGTCGAGGTTGTGCAGGTAGGCCACTCGCTCAGTGATGTACAGCCCATGGAAGCAGCCAATGTCCAGGACCAGGTCGAAGGGACCATGAATCTTGTGCAGGCGGGTGACCGAATCGGTGTGGAAATCGACGTGCAGGCCGGCTCTGGCGGCCTTACGCCTGGCCATCCGGATCGCCCGGGCGGCGAAGTCCACCCCGCTGACCGCCCAGCCGGCCCGGGCCAGGGCCAGGCTCGAGGTCCCGCTGCCGCAGCCCAGATCAAGGGCCCGTCCAGGTGGGGTGGCGGCGATGTAGGCCTCCACCTCAGGCGGGATAATCCCGCTCTCCCAGGGCGGATGGCGCAGGTACCACAGGTTGAAGAGCAGCTGTTTGATGAGACTCATGGGGTGAGGGCGACCCGCAGCCGGTCCACATCCAGACCGCCCGCCTGGCGCCAGACTTCGACGCCCGAGGCATCGAAGAAAACGAAGGTCGGCGTGTACTCGAAGTTGTAGATCGGGGCCAGTTCGCGGCCAACGTCGGATTGGATGTTCAGGCGGATGACCAGCAGCCGGCCGGCGTACTCCTGTTCGAGCCCGTCGACGACGGGCTTCAGTGCCGTGCAGGCAATTCAGTAGGGAGATTGGAATTCGAGCAACACTGGCGTTCCCCGGCCGATCATATCCTGAATATCGGCAGCCCCGCCGGTCAGCATGCTGGCGCGCGGGCGCAGGAGGCTCCACGCCAGGCCCACACCGGCGAGCAGGACGAACAGGGCGATGAAATCAGACGGACGAGGTTTCTTGCGGAAGAGCAGCGCGGCCACCAGGATCACCAGCAAGGTGGCTAGCCAGATGAAAGAGTACTGGTTGAAAATGCTCATGTGGCCTCGGGCGACGGGCAACGGAAAAAGAGTTCACGATTTTATGAAAGAGGCAGTATAATCAGGCGGCTGGAATCATAAACCATCTTACGAAAGGTACGCACATGAAAGAGTATACCACCGAGTTAATCCGCAATGTCGCTCTCGTATCGCATGGTTCGGGTGGCAAGACCATGCTGGCCGAAGCGTTCCTGCACGTCAGCGGGGCGACGACCCGCCTGGGGAAGATCGAAGATGGCACGACGGTTTCGGACTTCGAAGAAGAAGAGATCCGCCGCAAACTATCGCTCTCGACGACGATCGTCCCGGTCGAGTACAAGAATTACAAAATCAACATTCTGGATACTCCCGGATATACCGATTTCGTCGGGGAGGTCATCTCGGGCTTGCGGGTCGCTGACGGGGTGGTGGTGCTGGTCGATTCGGTCGCCGGGATGGAAGTCGGCACCGAGATCGCCTGGGATTACTGCGACACATTCAAGCTGCCGCGCTTCGTGGTCATCAACAAGATGGATCGCGACAACGCCGACTACAAAAAGGCCCTGGCCAGCGTCCAGGAATTTTCACCGACCCGCCTGATCCCGGTCCAATTACCGTGGGGTGAAAAGGCGGCCTTTGCGGGCGTGATCGATCTGATCACGATGAAAGCCTACGCCGGGGATGGCAAGACTGCCGAAGAGATCCCGGCCGAATTTAAGGATGCCGCCGAAGAGGCCCAGATGGCCCTGATCGAGGCCGCGGCCGAGGGTGAGGATACCCTGCTTGAAAAGTATCTGGAGAGCGGTGCCCTGACCCCGGAGGAGTTGCTGCGCGGTCTGAGGGCCATTGTCCGCTCGGGCGCCTACATCCCGGTCTTTGTTGCCGCCGGGGCTCATGAGAAGGGAGTCACCCCGCTGCTGGAGGCGATCGTTGAACTGATGCCCTCGCCGGCCGACGTGGCACCGGCGGTAGCCAAGGGCAAAGGTGGAGAGGAACAACTTCCTGCCACAGACAGCGGCCCGCTGGCGGTTTACGTTTGGAAAACGACCGCAGACCCCTTTGTTGGCAAGCTGACCTACTTCCGGGTCTATTCAGGGATCCTGCAGGGCGACACCCGCATCTGGAACAATACCAAGGAAACCGAGGAGCGCATGGCCTCGCTGGCAGTGATGCGTGGTAAGGAGGCCATCCCGCAGAAGGTCATGCACGCCGGCGACATTGGTACAGTGGCCAAGTTGGGCGCGACCAATACTGGCGATACCCTGTGCGACAAGGCCCATCCCCTGACCTTGCCGAAACCCGATTACCCGGCTCCACTATACCGGGTGGCGATTTTCCCCAAGACCCAGGCCGACGCGGCCAAGATCAGCTCCTCTTTGACCCGCCTGACCGAAGAGGATATGACCCTGCACTGGTTCCCCGAGCCGGCTACCAAGCAGACCGTCCTGGAGGGCATGGGTGATCAGCACATCGATGTGGTCATCCGCCGGGCTCAAACCAAGCTGCAGGTCGGGCTGAACGTGGAGGAACCCAAGGTCCCCTTCCGCGAGGGGATCACCAGAAAAGGCGACGCCACCTACCGCCACAAGAAGCAAACCGGCGGCGCCGGACAGTTCGGCGAGGTCTGGCTGAGGATTGAACCCCTGCCGGACGAGGACTATGAGTTCACCGATGAACTCGTCGGGATGAACCTTTCAAAGTCTTACCTGCCAGCGATCGATAAGGGCATTCGGGCCACATTGGCCAATGGTGTCATCGCCGGGTACCCGATGAGCAACGTCAAGGTGATCGTCTACGACGGCAAGGAGCACCCCGTGGACTCCAAGCCGGTGGCCTTTGAAATCGCCGGCCGGGAAGCATTCAAGCTGGCAGTTCAGCAGGCCGGGCCGGTACTCTTCGAGCCGATCATGAATGCGCGGGTTACCGTTCAGGACGCCAACATGGGTGACATCATTAGCGATATGAACACCCGCCGCGGTCGCGTCGTGGGTACTGAGTCCGACCGCGGTCGCACAGTGGTTGTTGCCCAGGTTCCTCTGGCTGAGATGCTGCGCTACACCACTATCCTGCGTTCGATTACGGCCGGTCGGGGGGTCTTCTCGATGGAATTTGACCATTACGAGATGGTCCCGACCCACCTGGCCGAGCAGATCATTGCCGCCCGCCAGAAGGAGCTGGAGAAAGAGCGGGAAGAGGACTAGACGGGCAACCGGGCGACCCCAGTGAACTGAACCCCAAATTTCAGATACAACAAGGAAGCACCTCTTGTGGCCATAAAGCACAGGAGGTGCTTGATGAGGGCTGGAAAAGAAGGACGCACGCACGATTCAATCGAAGTCAAGGAAGAAGCGGTCCGGATCTTCTTGAGTGAGTTCACGATATCTGCTCCTTGCCCATAACGCAAAACAAGCGGCAGGAAGTGCAGCTCGGTTTCTTTCCGCCGCAATCCCGATTATTTTTCCCGGGATAACGCAACAAGTCGGCGAGAAAAATCGTCCCTCAGGTGGCAGAATTGCTGACATTCTTGGGGACGGCACCATCAAATCGGGCCGCTTTCCGACACCTTTCTCCTACTTCGGGTGCGATTTCAGTATAGTGAAATTCGTTCCACCCAGAGCAGAGCGATTGACAATCAGGTTGCCCTGCCATATCAGGGAGGTCCACTGCTCAAGCACACCCTTTGCCTGAATAGGGCCTGTCCAAACGGGGAACTTGTTGCACAATCCTTTCCCAAAAATTGTCTTGACAGGTAGGCAATAATGAGATAATATTTGTCATAATTATGACGAAAACTCTCTCTACCATTCTTTTCGCTTGCATGTGTCTGGGGCGGGGCAGCTAGCCGCCGCTTCGGACGCTTTCTCACCACGCAACCAACGGTCGAAGGACGGCAAGCAAGGCCCCGCGAACACACATCGTTTGCAGGCGCCCAGCGCCGTCCTTTTGTATTCCCGTTGGTTGCCATCTTTATACTGTAGAGGTCCGTATGGACGAACTCGAATCGATCGACCACACCGCCATCTTTGTCAGCCAGGTCAGCGTCGTAGTGCTGAACCTGCTGGCCTTCGTCCTCGACCAGCCCTGGTTGGCGGTGCTGGTCACCATCTTCATGCTGCTCGGGGCCCTTCTTGACACCCCCGGCTTCGGATGGGTCTATCGTCTGGCCCTGCGTCCGCTCGGGTTGGCCCGGCCGCATGTCCTGGCCGATTACCCCGAGCCACATCGCTTCTCCCAGGGCTTCGGAGCGACGGTCATGGTGGCAGGGAGCCTGGGCCTGTTCCTGCAGGCTTCACTCTTCGGCTGGACCCTGGTTGGGCTGGTGGCCGCCCTGGCAGCCCTCAATGCCTTTGGCGGTTTCTGCCTGGGCTGCTTCGTCTACTACTGGCTCGGGCGCCTGGGACTGCCGGGTTTCACCCGCCGGCCTCCGGCCGGTACCTTTCCTGGGCGTCGCCCGGGGGGAGCGCTTGCCGATGAACACTGAGCTGTTTTCTCGGTTTTTAATCGCCCTGGTCGCCGCGGTAGTTATCTGGCTGGTCTGGTTCGTTCTCGGCCTCTGGACCCTGCGCCGGGCCAAAGCGGGCCTGCCCGAGGGTTATGTTCCCGGGCGGGCGGCGATCATCTATTTCTCCACGCCGACCTGCAGCTCCTGCCGGACGGTCCAGCGCCCGGCGATCGAGGCGTTGCGCGAGTGCCTGGGCGGGGCCCTGCAGGTGCTCGAGGTGGATGCCTCCGCCCGGCCTGATCTGGCCTCGACCTGGGGTGTGCTGAGCGTCCCGACCACTTTCATCATTGATGGCCGTGGGCGGGCGTGCCATGTCAACCACGGCGTGGCTCATTCCGAGAAATTGTTCGCCCAAATCAAGGAGAGTCTCCCATGAAAATCGCTTCCGATGTGACTGCATTGATCGGGAATACGCCTCTGGTGCGTCTCAATCGTCTCACCGCCGGGGTCAGGGCCGAGGTGGTTGCCAAGCTGGAATACTTTAACCCGGCTCACAGTGTCAAAGACCGGATCGGTTATGCCATGATCGCCGCCGCCGAGGAGGCCGGGGTGCTCAAGTTCGGGCAGGTCATCGTCGAGCCGACCAGTGGCAATACCGGCATTGCCCTGGCAATGGTCGCTGCCTCCAGGGGATATAAGTGCGTCCTGACCATGCCAGAGACCATGTCGAAGGAACGCCGTATGCTGCTGAGGGCCTTTGGCGCTGAACTGCTCCTGACCCCCGGCCCAGACGGTATGAACGGGGCCATTCGGGCAGCCGAGGAACTGGTCGCCTCCGACCCCGAATTGTACTTCATGCCCCAGCAGTTCCAGAATCCGGCCAATCCTGAAGTCCACCGCCGCACGACTGCCGAGGAGATCTGGCGCGATACCGACGGGAAGGTCGACATCCTGGTGGCCGGGATCGGCACCGGCGGGACGATCACGGGAATCGGGGAGGTGCTTAAGGAGCGCAAGGAATCCCTGCAGGTGATCGCCGTCGAACCGGACGGCTCACCTGTACTCTCTGGTGGCCAGAAGGGCTCTCATAAGATCATGGGCATCGGGGCCGGCTTCGTTCCCGAGGTGCTCAACACATCCATCTACGATGAGATCGTGTGCGTCAAGGATGAAGATGCCATGGCCACGGCCCGACGCATGGCGAAGGAAGAGGGTCTGCTGGTTGGCATCTCCTCCGGCGCGGCGACCTGGGCCGCCATCCTGGTCGCGCGTCGGCCCGAGAACGCAGGCAAGCTGGTCGTCGTCATCATCCCGTCCTTCGGTGAGCGTTACCTGAGCACACCGCTCTACGCCGACCTATCTGACTAGAGGTTCCTATGGACACCAACCTGATCGCAACACCATCCCCGGCTGCCAAACGTCAGCGCAGCGGCGGCTTCCTGGCTTCCATCCGGCGGGACATTGACTCGGTCCTGGAACGTGATCCGGCTGCCCGGTCACGCCTGGAGGTCTTCCTGGTCTACTCTGGCCTGCACGCCGTCTGGATCCACCGCTGCACCCACTGGCTGTGGATGCACCGGGTCCGTTTCTTGGCTCGCTGGCTGGCGCAAGTCGCCCGCAGCCTGACCGGGGTTGAGATCCATCCCGGGGCACTGATCAACCCAGGCCTGTTCATCGATCATGGCATGGGCGTGGTCATCGGCGAGACATCCGAGATCGGCGCCGACGTGACCCTCTATCACGGTGTGACTCTGGGCGGTACCAGCCTGGAGAGAGGCAAGCGCCATCCGACCCTCGGCGAGCGGGTCGTTGTCGGGGCGGGGGCCAAGGTGTTGGGCGCGATCACCATCGGCGCCGACAGCCGCATCGGGGCGAATGCCGTGGTGGTCCGTTCGGTGCCACCCAACTCGGTGGTGGTCGGTGTGCCCGGTCAGATCGTCAAGCGCTCACAGCCGCACCGCCTGGGTGATGCTCCCGACCTGAACCACACCTCGCTGCCCGACGTAGTTGGGGTGACCCTCAAGCAGCTTCTCGAACGGGTCGACTCGCTGGAAACGCGCTTGAACGGGCATGCCGCTCGGGTGACGCATATCCACACCCCGGCCGGTGAGGTCTGGGAAGGCGAAGATTTCTCGATCTGATCGCTGGCGGGCATGATGAACTCCCGCTGTGTCGAGAAAAGGATTAGAATAGGACCATGCTTCCACCCCTGACCCCTGATGAGGTGCGACGTTATTCGCGCCATCTGTTGCTTCCGGAGGTCGGCCTGGATGGGCAGCGCAAGCTGAAGGCTGCTTCGGTTCTGGTCGTCGGGATGGGTGGACTGGGCTCGCCGGTGGCTCTGTACCTGGCCGCGGCGGGCGTCGGGTGCATCGGTCTTGTCGACTATGACGCGGTCGAAGAGTCCAACCTGCAGCGCCAGGTGTTATATGGTACGGCGGCGGTGGGACAGCGCAAGGTCGATTCGGCCCGCCGGCGCCTGGTGGACCTCAATCCGGCCATCCAGGTTGACGCTCACGACGTTCCCTTCACATCCGAGAATGCAATCGAAATTGCCACCCCCTATGATGTGATCGTCGACGGGACCGACAACTTCCCGACCCGTTACCTGGCCAACGACCTGTGCGTGCTGACTGGCCGGCCGCTGGTCTACGGGGCGGTCTACCGTTTCGATGGTCAGGTCAGTGTCTTCGATGCGCGCACGGGCCCCTGTTATCGCTGCCTGTTCCCTGAGCCGCCTGCCCCCTGGACGGTGCCGTCGTGCGCCGAGGGCGGCGTGTTGGGTGTCCTGCCGGGCACGATCGGGACGATCCAGGCGACCGCGACGTTGAAGATCTTGCTGGGACTCAAATCCGGCCTGGACGGAACCCTACTGCTCTACGATGCCTTTTCCATGTCGTTTGAGACCATCCGCCTGAAGAAGAACCCGCACTGCAAGGTCTGCGGGCCGCAGGCCGAGATCACCACCCTGATTGACTATTTTCACTTCTGCAGCGTTCCAGGCCTGGAGCATCCCGGGGGGCCTCCGGATATCGCCGAGATGACGGTCGCTGAACTGGCTGATCTGCTGAAGGGTGGGGTCCCCCCCCTGCTGGTTGACGTGCGCGAACCGCACGAATTGGCCATCTCGTATTTACCCGGGGCGATGAACCTGCCGCTCGGGACGCTGGCCACCCGCGTATCCGAACTGGATCCGGAGGGGGAGATCGTCGTTTTCTGCCGGACCGGAGTCCGTTCGGCGCGGGCGCTTGAGTTGCTGTCCGGGGCCGGATTCCGCAAGGTCAAGAATCTGCGCGGAGGAATCAACGCCTGGGCGCGCCAGGTCGACCCCAACTTACCAGTATATTGAGGAATCCATGATCTATTTGAAGGCAATCCCTTCCAGCACTCTGGGGGGGGGAGGTCATGAAGAATGTGTCCACTTCTACCGAGACAAATTGCTCCCGCCGGCGAACCGTATTGAGGAGAATTTAGCCCAATTCGCCACACGGGGAACCAAACTCTACCTGCGCCGCTTGATTGATGCGCCGGACCAGCATCCACACAACCTCGAGATCCACTTCGAGGGCGACGCTGTTGACCAGGCCTGCCGGGCAGTGCTCGAGCGGAAGGTGACTTTCGAACAGCCCCCAACGGACATACCCTGGGGGATGATTCTCGCTGCCCAGCACGCCCCCGAGGGCTACACGTTGAGGTCATCGGACCGCTTTTGAGGCAGGACCAACGAAAGGAAGGCGCTTAGCACCCATGGCGAAAAAAAAGCCTGTTCTCCTGGCCGTCCTGGCCCACCCGGATGATGAGTCGTTCGGGATGGGCGGGACCCTGGCCCTGTACGCAAACCGCGGCGTGGATGTGCACCTGGTCTGCGCGACGCGCGGCGAGGTCGGCGCGGCGGATGAAGAGCACTTGAAAGGTTTTGCTTCCATTGCCGAGATGCGCGAGTCCGAACTGCGCTGCGCGGCCGGCATCCTGGGCCTAAAGGGTGTCTATTTTTTGGGTTACCGCGATTCGGGGATGCCCGGATCCGAATCGAACGGCCATCCCGACGCCCAGATCAACCATTCCGTTGGTGAGGTCGCTGGACGGGTTGTGGGTTATCTCCGCGAACTCAAACCGGACGTCGTCCTGACCTTCGACCCGATCGGCGGTTACCGCCACCCGGATCACATCCACATTCACCAGGCGACCGTCTTGGCCTTCGAGCGGGCTGATGATCCGGGTTTCCATCCCGAAGCCGGTAAGCCGTTCTGCCCGCGCGCACTCTACTTTCACACCATGCCGCATGTTTTCATCAAGGTGGCAGTGCAGGTCCTGCGCTTGACGGGCAAGGATCCACGCCGCTGGGGCCAGAATGGCGACATCGACCTGGTCGCCATCGCCGAGGTGGATTTCCCGACCCATGCGCGAATCGACATCCGCCCGGTACTGGAAAAGAAGGAACAAGCCAGCGCCTGTCATTCATCTCAGGGAGGCGGCGGGATGCGTCGCGGGTTGACCGGGATCTTCACCCGCATGTTCAGCGGATACGAGACTTTCATGCGGGCCTTCCCGGCCCCGCAGGCGGGCGAGCGGAGGGTGGATGATTTGCTGGCGGAAATCGGATAAACCTTGTCGGAAAAGAACAAGTGTGCTATATTTGGGGCACACCAAAGGAGACTCAAATGACCAAGCGAAATATCGTTCATATCGAAATCCCGGCTGCCAACGTTGAAGAAGCCGCCAGGTTCTATCAGGATCTCTTCGGCTGGAAGATCCAGGCAGTCCCCGAGATGGAATACACCATGTGGGAACCGGCCGAGGGTCCCGGTGGCGGCTTCAGCCCTCTCGGCGAGCAGGTCAGGCCCGGCGACATGATGGTGTACGTGGACAGCGAAGACATCGAGACGGATCTGGCAAGGGTGGAAGCTTTGGGCGGCCACGTGATGGTCCCCAAGACCGAGATTCCCAATACAGGCTGGTTTGCGACTTTCAAGGACCCGACCGGGAATACGGTCGCTCTCTATACCAGCAGGGACCCGAAATTCAACCAGTAGGCTGCTTGTAGACTTTCCGTCACCGGGTTGAATATTTACAAAGGACTTCCGATGTGCTCGGAAGTCCTTTGGGTGTAAGCGGTGGTGGAATTATGGGGAGAGAGTGATCGTGTTATTGGAACGCAGGTCGACGGCTTCGACGATGATCAAGACGTTGTGGTTGCTGTCTTCGAACTTGACATCGTAGAAGGCGGGTGGAATGCCTGTGATGGTGTATGTGCCGCCGGCCGAGAGGATATCCGAGCCCAATTGGTCGGGCCCCCAGGTGGCGGTATTCTGGGCGACAAGGTATATGTACCAGATATCGACACCGGTGTTATTGATGATGGTAAGGCTGGACATGCCGGCGTTGCCGCCTGTAGCCCCCCCCGTATTGCTCCCGGTGACGTCCCAGGTCAGGTTGGTATCAAAGACAACACCCGCGTAGGACTCGATGACGTTGTGACTGCTGTCTTCGACCTTGATGTCGTAGGTGCCCGCCGGGATGTTGGAGAGGGTATAGGTGCTGCCGACCGAAATGATATCGGCACCGAGTTGATCATCGCCCCAGTCGCTGCTCGTGGTGGGGGAGATATACAGGTAGAAGATGTCCACTCCGGAGTGGTTGGTGATCTCCAGGGAAACCGTCCCTCCACCGCCGGTGTTCCCGCCCGCGCCGACCACGGTCCAGGTGGTAGAGCCGGAGAGGGCGACACCCATCCAGGTTTCTATGGTGTTGTGACTGGTGTCTTCGACCAGGAGGTCGTAGTTTCCTTCCGTTATTCCAGTCAGGGTGTAGGTGCTGCCAGCGGTGATAATGTCTGCCCCGAGCTGGTCATCGCCCCAGGAGCTGCTGGTGGACGGAGAGACGTACAGGTACCAGATGTCCACACCCGAGTTATTGATGATGGTCAGTGACGCTCCAGTGGGTGGCGGGGGAGGGGGTGGCGAGGTGGGGGTGGGGATGGGGGTCGGTGTGGCAGCGGGCGTTCCGCATGCCAGGCTGGCCAGGATCAAGACGAGTGCGCTCAGGCTAATCCAAAGTTTTTGCTTGCGCATAGAACATTCCTTTCAATTGAGGAGGGGTATGAAAATCCCCCTCATTATACGCGCCTCATCGGGACAATGCAATAGGTGAATAGGGACTAATTTTGTCTAAAATTTGCATAGGAAAGCTTTCAGAAAGATTCCCTTGAAAATGAGAACGAGCATGGCATAGACGTATTTCCCTCGACGATGGTTCTGTTTCTTGCATGGGTAGCTGAACTGAAGTTGCCGCGCAGCAGGTGGCAGCAACGATTTCAGTTTGGATATTTCTACAGTACGCTGTAGATTGGTTCGCTCCATCTGAAAAAGCAGTCTCATCAAACGAACAGAGGGGTGCGAAATTTTGAGCCTGCGGGATGCATCAATCTATCCTAGTCGAGGTATAATCAAGCAAATTCCCGGGCAGGGCAGGTGCGGATGAACGCCAAAGAGTTGTTTCACAACCAGAAATTTAAATCTGCTTTCATCTTCGTCTTGGCCTTTACCATGGTCTTTTTTCTGTTCAACGTATTTGTCATCGGGGGCTCGAATTTTATCTCACAGGTTGATAGTCTGGTGTCTCCGCTGGCTGGGGGAATCGCATGTTGGCTGCTGGCCAGACTGCTTGCTCATAAGAACCTAACCCATGTAGAGAGACGGGTCTATCGCTGGATCATGGTCGGACTGATTCTGTGGGTCGTGGCCGATGCGATCTGGGCAGTGTATGTCATTTTGCTCAATGTTGACATGCCATATCCATCTTGGGCGGACTTCTTCTGGCTGAGCGGATACCCATTCTTCTATTTTGCCCTCCTGCTGCGGATCCGTTCCTTTGGGACACCTCTGCGGAGAGGAGAACGCTGGTTCTTTGGCGCGACCGTAAGCGCCGTCTTGTTGATGACATTTCTCTTTATCATGCCCCCTATCGTGCGGGACTATGATTCCGGCCGGTTGTTGGAAAGCGTCCTGAACCTCACCTTCCCGCTGGCTGATCTATTTCTCCTGGTACTGATCCTGGTCATTGTATTTGCGCTGGAAAAGGAGAGCCGGGCGCTGTCGTGGCAGATCTTCGCGGCTGGAGTTGTGGCTTTCAGTGTCTCGAATCTCCTTTTTTCGTATATCTCTTGGCAGGGATTGTATTATCCGGACGGTCAGGCCAATTTCCTGAGCACGCTGGTCGATTTTGCCTATAACATACTCTACTTTGCTCTTGGGTTTGCTTTCTATTCGCTGCACCTGCTCCTCTCCACGCGTACGGAGATTCCCATCTCGGGCCCGATCACTCTCGAACGGCAATCGGTCCCGAATATGAATTTTGCTGTCTTTACGGATCGACAAAACCGGATCATGTCCGTCAGCGAGAATCTCCTTGCATTCTTGAAGATCGCAGACCAAAGCAGTATCCGTGGAAAAAGGGTGGGCGCTGTCCTGGGAGTGAAGGCCCACGAAATGGACCAGATTTTTCTCGAAATGGCGGAGATCGAATTCGTCAGCGACAGGAAAGTGACGATCCGGGATCCTGAGGGTCGGGGTGTGGATGCCTGGTTGACCGCATTTCCAACCCGCGATCTCAATCATGCGTATACGGGGGCCAATCTCGTATTGCGGATCTGTCTGGATGCGAGTTCCAATATCCCTACAATGTCGCGCGAATCCTTGATCCTGGCACAAAATATCCTAAATCGGGCTGGCGTGTTGAAAAAAGAAAAGGATCAAATTCGAATAGCCACCTTGCAGGCATACTTCATTGCGAAAATGGAGCAGACCTATCGCCTGGTTTCCAGTGAGAGCAGTCCCAGGATTGCTGCAGCGATGGAAATGTCCTGCCAGAAGATCGCTCAGGAGAATGGGTGGCCGATCAACTTTCGGGGAGGAAAAATAACAATCCCTGAATCCGTCCAGCCAGGAATGTTGGAATGTGCGATTCCGGCCCTCATCGCCCAGGTGCGTGAATCTGCGGTGCGCGTTGTTGGCGAAGATCTGCTCCGGAAAGAGTATAGGAAGTTGGATCGAAGTATAGACGAAACGCTGGACGTGGAGATTCTCGATTCGATGGGTCTGCGTAAATAAGGTGTGCTAATCTGCCTCCGCCTCTCGGTTCAGTGGGTTGCAGTTCAGCCGGGTCAGGCGGCAAGATTGTTCGTGGAAGTCCAGGCGGGTGATTGAAGCCGGGTCACAGCCCAATCGCTGGAACTGGTCCAGCGGCAAGCCAAGATAGTGAGCCACGGCCAGTTTTATCGGGTCGGCGTGGAAAACGACCACCACGAGTGTGTCTTTCTTATGCCTTGCGAGAATCTCTTCCAGGGCGGAAACGATGCGCGCCTGCGCCTCGATGAAGCTCTCCCCCTCGGGAAAGCGGAACCGGGAAGGCGCTTTCTGAATCACCTGCCAGGTCTTGGTACGGCGCAGGACCTTCCAGGAGCGACCCTGCCAGATGCCGACGTCAGTATCCGTGAGTGCCGCGACGGTGCGGATTTCCAGGCCCCTGACCTGTGCCAAAGGTTGGGCGGTCTCGACGGCGCGCTCAAGCGGGCTGGCGTAAAGGGCAGTGATGGGGGCCTCTTTCAGGGCGGCGGTCAAGGCCTCGGCCTGTTGTCGGCCGCGTGCATTCAGGTGGATGCCGGGCAGGCGGCCAGGCAGGCGGTGCTTCTTGACGTAGTCGTTCTCGCCATGGCGGATGAGCAGCAGGGTTGTCATGGTCTCTTTCCTCCGTGGAAGGATGGATGAGCGGCGAACACTCCTGGCCTAGACCGAGAAAGGGACCGCCCGGAATCAGGTGCCGCGCGGCGGGGCTGCATGCGATCTCGCTACAGAGAGCGATCGCGATCGAAGAAAAGCAGTCGCTCCCGGGCCGGGGTTTGTAAGGAGCAGCGGGACAGACACACGAATTGGACTTCCCGTCAGCTCAGGCAATTCCTGGTTCATAAGAGCACTCTTGATTGGGATGGCGCTGATCGTGGTCAACCCTGGCGACATTTGCCAGGAGTGCTCCTAGCAAACGGGCAGATCGAACGGGCCAACCGCAGATGCCAGGATGAATCGCGCGTGTCGTAAGCAGTTCGTATCCAGGCTGATGGGAATGTCGCCATGAACATTCGCAACCGGGTTATGGTCAACCAACCCCTGGTGGCGGGTCGAGCCCTTCGTGGGACTCCAATCCAACTGCAGGCTGATGACTTTATCCGGTGCTCGTTGGCTTGATCCTCTGCTTGATAATATCAATCTCTGCCTGGGTCAGGTCTGGCACGTCCTCGCGACGTTCGATGCCGAGGGCCTTACGCTGAGCTTCGCGCCATAATTCCAACCGGGTCCGGGCCTGTTCTTCGTAGCCTTCGGAGGAAGGTGCATAGAAATAAGTCCCGAGCAATGGAGTGGGGAGGTACTGCTGCGGGGCGAAGTGTCCTTCTTCCATATGCGGGTAGACATATCCTTTTCCGTGGCCCATGGCAACCGCATCCCGGGTGGCATCCTTAAGGTGATTGGGCACCTCGCCGGCGCCTTCCTGTTCAATCCGCTCAAAGGCTTTGAAGTATGCCGTGGCGCTGTTGGACTTGGGGGCGGTGGCCAGGTAGAGGGTCGCCTCGACGATCGGGTAGACGCCCTCCGGAAGGCCGATGTAATCGAAGGCCTGGGCGGCAGCGTTGGTGACCACCAGTCCCATCGGGTCGGCCAGGCCGATGTCCTCGCCGGCCAGGACGATCAACCGGCGCAGGATGAAGCGCGGATGTTCCCCGGCGTAGAGCATCTTGGCCAGCCAGTACAGGGCGGCGTCGGGGTCCGAGCCGCGCACTGATTTGATGAAGGCCGAGATGGTGTCGTAATGGGCGTCGCCATCCTTATCGTAGAGCACCGCCCGGCGCTGGATCGACTCCTGGGCCACATCGAGGGTGATATGGACCCTGCCATTTTTAGCTGCGGGCGTGGATTCGACCGCCAACTCGAGGGCGTTGAGGGCATTGCGGGCGTCGCCGCCGGCCACGGCGATCAAGTGGGCACGCGCTTCGGGATCCAGAACGACCCGCCGGGTTCCATAGCCGCGCTCGGCATCGGCCAGGGCCGCGTCCAAGATCTGGCCGGTCTGCTCTTCGCCCAGCGGGTGGAGCTGGAAGACGCGCGAGCGCGAGACCAGGGCGCCGATTACCTCGAAGTAAGGATTCTCCGTTGTTGCCCCGATCAGGAGCACAGTCCCGTTCTCGACATGCGGCAGGAGAGCGTCCTGCTGGGCCTTGTTCCAGCGGTGGACCTCGTCGACGAAAAGGGTGGTAGAAGCACCATGAAACCTGCGGCGTTCTTTTGCCTCTTCGATCACCCTGGAAAGATCCGCTTTTCCTGCCAGGACGGCGGAAAGTGTTTCGAAATGCGACTTGGTATGGTTGGCGATGACCATCGCCAGGGTGGTCTTGCCGGTGCCTGGCGGGCCCCACAGGATAATCGAGGAAAACAGTTTGTCCGCCTCGATCGCCCGGCGAAGAAGCTTTCCGGGGCCAAGAATGTGCTCCTGGCCGATGAATTCGCCCAAGTTCCTGGGCCGCATGCGGGCAGCCAGGGGAGCCTCTTTTTCAAGACGCTTTTGCATGGAGTAATCGAAAAGATCCATTGGACCTGTCATTTCTTACGCGGTTACAACTGGCTGGCGCATCGCTTTGACCTCGCGGCGAATTCGATCCCCCATGTCTTCCTCGGCCACTTCGAGGTCGTAGCGTACCTGCAGGCGCAACCAGATGGCCGCGCTCGTGCCGAAGTACTGCGCCAGGCGCATGGCCGTGTCGACGGTGACAGCGCGTTCCCCGCGGATGATCTGGCTGATGCGGATGGATGAAACGCCGATGTCCTGCGCCAGGCGGTATTGGGTCAGGCCGAGCGGCTTCATGAAGTCTTCCAGGAGCACTTCGCCGGGATGGATCGGGGATAGGGTCTTATCCATGTTCACCTCTCAGGTGTGGCAGTCTACGAGTTCAACGCTGACGGCCTTGTTCTTTTCCCACGCGAAGCAAATTCGCCACTGGTCGTTGATGGGAATGCCGTATTGCCTGGAACGGTTTCCTTTGCGTTTTTCGAGCAGGTTTCCAGGTACTGCTTTCAAATCGTTCAAATCCTCTGTATCATCCAGGTACAACAGTTTTCGACGCGCAGTGCGCTGGATATCTGCGGGCAGCTTCGTAGAAACCTCGCCGTGGAAGAAGTTTTTGGTCTCTTGGGATCCAAAGGACTCGATCACAGGTCGATAGTATCATCAAGGGATAATATCGTCAAGCGATATTATCTGGCCGGTATTTCCTGCTTCTTGCATAAATCTCTTAACTCGGTGAAACCCAATTTCCCCATGAAACGAAAGGGGTTGGTTTGGATATTTACGCAGCATTCTGTAGATTTACAGCGCAAGGTTCGGAGCGAGAGTAGCCACTTGAGCCAATTTCGCCTTGTGATGTGCGCGATAAGCAACCCGATTCTGCTTCTGGGATTATTTCACACGGTCTAGAGCAGCCAGCGTGTCAAAGGGCGGTGCGGGCAAGACCGGGGCCAGCAAAAGGCGAACGTGATAAATCGTGAGAGCAGGCGACTGTTCAGGAGGATGCCTTCCCGGCCGACTCCGCATCTCGTAATACTCCATGCCGACTTTCCCCTTTGGCTTCCTCGTAGATGGTTTCAATCCGCCAACGCAGCTCAGGCGTTTCCGGGCAGCTTTTTTCGCCTTTGTTGCCAACGTTGGCCCACAGACCAGCCAACTGCCTGCGTTTGATCTGGCAGTCCTTCATCAGCACCTCTTCCAGTCCCTGTATATGTCGCGCCGCCTCACATAACCAATCCAAAATCGTGTCCTCTTGGTATCCTTTGACCCTTGTCTGGCTGGCGGTGCGGCTGCCTTCTGCCAGGAAGCGCGTACGACTGAAGAGCCCGGTGCGGAAAATCCGCACGCCGGGGTCTGTGCGCGGGCTGTTGGGCAACTGGCAGTCCTACCGCAATGATGAGTATCACCGCAAGTCGTGATACAATTTTATGATGAGCGCGTCGCAAACCCCCTATTTCATCTGGGATTACGATCTTACAGATGCCGATCTACGGGCTATTTTACGCGGGGATGACGAGGAGCAAAAAGCCTGGCTGGTGGCGCGACTATTGGAGGCGGCGCGCTATGAGGATATCTGGCAGTACATTACACTGGCAGAACTGCGGGGCATTTTCCCAAAACTTCAACTGAAGCCTCGAGTGCGCTCTGCCTGGGAGTTCGCCTTGAGCGTGTGGGCGGCCGATCAGCCGGCCGAACCAGCCCATGAGCACTAACTTTGTTCTGCAAGATCGTTTTCTGGAGCGTTTCTTTGCAGGCCCGCTGGGTGAGCATTTCTACCTGACCGGCGGAACGGCCCTGTCGCGCTTCTATTTTTACCACCGCGAGAGCCTTGACTTGGATTTGTTCACCAATGACTTTGGTCAAGATTTCGCCCAGGTCAACCGGGTGATTCTTGGGATTTTGCATGCATTAACATTGCAAATTACCAGCCAGGTTGTTACAGACACGTTCATACAGTACATTGTGACCGATCCGGGTGGAAACTCGCTCAAAGTGGACCTGGTGAAAGATGTGCCGGTTCATTTTGGCCCGCTGGTCGAAAGAGATGGCATTCGGCTCGACAGCCTGGAGAACATTGGATCGAACAAAATCCTGGCGATCTTTGGCCGCACCGACGCCAAGGATTTTATTGATCTGTACTGGATGCTGCACCACACTGGGCTAAAATTTGACCAACTATTTCACCAGGCAAATCAGAAAGATTTGGGCCTTTCAGAATTTTACCTGGCGTATGCGCTGCAGAACGTCGAGAAAATCCGCCTGTTTCCGCGTATGCTGAAGCCACTGGCATGGGAAGATGTCAGGGCATACTTCCATGCGCTGGCCCGAGAATTACTCGCTCGCATCAAGCCCAAGTAAGTGATTCTACACCCCTTCCCCGAAGAGGATCATCCGCCTCAGGGAGAGGCATTCGCGCTTCTGTGTCAAGACCGGTTCGGAGGGATCATCCCGGATTGTTTGTAGGGAATGGCCTACGATCTGTTTGGATTGTTTTAGGGGAGATGTCTCTTCTGGCGACGTGAGGAGGGCGGTTCCGGATGGAAGAGCCAGTCGGCGAGCCGTGAAGGATAGACGAGAGCAACCAATACCGCCCGATCATGGGCGGCAGGCAGTCACCTATACGATCGGCGGTTCTGAGCCGGACAGGATGTTTTTTTCAACCCACTATTCAAAGAACAGGTTCCCATCACGCGTTTTCTCTGGTCGACTTCACCGTAGAGGTGTGTCAGATTGGCAGATGGGTTGCCATCACGTATCGTCCTGAATGTCAGATTGCTTTCGCCGGGAACATCTCCGGACGCAGTTCGACCAGGGTGACCTGGTTGAGCAGAAATACTGTCAGCTCACGGCGGGACATGCGATCCAGGAGGGTGTGGCTGATCTGGCCTTCGATCAGCAGGCTGGCCAACCCATGAACGCTGCTCCAGATGCTCACTGCTGTTGCGTCGGCCGGACCGGGCTTTAAGATCCCGGCCGATTGGCAGGCCTCGACTACTTGGGTCACGAGTTGCAGGTTTTTTTGCGAGATCTCGACGAAGGTCGGGTAATTTTTTTCTGTTTCTATTACCCCCGAGAAGGTGATTCTGAAGTGAGCCGGGTCTTTGCGGGCGAACTCGACATAGGCACAGGCCACCTCGATCAACTGGCGCGGGGGATCGCCTTGATATCTCTGCACGAGCGCTTCGATCCTCTCATAGAGCCGGTGGTAACCTTCGGTCGAGATGGCCGCAATCAGGTCCTGCTTGTCGGCGAAGTGGGCGTAGGGCGCGGCGTGGCTGACCCCTGCCCGGGCTGCCACCTTGCGCAGCGAGAGTCCACCGAGGCCTTCCTCGGCCAGGATATCCACGCCGGCGCCGATGAGGGCGTTCTTCAGGTCCCCATGATGATATTTATGCTCGTTCATACGATGATTCTACAGCCAAACCTTGACAGTGTCAAGATTCGGCTGTAGAATCTTGACAACATCAAGATGAGCCGCCGAGCGGTCGAGAATTAAGGGGCAATCCCGGGTTGGAAAGGCGTTCTATTCTGCTGATCCCGTTTTTTGATGGCGTACAGCCGGGAGAATCTGGAGGCCGAGATGGATCTTTTGGACACCGCCAAACAACAGGTGATGATGGTCGCCCAGGACCTGACCCGCAAGGGGTATCTGCTGGCAACCGGGGGCAATCTTTCCTTGCGGATCGCCAACACCGAGCTCTTTGCCATCACTCCCTCGAACTTTGATTACATGAAAATGACTTCCGCCGATGTCTGCGTACTGGACTTTGCCCTGAAACAACACGAAGGGGGGCGCAAACCCTCGGTCGAGAGTGCCATGCATGCTGCCATTTATCAGGCCCGGGCGGATGTGCGGGCTGTGGTCCATACCCACCAGGTCTATGCCAGCGCCCTGGCCCTGATGCGGACATCCATCCCGGCTCTGTTCGATGAGCAGGCGCGCTTCCTTGGCCGTTCAGTGAAACTTATCCCCTATGCCCCCTCGGGAACGTCGATACTGAAGAAGGTCATCGCCCGAAACATCGGAGACCATAACAATGCCTACCTGATGCAGAATCACGGTGCGCTCTGTTTTGGCCATGATCTGGAGCGGGCCGCCCACAACGTGGAAATCCTCGAAAAATGCGCCCTGGCCTACTTGCTGACCCTGATGACCGGCAGGAAAGCAGGCCATATCCCGCTGGCAGTGCGTGAGATCGCTTTTGCCAAGTTGCGCCGCGATCAAAAAAAGGCGAGAGAAGGATTGGTCGAGAGTGATCGGGAATAGAGAAAAAGGAGTGATTGGGAGATGAAGACAGAACAACAGGGTTATTCTATCTCGCAGTATCCCGATGTGGATGAGATCTACCGGCAGCTGAACGCCCTGGTGGCGGCACCTATGCGCCCGGTGCGGCGTGACCGGATGCAGGAATATCTGGCTTACTTTGATACCAGTTGCAGGCGCTCGAAGGAACTGACCGATGAGGCCAAGAAGGTCATCCCGGGTGGAGTACAGCACAACCTGGCCTTCAATTACCCCTTCCCGCTGGCGGTCGAAAGGGCCGAGGGGGCCTACCTGTGGGACGCCGACGGCAACCGCTACATCGACTTCCTGCAGGCCGGCGGTCCGACGATCCTGGGCAGCAACTATGCCCCTGTGCGTGAGAAGGTATTTGCGCTGTTGCAGACCTGCGGGCCGGTGACTGGCCTGTTTCACGAGTGCGAACTCCAGCTGGCCAGGCTCATCCAGCGCTACATGCCGGCAATCGAAATGTTTCGCATGCTTGGCTCGGGAACCGAGGCCGTCATGGCAGCTATCCGGGCGGCGCGGGCATATACGAAAAAGAAGTATGTTCTCAAGGCCGGCGGGGCCTACCACGGCTGGTCAGACCAGTTGGTATACGGGCTGCACATCCCCGGGACGGGGCGGCTGGAGGCCAAGGGCATCCCGCGTGCGTCCAGCCGGTACACGGGCGAATTCTTTCCCACCAGCCTGGCCGCCCTGCGCCGGCAGTTGATCGTCAACCGGCTGCGTGGCGGGACCGCAGCGGTGATCCTCGAGCCAATCGGCCCCGAAAGCGGCACCCGCCCGATCCCGTTTGACTTCTGCGCCCGGGTCCGGGAATTGTGCGATGAGTTCGGTGCCCTGCTGATCTTCGACGAGGTCGTCACCGGTTTCCGCCTTGGCATGGGCGGAGCGCAGGGCTATTTCAGTGTCCGGCCCGACTTGACCATCCTTGGCAAGTGCATCACTGGTGGTTACCCGATGGCAGGCGGGGTTGGCGGGCGGGCCGAGGTGATCCAGCGCTTTGCCCCCGGAATTGGTGGGACAGGCGAACGGGCCTATGTCGGAGGGACGCTCTCTGCCAACCCGCTCTCCTGTGTGGCCGGGTATCAGGCCTTGCTGGAAATGGAGCGTACCAATGCACCGGTGATCGCCGGCCGAGCGGGCGACCGGCTGACCCGCGGCCTGCAGGCGATCATCACCAAGTACGACCTGCCGTTTGTGGCCTTCAACCAGGGATCGATTGTCCATCTGGAGACTTCCGGAGTGATGCTGCTCGACTTCCGCCACCCGCTGCGCCTGCTCAAGGAACTCAAGCCCCGCAAGCACATGATCGAGGAGATGGGTGCGGCCTATATGGCCAACGGCCTGGTGACCCTGGCCGGCAGCCGCATGTACACCTCCATGGCCGACACCGATGAGATTATCGATGCCGCCCTGGAAAGGTTCGAATCCGTCCTTTCCAACGTGGAGGGCGCATAGAGGTGTGAATTGGAGACACCATGGTAGATGATCCCGTGATCCTGGCTGTCGACCTGGGCACTTCGGGCATGAAGGTCGCCCTGGTCACCGGGAGGGGGCAGGTCCTGGGCTGGGAATCTGAGCCGGTGCATTTGATCCTGACCCCCGACGGAGGAGCGGAACAATCGCCAGACGAGTGGTGGCAGGCCTTCCTGCGGGCGGCGAAACGTTTGCTTGGGCGCCGGCCGGCCCAAGGGTCTGCAGTGCGGGGGATTTGTTGTTCAACCCAGGGGGAGGGCACCATCCCGGTTGACGGGGACGGGAATGCCCTGATGAACTGCATCCTGTGGATGGACATGCGCGGAGCTGCCAGCCTGCGCCGCCAGTTCCGTGGCCGGATCAACCTGGATGGCGTCAGTCTGGCCCGGATCCCAAACTGGGTCATCCGCACCGGGGGCATGCCCTCGCTGACTGGCAAGGATCCTGCTGCTCACATGCTGCTTGTGCGCGACCGTTATCCAGATGTCTATGCGCGTACCTATAAATTCCTGAATGTACTTGATTACCTCAACCTGCGTCTGACCGGACGCTTCACTGCCACCTATGACTCGATCCTGACCTCTTGGGTAACCGACAATCGCAACCCGGATGCCGTCCGCTACGACCCGGGACTGGTGCGAGGCTCTGGCATCGCGGCCGACAAATTTCCCGAGATCGTCCCCTGTACCGCGCAGCTAGGCCCGCTCAGGCCGGAGGTGGCCGCCGAATTGGGGCTCGGGTCCGACGTGCAGGTGGTGGCTGGGGCGATCGACAATACTGCTGCGGCAGTCGGGGCCGGGGCAGTGGCGGATTATGCTCCTCATCTCTATATTGGGACCTCCTCCTGGATGGCGGCCCATGTTCCGATCAAGAAGACCGACCTGTTCGCCTCGCTGGCCTCTGTCCCGTGCGCCCTGCCAGGTCGCTACCTGTTAACCGCCCTGCAGGCCACCGCAGGCGGAAATTTGACATACCTGCGCGACAACATTCTCTACCACAAGGACGAGCTGCTCCAGGAAGCCGCCGTGCCTGATATCTTCAAGGTGCTCGACCAGATCGCTGCACGCGTCCCGGCCGGAGCGAACGGGGTTGTGTATACGCCCTGGATCTGGGGCGAACGGGCTCCGGTTGAAGACCGCACCCTTCGGGCGGGATTGTACAATCTGTCCCTGCACAATACCCGCCAGGATATCATCCGGGCTTTCCTGGAGGGCATCGCTCTCAACACTCGCTGGCTGCTGCGGCCGTTCGAGCGCTTCCTTGGTCGGCGGGTCGCGACGATCAATATCGTCGGCGGCGGAGCGCAATCGGACGTCTGGTGCCAGATCTTTGCCGATGTGATGGGCGTGGAGATCGGGCAGGTGGCCGATCCTATCTATGCCAATGTCCGCGGCGCAGCCTGGATCGCTGCGGCCGGGCTGGGGGAAATTGCCTTTTCTGACCTTCCCGAGTTGGTACAGTTCCGGCGGGTTTACCAGCCGGATCCGAACAACCAGGCGGTGTATGACGATCGTTTTGCTGTCTTCAAGCAGATTTACAAAAAAATGAAGGGCGTGTATAAACAGATGAATGCCGAGACGTCACCGCAAAGAAGGCTCTCACGTAAAGGAACGAATTGAATTCCAGCGGACCACGTTCCTTTCTGAAATCGCATTTTTGTTCGCCACCTAGCTTTTGCCGCTTCGGTTTGGATATTTTCTAAGCAGTAGGAGTTCTCATGACCCACAAATCTTACCGACTCTACGGTTACCGCTGGGTCGTCCTGGCGGTCTTCATGTTCGTAAACCTGACCATCCAGATCCTGTGGATCGCCTACGCGCCGATCACCGGGCCGGCGGCGGCCTTCTACGGCGTGACCGACCTGCAGATCGGATTCCTGGCGATGGTGTTCATGATCGCCTTTTTACCGCTTTCCCTGCCGGTCTCGTGGGCGCTCGACACCTACGGCTTTCGCCCGACGGTCAGCATTGGGGTCGTACTGATGGCTGTCTTTGGCATCCTGCGCGGGCTGGCGGGCGCCAATTACACCTTGGTGCTGTTGAGCACCATTGGTTTGGCCGCAGCCCAACCGTTCCTGCTCAATGCCTGGACCAAGGTCCCGGCGCAGTGGTTCGCAGTCGAGGAGCGGGCAACTGCCGTCGGGTTGGTCACGCTGGCCAACCTGGTCGGAACGGCCCTGGGGATGGTCCTGACCCCGATCCTGACCGAGTCGCTGCCGATCCCGACCGTGCAACTGATCTATGGAGGGGTGGCAGCCTTTTCGGCGGTCCTGTTCGTGCTCCTGTCCCGCGAAAAACCCCTTACGCCGCCCTGTCCTCCAGGATTGGAGGTGCGGGCCTTGATGTTCGACGGCCTGAAGCATGCCCTGAAGGTCAAGTCCTTCTGGCTCTACCTCTTGGTCTCGTTCATTGGGCTGGGTATCTTCAATGGGGTCACAACCTGGGTGGAGAATATCATTCGTCCACGCGGATTCACGCCGACCGAGGCCGGCACGCTCGGGGCGCTGATGCTGGTCGGCGGCGTCCTGGGAGCGGTGATCATCCCACCTTTCTCGGATCGCCAGCGCAAGCGCCAGCGTTACCTGCTACTGGGAATCTTGTTGGCCATTCCCGGCCTGGTCGGTCTGACCTTTGCCACGTCGGCCTGGCTGCTGTTCGTCTCGGCCTTTGCGATGGGTTTCTTCCTGATCAGCACCAGTCCAATCGGGATGCAGTACGCGGCCGAGGTGACCTACCCGACCCCTGAAGGGACCTCCAACGGGCTGATCCAGCTCTTCGGCCAGGCTTCGGTGGTTTTCGTCTACATAATGGAGGCGATGAAGTCCTCCGACGACTCCTTTACCCCTGCCCTGGTGCTGGCGGTCGGGTTGCTGATCGTCAGCGCCATACTCATTACCCGGATGAAAGATCCTGTTTACGGGGATTGACCCTTGCCGTTTCCCCCTGCGGCGACTCTTTCGCCAGTTGCCAACCTGGAGGCCGTCGTGCGGATCCGGAATGCCCGCTTCACCGTTCTGACCAACCTGCTGGTTCCAATCGAGTCCGGCCGGAAGGAGCGCTTCGAAGAACGCCGACGCAGGTCTTCTGAAACCGCGATCTGCCGGTTCCCCAATTCGCGAAAACGAGCACCGACCGGTTGGTCGCGAGCGAGACTGAATTCCTGCGCCTGTGTTACCGCATCACCTCCCTTGGCTTTATCCATGGATGCTGTCGATCACCGCAGGCAGGATGGGCCTTCCTGGAATTATCGGGATGCCCCGGCTGGCAACCTGAAGGGCACCGCCCGGAGCCTGGAAATGGTCAGCGGAGCGACGCGCCTCTCAAACGGGGCTGGTTTCGCGTCTGGGATGGGCTCTGGTAGACGACTCGAGGTCGCTGGTCTTCGAGAATGACGGCCAGCTGACGCCGCGGCCAGGATCTGTATTCCTTGGGCCCGCGGGATTGCACCTGCGTGGCGGGACCTGTTCCACTGATCCCCCGCTTCGCCCTGGGCAACTGGTGGACGCGGCTGCCGGGAGGTTCCCCAGGATGAACTGCAGGCAGTACGTGCTGACGGCAATGGACATGACATGGGATGAGGCCGGATGCGCTTCCCGGTCCAGGCCGTCTTCACGTGCGCGGAATCGCGGCCAAGCCCCATGCCCATTGGCCGGGTAGGTACGACCCGGCCTGGCGGACGGGTCTCCTTAGGGCCGGTGAGGTATTCTCCGGATCAGGATTCGCCGCTCTTCGTGCTCGCCAGTTCTCCTGGGGAGAAAAATAGGACCCAAATGGTCGGGAATTCTAATGCTGTACTTAGCTTCATCGCATATATTTATGCAACTTAATTCGGAATAGAAGGAGCTGCATATGGCGAAGCGTTTCTCATCCTTGGCCATCCTGCTGACCGCAGTCTTTGTTTTGGCCGCCTGTGGTGGAGCACCCGAGGCTGATGCCGGCCTGCTGGAAGCCCAGGCGGAAACTGCCGTCAGTGAGGTGCCTGTCACAGACGAAGTGGCACGCACCGAAGAGATCACTGAAACGGCCGAAGATGAAATAGATGAATCGACCGAGGCGGCGGAGACGGAAACCGAAGTGGCCACCCAGGTCAGCCAGCCGGCGGCTCAGGGGGTTGGTTTTACCAATGACATCCTGCCGATCTTCCAGGCCAATTGCACGCGCTGTCACGGCTCGTCACGCCAGCAGGGTGGCCTGCGCCTCGATTCGTACGCCGCTGTGATCCTGGGCTCGGAGGATGGCGCAGTGGTCCTTGCTGGCGACGCGGCCAACAGCCTGCTGGTCCAGCTTGTCGAGGCCGGACGCATGCCGCGCAACAGCGCCCGGCTGACGGAATCCGATATTCAGGCGATCGTCGACTGGATCAACGCCGGCGCGTTGGATAATTAGTCCCTCTGTACATCGACATCTGCCTTACTGGCCTCGTAGGCAAACGCGAGGCCAGTAAGGCATTTTCAGACAGGCTGTGCTTGCCTGGGCGGGTCTTCCATCCCAGCGCCCGGTCCGACGTGGTGATATTCTTCATTAATGTGCGCGAGTGCGCAACCTCATGCTCCAGAACGGGTTCGCTGCCTCGTAACAGGATCGGGCCGGATTTCAAGACCCGGCCGTGAATGTTCGCTGATGCGTGACTGGTTCTACCGTCGACGAACTGCCGCAAGGCCAACTCAGGTCGAGGAGGTGTATGGCAGGGCGGCGCGTTCGGGTTTGACCAGGGGAAATACGTCGACCAGTTCGTAGTCGCGGCAGCCCAAACCGTATTTCTCGGCGTATTCGGTCATCACATAAGGGTCCTTGTATGGACCGAAGAGCTGGCGAAAGGGGTGTCCGTCGCGGAAATGGATTTCCATCGCCAGCGGGATGTTCTCTTCGATCAAGGGGGTCCTGGCGATGATGTCCAGGGCTGCCTGGTCGATGGCGACTATATCGTCCGAGCCGAAGATGCCCGCGTCGGGCAGGATCGGCATGGTGGTGAAGCCGAAGCAGTCGCACAGCGGGGTCATGAAGCTGGCCAGGCTCAGGTGAACGACCTTGGCTGCCTCGAAGGTCGAGAGCACCTCGCTGACCGCGATGGCGCAGGCCTCCATGAAGGTGTGGAAGTTGACCGCCTGGATCTTCAGGCTGCCTTTCGGGGCGACCTTCAGGCAGCGCCTGCACTGGTTGCATTGCTCGATGTGCAGATGCATGTGTCCGGGCAGTTTGTGGTCTTCGACGATTGCCTCGAAGGGACAGGCGGCGGCGATCGCCTTGATCTTCTCGGGATCGGAGCATTTCTCGGGTTCCCAGTAGGGGTCGTAGTGCATGGTATCGTGCATCTGACCGCGAGTCGCGCTGGCCATGCAACCCAGGGCGATGTTCTTGAGCGCCCCACCGAAACCGCAGGTCGGGTGGCCCTTAACATGGGCGAAATCGACCAGGAAGCTGGCGTCCTCGATCATCCCGGCCACATGCCACTCCTGGATGTTCTTGTACGGCCGCTTATGCGCGTAGGAGTACTTTTCATCCGGACCAGAGGTCGGGTAAACCGGACAGCCCAGGACTTCGGACGAGTAGCCGCGCATCTCGGCCCCGGCGGCGTCCCAGGGAACGTCGGCGACGAATGGCTTCCCGCCGCCGTCCTTGATCGCCTGGACCACCTTGCGGACGAAGACCGGGTGGATGGTCGAGTAGCCGATATTGTTGGCGGTGTGCATCTTGATGACCACGCGCTCGTTCTTGACCCGCTCGCGCAGGTTCAGCTGTTCCAGGATCAGGTCGAGTTTGGCGGGCAGGGTCTCCCTGGCTTCCAGGAGGGCCTGGCGGGCGGAACCGTAGAAGACTTTACTGGGCATGGGATCATGATCCTTGTCAAAAAAGTTGAATGGATGAGCAGCGGCACATGGGAGAGTCAAGCCAGATTTCTCTTCACCATCGGCTGAAGCCGGAACCTTCTGGCCATCGGGCAACGTACCGGGCGAGACCGGCCATGAAAACCTTGGGGCTGCCAGTGGCAGCCCCGTCTCTTGGATTAATTCTCCCCTGGCTTGGTGCCCGTACCGCGCACGTTGACCATCTTGCGCAGAAGATCAAACCAGAACGGGGCGCCCTGGGCGGCGGCAAACCCGCTGATCAGGATGCCGAAGACCTTGCTCAGCCAGCCCGGCAGATCGATCGGGATATTGTCGATCTGTTTGCAGATGGCGTTCCCGTTGCTGTCCACACTTGGGAAGCCGATTACCTGGTTGGCGGACAGGGGGATGTAGGCGCATTGCTTGCCGCCGGTGTCGAAGGGAGCCGTATGCCAGCCGAAGGGCAGGGTCAGGAAGGCCAGTTGATCCTTCAGGTCGGAGATGGAGAGGTTGATGTCGGCGCTCTCACCGGTATCGGTCACTATCTCGGCTGTGACGTCCAGGTACTGGTCGGCCTGGGCGACGATCGCCTGGCGCAGGGTCGGTTCGCGCCACAGACTGGTGGCGATGTTGATCGAGTCGACATTAAGCAACAGTGCAAAGGCAATGCCGATGATGAAGGAGACCAGCTGCGCCTTGCGCTTGTAGGCGCCGGAGAGGCGGTCCATGGCGTTGTTGAACCAGCCTTCAACGCTGGTGCGGGCGGCCGCGACCGCCTGCTCACCCTTTTCGGCAACCGTCTCGGCGTTCTGGAGCAGGGTGGTCAGGGTGGCCTTGAGCTCGGGGCTCGCCGATTGCAGGGCGATGACGCCCAGGCGCACCTGGCGCAGAGTCAGGTCTGACTGTCCGAGGGCGTCGGCGGCGCGCTGGTCGGCCAGCAAGGTCTCGTAGTAGAGGTCGACTTGCGGCATGGCCAGCTCGATGGCCCCCTGCATTTCGGGGTATTTATCGGCGTAGGCGTGGATTTGCAGTTTAAGGCTGTCCACAGCCGCCTGGCCCAGGCCGGAGGAGGCGATCGTGCGGGCCGTGCCCAGGATGGCGACCCAGTCTTCCTGGGCCAGTTTGCGCTGGTCGGGATCCTCGAAGTTGTCCATTTCGGTGTGGACATCCTTGAAGATCTTGCGCAGCGGGGAGGCTTCTGTGCCGGCGGTCATGGCCAGGTCAAAGAGTGCCAGGACGAACTTGTCGGGGGGAATGTAGGATGGCAGACGCGGATTCCGGCGGGTCTGGCGATCGCGGTACAGACTGGCGATCAATGGATGGTTGTAGATCTTCCTCGTCAGTTCCTCATCGTTGCTGAGCAGGCCGCGGATGGTCTGCTCGAGGTCTTTGGCGCGCCAGTTGAAGATGTTGGAAATCCATTCCTGTGTCTGCATGACGGCGATGCTCAAGACCAGCCACATGAACACCAGGCCGATACCGACTTCCAGAATCTCTTGCAGGTACATGCTTGCCTCCTTTGTTGCCACATAACAACAGCCTCAGTATATAGAAAAAAACCGTTCCGGGCAAGGGCTTGGGCAGGTCAATCTCCCGTGACAGGCGCCTGGCGGCGGTTGTAGGTCCGGTGGATCAGATAGATGCCTCCCAGCACCAGAATCCCGCCTATCAGCTGCCACATACCCGGAATCTCGGCCAGCAACGGGATGGCCAGGATGGTTGTCAGCACCGGCTGTCCGATCATCGTCGGCGAGACGATCGAGGCAGGCAGGTGACCAAGGGCATAGGACATCGATATGTAGCCCAGGATCTGCGAGAAGATTGCTGAGGCCAGAAAGATGATCCAGGAGCGGGCCCCGTAGCCTGTCAGCGGGTTGCGCATGATCAGGTTGAGGATCAGCAGTCCCAGACTGGTTGCCCAGGCCGAGATCCAGACGTAGGTCAACGGGTCTAGGTGGACCCGGCCGTGCTGGGTGGACAGGAAGTACCCGGCATAGAAGATGCTCGAAACCAGTGCAAGACTGTCACCCAGTCCGAGGGTTGGGTGGAGCAGGAAGTCGCTGCCCATCACCAGGATCGCCCCGGCCAGGGTCAGGCTCAGCCCGGCCCAGAACAGGCGTCCCAGTTTCTCGCGGAAGACCAGCAGGGCGAACAGGGCCACCCACAGCGGCGAGGCATTTCCAAGCAGGGTGGCGTTGGAGGCAGTTGTCAGTAGAACAGCTATCGACCAGGCGCCGAAATCCAGGGCCGAGAACGACCCGCCGATCAGGGCGAAGAGCGCACCCCGGGGCCCAAAACGCGCTTCCCGGCGGACAAGTCTCAGTACCGCGATCGGGGTCAACAGCACGGCAGCCAGCAGCAACCGGAAAAAAGCTGCCACCGGACCCGGGGCCTGCGCCCAGCGAATAAAGAATGCCGAAAAGCTCAGGCAGATGATACCCGAGGCCAGGGCAAGATACGGCAGGCTAGCCCGGCGAGGCTGGGATGAGTCCATGGGGGAGGTGGTTCTTATTGGATTTGACTGCGTTCCCGTTTACGGGTGTACACCAGGACCAGCAGGGTGCCGAGGATCAGGGCCGGGATGATGATCAGGCCGGCCTCCGGTCCGAAGAGGCCGCCGGTCCACAGCTCCGGACCCGTGAGCCGGACGAGGAGCAGACCGGAGGTCTCGAGCCCGCTGACCGGGAAGCCGAAGATCGGGCCCTCGAAAAAGTTCCAGCCAATGTGCAGGCCGATCGACAGCCACAACTGCCCGGTCCGTAGATACCCGATGGCCAGGAACAGCCCGGCCAGGATCACGCCGCTCGCCGAGACCCAGCTGGCGTGGGGGTTGGTCAGGTGCAGCATCCCGAAAATGACCGAAGAGATTGTCAATCCCCAGAAGAGGTTCAGGCCGCTGGCCAGGGTTTGCAGCTGGTAGCCGCGAAAGAGCAACTCCTCATTCCAGCCGGTCAGGATGAAGATGATCAGGGCCAGCAGGAGGCCGCCCAGAACAGCCAGCGGCGTCTCGCTTTGCCAGGCGAACCCCTCAAAGCTGATCCAGCCCATCTGGCGCATCACCAGGGAAAGGCTTCCCATCATGACAAAGGCGATCCCGGTGCCGACCAGGATGTCGAGTGGGGCGCGCCAATCCAATTTGAACCCCAGGCTGGCGAAAGAGCGCCGGTCCAGGAAGCGGCGGGCCAGGAAGATCGAAAGCGTGAAGGCGATCAGCTCGCTCACCTGGGCGAACAGCAGGCCAATGGGGGAGTACGGGTCCTGTCCTACCAGGCGCATGACCACCAGCGGCAGGGATGCACAGACCAGCATGACGAACATCGCGATGGTCTGGATCGCCAGCCGCCAGCCAGCCCGCAGGCGTGGTTCGGGGGCGGAAAGGAAGACGCGCTTCCAGAACGGAGGAGGGCTCATAGGTTAACTCTCGGTGCCTATTCACTGCCCAGGTAGATCCCGGTCGGGTCGAGTTCCTGGCGCAGGATCCGAAGCTCTTTTTCGGTGACGGGTTCGGTGGTGCGCAACTGCGAGGCGACCTTCAAGTCCCAGCCAGTGTTTTCCC
This sequence comes from Anaerolineales bacterium, assembly GCA_016934715.1. Taxonomy (GTDB): domain Bacteria; phylum Chloroflexota; class Anaerolineae; order Anaerolineales; family Villigracilaceae; genus JAFGSI01. The sequence goes on from JAFGSI010000028.1 coordinate 69,633, forward strand.
TGGCCATCCCGACCGTCTTCCCGGGATGCAGGGCGGTCAGGACCAGCTCGCCGCGCTCATCGGGCTCGAGCAAGCCGATGTCGGTCAAGACGGTCACGGGGCCGCTGCCGCGCAGACCGGCCCGCTGTCGCCCTCCCTCACCATCCAGGAAACCGGCCGAGGTCAGGAAATCGACCTTTTCAGGGAAGCGGCGCTTCTGGTGGGGAGTCATGATGTAGCAGCGGTTGGCCCAGGCAGCGATCTCCTGGGACCCACCCGAGCCTGGCAGGCGTACCTTGGGTTGGGTGTAGTCGCCACCGATGATCGTGGCGTTGAGGTTGCCGTAACGGTCGATCTGGGCTCCGCCCATGAAGCCAACGTCGACGTTGCCGCGCTGCAGGTAGAGGGCAAAGATGTCGTACATGCTGACCACCGATAGCGATCCGCTGACCAGGGTCGGGTCGCCGATCGAGAGCGGTAGGCGGGCTGGTTCGGCCCCGATCACCCCGGCCTCGTAGATCATGACCAGGTTGGGGGCGTGGGTCCGTTTGGCCAGGTTGCAGGCCAGGTTGGGTTGGCCAACCCCGACAAAGACGACGTCACCGTCGCACAGCAGCCGGGCGGCATTGATGATCATCAGTTCAGCGGAAGAGTAGGTGAACGTGGCATCCATCTCAATATTGTCCGTAATCGACCGGAGCACTCGGGCGCGGCGCGACTTTCAGGCGTTCATGGATCTCGGGGCCAAGCTTCTGCCAGTAATGGTCACGGTCCTTGAGACCGTAAACCCATTCGTCCAACCAGGCCCGGGTCATCTCGGCCGACTTGCTGATCGCGTCCCATCTGAGGTAGAACTCGTTGTCGCGGTCGTAGTAGCCCTGGGCATAGGATGGGTGCGAAGCGTGCGGGACGTGGCAGACCGCAGTGACAACGACTCCTGGGATCAGGGTCCGGTTGGGGTCGGAGCGGATGGTCGCTTCCGGGACGATCTCCTCGGCGGTCAGGATGACCCGCTTGGCGGCGAAAGCGACTTCCTTCTGTTCGCCGATAATCCCCCACAGGTGGGCGTTGCCTTCGGAATCGGCGCGCTGGACGTGGACGACCGCCACGTCGGGGTTGAGGGCCGGGACCGTGATCAGGTCAGGACCGCCGTAGGGGTCGGTGATGCGCCGGATCTGCGGGTTGGCCCGTTCCAGGTCGGTGGCGGCGGTCTGTTTCATTGGCATGAAAGGCAGCCCGGCAGCCCCGGCCTGCAGGCGCGAGATCATCCCGAAGTGGGAATATTCCTCCCACTCCAACCGGCCGGCCTCGAGCTCGGATCGGGCAATGCGCAGCGATCCGACTCCAGGGTTGCCCATGTAGGAGAAGACCAGTTTGCGGGCGCAGCCGGCGGCGATCATCTGGTCGTAGATCAGGTCTGGGGTGGCGCGTGCCAAAGTCAGGTCACGTTTGCCCTGGCGGATGATCTCGTGCCCGGCGGCGAAGGGGATCAGGTGGGTGAAGCCGGCTGCGTAGACCGTGTCGCCGTCGTGGACGTGAGCGGAAATGGCTTCGGAAAGGGGGGTGAGCTTGGGCATTCTACCTTCATCTCATTTTTTTTGCTTGGCCTCGTTACGCTGCTTGCTCTTCTCGCGCAACTGACGCATCGACTTGAAGCGATCGCTGGACTGGGGCTTGGGGCCTTTCTTGCGCAGAATGAAGCCGAACAGGCCGGCGCCCAGGCTGAGGAAGAACAGGTCGAACTGCGGATCATCGCCAAGATCCGAGCCGATGAACAACAACATCAGCCCCGCGGCGAGCAGGTAAAAGAACATCCCGACACGTGCGATAAGTTCAGAACGGTTTTCCATCGGAGGTGAAGAGAAGAGGAGGTGGGCGTTCTCCTCCCCATTCGGGTCAATTGTACACCGGATTTTCCAAAAGGGTCATGGGTTTGGTTACAACTGCAGTGGTGCAGGGGTTTCAGGAATAGGAAGGCTTGCGTGTTAAAACAGGAAGGATGTCTCTATACTTCATCACGATCGGTCATTAAACTAGATAACAGGATACCTCTAGGAAAAGGAGTCTCTTATGCGGCTGTATGTCGATAGCAAGAAGTGTTCAGGATGCAATGCTTGCCGGGTGGCCTGTTCGCTGAGCGTCTTTGGGGAGAACAACCCCAAGAAGGCCTCGCTGGTCATCGAACCCCATTTTCCTGCCCCGGGCGAGTACATTGTGCGCGTCTGCACCCAGTGCGGTGAATGTGCGGCAGTCTGCCCGACGGAGGCGATCAAGCAGGATGCCCAGGGCGCTTACTATGTGGATTTCGCCGAGTGCAACCTGTGCGAGGCCTGCGTTCCGGTTTGCCCGGAAGGGGTCATGTTCGTGCGTACAGAACTGGCCAATACCGCCTGGAAATGCACCTCCTGCGGTGACTGCGTGGCCGTCTGCGGTACCAGCGCGCTCTGGCTGGCCGAAGTAGAGACAGAAACGGCATAAGGAGGCAAACGTGAATGGGTATGGTGGAAATATCCTGCGTGTGAATTTGACGACCGGTGGGATCACCAGGGAGGCAACGCCGCCGGAATTGGCGCGCGATTATCTGGGCGGCCGCGGGTTTGGTATTTATTTTTTGCTCAAGGAAGTTCCCAGGGGCGCCGATCCGCTCGGGCCGGAGAATAAGCTGATCGTCTCTCCTGGCCCACTCTCGGGAATGCTGGCGGCTGGTGGCGGCAAGTGCGATTGGACCTGCAAGGCACCGCTGACCGGCGGGTATGCTTCTGCCTCCATGGGCGGCCATTTCACGGCCGAATTAAAATATGCCGGTCTGGACAGCATCATTCTGGAAGGTGTCAGCTCGAAGCCTGTGTATGTCTTCATTGATGACAAAAAGAGCGAGCTGCGTGATGCTGCTGAATATTGGGGTCAAGGCGCCGTGGATGTCGAGAAAGAATTGAAAGACAAGTTCGGCGAAGAGTTCCAGATCGCAGTGATCGGCCCGGCGGGTGAAAAAGCGGTCTCTTTCGCCCATATCAACCACGACTTCGGCCGCCAGGCCGGACGCGGCGGGGTGGGCGCGGTGATGGGCTCCAAGAATGTCAAGGCGATCGTGGTACGTGGTACCCGGTCGGTCCCGGTGGCGGACCTGGATGCTTATCGTAAAGCTGGCATGGCGCTCTATAAGGCCTGCAAGGAAGCCGAAGGCCTTAAGGAATGGACGAGTTACGGGACCACGATCGTGGTCAGTTGGTGTGATGAGGCCGGTGCATTGCCGACTCGCAACTTCAGCGCCGGTTCTTTCGAAGACGCCAAGACTCTGTATGGCCCGTATATGCGCGAGAAGATCGTTGTGACTGACAAGGGCTGTTTTGGCTGTCCGTGCCCATGTGGGAAATACAGCAAGGTCAAGAAATATAACGCCTATGCCGAAGGACCGGAGTACGAGACCATTGGCCTGCTGGGCTCCAATGTTGGTATTTCCGATATTGAAGCGGTCGCCTACGCCAATCTGCTGTGCGACAACCTGGGCATCGATACGATCAGCGCAGGCAATGTGATCGGCTGGGCGATGGAGTGCTACGAGAAAGGCATCCTCACCAAGCAGGATACCGGCGGCCTGGACCTCAAGTTCGGCAATATCGACGCCACGTTCAAGCTGATCGAGATGATCGCCAAGAAGGAAGGCCTGGGCGCTTTGCTGGCCGACGGCGTGAAGAAGGCCTCGCAGAAAATCGGCAAGGGATCCGAAAAGTTTGCTATCCAGGTCAAGGGCATGGAGCAATCGGGTTATGCCACTCACAATGCCACTTCCATGCTGCTGGCCTATATGACCTGTGATGTCGGTGCGCATCACAATCGCGCCTGGGCCATCACCTATGACATCCAGGTTGGACGCGAAAAGGTTGTTCCGGAGAAGGTCGCCCGCGTCATCTGGTTGCAGAACTTCCGCCCGATGTTCGATGTACTGGGAGCCTGCCGTTTGCAATGGGTGGAGCTGGGCATTGATCGAGAACTGTATATCCCCTTGCTGGAGTCCATTACCGGCATCAAGCGCTCCTGGGAAGACCTGGAGAAGGTTGGCGAGCGCATCTGGAACCTGACCCGCCTGTACTGGGTCCGGGAAAATGCCGACTTTGGCCGGGCTTGGGACATGCCTCCTGCTCGTTTCTACACAGAGGCCCCCACGAGTGGCACCACCAAGGGGCAGATTACAAAATTCGAAGATGTCAATCGTCTGCTGGATATGTACTACGAACAGCGCGGTTGGGACTCAAATGGCCTGCCTATTCCCGAGACGATGGAGAAATTGGGCATCAAGCAAGAAATGGTCGCCTGAGAGGATCATGCCCGCCATATTGCGACTGAGTGGTTCCCTTAAAGATGTGACCGGCGGGAAAAGTGAGTATACCGTCGAGGCAGGCCGCAGCGTGCGGGCGGTGCTGGAATCCCTGGGCATCGTGCCGCTGACCGTTGCCCTGGTGGTCGTCAATGGGGAACAGCACACCAAGGATTACATTATCCAGGATGGGGATGCGGTCAGGGTCCTGGCAGTTGTGGGGGGAGGATAACGAAAAAACCTTCGGGCGGCAGTTGAGCCTGCCGCCTGAAGAGTATGATACCAGCGGAGCGAGCAAACCATGCTCGCCGGGGCGGGTATCCCTGTGGGCGAAACACAACCTATTTCACGGTCGTGTGGATTTGCTCGTGCATGTAGAGCGGCAGGTAATACCTTCCGCCGGCATTCTTTCCGCTCGACCCGGAAGCTTTCCAGCCGCCGAACGGCTGGTGTCCCGGCCAGGCTCCGGTAGAGGCGCCTTGCGGCCGGTTGGCATAGGTCACGCCTGCCTCGATGTGGTCAAAGAACCACTGCACCTCGTCATCGCTGCCATAAAAACCCGCCGTCAGACCATAATTCGCATCATTGGCACATTGCATGGCTTCTTCGAGGTCCTTGACCTTTCCAATGGTTGTGATGGGCAGGAACATCTCGTGCTTCCACAAGCGGTGCTGGAAGGGCAGATCGGTCACCAGGGTAGGCTCACAGTAAAAGCCCTGGTCATACGATCCTCCGGTCAAGATCTTCCCGCCGGTCAGGAACCTGCCTCCCCCTTCAGCGGCCTCCTGGCAGAAGGCCAGGAAATCATTGCGGGCGCTGGCATTGATGACCGGCCCCAGGTACACGGAACGATCGGTCGGGTCGCCGATGGTGAGTTTTTCGGTCAGGGTCTTCAGGCGGTCGAGCAACGCATCGTAAAGCGGGGCTTCAACATAGACGCGTGAGGCGGCCGAACATTTCTGACCCTGCAGGCCGAAGGCGGAGCGGACGATGCCGATCGCGGCGCGTTCCAGATCCGCCTTCCGGGAGACGATGACCGGGTTCTTGCCTCCCAATTCGAGGATGATTGGGCGCACCCAGTTGCAGTCCGAGAAGTCACGGAAGATCCCCATGCCTACATCGAAGGAACCCGTGAAGGTCGCCCCGTCCACGTCGTGACAGGTGATCAGGGCATTCCCCAGCGTGCGCCCGGGTCCGCTGACAAAGTTCAATACGCCGTCGGGAAGTCCTGCATCCCGAAAGCATTCGGCCAGTAGGCGAACGATCCAGGCTGTATCCGTGGCGGGTTTGATCACGACCGTGTTCCCGGCCAACAGCGCGGCGCCGGCCGGGCCACCGGTGAGTGCAAACGGGAAATTAAAAGGGCTGATCACCAGCCAGACCCCGTATGGACGCAGGTGGGAGACATTGTTCGATGTAAAGCCGATCAATGGATCCTTGCCCATTTCCGTCACGAATCCATTATTGGCTTCCATCTGGTCGCAGGAATAGTAGATCAGGTCGGCGGTTTCTTGCACATCGCCCAACGATTCCATCCGGTTCTTGCCGACCTCCAGGGCCATGACCGTGCTCAGGTCGAAGAGGCGGGCCTCGATCAGTGCGGCTGCCTTGCGTAACAGTGCGACGCGCTCCTGCCAGGGTGTGTGACTCCAACCCGGGAACGCTTTGCGGGCGGACGCCAGGGCTCGCAGGGCATGCTCTGCATTACCTTTCTGCATCCTGGCCAGCACCCAATCGGTGTTGACCGGCGATCGGTCTTCGAGCTTGTCGTCGGCAAAGACATCCTGGTTGTCGATGATCATGCCGAATTCTTTGCCAAGGTTGGCTTTGACCTTTACCAGCGCCTCGTCGAAACGGGTGTGGAGTTCCTCGGGCGGGTTGAACATCGTTGCATAGGTCAATTTGAAATCTGCCATTCTTGAACCTCCTGTGGGTTACGTGGTGAGTAGGCCACCGCGCTTGCCGGTGGCCTTGCGTCTTATACGAAAATTCCTTGCGCGAAGAACGGACCGGATGGGGTCCCCAGGGTGAAATTAGGACAATTTTGGCTCAAATAGTTGCGCAATACCCGTAGTATAGCGCAGACTGGCAGACAAGTCAAAGAGAAAGCCAGATCCGCCCCGGGAAATCCTGACGGAGGCAGCAGGCCTCCTGGGATTTGGCCATCGGGGGGAACGGAGATCGGCCCGAATAAGACAAAAACAGTAATAAAAGGGTATAATAGGCCCATTCAAGGAGAAAACGATGCGCCCAATCCGTTTCTGGTCCACGGGCCTGCTGCTTGCCCTGGTGCTGGCGGCCTGTGCCCCAGCGCTGGCGGACATGCCGCCTGCCACCGACCCACCGGTTGCCCCGACCCCGACTGAACCACTGGTCGAGGCGCTGCCCACCGTAACTGGCGGGCCGGGAGCAAGCTCCGAGCCGCTGGCGGTCCCGACGACCCGCGGCGACGCTCTGCAGGCCTCCAATCCGGCAACGATCAGCCTGGCGATCGGCAAGCCGCAGTTGATCGAGTTCTTTGCCTTCTGGTGAGGAACCTGCCGTTCGATGGCGCCCATCGTGCATGGGCTCGAAGTGGAATACTACGACCGGGTTGGTTTCGCCTACCTGGACATCGACGACCCGGCGACCGCCCCGTTCAGGAGCGCTCTCGGATACCGCCTCCAGCCGCATTTCTTCCTGCTCGACGGGCAGGGCAACGTGGTGCGGGAATGGCTCGGCTATGTCTCACCCGATGATTTCCGGACCGCGGTCGATGCCCTGTTAGGGCAGTAAGTGCCCCTTTTGCATGAATAAACGGTCCATCCTTTTCTCGACAGGATGGACCGTACCGATTATTGCAGAAGCACCGCAAACTCGACCCAGCCGGATGCGGGTCCAGCATTCCCGGCGCCATCGATCGCCAGGACGCTCCAGCGGTAATACCAGCCGCATTGCACGTTGACGCTCGTGGAAGTTCCGGTCAGGCCGGTCAGGGTCCCTACTGGCTGCCATTGCTGGTCGCCGCTGTGGGCTTCCAGTACGACTTGGTATTGGCTGATCCCGCTGGGGTCGGTGACTGGACTCCAGGTCAGGGTCACCTGGGCGACACAGCCAAGGTCACCGGACGGGGAAGCCGGAGCCGGAGCCGGAGGCGGCGTGGTATCCGCCGGGGCCGGAGCGGGTGGGGGATCGGTGGGAGGCGGCCCCGGGTCAACCGGCGGATCAGAGGGCATCGGCTCCGGTGGGGTCGGCGATCCGCCGCAGGACCCGTGGAAATCGGTCGTGAAGGTCTGTGTGACTGAGGTCGGTCCCCAGTTCGTGCCGACCCGGGCGGTCACCCTCCAGTAATAGCGGGTGCAGTCATCCAGGGCGGCCTCGGAGATTTGTCCGAAGGCCGGGTGGACCTCGGCCACGCTGTGCACGCTCATCAGGTTGGGGCCGGCGAATGCCGGGTCATCTGACAGTTCCGGCTGGAAGCCTTCCGGCAGGCAGGGATCCGGATAGGTCCAGGACAGGATTACGTACTCGGTCGTGACCAGAGCCCCTTCTTCCGGGCCGGCCGGGATGGGGGCGATAAGGTCGGTGGCATCGCAGGTCGGCCCGGTCCAGAAGCAGTTCACCTCCGAATACTCCCCCACAGTGCCACGGATGATTCCGGCCACACGCCATTGGTAGAAGGTCCGCGGCTCCAGTTCCTCGGCCGGGGACCATTCCATGCCGGCCCCGGTCGTTTCAGAGATAAGCGCGCCCTCTACGGATCCCCAGGAATCGCAATCCGAGTAATGGGCGACCTCGATCTGATAGCTTGCCGGCCGGCAATCGAGGGGATAGCCCCACTCGAATGCCGGTGTGAGGTCGTCGGTGATGATATAGTCGATGGGAAAGGTCGGTGCCGGGGGAACCAGGTCAGACATCAAAAGGCAATAAGGATAGCGGACCTCGGTGACCGGATCGGGCAGATTGCACCCGGGCAGAAGCGTGCATGTCAACACAAAGAAGGTTGCGATCGTAAAGCCCCGTCGATAGACTTTGGTCATGTGATTTCCTCCTCTCACCTCATAACCTGATGCTAGAAAAGTATAGCGGCAAGTGGGCTATAACTCAATAGGACAATACGGTGAGGCAGGTTGTACCGGGGGAGTTATCGGTGAATCGAGGGAAGTTGAGGAAAGGATGAAGTCGTTACGGACAGGGCGACGATCTCACTCGCAGGCAGTGTTCAGAGCAACTGCTTTTGGACGGTCTGCAGAGCACCCTGCAGAGTTCTGCGTAAAGATCCGAACCGAAATCGTTGCCACCACCTGCTTCGGCGCAACATCGGTTCCGCTCTTTCTGCAAGAGCAGCCAATCGTCAGGGGCTGCTTCATTCTAGGTTAAAATAAGGGAAGCAGAGCCAATGAAGACTTCTCACTCCACGCCAAACAACCTGCGCACTCTCGATTTCGAATTCGATGTCCCGACAGAACTGATCGCTGTTGCGCCGCGGCCTCATGCTGAGCATCGTCTGCTGGTATTCGATAAGAAAAGTGGGCGGATCGGCCATTATCGATTCGACGAGATTGCTGACCTGCTTCCCCCGCAATCGCTGATCGTGGTCAACAACTCACGCGTGATGAAGACCTCGCTGGCGCTGGACACGGACACGTGTGCGGATATCCAGGTGCTCAATCCAAAGTCGGACTCGCTGGAAATGGTGGTGGTCCTCTGTCCCTCACCGATGCAGGTTGGTGCGCGGCTTGCGATTGCTGGGGGGCAGTTCGTGGTGACGGGGATCCCCGCTGCAGGGAAGAACATCCGGATCGGTGGTCTCAGGGCGGAGGATCCATCGATTCAATCCCTGCCGGTATTTCTGGAAAAGTACGCACAGGTAGCCCTGCCCAGATACCTGTCCAGTCAGCGTATTCCTGCCAGGGTCGGGGAAAGCGCCTTTCAAACAATCTTTGCCAGAGTTCCTGGATCGTTGACCTGTCCCACGGCCGGTCTACACTTCACGCCTGCACTGGTAGAAAATCTTGCAGCTGCCGGGCATGAATTGGTTGAAATCAGCCTGCATATCGGCTTCGGCAGTTGGGGCAGCCTGGAGACTGAGTACGTGAGGGATTTTGATCTGGATGCCGAGCAGATCACTGTGAGCCGCGAGGTTTTACACTGCCTGCGTGAGGCCAGGAGGAAGGGTCGCCGAATCCTGGCGGTGGGGACGACCTCAGTACGCACACTCGAGTCCATCTCCGAGGAGATCTTAGGAGCAACTGAACCGTCGGTCGACGTGCACCGTCTGACCAACCTGTTGATCTATCCGGGTCACGAACTCAAGGTTGCAGATATGCTCCTGACCGATTTCGCTTTTCCCCGTACTCCTGTGATGATGATGTCGGCGGCATTCTGCGGGCTGGATGCACTAACGATGATTTACCAGGAGGCCGTCCGCTCAGAATACAAATTCGACCTGTTTGGTGACGGTCTGTTATTGCTCTAGCTGCAGATCCAAAAAACAAGAGATGGGGATTGTCCCACATCTCTTGTTTTTTGCGACCCCGGTCACTCTTTGTTTTGATCCTTCTTCTGTTGCATCGATTTCTGCTGCCTGGCCCGGATAGCCTGGGATTTCACTTTCAATTCCTGGAAGAAGTCGCTGCTGATCACTTCCTCCACTTGTTTGCTTTTCTTGACCAGGTCGATTTCGATCCGCAGTTGTTCTACCTGCTTCCGTAAGACTTTTTCGCGTTCGATGACCTCGCGGGCCATTCTTCCAAAGACCCGGCTCAGGTTGCCAATTTCGTCCTGGTTGTTTTCCTTCATCAGTTCATTGATCTGCTCGTCCTTAAGTTCCCCGTTTTCCATGTTACGCGCCGCGCCGGTCAGCCGCAGCAGATTGCTGGTCAGCGTCTGCGCGACCAGGCTGGCATTCGCAACCGTAAAGAGCAGGGTCAAGACGATGGTGGCGATCAGTTTCGGCAGTACGCTCTCAGTATCGCCTTCCTGGCCGCTGAATTGCTGGGAAAGGAAGAAACCAAGCAAGGCGATCGGGAGAGCGGCAGACACGATCACCGCCAGCAACAGGCGGCGCAACAGGCCTGACCCCAGCCAGTTGATGGATCGCAGGTCGAGCCGGGCGATGTTGAAGAGAAGAATGGGCTGTAAAATGAGCGTATTGACCGCATTCACCTTGACTGCCGGCTGGAATGCAGCCCAGGAGTCGCTGGCCGTGATAGGAATTTTGGAGCAATTGGCCAGGATCTGACCTGCCTGGATTTGCGCCAGCCATGAACCGGCAGACGCTTCCTGGCAGATGAAAATCGTGCTATAGGCAGCGAAACCCATCCCCAGAACGATCCCGACCAGCGAAACCAGGAATGCGATGAGTTGTTCCTTTAAGCTGAAGTAAGAGCGCCAGCGCAGGGCATACAGACCCGGCACAAGTCCCATGATGCCATTGCCGACACTCCACTGCCACCAAACGCCATCCCAAAGAAGGTAATCGCCGAGCAGGTTCCCGAGAGTGCCCACCAAGAAACCGGCTACCGGACCATACATAAAACCGAATATGATCGGGATGACGATCGCCGGTCGCAGTTCGATATCCAAACTGCCGCCGAGTTTCGCGAAACTGGTGAACCAGGTGATGGCACAATAAAGCAGTGCTCCAAGAACCGTTGCGATCAATTCGCGCCGACCGAACCAGCGCGCGTTTTGATGGGGAGTATTCACGCCAGATTGAATGATTTGGGCCATAGCTGCTCCGGTTTTGGTAGCTTAATCCGTGTAGATTATACTACCTGAATGTAAAGTATTTGTCCATAGTGTTGGTAACCGAGGAGTTGTGCGACCTTCAAGGAGGAGACATTGGTGGTCGCGGTATCATATTGCGGGATCAAATCTGTTTCATCAAGCACCCAGCGGGTTGCCATGCTCACGGCGCGGATCGCATAACCGCGTCGGCGGTGCGCCGGATGGGTGGCGACCATCATCGAGCCCACCTGGCCGGCCCATGATCGAACAATGGCAATCGAGATCAGGTGTTTTTCTCGAAAAATCCCAAATCGGGCGATCCACGAACTGGCGGTTTCATGAAAGAGGTCGGTCCAGCCAACCTGCTGCCCCAGCCATTCGATCTCGTCCCTGTCATCCTCGCGAAGAGGGCAGACGTCAGCATCGTCTGCCGGGCGAAAGTGCCGGGAATGACAATAGGTCAGGTATCCTGGCCCGTATGCTTCTCCGGTGCGAAAGCCGTTCTCGTCCAGCGCCGCCATGGGTTGCGCCAGAGTAAATTCATCCCCCGCGATCCAGGTTGGGAGAATATCTTTGTTCGGGAGCAGACAACCGAGCTGGTGGTTCACGGAATACACCCGGGCATCTCCAACCATCAGCCCAAAGATGCCCGGTGAGTTTTTCGAAAATACGATCCCCCGCCGGGGATGGTGTAAGGCATCGACACAACAACCGAGGTACTCCGCCCAATAGCTGTCGATTCGCAGACGCCATGCCTCGTCGTCAAGCGTGATAGCCCCAGTGATTTCGCCGCTGCACTTAAGCACGATTAAAAGTCCAGTTTGTCCATAACATCACTTTTCCGAGTACGCCTTCGCAGGCGCCAATTCAGCATGGATTGATCGTAGGTCGAGCGGAAACGGACGAACAACCAGATCGCCGTTGCAGCGGCCAGGGCGGATATTCCCAGATAGACGCGCTGGGTCGTTGCCTGTGATAGGAGACCGTATCTTCCCAGCAGCAGGACGCCGCCGATCAAGATGCAACTGATGACCGCCCCGAGTGGGTAGAGGTATCCGTCCAGAAAGGCACTGATGCGGCCGCGCTGTTCGTCGGGGATCAGGCCGACCAGGGCGCGGCGGCTGGGATCGTCCACTCCTTCCTGGGTGATTCGCACCAGGTATTCCCCGGCCGCGATTACGATCAGGAAGGGGAAGAAGAAAGTCCCAGCCAGGGCCAGGAACATCACTGTGGGGAGGATAATGAAGATGGACTTGAAACCGATGCGTTTGATCAGCCAGCTGCTGAGGAGGGCCTGGACGATCAGCAGGGAGATCATCCGCACCATACGGAACAGGCCCAGGAAGGCCTGCAGGTCGCCGATGCCTGGGTATTGCAGATATCCTCCCACAGCTAGTTGGTATTCGACGGTGTTCAATCCGATCCCAACCAGCAGCATGGCCAAGGCAAGATATCGATAGATTGGAATCTCGCGCACGAAGGTTAATCCGTCCTGCAGGATGTCCTTCGGGGTGTCGCCTCGAGAGGCCTGGCGGACGGTAGATTTGACCAGGCGGATGAAAAATGCGGCCAGGCCTGCCGAGAACGTCAGCAGGAGGCTGTTGAACAGCATCAGCTCGACATTGCTGCCCAAGAATCGGGCCACGGAGGCAGCCAGGCCGTTGCCCAGGATGCCGCCGATGAAGCCGACCAGTCCGATCAGCGGAAACAGCCTTTTGTTCTCAGCCACCGAGAATACATCGCTGGCCAGCGCCCAGATCATCAGGGCGAAAACGATCCATTGCTGGTCGTTGAGCACCATCAGAAGCGTGTAGGTGATCCGGCTGTCCACTCCCAGCCGGAACAGAAAATACATTGCCAGGTAAATGAGTGCGGCGATAAAAAAAGCCACCGAGGCCAGCTTGCGTCGGTCGAACTTGTCGCTGATCAGGGAATAACCGGTGGCCGACAAAAAGATGATCAGGTTGTCAACCCCCCACACCAAAGGAATCCACTGAGGTCCGGTATTGCTGATAAAACCGCTGATCGCAACAACACCGTTGGACTGAACGATGATCGAGTTGATGAACAGCAGGGTGGCAATGACAAAGAAGCGCAGGCGTTCGCCGGGAGTGATGCGGGTCAGGTTGAACATCTTTATCGTCGCGAGAGCAAAGTCCGGGATGATGGGGCGGGTGGAATTGACTGTATTATTGTACAGCGAGATGAGAGAATTGGTGGCATTATAACAGGTGTAATCGGGATAGCCATTGGTCCGGTTCGCCAGCGAGAGATAAGCAGAAGAACCTACGAAGACCCGTTAATCAATTCCGGTTTTCCCTTTTTCGGCAGGCTGAATCTGAGCCAGACGATCAGGCTTGAGATGGCGCAGGCGATGGTTGTGATCCAGAAGGGCGTCTGCGGGCCGAAACGCTCCCACAGTTGGGCCCCGATCCACGGGAAGGGCAGCGACAGGATGCCCAGCGAGGTGCCGAAGAAGCCGAAGGCCAGCCCGCGCTTGTCCTCCGGGACGGCCTTCGAGATCAGCGAATCGTAGGCGGGCATCAGCCCTCCGATTCCGAATCCGTACAGGAACATGGCCAGGGCGAAGCCGAGAAAGCCGCGGGCCTGCATCAGGCTCACCAGACTCAAGGTCACGATCAAGAAGCTGCCGGCGATGACCCGCCGTTCGCCGATCCGATCGGACAGCCGTCCGCTCAGGAGGGAAGCCAGGATGCTGGCCAATCCCCAGGTGCCGTTGAGCAGGCCGATCCGGGCGATGTTCTGCAGCCCGATGTCCGCCAGGTAGATCGGGTACAGCTGGCCGATCAGGTTAAAGGTCGTGTCATTGATCGCGTCGGTGATCCAGATCCAGGTTAGAAGCCCACCACCGAACAGCATGGTCAGCAGGGCCCCCATTTGCAGCTTGAGCTTGCCCAGGGTCGGTTTTTCGGCTGCGCGGGTGGGAGCGAACTGCTCGGCGGTCGCCATCCAGACCCGTACGCAGGTCGCCATGGCATACAGCCCGAAGGCGACCAGCAGCATCCAGCGGAAGCTAAAGCGGTAGGCCAGGAAGCCGGCCAGTGTTGGGCCGATGACGGATACGATCATGTAAATGCTCTTGGTGATCCCAAAGACCTGCCCGCGCTTCGCCTCGTCCGATTGCTCTGCGACGTAAGCCCCGAAGCTCGGCCCGACGAACGCATTGGAGACGTACTCGACGCACAGCCCGACCATGATCCATTCCCAGGATGGCGAGAATAGGAACAGGAGGTAACCGATTACGGCGATTGAACTGCCGATGGCGATGGCTCGCAGGCGCCCGATCGTGTCCGAGATCCAGCCGCCGAGCAGCTGCAGGGCCATCGGGACCAGTGAGGCGACAGTAAAGACCAGGCCCACCTGGGGCACGCTGGCTCCCAGGTCCACCAGGTAGAGGGCCAGCATGCTGTAGGCCATCTGCCCGGCGATGTTGGCCAGGATCATGGCCAGCAGGAACCAGCGCAGGTTGCGGTTGAGAAGTTGGTGCGACGATGATTTCATGAATCTGTTAATTCGAGAAGATTGGTCAACTTACAGGTGCTGCCCTTGTGCATTGAACCGATCAATAGGATCGTCTCTCATTCCATCAGCAGTTCATCGGAAAGGTAGCCCCATTGGTGTGGGATGCAGCCTCGGGCAATTCGGCGTGAGCGCGGGCCTCGTCTTCCGGCCGCTCTCCCCCCACAGGTCGAGATCATGCTGCATGAGGGGGTGGTCTGTCCGCTGCAGGGCGAGGGTGGCGACCAGGAACAGGCGCACGCCGGTCAGCCAACGATCGTTCTTCTCGGGATGATGGCGTGGCTCAAACTGCCATCCGACCCCCGTTCGGCGGCCGGTTATTGCACATTGCGGCTCGTCCAGCAGGTTCTGCCGGGCAGTTCACAGGCTGCCATGACTCAGTCCAGCAGCGTCTGCCAGTCCAGATCCCGGATGGCCTCGTGCAGACGGTGGTCGTCTTCGACGACGATGTAAGTGAGCTTTGGAAAAACCCGCTCAGCCATCTTGCGGACCGGCCCGGGCGGGACGATCCGGTCCAGAGTCCCGTGGACGATGACAGCCGGTACTCGGATCGGCTGTCGAACCTGAATCTCAAACTCGGGCAGGTTCAACGCCGGGGCAAGCAGGATCAGCTTGCGGACCCGCTCGGGGTAGCGGTCGGCGTAGATCGTTGCCACCATGCCTCCCAGGCTTGACCCGATCAGTGTCCATTCGTTTGTCTCGCCGATGATGGCATTGAGTTCCGACAGGCGTTCAGGGACCAGATCGCTGAAGTCGGGGGTGATCATATCCGGGAACCGGCTGCGCAGGTACTGGGCCTTGAAGGTCTGGCTGCTGCTTTCCGATCCATGGATGTAGAGGATGCGTGTCGGGTCTACCATGTTCATATGATACTACGGATTGGGGAAAGGCTTATGCTGCTTTGATGGTTTTCTTGCGGGGGCGCAGGCCTCCGCGTTACGCGGAGGCCTGCGCGAGTTGAAATTCCAAAGGCTGCAGGAGGTCTACTGGGTCACAAAGCACACGCCGACCAACCCGGCGCCCGAATGGACCGATAGACCGGCGGTCATCTCGGCGAAGATCGGTTCAGCGGGGCAGGCCAGAGCGGTACCTACCTGCCTGGCGAATTGGCGGACCATTTCCGGAGCGTTGGCGTGCAGATAGCCGATGCGCTCGACCTGCTTGCCGGTTGCAGCCTCGGCGGCCAGTTCGATTGCCCGTGCCCATGACTTGGACTGGGTGCGGACTCTCTCGAGCAGCTGCAGCTTACCGTCGATGACCGTCAGGACCGGCTTGACCTCCAGCACCCCCGCGAAGGCCGCCGCCAGGTGGCTGACCCGCCCACCCATGGCCAGGTATTTCAATGTTGATAGGGCAGCGAAGAGGTGGGTGTTGTCCCTGGTCCTTTCTGCGGCAGCGATGATCTCTTCCTTCGATTTTCCAGCGGCCGCCGCCTCGGCGGCTGCCAGGACAACGAAGCCCTGACCGAGCGCCAGGGTGCGCGTATCGAAGACGGAGATATCCTTCTCGGGCATCGTCTCGGCCGCGGCGCGGGCAGCACCGAAGGTGGCGCTCATTTCGCTGCTGATCGTGTAGACCAGGAGCGAGTCAGCCCCATCTTTGAAGGCCGCCTGGAAGGCCTCGACGAACTGCCCGGGAGAGGGGGCGGCGGTGGTTGGGATCCGGCCCTCCTTGTCAACCCGGGCGAAAACGGCCGCGTCGTCCATGTCGTAGACTGACCGGTAGCTGTCGTCTCCGAACTGGATCATGATCGGGACCTGGGTGATGTTGTGTTTTTGGGCCAGGTCGAGCGGCAGGCTGGAATCGGTATCGGTGATGATGGCGATCTTGGACATGCTGTTATCCTTCCTTGGGTGGGATTACAACCATTTTAACACGCTGGAGAGCTAATGGTTCTCCCGGGCGGGGGTGAACCCGTACCGGAAATACGGATTCAAGGATCCGGATTCGCACCGAGAAACAAGCCCCCCGGTCGACACAGCGGTGAGGCTTGTTTCCCGGGCCGGCTGCTGGACGGGATTCTTTTTTTAAGACCCATCTTGACAAACAGGACTAAAATAGTGTAAAATACACCCATCCCCCATGGGGGGGGATGATAATGCATAGCGAAGATACCTTGCGACGATTGAAGACCATCGAAGGCCACCTGCGGGGCATTATTCGGATGGTGGAGGAGGAGGCTTACTGCATCGACGTCATCCGCCAGGTCCAGGCGGTTGAGGCAGCCCTGAAGAAGGTCAGCGGGCAGATTCTGGAAGGGCACTTGAATTCCTGCGTCATCACGGCCGTGCAGGGAAGTGATCTGGCCGAACGTCAGAGGGTGATGAAGGAAGTCCTCGAAGTGTTCGAGACAGCGACGAAGGTGTGATACGCATAGCCTAAAAATCTTCTTTATTCCTAATCACAAAGGAGCATCCCATGAATACCGTTACCTTTTCTGTTCCCAATATCTCCTGCGGACACTGTGTTCACACCATCCAGACGGAAGTTGCCGAACTGGACGGCATCCGGGACGTGCGCGCCAACGCTGACACAAGAACCGTCGTGATCGCTTTCGAAGCCCCCGCCTCCGAGGAAAAGATCAAGACCCTGTTGGCGGAGATCAACTACCCGGTGGCGGCGTAAGGGGGCGCTCAAGCGTACTCCTGCGATCAGGGAACCATGTCCGAAATCAAACAACTGACCTTGCCCGTCACCGGGATGACCTGCGCCAACTGCGTCGCCAGTGTCGAGCGTAATCTGAAGAAGCTTGGCGGCGTGCAGACAGCGGTGGTCAACCTATCCTCGGAGCGTGCCACGGTCGACTTCGACCCCGCCGCGATTGGCCTGCCGGATCTGGTGGCCCGGGTCCAGCGCGCCGGGTACGGGATCGCCTCCGGCGAAGCCGACCTGATCATCAAGCGCCTGTCGGACGACAACGACGCCAGGCGTTTAGAGAAGGCTCTGCACAACCTGGAGGGCGTACTCGAAGCCCAGGTTGCGTTGGCGACCGAACGGGTGCGGGTGCGTTATGTCCCGACGGTGGTCAGTCAGGCCGAGATCCGCACTGCAGTGTCCAGGGCCGGTTTCGAGGCGGTCGAGTTGGGCGGCGAGGTTGAGGATGCTGAGGCGCGGGCGCGTCAGCAGGAGATCGAGAATCAGCGGCGCCTGCTGCTGATCGGGCTGTTCTTCACCATCCCGTTGTTCTTCTTTTCGATGGGGCGGGATCTGGGCCTGCTGGGCATGTGGGCGCATGGCAACTGGGCGCTCTGGCTGATGCTGGCTCTGGCCACACCGGTGCAATTCTACGTCGGCTGGCAGTATTACATTGGGGCTTTCAAGGCGCTGCGCAACGGTTCGGCCAATATGGACGTGTTGATCGCCATGGGATCGTCGGTGGCCTACCTGTACTCGCTGCCGATCACTTTTGGCTGGCTGGCGGGACACGTCTACTTCGAGACAGCCGCGGTGATCATCACCCTCATCCGACTGGGCAAGTTCCTCGAAGCCCGGGCCAAGGGCCGCACCTCGGAAGCGATCAAGAAGCTGATGGGCCTGCGGGCCAAGACAGCCCGGGTCGTGCGCGAGGGTGCCGAACTCGAGGTCCCGGTGGACGAGGTGCGGGTTGGCGACCTTGTCCTGGTCCGGCCGGGCGAGAAGATCCCGGTCGACGGCGTGATTGTGGACGGTCGTTCGGCGGTCGACGAGTCGATGTTGACCGGCGAGTCGCTACCGGTCGAGAAGGGACCGGGCGACCCACTGATCGGGGCCACGCTCAACAAACTGGGCCTGCTCAGGTTCGAAGCCACCAAGGTCGGCAAGGAGACTGCCCTGGCGCAGATCGTTCGGTTGGTGGAGGAGGCCCAGGGCAGCAAGGCGCCGATCCAGAAACTGGTCGACCAGATCTCGGCGGTCTTCGTCCCGGTGGTGATCGTGGTGGCACTGCTTACTTTTTCCGGCTGGTGGTTCTTCGGCCCGCCGTTGCCGGTGGAGGCTGAAATCAACACCTTCACCCGGGCGTTGATCAATATGGTGGCAGTGCTGGTGATCGCCTGCCCATGTGCGATGGGCCTGGCTACGCCGACGGCTGTCATGGTCGGGACCGGAAAGGGCGCCGAGTTGGGCGTCCTGTTCCGCAGCAGCGAAGCGTTGGAGCGCGCCGGACGGATCGATGTGGTCGTGCTTGACAAGACTGGCACAATAACACGCGGCCAGCCGGCGGTGACCGATATTCGGACCGCAGATAGTGGGCCGTGGGCCGGTGATGAACTCCTGCGCCTGGCTGCCTCAGTCGAACGCGGCAGCGAGCATCCACTCGGCGAAGCCATCTGGGCCGAAGCCACGACCCGTAACCTGGCCCTGGTCGACCTGACCGGCTTCCAGGCTGAGGCCGGCTACGGTGTCTCGGCGGACGTTGATGGGCAGCGGGTGGCAGTCGGCAATCTTCGCATGATGGAGAAGCACGGCTTTGCCCTGAACGGTTTCGAGCAGGACGTGGCGCGATTGCAATCAGAAGCCAAAACGGCCATGCTGGTCGCCGTTGACGGGCAGGTGCGCGGCGTGATCGCGGTGGCCGATACCCTCAAGGATGGCTCGCGCGAGGCCATCGATGCGTTGCATGGTATCGGCCTGAAGGTCGCCATGATCACCGGCGACAACCGCAAGACCGCTGAGGCGATCGCCCGGCAGGTTGGTGTGGATACTGTCCTTGCCGAAGTGTTGCCGGAAGGCAAGGCGGACGAAATCAAGAAATTACAATCGCTTGATGGCCGACGGTCAACGGCCCATGTCGTCGCAATGGTCGGCGACGGGGTCAATGATGCCCCGGCCTTGGCCCAGGCCGATGTTGGGATCGCCATCGGCACCGGCACTGACGTTGCTATGGCGACTGCCCCGGTGACGTTGATCTCGGGCGACCTGCGTGGTGTTACCCGAACCATCCTGCTCTCGCGCAAGACCTTGCGAACGATCCACCAGAACCTGTTCTGGGCTTTCTTTTACAATGTCATCCTGATCCCGGCCGCCGCCCTGGGCTTCCTCAACCCGATGTTGGCGGCAGGGGCCATGGCCTTCAGCAGTGTTTTCGTGGTTTCGAACAGCCTGCGCTTGCGGCGAACGAAGATTTCCTGAAATCCCATTCACCAGAGGATGTTCTCCCTATGCAGCAATATCTGCTTGCCTTCATCACCGGCCTGACGACTGGAGGGTTAAGCTGTCTGGCGGTCCAGGGTGGGCTGCTGGCCAGTTCACTCGAACGCCAGATCGAACAGGACCTGGTTACCCTCCATGCACGGCGCTCCGTGAAGCAGAAGAAGCGCGCCCGCCCGGAGCTGGCCCTGCCGATCCTGCTCTTCCTGATTGCCAAGCTGGCGACCTACACCGTGTTGGGTTTCCTGCTCGGAGCCCTGGGTTCAGTCCTGCAGTTGACGCCAGTTACGCGGGCGGTCCTGTTGATTGCCATCGGGATCTTCATGGTCGGCAATGCTCTGCGCATGTTTGCCGTACACCCCATCTTCCGCTTTTTTACCGTCGAGCCCCCGAAATTTATCACCCGTTACATCCGCCGGACCGCCAGGAACAAAGAGAACATCTTCGCACCTCTTTTCCTGGGTGCCCTGACGGTGTTGATCCCCTGCGGAGTGACGCAGGCTATGATGGCGGTGGCGGTCGGCACAGGCGACCCGCTGCAGGGTGCCATGCTGATGTTCGCCTTCACGCTCGGTACCACTCCGATCTTCTTCCTGGTAGCTTACCTGACGATGCAGATTGGTGCCCGGTTGGAAAAATGGTTCCTGCGCTTTGTGGCAGTCGTGGTCCTGGTCCTCGGGCTGGTTTCGATCAATTCGGGCCTCAACCTGGCCGGCTCACCGCTGGCGTTCCCGGCGGTCTCACCGGAGACCCGTGCGGTGGGCGCACAGCCGGCCGGAGCCACCAGCGTGTCGGACGGGATTCTGGTGCTGAGCGCCGAGAACTATGGTTACTCTCCACGGATCCTTCACGCCCCGGCCGGCGTCCCCCTGACCCTCACCGTGGTCACCGACCAAACGTATTCCTGTGCCCGGGCTTTCGTCATACCGGTTTTGCGGGTCGAGGTGCTTCTGCCTGAGACAGGTACCGTCCCGATTGAGATTCCAGCCCAGGCGGCCGGGACGGTGATGCAGTTCACTTGCTCGATGGGCATGTATACCGGCGCAATTGTCTTTGACCAGTAGGCGGTCCTGTGTATCTGCCCTGTGAGAGTGTGGCTGATGAAAAAGATCATCCGTGTGCCCGACATGCACTGCCCAAACTGCGCCATGCGTCTGGAGGGGATCGAGGATTCCCTGCCGGGCATCAAGCAGATCGATGCCAGCTACAAGAAACAGAGACTGGTTGTCGAATTTGATGAAAGTGTGGTCGACGAGACGCAGATCTTGGCGGCAGTCGAGGACCTGGGTTATCATCCCGAACGTGATTGCACAGGCCTGCGTTAGAATCTGACCACACATCCTGGTTGGCGCCATGCCTTTTCCCGCAGCCCTCAGCGGCCTTGGACAGAAGTGGATCTGAGCCAACAGCAGGTGTTCGAGACGTGCATTCGGCTGTTCCGCATCGACCGCTATAGCTGCCCGACGTGGGTTTTGTCGGGCAGCGCGATTCTTGTGATCGTTGGGTGCTTAGCGGTGGGAGAGCCAGCCTACCAGGCCCACCAGAAAGTCGATGATCCCGAAGATGATCGCACCGTAGCAGAGGATGGAACTCCCCCCCAACTGGTCGCGGAAGATGGAGCTCATCACGGTCACCGCGACGCCTGCACCTGTCCACAAGAGACCGGCGATCATCTGTTTCCTGTACTTTTCTGAGCGCCCTTTCTTGAAGGCCTGCTCGGTCTGGCTGACGATGCGCGCGGCAGTCTCGGAGGAAACTCCCTGATCGGTCAGACTTTTCAGAACCACCCGTGAAGGGGTTTTACTCGCGATGGCCTGGGCTGCGTACTGGTACAGGCCCTTCAACCCTTCCTGGTCGCCGGCGGCAGCCGGTGGCTGCGGTCTTGCCTGCGTTTGAGGTTGTAGAGGCGCGGGTGGTGCCGAAATCGATGAGGTTGCATGCTCGACTCCAGGCAACGTGGCCGCTGGGGATTGCGCGGCGGTGGGGGGCATCGGGACGGATGGAAAGACCCCCTTCTGGCGCAGCATCGCCACGCCACGTTGTGCTGGGACATTGTTTTGGTTGATGCGCAGGACGTTGTCGAGGCAGAACAGGCGCTCGGAATCGTGCGTGACCACCGCCGAGAGCCACAACCAGGCCTGTTCGGCCGTACGGTTGTCCTGAGTGGCGCGTGTCAGGAGTTGGAAGGCCTGGGAATGGTCTCCGGCCTTGTGGGCAGCAATCCCTAGCTGTAAAGAGTTGTCCATCTATGCTCCTCGGGTATGTTCAGAAGAGAATTCCTCCTAATTTTACAATGGATTGCAGTTTAATGCTTCTACTCTTAGGCCACCGATCCTTGCCAACGCTTGGCGACAACAACAGAAGAAAAACCCGATGCAGAAGAGCGAATGCCCGGCTGGGCAGCCCAATCACCTGATATGGGTGAGCAGATCCGGAAAGTTGAGCAGGAATGGCTGCGCGGCGCTGATGCCCATAGGGATCAATACCCCGCTTGCAGGTCGACCTGGTTGGGAATGATCTCCCCGGACACGGCTGCCCTGAGCAGGCGGGCCAGGTGCTGCATGCGCAGCTCTTCGGTTTCGGAAGAGGCGCCCGCGCGGTGCGGGCTCAAGACCACGTTTTCCAGTTCCTGGAATGGATAATCGGCCGGGGGCGTGTGGACCCGGCTGGCTTCATCTGGCGGATAGTTGTACCAGACATCCAGACCGGCAGCCAGAAGGGGACCGGAGGTCAGGGCCTGGTAGAGCCCGGCCTGGTCGACGATCGCCCCGCGCCCGACGTTGACCAGCACCGACCCGCGCGGCAGGCGGCTCAGCTCGCCCGGGCCGAGCAGGTTCTCGGTTTCCGGCGTCGCCGGCAGGGTGATGATCAGTGCCGCGGCGTGCGGCAGCAGGTCCGCCAGCGCCTGCGGACCGTGAATCCCGGCCGGGTAGTCGAAGGTCCGCACCCTGCCGGGGTCCCGCCGGATCGCCAGGATATCCATTCCCAGGGCGTGGCAGGTCCGCCCGACACGTTCCCCAATCTGGCCAAAACCCAAGATCAGGGCGGTCTTGCCGTCCAGGGTGACGGCCGGGGGCGGGTCGTAGCGCGGGCGCCAGTCCTGCCTGCGCAGGGCGGCATCACAGGGCAGCAGGAATTTTGCGGCCGTCAGCAGCAATGCAATTGCCAGTTCGGCCGTCGGGGCGGCATTGTGATGAAGGTTATGGACCTGGATGTGGGGGAACTCGCCGATCATAGCGCGCGTTGAGCCTGGAACCCCGGCGAAGGGGATGATCAATGCCCGCAGGTTCGTCCCGGCGCTGATCTGCGCGCGGCTGGGTCGCCCGGCGACCAGGATTTCAGTTGCCTCCGGGATCTGCGGTCCGAACGACAAGCGGACATCGACGGACAGGTCACCCTGCAATAGTTGCAGGGCCTGGTCGTCTGGTTTCTGCAGGAGATGTACGAATAAGGGAGCCATGCCTGGATTGTACCCGAAGGGGAGAAAATCACCAGTCAAGGGGTCTTCGTCGTGCAGGAAAGATCCTTGTGGGGATCCCTGTGTTGCTCGGAAGGTCCGACTATCTCCAGACTTCCAGTTCGTACAGGGCAGCATAGGAACTTGCCAGATTGCCCAAAATGAGCAGGCTGGTGTCGCGGGGAAGGCGGTTCGCGGAAATGACGATGGCGCGAGTCTCGGAATAGTAACCCGACCAGCGTTCTGCACCAATGGCGATCGTGTCGCTGTCGGAATGGGTCGGGATGATCAGGAGCGGCTGGACCTGTTCCATGAGGTGAAAGCCTTTCAAGTTGCTGGCATCCATGCTGCTGTAGGAATTCGAGAACTGGGTGATGGCCACGTCGACCGCGCCGATGGCGGCCAGCTGCTGTGCGGTGAAAGCCTCCTGTCCGAGATCACCAAAATGGACGATGCGCAGCCCGGCGGTCTCGATGATGAAGATGTAGTTGGTCGCCCCCTCATCCTGGATGGGATCGTTCGTGTTGTGGGCGGAGGCGATCGCAGTGATGGTGACGTCGGGCAGTCCGAGCGTGCCGGTTTCGGCGATCAGGGTCTGGCCCGGGAAGGCGTTGACGAAGGATGGGTAATAGTGGTCCTGGTGCAGGTGGGTGATCAACAGGACATCGTCCTCGCCAGGGTCCTGGGTAAGATAGATGTTACTGTGGATGTCGATGTAGATGTGCCGGCCCTCGGGTGTGATCAATTCCACCTGGGCGGCCTCACCGTAGATCAGCGTCACGCTGCTCGTAGGGGAAGACCCGCTGCAGGAGGCGAGCAGGAGGACAGCGGTGGCGCACAGAACGATGGGCCTGAGGATGGTTCTCATGGACTATGCCTGCCAGGGGATCTGGGGTGATCGGTAGAATTTAACGCCCAGGGCCTCCAGGCGCGGGCCGTGGGCGCTCAGGCGGATCCGGAAATCGTTCCACCTGCGTTGCCCGGATGGAGTCCAGCCGACTTCGGCGACCGCACACAGGCGCGGGAAGATCATGAAGTCCACATCGTCGCGCGTTGCAGTCGTCTCGGTCCACAGCAGCGCCTCGATCCCCAGAATCTGGTCTGATTTGGCCTCTGGCAGGATGGTCAGCGGGTCCCAGTCATAGGAGTCGCGCACATCGATGTAGCTCTGGGTCCAGTCCTGGCCAAGGCGGATCGTCGGGTCGTACTTGATGTCCAGGTAAACCTTACGGGCCGGGGACATGATCAGCGGGTTGCCCTGGGCAGCAGCCCTGCTGGCGAAGTCGGCGTTCCACCAGTACTGGACAACGGTCGCCGGGTCGAGGTCGGCCTTGCCGACCTCCTCCCAGCCGATGGGAGTCTTACCCAGGCTCCTGACGATCGGCTGGAGGCGCTCGATGAAGGTCTTGTATTCTGGTTCGGGTGTCGAGTGGGCCTCGTCGCCACCGATGTGCAGGTATGGGCCGGGGGTCAGAGTGGCGAGTTCGCCAAGCACCTCGGCCAGGAATTTATAGGTGATCTTCTCATGGATTGCCAGGGAACTGAAACCCACCTCGGCGCCGGTATAAAGTTCATCCGACTTGGTGGTACCCTTCAGTTCGGGGTAGGAGATGATGGCGGCGTGGGTGTGGCCGGGCATGTCAATTTCCGGGACGAGCAGCATTTGGCGGGACTGCGCGTAGGCGACAAGCTCTTGATATTCCGGTTGGGTGTAGAAACCGCCCGGGGCGCCATTGCTGGCGGAACTGCCGCCGTATTCGGCCAGCCGCGGCCAGGCGTTGATCGCCAGCCTCCAGCCCTGGTCGTCGCTCAGGTGCAGGTGCAGAACGTTGCACTTGTACCCCGCGGCCAGATCGATCAGTCGCTTGAGATCCGCCATGCCGAAGAAATGGCGGGCCACATCGAGCATCACACCGCGCCAGCGGAAGGTGGGCTGGTCGCGGATCTGGCAGGCCTGGATGATGGTTGGGCTGCTCTCCGGGGGCAGCAGTTGGCGCAGGGTCTGGATGGCGTAGAACAACCCGGTCGGGTGCGGGGCCTGCAAGCTGATCCCCTCGGGGTACACCTCCAGCCGGTAGCCTTCCGGGCCGAGGTCCGGGTCGCTGATCAGGGCGAGGTGCAACGCGCCCGACTCTCCGACCCGGACCGGGAGCGGAAAGCCGGTTGCTGTGCGCAGGGAGGCCGCCAGCAGTTCGCCGAGCGACTGCAGGTCTGCCACGGCGACAGTGACGGCTGTCTCAGGGGACAGGTTGAAGACCCCCGGGAGAGGAATGTATTGTGTGGGTTGGGGAATGAGGTTGGGCATGATCTGTCCTGGGGTGGTGTGTGGAGGACCGCTGCTGCAGAGTGCTTCGAGTTCACCAGGCGAGGCATGGCGAGGTTTCCATGTGCTCGATGGGCTTTACGGCAATTCTTTCAATGATACACTCTACAACCGATCCGGGCAAGGTGTATACTTGGCCTTTATCGAAAAGGAGGCGAATGAAGAAAGGGATCTGGCTTGCGGTCGGCGCTTACGTGACCTGGGGGTTGTTCCCCGCCTATTGGAAATTTCTACAACATGTCCCGGCACTGCAGTTACTCGGGCATCGTATTGTCTGGTCGTTCCTGCTGTTGTTGGTCTTTGTCCTCGTCCGGAAGCAGTGGCAGGTGTTCAAGGAGGCAGTCCTGGGCTGGCGCGTCCTGCGCATCTACCTGGTGGCGGCGGTGCTGATCGGAGTCAACTGGCTGACGTACGTCTGGGCGGTCAATGCCGATTTCATCGTCGAGACCAGCCTGGGGTATTTCATAAACCCGCTGTTGAGCGTGCTGCTGGGGATGATCGTGCTGCGTGAACGCCTGCGCCGCGGGCAGTGGCTGGCGGTGGCCCTGGCGATGGCTGGGGTGGCATATTTGACCCTGACTTACGGCCGCCTGCCGTGGATCGCCCTGACCCTGGCCTGTTCTTTCGCCACCTACGGGCTGGTCAAGAAGATCGCCCCGCTGGGTTCGCTCTACGGCTTGACCCTCGAGACCGGGATCCTGTTCTTGCCGGCCCTGGGCTGGCTGGTCTTCGCCCAGGTCGAGGGGACGGGGGCCTTGGGGCACGCCGGCCTGGCGTCTGACCTGCTGCTGGTCGGCGCTGGCCTGGTGACCACCGTTCCGTTGTTGATGTTCGCCATGGCCGCCCGGCGCATCCCGCTCTCAATGGTGGGAGTCCTGCAGTACATTGCCCCGACCCTGCAGTTCCTGCTCGGTGTGCTGGTTTACAGGGAACCGTTCTCGCAAGCGCAACTGATCGGATTCAGCATCGTCTGGATGGCGTTGCTCATTTTCTGGCTGGAAGGGTTCCTGGCCCGCAGGGCAGGTCCGCTGACGGCCCCGACGGATTAACCGCGAACAGGGGCTGCCTGGATTTTCTTCCCAGGCAGCCCCTGTTCGCGGCAATAGGATCAGTGGCGGTCGGTGCGATTGACCTCGCCCGAGCCAGTGCTGCTGACGCCCAGGCGGGCATCACCGGCGTAGTTGATGTCGCCGTTACCCAGGATGGTCACGTCGAGGGTCTCGTCGACCCACAGGTTGGTCTGGCCCGAGCCGCTGACGTTGACACTGGCCACCTGGCAGAAAAGGTCGGCGGCGTTGTAGTCACCCGAGCCCAGGATGCGGATCTCCTGTTGCCTGGCTTGCCCGGCGGCGCTGAAGGAGCCCGCGCCGGTGATTGTGGTCGAGATCTCGTCGGCAGCCAGCACATCGATGCGAGCGTCCCCGGAGCCGCTGAGGTTGACCGTCAGGCGGCCGGTTTCCAGGCTGTCCAAGTCGACGCTTCCAGAACCGAGGATGCTCAGGGCGAAATATGCTGCCTCGATGGCGGAGATGTCGATGTCCCCCGAACCAGCGACGGTCACACCCTCCAGCTCGATCACGGTGACATAAAAGCGTACCGGGCGGGTGGGATTCAACGAGAGCGTGCGATATTCATCCTTGAGACCGATGGTCAGGGTCCCGCCGCGCACCTCGGTCTCGAAGTAGTCGATCAAATTCGACTCGGCTTCGATGACGAGCGTTTCAGTCTCGCCCTGGGTGATGATCACTTCACCGATTCCGGCCAGAGTGATATTGGAGAAGTTGCTGACTTGACGATTTTCGGTGACAATGTCCCGGTTGCCGGCAATGACCGAGAAGCCACAGCCGGTGAGCAGCAGGGCTGCAATGAGGACGATGATGGGGAGATGAATTCTGGTTTTCAAGAGATTTCCTTTGTGAGACCGGCCCATGCCTGTCACCCGGGTTGAGCGGGTTGGGTGACAGGCATGGGCCAGGTGAGGATTACACTTTGCTTTTCGAAACCGCCTCTTGCGGTTTTTCTGCCTTGGCCGGCTCGTCCTGCCCGGTGCGCTTGAACAGGGACGAAGCGACCATGTAGATGCCCAGGAGCAGTACCAGAGCCGGTCCGATCCAGGTGGTGGCCCAGCCGAAGGCGGCCAGGATGCTCGACATGGCGGCGAAGGCCACTCCGGCAAAGCCGCACAGGATGATCCCGGCTGTGCGTACGCCGTCGATCTTCAGAACCGAGCCAATGACCAACAGGGGCAGGCCAACGGAGAAGGGCACCACGGTCCACAATACGGCCCAGGAGGCCCACAGGCCGGTCAGGGCGCAGAACTGCAGCACCAGGCCGGCCAGGCCGACGATGCTGGCCGGGATATAAAGCCAGATGACCCGCAGGAAGATGGCGGCCATCACGAAACCGACAGCCAGGCCGATGACTTCCAGGGGCCACCAGACCGACCACAAGCCCCAGGCATTGGTGACGGAGGCGGCGAAGAGCAGCAAGCCGGTGGTCAGGATCGGCAGCCCGGGGATGAACAGTCCCCCCAGGCCGCGCACCTTCGTGAAGACGAAGGGCGGGACGCAGAAGAGCAGCCCGGCGCTGATCACGAACAGCGGCCAGGCCCGGAAGCCGAGCGAAAGGGTCCCGCCCGACAGGCGCATGAACAGGTTGCCTGCCAGGGCCAGCAGGCCGAGCAGTACCAGGGTTACGCCGAAGAGAAGAGATGTTTTCTTATGCATTGGAACCTCCTTAGGTTATGCTTTCATTTGGTACAACCGCGTTGAAGAGAACCGGCGGCTGTCGATGCCTATCCAGTGAATCAGGATCTGCTTGCAGTCTGGTGGCGATCAGTCGGCAGTGCGCAAGGCGTACCCGATTGCAGCGATAAGTGTGATGGCGGCCGTGACGGCGGAACTGGCCAGCATGATCATGCCGATGCGATGGACCAGCTGCTGGCCTCCCTTGGCACGCTGCTTGAGGATGAAGGGGGCGATGATCGATCCTCCGACCAGCAGCGGCTCGAGCGGCCAGCAAAAAGCCCAGTGGGTCCAGAAGCCGGTCAGGACGTAGTAGGTCATGATCAGGCCGTTGCCCAGGACGATCCCGGCGGGGAGTAAGATCCAGGGATTGTGTGTGGCGGTCATGATGGCGGTCAGGAGCACTCCGACGGCGATCAGTTCCAGCGGCCAGCTGCGGCGGAAGATTTCCCAGCCAAAGATGGGGCTTAACCAGAGCAGGAGAAAGTTGACGCCGACGATGATGCCCACACCGCCCAGGGCTGCCTGTCTGACGATCTTGGGATCGGGCAAGAAGGGTTTTCCGTCTGCGGCGGGCGCGGGCTTCTTCCCGACGGTGACATCAGTGTCGTCCCGGGCAAAGCTGGAGTCGGGGATAGCGGCGCGGGATGTCCCGGAGAAGACGGCTACCGGTCCAGGACGGAGCGGGGACAGTGGCGCCGATACCGGCAGTGTGACCGACCCCGGGACCTCGACTCCGGCCTGCTGGGCCGCCTCGTTGAGGGCGGCGGTCATTTCGACGGCGGTCTGGTAGCGGTCGCCGGGATTCTTGGCCAAAGCCTTGAGGGCCACGCGTTCGAACGGTTCGGGGATGTTCGGGTCGATCTTGTGCGGCATCGGCAGGGGGTCGTTGATGTGCTTCATCAAGATCGCCAACGGCGTATCGGCGTCGAAGGGCACCGTGCCGGTCAACATTTCGAAGAAGACAATGCCAAGCGAGTAGATGTCCGAGCGGACGTCGCACTTGCCGTCGCGCCCCTGCTCGGGGGCCATATAGTTGAGCGTGCCCATCAGGGCCCCCGAGATGGTGTACTGCGTCCCGCCAACGATCTGGGCGATACCGAAGTCGGTCAGCACGGCCTGGCCTTTGCGGGTCAGCATGATGTTGGCTGGCTTGAGGTCGCGGTGGATGACACCCTCCCCATGGGCATAACTCAGACCGGCCAGTACGTCGTTCAGGATGCGGACGACCTCGCCCAAGGGCAGGTGCTCACCGCGCTGCCGGAAGGCGTTCAGGTGGGCCTTGAGGGTGTCGCCTTCGAGCAATTCCATGACCATGTAGTACATTTCGTCCTGGACATCGAAATCATAGACCTGGACGATGTTGGCCTGGCGCAGGGCGGCCACCGACCGGGCTTCGCGGCGGAAACGGGCCAGGAATTCAACCTCCTCGACCAGGTCCGAGCGCAGCACTTTGACTGCGACGTAACGGTCCAGCTGCGGATGATACGCTTTGTAGACCTGCGCCATCCCGCCGCGTCCGAGCGGTTCCAGGATGCGGTACTTGCCGATGGTTTGTCCTTCCAGAGATGCAGGGGCCATGGTTTTCTTCTTGTCCGGGTGCGTGGTTTTGGTGGCCATCGATGGGATCGTCCTCTTTCGGTCTAGATGATACCTGAGAGGCCGGGAACTTGCCTATCGAACAGCTAACAAGGGACTATCGGGATTCGATGATGCGGGCACTGAATTGGCTTCCGGAGCCCGAAAGGGGCTGCGCAAAGGGAATGTGCAGCCCGGTATTTCGCTAGGCGATCATCAATTTATAGCCCAACCCGCGGATGGTCAGCAGGAGTTGCGGCACGGCCGGGTCGAATTCGATCCGGGTTCGCAGGCGGCGGACCAGATTTTCGATCTGGTAGTCAAAGATGCCGCCAGCCTCGTATTCCGGCCAGACGGCCCTTCCGATGTCGTCTTTCGAGCAGACCTGGCCGCGGCGTTCGAACAGATAGGCGAGCAGCTGGTATTCCTTGGGCGAGAGAGTTACGATCTTGCGATTGACTCGCACCACGCCGGCGACAAGGTCCACCTCCAGGTCGGAGATGGGATTTTTCCGAATGGTCGTGTCGGGGTCGTGGAAGAGGAAAGTCACCTCGCCGACCTTGAGGGCATCCCCATCGCGCAGTTCCAGGTCTCCGATGACGCGCTCTTCATTTAAAAACGTGCCGTTTGTGGACCCGAGATCTTCAACCAGCCAGCGGTGCCCATCCTGGCGGATGCGGGCATGTTCGCGCGAGACGCTCTTGCTGGCAATGACCACTTCGCATTCCACGGCGCGGCCGAGGGTGATCGTCCGGGTGGTGAGAGCGTGTTCCTGACCACCGGGGTCTTTGATGTAGGGGCCAGTTTTTTCGGATTTCATGGGCACCTCGGGCAGAGTTATCCCTTATTATACCTTTTCGGGGTTATAATTGCCGCTTAATTGCGCACTCATTTTTTAATCCAAGGAGGTTAGCATGACCAAGAAGAAGGGTGTGATTGGCATCCTGACAGGCGGCGGAGATGTGCCCGGGCTGAATCCGGCCATTCGCGCTGTCACCATCCGCGCCCTGCGGGAGGGGTATGAAGTGATCGGCATCCGCCGCGGCTGGGCCGGGCTGGTGGATCTCATCCGGGACAAGAAGGCGGATAACAGTCATTGTTTTATGCAGTTGACGGAAGAGATCGTCAACCGGGCCGGTAGGACCGGGGGCACGTTCCTTCACACTTCACGCACCAACCCCCCCAGGATCAGAAAAGAGAATGTCCCCCCCCATCTGCGCGAAAAGTATTCTGATGAGCGCAATGACCTGACCGAGGAAGTGCT
The DNA here is from genome assembly GCA_016934715.1 of Anaerolineales bacterium. Classification (GTDB taxonomy): domain Bacteria; phylum Chloroflexota; class Anaerolineae; order Anaerolineales; family Villigracilaceae; genus JAFGSI01. The sequence goes on from JAFGSI010000028.1 coordinate 100,671, forward strand.
CAAGAACCTGGAATTCCTGGGTATTGATTACATGATCCCTATCGGCGGCGATGATACGCTCAGCTATGGGGTCCGTTTATACCAGGAGGGATTCAAGGTCGTGGCCATCCCGAAGACGATGGATAACGATGTGCCTGGTACCGACTACTGCATCGGCTTCAGCACCTGCGTTACCCGCACGATTTCTCTGACCAACAACCTGCGCACCATTGGCGGTTCCCACGAACGCATCATGGTGCTGGAGGTTTTTGGTCGTTATGCCGGTTTTACGGCCATGCTGCCGACCATGGCCGGAGCGGCCAATCGTTGCGTCATTCCGGAATGGAAGTTCAATATTGACCAGCTGACCGAGCTGTTGATCCACGACCGCAACCGCAATCCCAGCCACTACTCGATCGTACTGGTCTCGGAAGGAGCCATGTTCGAGGGCGGGGAGATGATCTTCGCTGACCGTTCCACCGATGCCTTCGGGCATGCCAAGCTGGGAGGCATTGGAGACCTGGTCTCGTCGGAGATCCAGAACCGCTCAGCCCAGTTTAACGATGGCGTACCCATCAATATTATCAACCAGAAGCTCGGTTACATGGTGCGCGGTGGGGACCCGGACGCCATCGATTCGGTCGTTCCAATGGCCTTTGGCAATCTGGCTCTGGACCTGATCCTGAAGAACATCCACGGCCGGCTGGTGGTGCTCAAGAACGGCCGCTACGATAACGTTCCGTTATCGGTGGTCAGCGGAACGAAAAAGATGGTCAATGTGCCCGAGTTCTACAACACCGAGCGTTATCGCCCCAAGTATGAAACATTCGAAATGAAACCGCTGTTCATCATGACCAGCGAAGGCTAATGCAACAGACCGGGTTCCGCTGAGGAACCCGGTCATCTTGGTGCGCCTTTTTCTACCCGGGGGCATTGACCAGGAATGCGACCATTTCAGTTTCTTCTCTGGATCAAGTGCTCCCTTATTAGCATGTGTGCATAGGTGACACGGGGTGCATGGTCCCCAGAACACGGGAGGTTCCGTTCGCCCAGGCCGGTTCTATATATACGGATCTGAATTGGCTATGGCAAGATAACTGGAAGAAGATCCACGGACTGGACCGCCCGGGCGATCTGAACTGTACCCTGGTGGCCTGAATCAGGCGGGTAGAAGAGGCTTTCGGATATCGTGATGTCAGCGCCGATGAGAGCGTTTGAAAGGTTGTCTACCCAGATTGTCCCAGCGATGGATCCTTCATCGATTTGACCATCGAGTGTGTATTTTGTCGCCTCAAATCCGTTATCAGCTTGTGCGCCAGCAGGGGTGAAGGAGTTTTCAGCAAGCAAAGTCAGCCACAGGCTAGGACCATCCGGACCAAACAGGATGTCTTCTGGCATGGTGAGATAGGCATCGTCAGCGAGGGCTGCCGCTTCACCGGCTGTTGAAGTGTAGGCAGTTCCATCGATGATGAAAAACGCGAAGGTGTCTGTCCCCGAAAACTCGAGAACCGGGATGGTTTCTGGAGGAATTGGCAGCGCGAAGGTCAAGTGGACATTTCCGGAGTTGTCAATTTGCAAAGCCACAGTTTGGTGGGGGTCTTCTCCCGGATAGAGCGTTACAAGTTCAATTTCGACAGAACGCAGTGCAAGAGTCGCCTGCAGCCACTGATCGCTCCGGGAAGGTTCTTCGGAGTCCAGTTCATGGGGAGGTTCTGTTGTCGGAGGGATCCCTTCACCGATCTGGGGGGTGCTGGTTGCAGTGCAGGCCAGTGTGAGCAGGATCCAGGCTGCCACGAATATGCACACAGATCGAAACATGCGTGTAGTCATCAGGCATCACCCCACCACGCTTAAGAGGGGCGACACCGTAAAAGGAATGGCTGGCGGAAAAAGTGAATACACCATCCTAGCTCCCGGCAGGTAATCGGGCCTGTAGGGTTCCGGCAGCCTGTGCGGGTGTTCCGATGGCCAGGGCCGCAAGCAGCAAGAGCAGAATCGTGGGGCGGACCCTTTTCCTGCGATCGAATAGATCCCGGTGGCAGGGATTGATTGTGGCGTGGCCAGTAAATCTTCTATGCTTTAGGGCGATCCCTTTCTACAAGTCTTTGCATGAAAAGCAATTCATCGCTGCCCGCGCGCGCATTGTAGCACTATCGAGAATGATATTCAAAGGGAAAGAAGAAGAGCCAGGTCTGCCGTCCTGACTCCTCAACCGATCTCACGATTTGCTTGATGATCTTTATCTGTTTCCAATCCGGGCATCATAGCAAGGCTTCAATCACTTTCACTGCCTTCGGTAGCGCTGTTTCGACAAGCGGCGATAGTTTTTCGGAAAATTCGTAGACGTTCTCGGCTTCAATGGCTACGATCAATACGTCGTTGTCCAGGGGGAGTGGGATATCCATGCTGCGCCCGATGTTGAGAGCATTACGCAGGGACGTGTCGTGGGCTGAGGCGGTGTGACCGGCGCTCAGGTCGGGCAGGTCGGCCAGGGTGAACGTGCTTACGGTCCCGATCGGCTTGGTCCCGGTGTAGATCGCGTCCACCAGGATGACGCGCGCGTAGCCGGTCAGGCGTTCCATCAGGCTCAAACCGCCCAGCGAGACGTAATCGAATTCCAGATCAGACTGTTCTGGAAGGCGCGCGGCGACCTGTTCGACCGCACGCCAGCCGACGCCGTCGTCGCCAAGGATGGGATTGCCCAGTCCGATGATGAGAGTCTTCATGCGTAGGTCAGGCAGTGTTCTGTAATAATTTGTCTAACAGGTCTAACCAGCCTGGGGGCTTGTTAGACCTGTTAGTTTGTCGGTCCGGTTGGCTATTCGACGAACTGCTTGAGCACGTCGAGGACATCACCATTGGCCTTGCGGATGGTGACCTCCAGCGGCATCTGGCCGGGCAGCGAATGGGTGGCGCAGCCGAAGCAGGGGTCGTAGGCCCGGAAGGCCATTTCCACCATGTTCAGCAGGCCCTGGTTGACGTTGCCACCCTTGATCAGGCTGCTGGCAGCTTTTTTGATCGACATGGTGATCGGGGCATAGTTGTTGGTCGTCCCGACAACCAGGTTGACCTTGGTGACCACGCCGCGCTCATCGGTCCAGTAGTGGTGAGTCAGGGTGCCGCGTGGGGCCTCGACGATGGCCACGCCCTCGGTTGGGGTTTCGGTCGGGATGGTGTGGAAGTTTGGCGAGGTGATCTCGGGATCGGTGGCCAGTTCCAGCCAGCGTTCTGCAGCATAGAGAAGTTCGATCAAGCGGGCCCAATGGATGGCCAGGCGCTGGTGCACCGGCTTGCCGCCCAGGGTGCTGTAGAACTTCTCGTACTCGGCCTGGGCCAGGGGGGTGGCCAGGCCATCCGCGGCGTTGAGGCGCGACAGTGGGGTGGCCATGTAGACACCCGAATCGGGTCCATCCACGAAACCTTTCCAGCCGACCTTCTTGAGGTACGGGAACTTGAGATAGGTCCACGGCTCGACGCGCTCGGCGATGTTGTCGACGTATTCGTGGGGAGCGTACTTGACCAGTTCAGTCCCGTCCGGCCCGACCACGCGCACCTTGCCGTCGTAGAAATTGACGTGATTGTTCTCGTCGACCAGACCCATGTAGTAGGTTTTCTCGGTGTAGATGTCGCCCAGGATCAGGTCGAGGTAGGTTTTGTTGGCCAGGACGATGTCGTTGAAGGCCTGCAGGCTGAACTGCGCAAATTCGATCGCCCAACGGCCCATTGCCTCGATCTCTTTGCGCTGTTCTTCGGTGATGCCCTTGGTCAGACCGCCAGGAATGGATGTGCAGGGATGGACTTTGCGCCCGCCGATCATCTCGACCACATTGTGGCCGAACTTGCGCATTTGGATGACCTTGCCGCCGACCTCCAGACCAACCTTGTGAATGACGCCAAGGATGTTGCGCTCGGCCACCGGGGCATCGGGTCCCATGATGAAGTCCGGGCCGCCCAGGGCATAGAAGTGGGTGGTGTGGTCGGTGCAGAAAAAGGCCATGTAGAGCAGCTCGCGCAGCATTTTGGCGGTGCGCGGCGGGTCGACTTTGTAGACCGCATCCGCGGCCTTGGCGCCGGCCATGTGATGGGCCTCCGGGCAGACGCCGCAGATGCGGTTGGTCAGCAGCGGCATTTCCTCGACCGGCCGTCCGACGCAGAAACGCTCAAAGCCGCGCAACTCGGGGATCTGGAAGTAGGTGTTGGCGACATTACCCTCGTCGTTGAGGAAGATCTCGATCTTCCCGTGACCTTCCAGACGGGTGATGGGGTCAATGGTGATTCTCTGTGCCATAGTTGATATACCTCCAGGGCTAGTCGCCGCTCGTGTGGGCTTGCTTGCTACCGCGCAGCAGGGAGCCGGCCAGGTTGAAGCGGTAGAACTGGCCAGCCGGGTCAACCAGGCCATCCAGGATCCGATCGATCTCCTGCGGGTCATCACTGTCGATGACCGAGGCGAAGGCAGAAATGAGGCGGGCTCCGTAGTCGACCACGCCCTCAGCAGGACCGTAGCAGCCGATGCACTGGGCGCCGGCCGACGGGCAGCGGGCGTTGCAGCCACTGCGGGTGGCAGGCCCGTTGCAGGGGATGCCCTGCTCGAGCAGGCACAGATCGGGATCGACCTTGCCGAGCTGGATGCGCTTGAACTCCTTGATCGTCTTGACGTTGCGCGTGCGCTCACACTCGTCGCAGACAGTTGAGTTGCCTGCGCCGATGGTGGCCCCCTTGGGCGGCAGATCCGCCTTGCCTTGCAGCGCGGCGATTACGACGTCGATGACCGCAGCGATCTGGTGAGACTCGGGCGGACAGCCGGGCATGTAGTAGTCAACGTCCACGACCTGGTCAAGGGTCCGCAGGAGCGGGTAGAGGGTCGGGATGGTGATCTCGCCTTCGGGCATCTGGTAATGCGGTTGTGGGCGGAGGTTGTCCGGGTTCTCGGTCGAGACGGTGGTGAAGGCCGTGTCGATGACCTCCTGGATGGGGGTGAAATTGGCCAGGCCGGGGATGCAGCCCTCGCAGGCGCACGAACCAAAAGCCACCAGGATCTTGGATTTCTTGCGCAGCAGGTGGGCGATGTGCTCGTTCTCGTCGTTGCGGATGCCGCCATTCCACAGGCACAGGGTGATTTCGCCGTCTTTCATTTTCTCAACGTCGGCATACTTGGCGTCCATGGCCACCGGCCAGAAGACCACTTCGAAGTTGGCGTCAACGTCCAGGATCTTCTCATGGATGTTCAGGACGGCGATCTCACAGCCACCGCAGGAAGCGGCCCAGTACATGGCGAATTTTGGTTTACTCATGCGGGCACCTCCTCTTTCTCGATCTCCGGCAGGGCCTCGGCCCCGTTCCAGTTCAGCGGCCCCAGGGCACGCACGTCTTCGACGAACTTGGTGACCTCGGAAGCGAAGATCGCGCCCTCGGCGGCGCTCGCCCAGAGCAGTTTCAGGCGGGCAGGTGCGATGCCCAACTGTTCCAGGACGCGCGTCACCAGGTGGAAGCGGCGCAGGGCCTTGTAGTTCTGGTTGACGTAGTGGCAGTCGCCTGGATGACAGCCGGAGATCAGCACGGCATCGGCGCCTCCGGCGAAGGCCTTGAAGATAAAGGTCGGGTCAAGACGCCCGGAGCACATCAGGCGGATCAGCCGGACGTTGTGAGCGTACTTCATGCGCGAGATCCCGGCCATGTCGGCGGCCCGGTAGGAGCACCAGTTACAGGTGAAGCCAATGATGGTTGGCTCGAAGGGTTTTTTTTCAGTCGTCTCAGTCATGGTCTTCTCTCCTTAAGCCTTGACGGCCTCCTTGCTCTTGATATTCAGAAACAGCAGCCCGTCGATCTGAGAGAGAATTTGCTCGTTGGAGAAACCGGTGCCCGAAATGGCACCCGCCGGGCAGGCTGCCACGCAGGTCCCGCAGCCCTGGCACAGGGCCGGGTTGATTTCGCTGACCATCTTGTCTTCGTGGAACAGGATGGCGCTGAAGGGGCACAGGTCGTTGCAGATGCGGCAGCCCGAGCATTGCTCTTCGTTGACCGTGGCGCGCACGGGTTCGAGGGCGATTTCCTTCTGCTGGATCTTGCCAAGCACGCGGGCAGCTGCGGCCGCGCCCTGGACGACGCTGGCGGGAATGTCCTTGGGACCCTGGACGACGCCGGCGATGTAGATGCCTTCGGTCATGGTTGCCACCGGGTCCAGCTTGGGGTGCTTCTCGATGAACCAGCCGTCGGCCGAGCAGGAGATGCCGAACCTCTTGGCGACTTCCTTCGAGTCGGCGCGCGGCTCGAGCGCGGCCGAGAGGACGACCATGTCGACCGGGATGCGGCGCTGCTTGCCGATCAGGGTGTCTTCCACCTGGATGACCAGCTTACCTTCCTCGGCCGGGCTGAGAGCGGCATCGGTGACCTCGGCCACCTTGCCGCGTATGAACAGGGTGCCTTCCTCGATCAAGCGCTGGTAGAACTCGTCGTAGGCCTTGGCCGGGGTGCGGATGTCGATGTAGCAGTTGTAGACCGTTGCCCCGGTCCGTTCGTGGACCAGGTGGGCGAATTTCAGGCTCTGCATGCAGCAGATCGACGAGCAGTAGTTGTTGTAGTTCTTGTCGCGCGAGCCTACACAGTGGATGATGGCGACGCTCTTGGGGACCGTCTTGCCGTCGCGCAGGACGATCTGGCCGCCCGTCGGGCCGGCGGCATTCGAGAGGCGCTCGAACTCCATGCTGGTAAAGACGTTCGGCAGGCGGCCGTAGCCGTAGTTCGGAATGCGGCGGGCATCAAACAGATCCCAGCCGGTGGCCAGGATGATATTGCCGACCTCGACGTTCATGATCTCGTCTTCCTGGGCGAAGTTGATCGCCCCGGTCGGGCAGAATTTCTCGCAGGCCTTGCAGGTGCCCTTCTCGTAGTAAATGCAGTTCTCCCGGTCGATTACTGGATACTTGGGCACTGCCTGGGGGAAGGGAGTGTAGACCGCCTTGCGGTAGCCGATCCCGACCTCGAACTTGTCGTCGATCACCTTCTTGGGGCATTTCTCCCAGCAGATGCCGCAGCCGGTGCAGTCGGCCTCGTTGACTGAGCGGGCTCGCTTGCGGATCGAGACAACGAAATTGCCTACGAACCCGTCAACTTTCTCGACTTCGGAGTAGGTCAGCAGGGTGATGTTGGGGTGGTTGCCCACCTGGACCATCTTGGGCGTCAGGATGCAGGCTGAGCAGTCCAGGGTTGGGAAGGTCTTGTCGAACTGGGCCATGTGCCCGCCGATGGACGGCTCGCGTTCGACCAGGTAGACCGGGTATCCCGCGTCGGCGATCTCCAGGGCGGCCTGGATGCCGGCGATCCCGCCGCCAACGATCAGCGTGGCGGGGTGGATCGAGACGTACAGCGGTTCAAGCGGTTCGTGGTGCACTACCCGGGAGACGCCGCCGGAGATGATCGCCTTCGATTTCTCGGTGGCGGCGTCCTTGTCGGTATGTACCCAGGAGACCTGTTCGCGGATCGAGACCAGTTCGCACAGGTAGGGGTTCAGGTCAGCGCCTTTGCAGGCGGTGCGGAAGGTTTGTTCGTGCAGGTGGGGCGAGCAGGCGGCGACCACGACACGGGTCAGGCCGAATTCCTTGATATCGTTCTGGATCAGTTCCTGCCCCAGGCTGGAGCACATGAACTTGTAGTCGCGTGAGACCACGACGCCCTGGTCTTTCAATTTCTCTCCGGCCCAGGTGCTGACATCTTCGACGTTGACCACGCCGGCGATGTTGGTGCCGCAGTGACAGACGTAGACGCCAACGCGTTCCTGGGGTTTCTTCTCTTCAGCGCTCATTGGCTTGCCTCCTCGGTAGTACCGATAGGTTTTTTCTGCAGCGGGGACGGCATCGGCAGGCCGGCCGGCTTCTTGGCGGCCGGGGCTGCTTCCGGGACTTCGACCCCGATACGCTTAAGTGCCTGCCGGGCGCTGACGAACTCCTGTCCAAAACCGAGTTTCTCGGGTTTTTCGCCGAAGGCAATTCCCATCAACTGGGTGAAGAATAGAACCGGCATCTTGTAGTGGGTGTGGAAGTAGCCGTTCATCTGGCCCTGGAAGGCGTCCAGGTTCATCTGGCACATTGGACAGACCGTGGCGATCACATCCGCGCCACTCTCGGATGCCGCAGCGATCAGCCGGCGGATCAGTTCGAACGCGGTGTCAGGGCCGATCTGGGTCATATGGCCACCGCAGCAGGCGGTTTTCAGCGGGAAGTCGATCACCTCGGCGCCCAGAGCTTGCAGCAGCTCGTCGAATTCCAGGGGGTGTTCGGAGTCGGAGTAGCGTTCGCCGTAGTCCGGGCGGGGGAGCATGCAACCCAGGTACGGGACCACGCGCAGGCCGGCCAGCGGTTTGCTGACCTGGGCCCTGATCTTGTCCAGTCCGATTTCGTTGACCAATACGTCCAGCAGGTGACGGACGGCCAGTTTGCCGGGGGTGTAATGCAGCCCGCCGGCGGACAGGGCTTCGTTGATCTTTTCACCGAAGGCCTTGTCCTCGTACATGTAGTGGTCGGCCTTGGCCAGATTCAGGTAGCAGGCCGAACAGGGGGCGACGACCGTCTGGCTGCCGTTGGCCTGCTTCTCGGCCAACGCCAGATTGCGTCCGATCAGGGCGTAGGCCGGTGTTAGATTCAGGGAGAGATATTCGGTTGCGCCGCAGCAATTCCAATCGTCGATTTCTTTAAGCGCAATCCCGAGGGGCTTGCAGATCGCCATGGTCGATTCATAATAGGCCTTGGCGCTGCTTTCTATCGAGCAGCCGGGGTAGAAGATGTATTCGCTCATGCCGCCTCCAGTTCCTTGGCGCGCTTTAGGATCTTCTTGAGTTGATCCATGCCCTGGATGCGCTTGGGGGGGGTGATTGACATTCCCTTCTTGGTGATCATGCCGATCGCCATCGGAGCCATTGCCAGCAGGCGCCCGGCGAAGTGCTTGAGCGTATGCAGACCGGCCAGCCCGACCTCAAAACTGCGCCCGTAGTTCTCGACCCACCGGATGAAGGTCTTGGAAAAATCGGACGCCGTTTTTGCTTGATAGGCCTTGGTCTCCAGAGATATGTTCTTGATGGTATACATTACATCTGTAATATGAATATCCTGCGGGCAGCGTACGGTGCAAAAATAACAGGACACGCACATCCATGGAGTGTTGCTCGAAAGCACATTGTCGCGCATGTTGGCACGCAGCATGGCAAAGAGTGCACGCGGGGTATGGTCCATCGCGGAGGCGGACGGGCAGGAACCGCCGCAGGTACCGCATTGGATGCACATCTCAACATGCGAGTTGCCCGGCGTACGCATTGCCACTTCGTGCAGTAACGATGGCGGACCGCTTGTGGTAGGGTTACTCGTCATAGGCATCGCTCCCTTGGTGATATGTAATGTAAGGCCGCGGTATTAAGCCCCGGCTTTATAAAGACACCCCTTTAGTATGTTTTTATCGGTCTCAAAAGGGTAGTGGGATTAGTCACAGGTTTGGGTGATAAAACTCACCTGCATACAACGATGTTTTCGAGAATGGCCCTGCTTGGGATGGATTATTTTTAGTGATTCTGAAGCGGATGGTTTGGAGTATAATCGCGCCGAAATTGGGACCAGGAGTATCCGTAGTCCAATACTCCTGGTCGTAACCGTCCGCCTGGCAGCCAGCTTCTCTTTTCGAGGCTGCAGTCCTTGCGGTTGCGTATGCTCCTCGGACAACGCTTCCTGCCCGCAGCTGTTTCGTGGGGTAGCACGAAACAGCGATCTCCATGCGGGGATTCAGAACCCTGCCATCACGACGGCATGGGTCTGAATCAAGAAGGCTGCGGATATTCCCTGCAAGGCAGGATTGACAGGTAGCATTGCAGACGAACAAGCCGTTCCTCTGGAGGAAAACTCAACCCTGTATGGCGCATCCCTTGGCACAAAGCCGAGGGCGTCCGCCGCCGGGCAATCCCCGAAAGGAAAGAAACCATGAATTTCGCCATGTGGCGCAAAGCCCTTACTGTTATCCCCAATGTCAGCATTGATGAGTGGAACAAGCTGGATATCCTATCGAAGTGGTTGATCTCTACCCGGGCGGCGGTTCTGGTGATGACCTTCCTCTCAGCGGTCTTGGCCGGTCTGTTCGCCTTGCACGACGGCTACCGGGTCTCCCCGCTGGCCTGGCTGGTTCTGACCCTTGGCCTGGTCCTGGCCCATGCGACAAACAATATCTTCAACGATTACACCGATTACGTGCGGGGGGTCGACCAGGACAACTACTTTCGCACCATGTACGGCCCCCAGCCGATCGCCCACGGACTTGTGACCAAGCGCCAGCACCTGACCTACTTCGCCGTCACTGGCCTGCTGGCCCTGGCCTGTGGACTCTACCTGATCCTGGCCAATGGCAACGACCTGACGATCTGGGCCTTGTTGGGCGTGGGCGTTTTCTTCGTTTTATTTTATACCTGGCCGCTGAAAGGGCTGGCGCTGGGCGAGCTCTCCGTCCTGGTGGTCTGGGGTCCCCTGATGATCGGTGGCGGATACTACGTCCTGACCGGCCTATGGAATTGGCACACGGTCTGGGCCAGCCTGCCCTATGTCCTGGGGGTAACCACGGTCATCTTTGGCAAGCACATCGACAAGCTGCTGATTGACAAGGCCAAGAAACTCTATACCCTGCCGGTGGTGATCGGCGAAAAGGTGGCCCGTTTTTCGGTCCTGAGTATGATGATCCTGCCTTACCTTTTGGTGGTCGGATTGGTCATGGTGCGCTACTTCACGCCGGTCATGCTGCTGGTCTTCGTGGCCGTGCCGACCTTCCTGAAGGTCTACCCGCAGTTCCTGCAGCCCAGGCCCGAGACCCGCCCCGCGGCGTTTCCGGAGGGACAGGGGGGCTGGCCGCTGTACTTCGCCCCGCAGGCCTTCATTAACAACCGGGCCTTTGGCATGTGGTTCATGCTGGGGTTGATCCTGGATGTCATTCTCCGGCTGGTATTTCCGGGTTTCTGGATCTAGAGTGTTCCTCCCGCGGAATTTCAACTTCGCAGAAGGCGCTCTACTCGTGGAGGAATTTGCATGCGCCCTGAGTGGGATTCCTATTTCTTGAAGATTGCCAAGGCTGTATCCGAGCGCTCCACCTGCGACCGGGCCCTCGTCGGTTGCGTGCTGGTGCGCGAAAAACGCATCCTGACGACCGGCTTCAACGGCTCTCCGTCCGGTCAGCCGCACTGCGACGAAGCAGGCCACCTGATGGTCGATGGGCACTGCGTCCGCACGATCCACGCCGAGACAAATGCCATCATCCAGGCAGCCCTGCACGGCGTCTCCACCAAAGGCGCCACTTGCTATGTGACCCACTTCCCGTGCATCAATTGCGCCAAAGCCCTGGTCAATGCCGGCATCGTCAGGCTGGTGTACAGTGTTGCCTATCGTCTGGATGAGAACGCCTTGAATTTTATCAAGACGGCCGAGATCGAGATCTGTCACAAGGAAGAGGCCCTTGATGCGGGGCAGGATTAGGAAGTAGCCGAAGTCACAAGATCGCGATGTCGGATATTTCCAGCCAGGCTTCCGGATTGGAGAGGGTCCCGTGGCTCAGGTCGCCATCCGGGGTGAAGGCGGCGTACTGGTTGTCGATCCACAGCACCAGCGCCAGGGGCGGGCGGGGGGAGAGGCTGGCCTTCAAGATGATTTTCCCATCCACGCGGAACAGGCATTCCTCATCGCGCCAGGTGATTTCGTAGGTATGCCATTCTGTGATGTTTACCCGGACAGCGGCACCTTCCTGGCGGACGATCTTCCCGGCCAGCTGGCGCAGCAAGCGCCGCAGCGGCCGGAATGCCAGCAAAGGCAGGAGTGGGCCGGCGGGCGCGAACAGGATTGTCGGCCAGCGCGGTGAGAGGAAAGTCCCGGCGAAGAAGCCGTCGGCCGGGTGGCCGGGGCGCAGAGCCAGGTGGTTGGGCGGCGAGGCGTGGAAGAACCAGGCCGCCTGCGGGAGGCAGGGCAGGCGCAGGGGCTGCCCGCCGAAGCCAAGACCGATTCCAAATGGGTCGTTCCACAACCCGAATCCCCAGGTCCCGGGCAGGTCGGCGTTCGAGAGACGGGCGCGCAGACCGAGGGTCCTGGGTGGGGTCCAGGGGAAGCGATGGCGGACGAGATGCGCATAGTCATCCAGTTGGGCCAGGCGGTATGTTCCCTTGTCTCCGGCAGGGAGGAACAGCCGCCAGCCGTTCGGAATGACGGAGATGTTCGCTCCGGGTGTCTGGCGGGGATGCAGTTGGTTTTTCATCAGGATGCTGGTCTTTTTTGATCCGAGTAAGCCATCCTCTAGATTATACGTGTATAATTGGCCCGCATGGAGGTTTCATGGAAATTACCTGGTATGGTCATTCTTGTTTCCGCCTGACCGAACGTGGCCTGGCGACGGTGGTCACCGACCCGTACGACAACTCGGTTATCGGCCATGGACCACTCAAGCTCAAGGCGGACATAGTCACGATCAGCCACCAGGCAGCGGGACACGGCTACCTGGAAGCGGTCAAGGGGTACAGCCACGCCATCACAGGCGCAGGCGAATTTGAGATCGGCGGCGTTTTCATCACCGGCGTGCAGACCAATGGGCACGATAGGAAGAGCACTGCTCAGCCGCGTAATACCCTCTACGTGTTCGACTACGACGGCCTGACGGTGGCCCACATGGGCGACCTGCCGGCCGTACCCACCCAGGCCGAGATCGAAGCGCTCGGGACGGTCCACGTGGTCCTGGTGCCGGTCGGCGGCGGGAATGGCCTGAATGCCGCCAAGGCAGCGGAGGTGATCAGCTTGCTTGAACCCAACATTGTCATCCCGATGCACTATGCCACCCCCGATGCGAAGGTGAATCTTGACTCCCTCGACAAATTCTTGAAAGAAATGGGCCTGCACAATGCCGAGACGACCCCCAGCCTCAAAATAACGAAGAGCGGTCTGCCTGAGGAGACTCAGGTAGTCTTGCTTGCCTATCAACAAGGGTGAACTGCGCTAGAGGACTGTTGTGGCTGTCAAACTGATCATGACCTGGGATATCAACCCCGAGCACGAACGCGAATACTTCGAGTTCGTCGTTGGCGAATTCATCCCCGGTGTTCAGCGGCTGGGACTTCAGCCAGCGGAGGCCTGGGTAACGATGTACGGCGAATACCCCCAGATTCAGGTCGGTATCCTGGCCGAAAGCCAGGAGGCGGCCCATGTCCTTCTGGGCTCGAAGGCCTGGAGCGCATTGAGCGAGAAATTGTTTGCCTTCGTGAGCAACTATACTATGAAGATGGTTCCGGCCAAGGCGGGTTTCCAGTTCTAGAGCCCGCCGGTCGTGATCATGGACACGAAGGAGGCCGACCACCCGGGCGCCGTCTTCGTGTTTTTCTTCTGCGATGGATCGATTCAGTAAGCAAATTCTAGCCTGGTACGATCGGCATGGCCGTCATCTACCCTGGCGCAGCGATCCGACTCCTTACCGGGTCTGGATCTCCGAAATCATGCTCCAGCAGACGCGCGTCGAGGCGGTCATTCCATATTTTGAGCACTGGCTGGAGCGCTTCCCGGACGTGCATGCCCTGGCACGCGCTTCCGAGCAGGAGGTGCTCTCGGCTTGGGAAGGGCTGGGCTATTATCGCCGGGCCCGCAACCTGCTCAAAGCCGCCCGGATGGTCGTTGCGCAGTACTCCGGGCGGTTGCCCTCGGCTCCAGCCGCTTTGCGGGAACTCCCGGGTGTCGGGCGCTATACCGCTGCAGCGATCGCCTCGATCGCCTTCGGTGCCGACGTTGCCACCCTGGACGGCAACCTGCGGCGCGTTTTCGCCCGGGTCTACAATGTCGAAGAACCCGCCGACACCCCGGCCGGGGAGGAGGCCCTATGGGTGCTGGCTGAGCAGAACCTACCCCCGGGCAGGGCCGGGGATTACAACCAGGCCCTGATGGACCTCGGGGCGACGGTCTGTCTGCCGCGCAAACCGGCCTGCGGGGATTGCCCCGTGAGTGGTCTGTGCAGGGCGCGCCGGGACGGAGTCCAGGAGCAGCGGCCGGTACGAAAACCCAAAAAGGAAGTTCCACATCACCTCGTCACGGCGGCAGTGCTGCAGCGCGGGGGGACCGTTCTGCTGGCCAGGCGTCCCGCACATGGGCTGTTGGGTGGGATGTGGGAATTCCCGGGAGGCAAGGTCGAGTCGGGGGAGAACCTGGAACAGGCGTTGCAGCGTGAGATCCGCGAAGAGCTGGATGCGGGGGTGCGCGTGGGACAGCCATTGGGGACCTATAAGCATGCTTATTCCCACTTCCGGATCACCCTTCACGCTTTCCTGTGCGAACTAGAGGGCGACGAACCCCACGCGCTCGAGGCGGCGGAGCTCCGCTGGGTGAGCCTGGAGACTCTCGAGGATTATCCGATGGGCAAGGTCGATCGCCAGATTGCTCGCCGACTGGCCGCGGAGGGACATGGTTCGGGATAAAATAGAGGGGATGGACGACAGGTTTCTAGAGGATCGCAGGCGCATGCTGGAGACACAGATCGCTCATCGGGGTATTCTGGACCCGCGCCTGCTGGCCGTAATGGGCAACGTACCGCGCCATCGCTTTGTTCCGCCTGACGAAAGGATGTGGGCCTATTCCGATGGTCCGCTGCCGATCGGCCATGGCCAGACCATCTCCCAGCCGTACATCGTCGCCTTGATGACCGACCTGTTGCGGCTGGATGGTCCGGAACGGGTGCTGGAGGTCGGCACAGGATCCGGGTACCAGGCTGCGGTGCTGGCCTGCCTGGTGGCTGAGGTCCATACGGTTGAGTTCATCCCCGAGCTGGGAAGGCAGGCAGCCAGGCTGCTGCAGGATCTGGGTCACAAGAACGTTCATGTGCATATTGGCGATGGGTCTCTGGGCTGGCAAGCTGCAGCCCCCTACGATGCCATTCTGGTGGCGGCAGCGGCCCCAGATGTCCCCCAGCCGCTGCTCGACCAGCTGGCCGAGGGCGGCAGGCTGGTCCTTCCGGTAGGCGGGCGCGGCTTCCAGGAATTGCAGATCTGGCAGCGCGAGGGAACTACTTTCTCGCAGAAGAACAATATTGCAGTGGCCTTCGTCCCGTTGCGGGGTGAGCATGGCTGGAAATAACCAGGAGGAACAAAACTATGGATATGTTATTGCTGGGAGTCGGGATGGCCGGCGTGGTCGGCGGCCCTTACATACTTTATCTGGCTTTTTTCAAGCCGGATATCTTCCCTCGCCCGAAGCGGGCCCGCTGGGAAGGCGCCCTGGCCTTCGTCGTGGGTGTGGTCCTGCTGCTGATGTACTTTAAACCCTGACAATTAGGAGGCCGCATCGATGCCTGAGATCATTGACTATGAGACCATGTATGTGGATGACTTGCCGCCGATCTGGTCGCCGGTCCAATGGGAATTGAGTGAGGAGGAGCGCATCCGGGCACTGGAGGACCAGGCCCGCGCCAGTTTGCTGTGGGCAGCCGGTGCACCTGAGGCAATTCTGCGCCTGCTGCTCAACGAAACGGCCCTCGAGCGGCTCTTCAGTCCGCCGGAAGCGTATGATCCGGCCCAACAGGGTGACTGGGATAACGAATTGATCACCTTCGGTTTTGTGCGCCCCTTCCGCCTGGACAGCATCTCGCGCGAGGCGGACCGGCTGGAATTGGTTTACAAGGCTGGTGAACTGGGCTACTGGCGTTTCGAGATCGATGAGGAATCGGTGCTGATCGAACGGATCTAGGCCCTGTCTGCAGAGTTTCCTGGTTCATGTCGATGCGAGGCGGCGTTCCGCTCATGCCCTGAACGGAAGAGCAGCGAGGCTACCCGCATATGCATCACCAGTGGGCTACAGTTGAGCCGCCTTCTCGCTGGAGGGCATGGAAGGATTCTTGTACGAAGGAGATCCCTTTCTTGCTCTGCTCCCCACAAGTACAGTTGATCCGGGACAGACAGCGTCTGTCCCGGATACGGTTAAGCCTTGGTAATGCTGACGAAGACCATTGGCTTACGGCGGGTCTCGCCATACAGCAGGTTGCGCACGGCGTCGGAGATCGTCTTCTCGTCGTCCAGCCCGCCGCCGTTGATCATGTCGGTAACCTTTTTACGGACGGCAGGGAGCAGGCGATCGGCATCTTCAGCGGAGATGAAGCCGCGTGTGATCACATCCGGCTCCCGCAACAGACGGCTCGAGTATTTGTCGAGCGAGGCGCTGACCAGCACCAGGCCCGAGCGGGCGAGTTGTTCGCGCTCGCGCATCACATCGAAGTCGATCTCGCCGACGGTTTCCCCTTCGACGAAGACGTAGCCGCCTGGCAGGCGCTCACCCAGGGTCAGCTTGCCATCGGTCAGTTCGATGACCTGCCCATTCTCTACCACCTGGATGTTCTCGGCCGGGATACCGACCTGGCGGGCCAGGGCTGCGTGGCGTTTGAGGTGGTGCAGTTCGCCATGGATCGGAACGAAGAACTTGGGGCGCACAAGGTTGAGCAGCAGCTTCTGCTCCTCGGAGCTGGCGTGACCGGAGACATGCACTGCGGCAATCGCTTCATAGACCACCTCAGCCCCGCGCCGCATCAAGCGGTCCATGGTCTTGCTGACGGCCTCTTCGTTGCCCGGGATCGGGTGCGAGGAGAGGACGATCGTATCGCCTTCCTGCACGTCGAACTGGCGGTTGGTGCCGGTCGACAGCCGCCCGATGATCGAGGATGGCTCACCCTGTGAACCGGTACACATCAGGATGACTTCCTTCTTGGGTAGATTGAGGGCCTCGTCCAGGCTGACGATGGTCTCTTCTGGAATCTCGAGATAACCCATCTTGCGGGCGATCTTGGCATTGTCGACCATTGATGTGCCGACGAAGACCATCCGGCGTCCATGGCGTATGGCCGCGTCGGCGACCTGCTGCATACGGGCGATCAGAGAGGCGAAGGTGGCGACAATGATCCGCCCCGGGGCGGTGCGGAAGACCTCATCCAGGGCCGGGCCGATGACGCTCTCTGACTGTGTCCAGCCGGGACGCTCGGAGTTGGTCGAGTCCGCCAACAGGATGTCCACGCCGCGCGCCGAGAATTCGG
Organism: Anaerolineales bacterium; assembly: GCA_016934715.1. Classification (GTDB taxonomy): domain Bacteria; phylum Chloroflexota; class Anaerolineae; order Anaerolineales; family Villigracilaceae; genus JAFGSI01. The sequence continues at coordinate 117,702 of JAFGSI010000028.1, forward strand.
CCAGCTTGGCGAAATCCGTCGGCCAGTTGTCCACCGGGGTCTGGTCGAATTTGTAGTCCCCGCTATGAACAATCAATCCCGCAGGGGTAGTGATCCCCAGACCGATGGCGTCGGGGATCGAGTGACAGACGTGGAAGGTTTCAACCTCAAACGGTCCAACCTGGACCTTTGTGCCGGCCTCCACGGTGCGCAGTTCGGCTCTGCTGGACAGGCCGTTGCGGGCGAGCTTGACTTCGACCAGGCCGCGGGTCAGGGGTGTGCCGTAGACCGGGGCCGGGACCACATTCAGCAGGTGGTGGATCGCCCCGATGTGGTCTTCGTGACCGTGGGTGATGATGATCCCGTCGACGCGGTCGGCGTTCTGGCGCAGGTAATCGAAGTCGGGGAGGATGTAATCGACGCCAAGCATGTCGTTCTCGGGGAACATCAGGCCGGCATCCACCACCAGCAGGCGGCGGTCGTACTCGTAGGCCATCATGTTCTTGCCGACTTCGCCCAGGCCGCCGAGGGGGATGATTTTTAGTTTTTTATCTTTACTCATTTCTTTCCTTATTTATGTTGATCGTATAAAACAAAACAGACAACAACCCAGGCTGCTTGCGCCGGGGTTTGTGTAGAATGGGAACTGGTTTTTGATTACAAACTGCCCTGTGGGCAGTATAAGTCCATCCAGTTAAGCCCGTTGAGTATAGCAGGGGAAGAAAGGATTGTCAATCGGAACATTTTTCGGTTGTTCGCGTTTTTTAGTCATGTCCCCTTTGCGCGAAGTTAAAATGTCCCTTAGAGAGGGACAGGAAAGTGGACAAACGACTTACCATGAGCACAAAAGAGATCGATCGACTGGAAGTGCTGCAGCGGTTGGGAGAGAGGCGGATCACCCAGTTGCTTGCAGCCGAACAACTGGGGATCAGTGTCCGGCAGGTGAAGCGCTTGTGGAAGCGCTATCGCGAACGGGGAGTCGAAGAGCTGATCTCGCGACGGCGCGGAAAGCCGAGCAACCATCGTCTATTGCCGGCTGCTTATCCATTTTGGAGTAAGAAATGCTCATCACGCAGGAATTGGGAGCACACCGTACGGACCATGCGCGGGAAGTGTTCGCTGATCCACTCATGCTGTTGCGGATTCGGCAGGATGAAGGCATAGTAACCGAGGACACTGACCAGGAAGAAGGCCTCCACCTTGGTCAGGTAATCCTCCAGCAGCGGGCGGACTTCCCGATAGCCGTCGAAGAAGCGAAGCCGTAGAGGCACAGGATCTGGGCCGCCGAGGCTGCCGCAGCAGGTGGCAATATCAAAGAGCTGGTAGCCGAAGGCGCACAGGGCGAAGTCGATCGGGTAGATCTTGTTTGTCCGCCAGAGCCAGTTGCCGGTGTGCAGGTCGTTGTGGATCAGGCTCCAGTGGTCGGGAGTCTGCGGAATGGCGGCGACGAGCACCCGGATCGCCTCGGCCGCGCTGCGGACGGTGGCGAAGTCCTCCGGCCGGATCAGGCCGATCTGTACGCCGGTGGAGATCCTGTCCATCAAACGGTCGACGTGCTCTGGGCCATACCTGGGGCGCAGGAATCCGTCCGGCGGCCTCCAGTTGCTGGCGTGGGCGTGCATGCGGGCCATCAGGCGGCCTAGTTGGAAGGCCAGATCGGATGCATTCTCGGTCTCTGGCTGGAAGGGCTCGCCATCCACCCAACTGAGCAGGCTGCAGGGTATCTCCCGGTCTTCTCCGGGGATCTGGAGCGTGGCGACCAGTTTTCCATCTCGGGTGTGCCTTACCACCGGGATGGAGATCCTGGCCTCCCGCCTCAAGGCGTCCATCCACTGCAGTTCGGATAGGATTGCCCGCGGCTCCTGGCGGAGGTCCTCGAAATTGATTGTCACCGGCTTATGGAGCCTGAGAACGTACTTTTTCCCCCGGGCATCTCTAACCAGGAAGGTCAGGTTGTCGCTGTGGCGGATGAACTCCGCCTGCGGTGTGCGGAGTGGATAACGGGCCAGGGCCAGTTGGGCCCATTGCTGGAATTCATCCTGGCGGTTGGTCACACACAGCCATCCTTTGCGCTACGAATGGCCGGGAACGGAGTATTTGAGCAGAATTCCGTCTTCCAGCACTTCGCGGGCCAGGAACTTGCCCTGGTTGCGAGCCACGTAAGCCTGCAGGAGGTAGCCATGGATGTCGACCTCGAAGCTACCGGGGGCCGGGGCAAGGGTCCCGCGGCTGCGGGCACTGATAACCACCCGGTCCGCTTCTTTCTCCAACGCCAGAGTGATGGTCCCTTCCCCGATCAGGTAAGCAGTCGCATAGGCAATGGCGCTCGACAGCGCTTGGCGCATCTGTACTTCGTCGACGTGCAGGCTGGTGATGCCTTCCCCGACTTGGACCTCCAGCCGGACGGTCTGGGCCGGGTGGTTCTTGTCCCAGTCGGCCACGACGTGTTCGATGAGAGCCTTGACCTCAATATCGGCCAGGGAGAAATCCTTTTCACCGGTGCCGATCCGGGCGGCTTCCACCATCAGGCGGATGTATTCCAGGGCCTTCAGGCTGCTGTTGTAGACGGTGGTCAGGTCTTCGCGCTGGAAGTCGGTCAGCGGGCCATCCTGCCCCTTGAGGATCATTTTCGTGAAACCGAGGATCTGGTTGAAGGGACTCTTCAGGTCGTGGGCTTCGCGCGATAAGAACGCCTGGAAGTCGATCTGGGTGGGAAATTCGGGGATGGCTTTGGGCATGAGTTCTCCGGGCTAAGGGCGTGATTTTCCGCGGTTCATAAGAACACTAAATTGAAGCATGCGGTTCTCGATGGCCTTGCTGATCTTCCTGCTCGCCACCTCGTCGGTCGTATTCCCCAGCGCTTCTTTCAAGGCGGTGATCTCCTTGAGTATTTCGGCCTCTTCTGGCAGCAGGTTGGCGTTCTTCAGGATCGTATAGGCCAGGCGGACTTCCTCCGGCATGTCGAAATAGGCGCTCAAATCGATGGGCCTGCCCGCACCGGGCAGGTCGTCGAATTCGCCGCGTTCTATGGCTTCCTGAATGATCGCATCGACTGATCTGGTCATAGGCTCTGCAGATCGTATATTCCCTATTATAGCAATGAAATCCGTCCGCAGGGAGTTGATGATACAATCTGGTCATGGATTCATCCCATCTGCGCGCCCGCTATTGGCGTATCCTGGTATTCTTCGCCAGGGCCGTGCTGCAGGTCTACTTTCTGGACATCTTCTTCGCCCGGTTGGGGCTGCGTGCCTGGTCGCGCCGGACTCGCTCCCGGCGCTATCGGCGGATCGCCCGCCGCTTCAGGATGCTGGCGATCTCGATGGGCGGGGTGATGATCAAGGTCGGCCAGTTCCTCTCTTCCCGGCTGGACGTTCTGCCGGTGGAGATTACCGAGGAACTGGCCGGGTTGCAGGATGAGGTTCCGGCGGAGGACTTCGCAGCCATCCGTTCTCTGGCGGAGGCGGAACTGGGTGCCTCGCTGGACGAGAAATTCGCTCACTTTGACCCGGATCCTTTGGCGGCGGCATCCCTTGGGCAGGTCCACCGTGCTCGGCTCCACGCCGGTTCTGATGAGTACCCGTTCAGCGCGGTGGTGGTCAAAATCCAGCGGCCACACATCGATCAGTTGATCGAGGTCGACCTGAAGGCTCTGTGGCGGATTGGCGGCTGGCTGGAGAAGTACCGGCCGATCCGCAATCGGGTCGATGTGCGAGCCCTGATCGGCGAATTCTCGGACACGATCCGACAGGAGATCGACTACCTGGCCGAAGGCCAGAATGCAGAGGCCTTTGCCGCGAATTTTTCCGAGATGCCGCGCGTTCACGTACCGCGCGTCATCTGGGGTCGAACCACAGGGCGAGTCCTGACCCTCGAGGATGTCTTCGCCATCAAGATCACTGATTACGCGGCCATCACGGCGGCCGGGATCGAACGGGCCGAGGTGGCGGATATCCTGTTCGATACCTACCTCAAGCAGATCTTCGTGGATGGCTTCTTCCATGCTGATCCGCACCCCGGCAATCTGTTCATCACCCCGCTGAACGAGCCGGAGGATGGCCTGTCCTGGCGCCTGACCTTCGTCGACTTTGGCATGGTCGGGACCGTTCCCGAAACCCTGCGCCTGGGCCTGCGCGAATTGCTGGTCGCAGTCGGGACCCGGGACGCCGAGCGGGTTGTGCGGGCCTACCAGATGCTGGGAATCCTGCTGCCGGGGGCCGACCTGAAGTTGATCGAACAAGCTGAGGCGGCGGCCTTTGAGCGATTTTGGGGATTAAGCATGAAGGAGTTGCGCCAGATCAGCCACCGGGAGATGGTCCAGTTCGCCAACCAGTTTCGTGAGTTGATGTATACGATGCCCTTCCAGGTGCCCAATGATCTGCTGATGCTGGTGCGCGGTTTGGCAATCCTTTCCGGGATGTGCACCGGCCTGAACCCGGACTTCAATCTGTGGACCCAACTGGCGCCCTACGCCAAGAAGTTGGTTGCCGAGGAAGTCGGGCAAAACTGGCAGGCCTGGTTGGACCAGATCGGGGAGTTGCTGAAGGATTTAATCGCCCTCCCGGCCGGAGCCCGCAGGGTGTTGGCCCGGGTCGAGCGTGGCGAAATGGAGGTCCAGGTGCCGCAGGTCAGCCGCCAGCTGACATCTTTGACGGGGGCAGTCAATCGCCTGACCGGTGGGGTGTTCTTCGCCGCATTGCTGGTCAGTGGCGTGATCTTGCTCGACGGCGGGCAGGATGGGTTGGGCGGCCTGCTGATGGGGATGGCGTTGCTGATCCTGGTCTGGATGTTGTTCATTCCCGGCAGGGATCGCAAGGGTAAATAGAAATGCCCCGCCGTCTGGCGGGGCATCGGGATTCCTCAACCGATCTACTTGCCTTTTTCGTCAATCCTCTCGAGGGCGTGATCGATGAGACTGCGCCAGGCGAGCAGCATTTCCTTGCGGGCCTTGCGGTGGTGTTCCAGGACCTCGGGTGGAAACATGGCTTCGAGACCCTGACGCATCTCCTGGTGGGCGGTGTGGGCGTGCTGGCGGGCATCCTCGGGAATGTGGGGGCGGGATGTCTTTTTCTGTTCGGCCATCTTAGCACTCCTTATCGTCAGTTTCATTATAGCGCGAAGTCGGGCGGTGGGCAATATGGGCTACGGATGTTCCTTGCCTGTACGGGGACGCCCCTCCCGGCCCCGGGAGTTTGAGGCCGGGAGGCCGGTAACCCTCTTGCATCCAGGAGGTGAATATTATATACTGGAAGCAACCCATCAGTTTTTTTGAAAGGAGTCCAGGATGTCTGTTGCCAGAGTTACTGAGATCAAAGCGGCATCAGCGGATAGTTTTGATGCGGCCATAAAAGAAGGCATTGCCCGGGCGAACAAGACACTCAAGAATGTTCGATCGGCATGGATTGAGAATATGGATGTTGAAATCGGGGAGAAAGGAGAGATCATTCAGTATCGTGTGCAAATGAAGGTGACGTTCGTACTGGAAGATTGAATTCCAAACATTCGTTTTTTTTTGCAGAGAGAACAAGGAGAATTGGAATGAAACTAACCCCGCCCACCAAACTCGTTTTTTGGATCACGGTCGCACTGGCCGTCATTGGCCTGGTCGCCTTTTTTGTGACCATTCCTTTCCTCAGCGCCATTGCATTCTGGCTGGTGCTGGCGGCCTATGTCTTGCTGGTTCTGGCCCTCTTGCTCAAGGGCCTGTAACTTCCCGGCGCTCGGATTGAAAACAGAAATCCCTGAGATCAGGGATTTCTGTTTTCCTACCAGCCGGGGGTGAGCCTTTTTTGGGCATCCAGTTGATATGGAGCCCACACAAGAGTCACAAGCTGGACAGCAATATCTGCTTTTCTGGGTTTGTAAATGACTGATTCAAGGGCTTCAGTCGACGGGTCGATCTTGCTTGCCAGCGCTTCTGAATCGGCCTCAAACTGGGCGCTCAGTTCCTCGAGCTGTTGCTGGTAGGCCTTGACGGATTCCTTCGCGCGGGCGACATCCTCTTGCTGCTGCATGGACCGGCTCACACCGCGCATGGTAGAGGAGGCACGACTGATGTTCGTCGAGCTGACCAACCTGCGTCCGGTGAATGCTCCCAGCAGCGTGGCTCCGGCATTGACGGCTGCCTGCACCTTGGCCTGCTTCGCCTGGGCGGCTTCTCGATCGACTGCCTGTTCTGCTTTGCGGATTTTTTCCTGCAAGGCATTTACTTTCTTCATATACTTCTGCCTTAGCTCTTCAACTGCCTGATCACGGTGTTCTCGAGTGACTTGCTGCAGTCGAACTCTAAAGTCACGCTCTGATTCGCCGGGCCTGGATCGTTCACCAGCGCTCGGGCTGCGCAGTAGTTCGAGCGTCTGGCTGCCATAAAGCCATGTGCTGAAGTCCTTGCTCCATTCGGTGTAGTTCTTGGCTTTTTCTGCTTCGCCTGGCAATTTGGAAAACTGGGCGCCTGGGACCGGTTGTGTTTCGAGATCGTTGGTGGCAAATTCAGCCTGAATGGCTGCATCCCACTCGACGGGGATCGCCTGATCGAGGATGGGTGTCATGGCCAGAATCGTTCGGGTCTCATCGAGCAGGCTCTTTGTGTCCGTAAAATGGATCTTGGCTGCCCCGAGCAACATGGGTTGATAAAGGATCCCATCGCCCTTTCCGCGTATCGGGATGAAGTACTGAGTCACCGCGGTATCCAGGGCGGGTCGCTCTGTGGCCGAGAGGACAGCCGGATCGGTGGATGCAACCGATCCGGGTTGCCTGTGCTCGGCAGATATTTGAGCCGGGAGCAAGAGCGCACTTTTGACGGGATCCATGAGTTGTTTGATCTGTCCACGTGTGAGCGGGCCGCGAAGATAGGATAGGCACCAACGGGTCTGAAATATGACCGGAGCGTCTTCGTGGACATTGTTCATGAGAAACACACGGCTGTCCAATCCAGACAAAAGCTGTTCCATTTTCTTAGGATCGAATTGGCTTCCCGACGCAATTGCAGCTCCCTCCAATCCATCCATCACCCTTTGTTTATCGCGGTCGGTTTGAAGACGCCCAATAAACCACGTGCCCGTGTTGGCAAGGCCCTTATAATCAAGGTCGACAGGATTCTGGGTCGCCAGGACGATCCCAACACCAAAAGCGCGTGCCTGTTTTAATAGCGTGAGCAGAGGCAACTTTGAGGGTGGGTTGGCCACCGGTGGGAAAAAACCAAAAATTTCATCGATGTATACCAGAGCGCGCAGGCTGGTGGTTCCTGGTTGGGTTCGCATCCAGCCCAGGACCTGGTTCAACAACATCGCCATGAAGAACATGCGCTCATTGTCTGCCAGATGGGCAATCGAGAATATCGCTATCCGTGGTTTACCTTGAGCGGTGTGCAGGATCTGGTCAATATCGAGAGGCACGCCTTCTATCCAGGCGTTGAAACTGGGGGATGCCAGCATATTATTCAACGCCAGGACCAGGGTGAAACGCTCTTTGGCCGGATAGAAAGTCTCAAGGTCCAGCACGCCAACCTTGGTGATGGGCGGGTCCTGGATTTTCGCGATGAGCTCGGTCAGGTCAAGGTCTTTTCCCTGACTCCAGAGTTTCCCGATAATGGTGGACATCAGGATGTGTTCTCGGCTTTGCAGGGGGTCGGCCTGAATGTTCAACAGGCCCAGGAGGCTGGTCACGAGGGTATTGATGCGTTCCTGCAGCATCTCGCCATCATTGAGGATCTCGCCTGGTGGGACCGCAAATGATTTCAAGATCGAGACCGGAATCCCAGAATTGCTGCCAGGGGTGTAGATCACGAATTCGGCCGAATCTTTTAACTTTTGAATACGCTCCCCGCTTTCGCCCCAATCCCTGAGCCCTTTACTCCACAACTTGGCCTGTTGGTCAGCGAACTCCTGTTCGGACAACCCTTTTCGGCGCGCCTCGTCCGGGTTGATCCACGGCAGGAAACTGGCAGCATCCAACTGGGGAAAGGTCAGCAGGAGGTTGGTAAGATCACCCTTCGGATCGATCAGGATAGCCGGAATCGCATCGATTGCGGCTTCTTCAATCAGGTTGATACATAAACCTGTTTTGCCGCTCCCGGTCATGCCAACACACACTGCATGAGTTACCAGGTCTCTCGAATCATACAGAATGAGTTCATCCTTGGCCTTCTTGGTAACCATATCGTAGTTGCGCCCCAGATAGAAAACACCTAGCTTTTCGAAGTCTTCCATGATCAATCTCTCCTTGAATCTTTTACCCAGAACACAGGCTAATTGTAATATATTCCGGGTGAATTGGAGAAAATCGAACAGAACCGGATTTCATGAAATCCCTCTGAGTCCTCTCTGTGGACGATTGCGTACGCAAAGACAGGCGGTCAGCGACCGCCTGTCTTGTCAGCGAGGTATCTTCCCGGTCAATATGAGATTTTGCGAGGCAATTTCTTGGCTTGTGCAATCCAGTCTTCGACCTGGCCGAGCGTGGGTAGCTTGCGGACCTTCTTCTTCGCTTTGTTGACCTCGACCATCTTGCCATGCAGATTCGGTGCGTTCCTCTGTGCCAGCTCGACAACGGTATCAACACCAGCATCTTCCAACAGATCCGAATATTCCGAACCGACCCCCTTGATTCGATACAGGTCGACATGATTGACCCATTCAAGTATCAGGGCATCACTGATGCCTGACTGCCCGGCGATTGTTTTCCGACCGGCAGGCGTAGCACCTTTCTCGAGTAGATCCCCCATCGATCTTACGCCGGCATTTGCCAGTTTCTTGGCAGAAACCTCGCCGATACCTTCAATATCCACTAGTTTTGTCATGGTTGTCTCCTTTGTCTGTCGATTGGGTGCGAATACGGTGCTGTATTATTTCCCAGGGGCCTTGCAGCTACTTTCGACCAATCGCCTGCAAGAGCGTGTTAATGACCAATGCGCCGGATTGGGAACGATGTGACGAATCTCCCATTGCGCTGTCCGAAACCAGGGCGTTAACCAGCGCTTCCAAATTGCTGCCGCCTTGCGACTTCGTGTTAAGAAAAGACATGCCTGCGTTCAAAAGGTCGCCGACATCGATCCCCGCATCGGCTGGTTGGTTTTGAGCGGTCTGCGGCGTTGCTTGTCCTCCGCCGAGAAGCGTGCCGAGCAGGTCGCCGATGCCGCTCTGAGTCTGAGACGCAGTCTCCTGGCCTCCTCCCATGAGCGTCTGGATCAGCTTCAGGGCATTATCCGGGGTGACTTGTTTCTGGTTCTGGAATTCTGTGGCTGCCTTGGACAGGCCCTTGGCATATACCTGGGAAGATCCGCTCTTGCCCTGGCGCAATAATTGACTGGCGTAGGCCAGTTGATCGGCAGGGGCTGCGTTCTTCTTTTCTCGCATCGCCTGCGAGATCACATTGAACACCTCAACCATATTGTCGCCATGATCATGGTTGTAGGTATCTGCCGCATTTAATTCATTGCGGTGATCGACGAGGTTTCCTGCGACCGATTGAAAAAGGTTCGCGAGATTGAGTGTTTTCGTTTGCCTGGCCATGCGTATCTCCTGGATGGACCAAAATCTGCAGATGAACCGGGTGGTGGAACAGATTGACCGGAAATCAGGGCCCCGGTTCGCGCGGGTGACTGTTTGAAGATGAGCGGCCCTGGGCTCCTGCTTTTGGGGGTTGTATCTCGCTGCTGAACAGATCCCTTTGTTTTGGATCTTGAAGGAACAACAGCCTGGGCGTTTTTCGGGCCCGGGCTGTTGTTCCTTTGTCAGTGCTTCCAGCAAATCCAAGGATGGTCGCTGGTCTCAAGCGCGGCCTGTAACCCGGCGAAGGTAGCGTACATTGCGTGACGGTAGCACGATCCCAAAGGGGCTAATCCAGGAGTTCCCGCGGAATATTGCCGCCATTCGCGGCGAGTTTTTGCATCACGGTCTTGTGCAGCCAGACATTCATGCGGGCCGAATCGCCCATGTTCTCAGGTGGGCATCCGAGTTCAACCGCCAGTTCCTTGCGGGCTTCAAGGCTGCTGTCGATGCCCAGAAGAGTCAACAGGTCAACGATCGAGACTTTCCAGTTGAGTTCCCTTCCACCCTTGGCGGCAAGGGCTTCGAGTTTGCCAACCACATCGACCATGGGAATGGCCCTGGCCGCAACGGGTTTTGGAGCGACGGAAGGCTTCACAGAGGGAATCCCTCTTGCGGTGGGAGTCTTGGCAGCCGGGATACCCTTGGACGTTGGGGCCTTTGCAGCCTCGGGTTCCTTCTTCATACCAAGCTTATCGAGAATCTTGCTGAAAATGCTCATGTTAACTCCTCTTCCAATTTGGTGGACACGGTGTAGAAACTCTCTTTAGTATTATACGCCAAAATGAGCGATAGGATGTGGGTGATGCATGATTCATATAAAAATCTTACTTTTTTTCAGGTTGAGGCGATTGTCGACGATTACAGCAAATGCACACGGATGAAAATCAATCCGGGATATTGCTGAAAGGGAAGGGTGCATTCGGGTCAATGCCAAGGATGCGCGCCATTTGTTCACTGCTGCGATCCGTGAAAAACTCAGCCCAGAGGGGAAAGTGGTCCGACATTTGATAAGACATTTCTGAAGGATTTTTGTCTTTGAATACCGCACTGGTGAAATCGATCGTTCCGGCGCGACCGCTGGCGGTCAAATTCATTTCCCCCATGAACCACGCAATTTGGTCGTAGAATTTCGCTTTAGCGCCGTAGGTGGTCTTGTGATTTAATAGCTCGGATGGCACCACCAACCCGGTTTTGATAAATGCCTGGAAAAGCGGGTTTTCCCCTCGATCGTCAATGTTGAAATCTCCCAAAACGATCAGGTTCGTTTCTTCCCCGACCGTTCTGGCCCTCTCCCGTATCTCGCTGGCGATGTACTCGGCCAGCGCGCTGAGTTCGGGAAGCCGCGTCTCGGGCGTTTCGCCGTATTTGATATGTGCGGTCAGCAGCGTGAAATGCTCTGTTCCGGTTCGAAATCCAACCAGATAGGGAGTCCGGTCGAATTGTTGTGCTGGACTTCCGTCGGAGGTCGGCGGGATGACAATTTCACCTGTCAGCCCAGAAGGTTGCGCGCGGCGCTTGTCGTAGAGGAACGCCAATCTCTCGGCGTTCCCCTTCGGGCCTGCAGATACATCGCTGATGATCATCCCCCAGTTCGGACCCAGGTGTTTTTCGAGGAGCATGCGTATCCCGGACGTGTCCCTTCTTACCTCCTGGATGGCAACCACATCAAAGCAGCGAATGATTTCCGAGATATAGACCAGCGCGCGAAGATTGCGTTGGGAAGAATCAGGACTCTCGTTCCATTCAGTTCTCAGCCGTCCAAAGTTTCTTATGTTCCAGGTCCCAATCAAAAGATTGTGGTTCAAGGTTTTCGCAGGAAGTTGAGACTCGTTGATTCTGCGGCGAAGCCGGATGACGTCCTCGACGATCAGGCGCTGGTAATTGGAGTCCATGGCTTATAATCCTTTGGAGATCGCTGGTGGACGGAAAAGGGGTCTCTCTCTATTTACTACGGCAACGAACATCCCGGGCGGGCATTGGCACATCCTGGTTGTGCGGATGAGAGGTGGAAAACCCTGGTTGGCCAAGGGTCCGTTCCCAGGACCTCTTTCGCATACCCTCCCGATTGCGTTTGGCGAGCAGGCCTTCCGGGCAGGCAGTCCAATACGGCGCATTCCCGGCAGGCTGCCCGGGGTTCAGGACAGACCTTTGCCGAAAAGGATCAACGAGAGAGCGGCACCCTGGAGGGCGAAGAACAGGGACCCGGCGGCCGAATCTTCGCTGACCGGGCTGAATTGGTCGATGTCGGCGGCGATGGAGTCCCCGGCGGCGATCATCATGGTCAGGCCTCCAGGGAAGATGCCGGTCGCCAGCAGGACCAACCGCGGGGATTGGACGTTTGATGATCCGGGCGGCGTGCTCTGAACGGATGTGCCGGACTGGCGTCTCAGCCTCCGGCCAGGAGAGGTTCGCTGTGTGGCACAGAGCCCAGAGGATCTCGTCGGGATTGGATCCTCGGCTCAGGTGGGCCAGAATTTCCTCGTACAATGCTTCCCTGTCCATGATTCCCAATTATAGCGGGGTTGGCGGTTTTGATGTACACTTCACTGGAATTCGTGTTCGGGAAAGGAGCAGCGATGACCGAACTTCTTTACCAGACGGACAGTTATTTGCAGGAGTTCGAAGCGACCCTTCTGGCCGTTGACCCGGAGAACCGCGCCGTGGTCTTCGACCGGACAGCCTTCTACCCAGGCGGAGGGGGCCAGCCCTGCGATCTGGGCTCCCTGACCGTTGGCGGCACAGCCTTCCCGATTGAGAAGGTCAAGAGGCAGAGCGAGGATGTGCTTCACTTCCTCGGCGGGCTGGTTTCGCTGCCGGAGTCCGGAGCGACCGCTCACGCGACCCTGAACTGGGAGCGCCGCTATCAATTGATGCGCACCCATACGGCCATGCATATCCTGTGTGGGGTGGTCTTTCGCGATTACGGAGCTCTGGTCACCGGCGGGGACATGGAGCCGCTCCGGGGGCGCATGGATTTCGAGTTCGAACACCTGCAGAAGGAGCTGGTTCGGGACATCGAGGCGGCCATTAATGCCGAGATTGCCGCCGGCCATGAGGTCCGGACCGCCATCCTGCCGCGGGAAGAGGCCTTCCGGATCCCAGACCTGATCCGCACCAAGATCAACCTCTTGCCGGAGAGCATCTCCCTGGTCCGGACGGTTGAGATCGTCGGTCTTGACTTGCAGGCTGATGGCGGGACCCATGTCCATAATACGGTTGAGGTCGGGCAGGTACGCGTGGTAGACTATAAGAGCAAAGGTGCGATCAACAAGCGGATCTACATCGAGGTGGTGTGAAGATGAAAAAGAAAACTCTCGGAAGGACCGGTTTGCAGGTTTCCTCGCTCTGCTTGGGTACGATGCAGTTCGGCTGGACGGCGGACGAAGCGATGTCGTCGCGCATCCTGTCGGCGGCGGTCGAGGCGGGGATCAATTTTATCGACACGGCTGACATCTACTCTCGCTGGGCCGACGCTAACCCGGGTGGCGTGGCCGAGCAGATCGTTGGCCGCTGGTTGCACCAGGGCGGCATCAAGCGGGAGGATCTGGTCATTGCCAGCAAGGTGCGCGGCAACATGGGCGGCGGACCTGAAGACGAGGGGCTGTCGAAGAAGCACATCCTGAAATCGGTCGAGAATTCGCTGCGCCGCCTGCAGACCGACTACCTGGACTTGTACCAGGCGCACTGGCCCGACGACTCCACCCCGATTGAGGAGACCCTGGCGGCCTTTGATGAACTGGTCAAGCAGGGCAAGGTGCTCCACATCGGAGCCTCAAACTATGCCGCCTGGCAGTTGATGCAGGCCCTGTGGGCGGCTGACCGGACCGGGCTGGCCCGCTTCGAATGCCTCCAACCGCATTACAATCTGCTCCACCGCGAAGAGTTCGAGCGCGAGCTGGCGGCTGTCTGCCGGACCTACCAGATCGCGGTCATCCCCTACAGCCCGCTGGCCGGCGGTTTCCTGACCGGAAAGTACCGCCGCAACCTGCTCCCCAACAGTGCCCGGGCTGACAGTGCCAGACGCTACTTCACTGAGCGCAATTGGGACCTGCTCGATCGGATGGATACCCTGGCGCGCGAAAAGAACGCCACAGTTTCGCAGGTCGCCCTGGCCTGGTTGCTTGCCAATCCGCTCATAACCAGCCCGATCATCGGGGCGAACTCGCTCGAGCAGCTCGACGACAACCTGGGCGCTGTGGCCGTGCGCCTGACGGCGGCCGAAACGACCTCCCTGGATGAAGCGACCACCTGGAAGGAAAAAGAGTAGAGTTCTCCTGTGCTGGACAAGGATGGGTGCGGAGGTCTTGTGACAACCTGCATGCCTACCCTGGATTGAGATTTCAGGCAAGGAGTACCGCTCCCACAGATGAAGACGCGCCTGAAAGCCGACCTTGCCCTCCTGCTGGCGGCCATTGTCTGGGGGATGGCCTTCGTCGCCCAGCGCAGTGCTGCCCTGCTGCAGGGTGGCTTTGCTTTCAATGGGCTGCGCTTCCTGCTGGGGGCGCTGGTCCTGCTGCCATTTTCCGGATTGCGCTGGCGATCCGGGTGGAAGGAATTCCGCTTGGCGGTCCTGGCCGGGATGCTCCTGTTCATCGCCAGCGCCTTCCAGCAGTACGGGGTCCACTATACGACCGCGGGCAATGCCGGTTTCCTGACCAGCCTGTACGTGGTCCTGGTGCCGGTCTTGTTGGTTTTGGGCTGGCGCGAGCGGCCGGGCTGGATCTCTTGGGTGGCAGTGGTGCTGGCCGTGGCCGGGGCCTTCCTGCTCAGCACAGGGGGCAGGTTCGAGGTCCGGGTGGGGGATGGGCTTGAGCTGAGCGGGGCAGTCTTTTGGGCTCTGCATGTCATTGTGGTCGGGCGCTACGCCAGCCGGATCGACTCGCTGACCTTTGCTGCCAGCCAGTTCGGCGTCTGTGCCCTCCTGAATCTCATTGTCAGCCTCCTGGCCGAGCAGGCCGGGCCGGGTGATCTTTTTGCCATGCGCTGGGCGATCCTGTATACAGGCATCTTCTCGATCGGCCTGGGCTTCACCCTCCAGGTGATGGCCCAGAAGCACACCCCTTCGACGGATGCAGCCTTGATCATGAGCCTGGAGTCGGTTGTGGCCGTGATTTCGGGCTGGCTGCTTCTGGGGGAGGAACTGCGGCCTATCCAGATCCTTGGATGCGGGTTTATACTCATGGGAGTGTTGATGACCCAGTTGGGCACTGGGGCCCTTGTGGCAGGAAAGGAGCATGAATGAGAATCGGAGTCGTGGAACTGATCATCATTGTCGGCGTATGCGGTTGCATGTTGACCCTGGCCGCGGGGGCCGCATTCCTGGTGTTTATCCTGCAGCGGAAACACAACCAGTCACCCGCCGCGAAGGATGGGCAATATGACAGCTAAAGTGATCCTCAACCCCTACTCCAACCGCTGGAATGCCGAGAAACGCTGGCCGGATGCTTCTATAGCGTTGAACGACGCCGGCGTGGACTTCGAACTGGTGGTATCCGAACGGCATGGCCACACGATCGAACTGGCCGAACAGGCCGCCCGTCAGGGGTTTTCGCCCATCATCGCTGCCGGAGGGGATGGGACGATCGGCGAGGTGGTCAACGGGTTGGCGCGGGCAGCGGTCTCTGAAGCCACACGGCTCGGTCCGCTGGGAATCCTCCCGCTCGGTTCGGCTAACGACCTGGTGGCCAACCTGGGCCTGTCAACCGACCTGCGGAGCGCCGCCCAGGTGATCGCCGCTGGCCAGACCCGGGTCATCGACATCTGCCGGGTCAACGAGCTGTATTTCGTCAACAACTCAGCCATGGGGCTCGAACCCTATGTAACCTTGATCCAGCAGCGCATCACCTGGATCAAGGGCATCCCGCGGTATATGGTCGCTGCGCTGCGGGGCGTGCTGGACAAGCCGCGCTGGAATGTCAAGATTGAATGGGATGATGGCCGGTTCGAGGGTCCGGTGCTGCTGGTCACGGTCGGGAACGGACCGCGGACCGGGGGCGTGTTCTTTATGGCCCCGCACGCCAGCCTGACGGATGGCAAGATGACCTTCGTCTACGGTTTCCGCGACCGGCGGCGGGACATCCTGCGCCTGCTTCCGCTGACAATGCGCCCGGGGGAGGGCAGCTACGTCGAGACCGATGGGATCTTCGAGCATGAGGCCACCTGGATCCGTATTCAGGTCGAGACACCCGCTCCGGCCCACACCGACGGAGAGATCTTCTCGGAAGGCATCCAGGAACTGGAATACCGCATCCAGCCCGGGCGGCTGGCGGTGCTGGCTTCTGAAGGAAACGTGTAGCCCGATGCCGAACTTTGCCTGATTTTATCGTTGGACCCCGCCAGGCATTGGCAGGGCGTGAGCAGGTAGGGGCGTGCAACCCGGGTGGGGATGACCCCCTCCCGGACCGCGAATCAGAAAAGGCCCAGGAATGGGCCTTTTTGGTGGGCGCGGAGGGACTCGAACCCCCGACCTCATCAATGTGAGTGATGCGCTCTAACCGACTGAGCTACGCGCCCGGAGTGACCGGGATTATAGTCGAGGTACCACCCTTTGACAAGTGTCGATTTCCGTTTACGGCGGGGGCAGGAAATTCCAGGGGTTAACCTTGCCATACTGCGACGACATGATCTCGAAGTGCAGGTGCGGCCCCGACGAGTTGCCGGTCGAGCCAAGCGAGCCAATCACCTGTCCCTGGCCAACGCTCTCGCCGCAGACCACGTTAATCCCGTTCAAGTGGGCGTAGAGGGTCTGGAAGTTGTTGCCGTGGTCGATCAAGATCAGGTTGCCGTAGCCGTAGTCGTTCCACCCGGCATAGACGATCACGCCGGCATCTGAGGCGTAGACACCTTCTCCCAGTGTGCCATGCAGGTCGATCCCGTAATGGTTCGTGTCAGGGGAGTAGTCGTAGCCGGAGAGGAAGTGACTGTTGGTCGGCCAGATGAAAACGCCGTAGCCGATCGCCCCGCCCGAGACCGGGGAACAGGCTCCGGCTCCCATGACACGCGCCACAGCCGGATTCTCGCGCGTCACACCGATCGGGGCGCTCCAGGAGATGAATTCGCGCTCACCGCCCGGGATGATCAACCAGGTCCCGGGTTCGATGTTCGGGTTGGCAAGGTCACCGATCGCCTCCGGGTCGAGGTAGTTGCCGGGGAAGTTGACGATGACCTCCGCCTCGACGTGGAAGAAGGTCGCCACGCCAGTCAGGGTCTCGCCGCCCTGCCATTCGTAATAGGTTCCATCGATCGGCAGGATGTTCAGTTCCATCCCGACGCTCAGGCGGTGCGGGTCGTCGCGCAGGGTGTAGGGATTGCCCCACAGGATCGTCTGGGGTCTCAAGCCGTACTTGTCGGCGATCCCGAAGACCGTGTCGCCGGGCTGGACCTCGTAGGTGACCACATCCAGGCGCGGTCGGGTGGGGATGGTGGTGTGCGGAATGGCCGAGCGAGCGATTCCTTCGAGTTCAGCTGAGATCGACATTGGGATCGACTCGGCGGAGATGGCTGGAGTGACGACCCTCTCCGGCCCACCCGCTCCGGCTGGGGTTGCGCCTAAAACGACGGACTGGTAGAAGGTCCGCAGGAGCAGGACGACAGCGACGATGACGAGGACCGCCAGGACATTGGTCCCGATGCGCGTGGTCATCTCACCCAGGCCGAACTGGGTCAGGGCTTCGAGCAGTCTGGCGATGCGGTTGGGTCGCGAGGGCGCGTCATCCTCCGCCTCGTCGGCAGCCTCCTTGACAGACACGGTCTCATCCTCAAAGGGTTCGTTGGTCATGATCGGCATCATATCACGGCCGAAAATGACCGTCAAGCGAAGGATTAAGGCCGGATTAGGACAAATGGGTCAGCAGAATTGGCTTGCGGGTGTGGATGGCGATCACTGCCAGCAGGCACAGGATTCCGCAGACCAGGGCCGCGCGCGGAACTCCCTGGCTCTGTGCCAGCCAGCCGACGAACAGGCTCCCGAAAGGGGCCACGCCCTGGATGGCCCACAGGTAGATGCTGAAGACTCTCCCGCGGAGCGCATCGGGAACATCGATCTGGATCAGGGTGTTCATCATGGCCAGCTGGGTGATCAGGGCCCAGCCCAGCAGACCGATCAGACCCAGGGTACCAGCCAGGTTGCGGGTCAGGGCGATCAGCAGCAAGGCGCTGGCAAAGACGACCTCGCCGATCACCAGCAGCAGCCCTTTTCTTTTCAGGTTGCTGAAGGTCGAGATGATCAACGAGGCCATCAATGCCCCGATGCCCTGGGCCATGTACAGGGCGCTGTTGCGGGCCTTGATGATCGTCTCTGTGTCGCCGGCTTGGGCCAGGACGTCGCGCGCCAGGGCCGGGATTTGCTGGCTGAAGGGGAAGCCGAAGAAGCCTACCAGCGCGGCTAGCAGGATGATCATCCCTACGGTGGCATTGGTCAGTACGTATTTCTGGCCTTGCATGAATTGGGCCAGCATGGTCTCGCGGCGGTCGCCGAAGGCGGAGGCTGCCTTGTAGGGAGTTCGCACGAACAGCAGGCCGATGATGACGAACAGAAAGCTGGTTCCGTTCAGAAGGAAAGCCCAACCCTCGCCCTGGTTCTCGACCATGACGAGCACCACGGCTCCCAGGGTCGGTCCCAGGACACGTCCCAGGTTGAAGATCGTAGTCTGCAATGCGATGGCGTTGGGGAGGGCCGGTTTGCCGACCAGTTCGACGAGCATAGACTGGCGGGCGGTGATCTCGATTGCTGTGGCCGAGCCGAGCAGGAAGGCCAGGGAGGCGATGTGCCAGATCTGGATGTGGCCGCTCAGGGTCAGGATTCCCAGCAGGAAGGCCTGAATCATCATGACGCTCTGCAGGAGGATGACCGCCTTGCGCTTGTCCAGGCGTTCGACCAGCACCCCGCCGGGCAGGGCCAGCAGCAGGGTCGGCAGGGTGGTGGCAAAGCCGATCAGGCCCAGGTCGAACGGACTGCCGGTCAGGCGGTAGGCCAGGTAGGGCAGGATGGTATTCTGCATCCAGGTGCCGATCACCGAGATGAACTGACCGACCCAGAAGATGAGGAAGTCGCGTGAGGCGAGGGCGGGGAAGCGATTTGTGATGTGCACGGCAGAGGATTCAGGCCGGCTGGACCACGGCGGGGAGGTCGTTGGCCGGGCTGTTGACCAGCGTGGAGATAGGGAAAGCCTCCATCTCGGAGGCCGGGTAGGGGACGAGCAGGGGTTGCAGGTCGGAGGCCAGGGCCGGGGCTGGGTCAATCCATTTCGTATAGCCGCAATCATTCAAGATGACTGGCATCCGGTTGTGGATCGGGGCCAGCAGCGCGTTGGGTGCGGTGGTGACGATCGTGGCCGAATTGATCTCCGAGCCATCCGGCGACTGCCAGTGTTCCCATAGCCCGGCGAGCGCGAACGGCTTGCGGTTCTTGAGGCGGATCAGGTGCGGTATCTTGGTCTTGGTTCCGGGTCGGGCCTGCCATTCGAAGAAGGCGTCGGCGAAAATCAGGCAGCGGCGGTACTTGTAGGCTGCCCGGTAGGCAGGTTTCTCGGCCAGGGTCTCCGATCGGGCGTTGATCATTCTATTTCCGATGGCCGGATCCTTGGCCCAGGAGGGGATCAGCCCCCAGGTGAAGAAATCAGCCCGGTTGGTCCCGTCATTGGGCAGGGCCAGGATCGGCTGGGTGGGGGCGATGTTGAAGCGCGGCCCAAACCCGGTTGGGAAGGCGAACTCGGGGAAAGCCTCAGCCAGGTCGGAAGGGTCGATTGTCAGGGCAAAGCGTCCACACATGGGGAACCTCGATTCAGGAACTCAGCAGGTCAATGAATCCGCGGTCAGCGCGTCCGGCCTAACAAGGGCAACGATCCGCTCGAACTGATTATGGGTGGAGAAGAACCTGGACAGCACGATCCGCTCCTCGGAAGTGCTGGTCAGCGCAAAGGTCATTACGGTTTGGCTGACCTGGTGGATTTCCGTAAACGCCAACGAGCGGCGTGTGAAGGCGAATTCGCCCGGCCTGCGGATCGTCTGGCCCTGGACCGTAACGGCATGGAAGAGATTCAAGAGCACGATTCCCAGACCAATAAGAATGGCAAAGAGCACGCTGCCGAGCACATCCTGCAGGTGGGTGCCGGTGCGTAACAGGCCTACAGGAACCATGATGGGAAGCGGGGCGAGGGGGAGGCAGAGTCTGGAAAGGGAGGGTCGGATGGTTATGGAAGATGGCATGGGAAGATTCAGCGATTCGGGGATCCATGCTCCCTGAGCTTGCGGGAATCTCCATCGCGCACTGTCAGGCCGGTGGTGTCCAGGTGCTCGAGCAGGGCCTGGACGTACTTGCGGCTGGTGTTCAACAGATCGCGCACTTTGGCCAGGGTGATCTGTCCGTCGGCCAGAAGAACCGAGCGGATCTTGTCCACCATCACCTCGTAATCCGCTTTGCGGAAGACGATCTCAGTCGAGACGGACACCAGCTCGTCCAGGTCGACCAGGGCAGCAAAGACCTCCTCGCCGACCTCGGCCTGGCACTCCTTGATCGACGGCGGCCCGTAAGGTGCGGCGGCAAATTTGGCCAGCAGGCCGCGGATGGCGGCCTGTTGCTGCGGGGTGAAGGCGATCACATGCTCCGGCAGGGCAACCAGAGTTTTGTTTTCGTTCACGATCTTCTCGGCCGCCATTTTGCTCAAGAGCGCGTTGAACAGCCGCGGCTGGACTTTCAGCCGGCTCTTAAGTTCTTCACGCGGGATGCCGCGTCGCAGCGGGTTGTTGTGGTGATAGGCGGACAAAAGAGTGGTCACATTTTCACGTAGTGCCGACCATTGGCTGGCGGCTACCAGCAGGTCGTCGAGTGAGATCAGTTGGCCGGCAGAGAGCACTTCCTGGATGGTAGTCTCTGCAGTGGTAGAATCCAGGCGGGAGCGCTCAACCAGTTCCTGACGGGTTGTTGGGCCGAGGCCCAGGCTGGCTTGCAGAAGGACTTCCTTGGGGGTGCCACGGGCGGTCGCCTCCAGGCCGGCGATCACGGCCTGGTCGAAGCGCTTGTGGCGCCGCCTGGGATAGGGGTCGACGATGGCTCCCCCGCCGAGGGTCTCGCCCGGGGATGGGCGGCGCAGGATATAGCGGTCGCCGCGCACGGCCACTACCGGGTTGCGCAGTTCAAGCTGCAACCAGCCTTCGGCGCCGGGCTGGAGGGCTTCCGTACCAAGCAGGCGCACATTGGCGACGGTTTCGGCTGCCCCGACAAAGAGCTTGACCTCGGTATCGTGGCGTAAGGGATTGCTGGCGCCGGGCAGCAGGCGGAAACGCACATCGAGACGCCGGGAGGAGCGGTACTCCCCGGGATGGATCACCACTTCGCCGCGCCGGACCTCGTCCACGTCCACGCCTGACATGTTGACTGCGGTACGGGAGCCGGGAACGGCGGAATCCTCTTTTTTCTTGTGGGTCTGAAGGCCGCGGATGCGCCCTTTCTGACCGGAAGGCAGGATCTCGACCTCGTCGCCGACCGACAGGTGCCCGTCTGAGAGGGTCCCGGTGACGACAGTGCCGAACCCGGCGATCGAGAAGACCCGGTCGACGGGCAGGCGCGGTCGGCCCAGGTCGGGACGGGCAGGCTGGTCTTGCAGCAGCAGGCTGAGAGTCCGCAGCAGGTCCGGGAAGCCATCCTGGGTGCGGGATGAGACCCTGCAGACAGGTGCCTCCTGCAGGATGGTCCCGGCCAGGACCTGGCGCACATCCGCCTCGACCAAGTCCAGCCAGGCGGGGTCATCAATCAGGTCGATCTTGGTCAGGACGACAATCCCAGCAGGGATCTGCAATAGGTCGAGGATCGCCAGGTGCTCACGAGTCTGGGGCATGACGCCCTCGTCGGCAGCGATGACCAGCAGGGCAGCGTCGATCCCGCCGATGCCGGAGAGCATATTCTCGATGAAGTCACGATGGCCGGGCACATCGACGATCCCGATATCTTCACCTTCAGGAAGAGTCAGCCAGGCGAAACCGAGATCGATGGTCATCTGGCGCTCCTGCTCTTCCTTGAGACGATCGGGGTGGATTCCGGTCAGGGCGGCAATCAGGGTCGACTTGCCGTGGTCAACATGGCCGGCAGTTCCGATTACGCGCATTGGACCTCGCGTTTTTTCATTCGGGCGAGCCAGTTGATCCGCCCGTGCATCGCTCTTATTTCGTGCTCCCCATGATGCGGTCGTAGGCTGAGAGCAGTTCGTGGATCTGGGCCAGGATGGCCTGGAGCATCTGCTCCATGGCCTCCTTCGTCTGCTGTAATACGTCCTGATGGGTCTGGGTCAGGTCTTCAAGGCCGGTGACACGCTCGTCGATCTTTCCGACGTTGCCGAGGGTATCCTTGCGGGCTTCTTCCTGTGCCAGGGTGTAGCCGGTCCAGCGCTTCTGGTCGTCGGATTTGAAGGTGACCCATTCCTGGCGGAAGCGGTCTTCCGCCAGGCGCTGCATCTCTGTGATCTCGTTGATGCGGCGTTCGAATTTCTGGGTGATTTCCTCGTACGTCTCCTGGGCACGCTTGACCGCCCGCTGGGCAGAGTCCCAGGACTGGAGTTGGGTATCGATCAACTCGGCCTGCTTCTGCAGGGCGACAAAGCGTACTTCCCAGTCCTTCCAGGCCCGGTCACGTTCAACCTGGGTGCGAGTCTGGGTTTCGACGAAGGTGGTTTGAATCTGGCGGCGTTCGGCCTCGCCGGCGATCAGTTCGTTGAGACGGGTCTCCAGCCGGCGGATGCTGTCGTTGAAGAGGTCGGTCTTCTCACGCAGTTCATCCGAACGCTTGCGGGCGGCGTTGATCTCCCCTTGCAGATCGGCGACTCGTTTGCTTTCCTGTCGCCGGGCTTCGTCGAGGGTCTGGATATTGCGCTGGGCAGCATCTACCGTGCCAACCATCTCTTTCATCCTGGTTTCCCATTCGCTGAGCTGGCGGCTGCGGCGAACATCTTCTTCGATACGGCCTTTGTCTTCGCGCAGGAGTTCGGCAACCGCTTCCTTGAGCTTAGCCAATTCATCCAGCTTCTTATCGATACCGCTGAATTGGATCTGGTAGCGCTTGTCGATTTCTTTTTGGGCTTCTGCCTGGCGCTTTTCGAAGGCCTGCAAGGTTTTGGCGAAATCGGTGCGCTGTTGGGCCAGCACCCCGTCCAATTCTTCAATGCGGCCCTTGGTGGTCGTGTGCTGGGAGGAGGCAGTGTCCAACACCTTGATTCTCTTGTTGGCCTGTTTGAGCTCACCATCCAAGGCGGCGAGGCGCTCCTCGAGGGCTGTGATGGTTATTTTGTCCTTCCGCCGTTCTTCGTCCAGCCAGTCAATGCGTTTTATGATTTGCTCGAATTCCATCTCAATCCTCCGCGGCGTTGTTGCGTTGATTATACTGCTTTTGGTCTGCAAGGAAAAAGTAGTGAGGCCGCTGTCCGGGTTACCTCTATGCGCATGATGGGCAGCCGGGGAATCAGAATCCCAGGTGCTCGAAATAGCCGGGCAATCTTGCCAACAGGGGGATGGTCCATTGCGGGAAATTCCCCAGGCCGACGAGCAGCAGCCAACCGGCGACCAGGAAGATGCGCTGCGGCCAGGTTTCGCGGATCCCCCAGGCGGTCCCTTCGGGGGCAGCCATCAGGGCTGCCAGGCTGCGAATGGCACCTACGATCAGCCCGGCACAGCCGAGCAGGACCCACAGGGCGGGTCCCGGGGAAGATTGTGCCAGCCCTTCCCAGACAGCCTGGTGGGTCGGGAAGGAAGCCAGCATCGGGAACCCGGCTAACGATAACTGAGCCAGGATGATCCCGGCAACAGCGAACGGCCAGGCCCGCCCCACTCCTTTGACCGCCGAGAAGGTCAGGGTCGGGGCCAGCTCCTTCAAGATCGAGAGGGACATGGCCCAGATCCCCAGTGCCAGCATGCGCGGGATGAGCAGAAGAAAGAACAGATCGATCCCGGCGGCCCCGCCCAGGCTGAGGGCCAGGAGAGAGAAACCGATCTCTACGATGACCGCGTACCCCAGCATGCGTCCCAAGTGATTCTGGAAGGCGGCCAGCAACCCGCCGGAAGCGACCATCAAGGTCCCGGCCAGGGTCAGGATATTGACCAGCGCCGGCGTGGTGCGCAGCCAGGTATACCGGTCAACGAAGCCGGCTCCGAAGAGCAGGGCCGAGGTGGTGAACATCCACAGAACGAAGCCGATTGCATATGGCATGGCCTCCCGAGTCAGAAGAGGAATCCAGGTGTGAAAGGGGAAGATTCCCAGCAAGAAGAGGAATCCCAATCCCAGCAGGATCCCGGCCCGGAGAACAAGCGCCAGGTTGCCGGGGTCCGCTTCGATCCCGGCCAGCAGCCATCCAGAGAACAGGATGAATGGCATCGCCATGGTCTGGAAGATCAGGAAGCGGATCAGCCCGCGTCCGGGCCTCTGATCAGGCGCTAGCAACAGCGGCGTGGCCAGCAGGACCGCGATCTCGATCAGCAGGGCGGCATACAGGAACGGTTCGACAGCCAGGGCGGCAACGACCAGTCCGGTGATGATCAACCCAAGCGGGACGAGGCGTTGGGCGACCTTCAATGTGGCCGAGGCTGCAAACCAGAAACACAGCGAAATGTAGATGAGGGCCAGAAGCGGTTGGTCTGTGGCAGTCAGGACCAGTTGCCGGCCGAGAACATCGAACGTCTCGGTCAGTTTGAAGATCCGCGCTCCCAGGGTGAAGGTGGCCTCGATCGGCAGCACCCAGGCGGCCAGCGCCAGCAGGAAGGCCAGGCTGCTGCCGACGAAGGCGGCCCAGCGCTCGTTGCGCACGAAGATCAAGATCACTCCCAGAAGCATGGGGAACAGGATCCACACCAGCGGCGCGCTCACTTGGCCTCCTGGCTGGTTTCTGCGGTGAGCATGTAGGCCCCCGCCAGAGCCAGACCCAGATTGACCACTGCGAGGGCTGCAGTGACCAGGGACGCATTCTCAACTGCGGCGTAGATGATCTCAAAGCCGGCCAGGGCTGTCAGCAGGCCGATGATCACCCGCAATGGTTGCGCGGAAATCCCGAGATGGAGTATCCCCATCGAGATCAGCAGCAATCCTCCCCAGGCGACCGGGAAACTCAATCCCAGCCATCCTGCCAGGCGACTGGCCATCGCCAGCGAGATCAACACGGCGAGACCGGCCGCGAAGGAGCGGAAGAGCCGCCCCTGCGGCCAGGAGGACTCGGCCGGGGACTGGAGGGAGGAATTCACCATTGTCATCCCGAGGGCGGCGCAAGCCATCCAGCCGGTGACCAGTTTGACCGACGCGGCGGCGATTGGCCAGCTGGCATGCACCAGCCAGAAGACGCCCACGTATTGGACGGCCAGGATCCCCAGGTTCCAGCGCCAGTCACGGCTGAGCAGAATCCCGAACGCGGCGGCCAGGAGAAGAAGGGTTGCAATCCAGTTGAGTATCATAAACCTTTTAATGAAATCCGGATGAAAACAGGGTCAGCAGCAGGACAAGAACGACCAGCGACCACAGGATGCCGCCATCCCCCTCCAGGGTGTTGGTGATGACGTTGCTGGCCCGGCTGATCAGGCGGAATCCGGCCCACAAGAATCGGTAGAGCCAGTTCAGACGCAGGATGTCAGCCCAGCGGCCCCCGCTGCCTGCTGCTCCGCCCCGGACCTGCATCCGGTCTGCCAGGACAACCAGCCCGGCGGCCAGCCCGAGCGTGAGCAGCGCCACCCACCAGATCCCGATCAATTCTGCCCCGCTCCAACCCCAGATGCCCAGCATGATCAGGGGGCCGATCAAAAGCGCCAGACCGAAGAGGTAGGGTATCTGGATCCAGCGCTGCTGTGATTCGAAACTGGTTTCCCCGGGGTGCAGGGCATGGCGGATGCAGCCGGCCAGCAGGAGCGCATGGGCTGGCAGGTAGGGGAGCATCAGCAGGCCCAGGGTGGTCGACCCGCTATGCCAGCCGCTGGCAGTGGCAGTAAAGGGCAGGGCCGAAACACCCAGCAAGCCCAGGGCCAGCAGCCAGAGCAGGACACGCTGGCGGGCAGAATACAGGAACAGGATCCCGCCGCCCAATATCAGCGCGGACCCCCAGGCGACGCTGCCGATCGGGTTGGCGCGCAGGCTGGCGGCGATTGCCAGGGAGGCCATTCCCAGAACCCAGAAGGGGCGCCCGGTCAGCTCGTCGGAGGCTCGCAGCCACATCCAGCCGGTGTATACGGCCCCGACCGCAACCAGCAGGGTCAGAATGGAGGTCAGGGGAGTGTCAATCGCACTGGGCGAGATGCGGGCCAGCAAAGCCAGGCTGGAGGCCGCTGCGACCAGCCGCAGGGAGGTGCCGAAACCGCGCCGGACAGTCGTCTCCTGTTGATAGGGCAGGTGTAGCGGCAGGATGCCCAGCCGCAGGCCGGAGGCGATCAGCAGCCACAGGCCGACTTCGGCCGGGACGGAGGTGAAATCCATGGAAATCCCGGCAGCAATGCTGTGCATACCAGCCCACAGAACCAGGGCTGTTCCAGCCAGGCGAGCGGAAAATGCGACGATCACCCCTTCGGTCTGGCTTTCGCCGTTGGTGGACCGGATCATGGTGATCAACTCGGCCAGGTCGATGGCCGCCCAAACCAGCACCAGGGTCAGAGGGTTCTCGGCGGCCACAGCCAGGATGCCCAAGGCGGACAGTAGGAAGGCCCCCGCCCAGGCCATCGGGTTCGGCTCGATGCGCACGACGGCCGTCCAGACCACTGCCGCGCTGAGCACGGTCAGGGCCAGTGCATACGGCCAGGAGAGACCATCTGCGATCCAGGCCGGGGAGGTACGGAAGATCGCCTCCGGCTGCCAGGCGGGCAGTTGGTAGATTTGAGGAAAATCGATTCTCCAGAGGAAAACGCCTGCGATCGCCAGCAGGGATCCGATGGCCGCAATCAGCCAGATATGCCTGAAATTCGGCCGGGTGATCCGGATGATCAGCAAGAGCAGGGCGTTCAGAAGCAGGATTATGACCGGGGTCAGGATGAGCATGGCAACGGGGCTATTTTATCAGAAACGCTGTTTCATGGCGAAAATTCTCGTTCCCAGAGTCCAGTGTTTATTCGGCCAACAAGCAGTAAAATAGGGCATCATATCCTTTCAGGAGAAACTGCGCCATGCTTCGATACCTGCTCATCGTCAATCCGACTTCTGGTCGGGGCTTTGCCGGGCGTTCGCTGCCCGAGATCGAACAGGAGATGAAAAAGTACACCCTGGATTACAAACTGATCCTGACCGAACGTCCCTGGCATGCTGCCGACCTGGCCGAGCAGGGTGCCCGCGAGGGCTATGATGTGGTGGTAGTGGCCAGCGGTGATGGGACTGCCAATGAAGTACTCAACGGGTTGATGCGCGCCCGCCAGGCTGGCTTCGACAAGGTTGCCATGGGCATCCTGGCTGTTGGCACCGGCAATGACTTCGCTTACGGTATGGGTGTCCCGGGTGGGGTGGAGGTTGGCTGCCGGATCCTGGCGGACGACTACCGCCGGCGTACCGATGTCGGGCTGCTGAAGGGCGGTGATTACCCTGATGGCCGCTATTTCGGCAACGGTGTTGGGGTCGGGTTCGACGCCGCCACCGGTTTCGTAGCTGCCCGTATCCGCTGGATGCGAGGCTTGCTGCTCTATCTGATCGCGGCCATTGAAACGATCTTTATCTACTACAAGGCCCCCTCTGTGCGCCTGACTTACGATGATCAGGAGATGATCCTATCGTCGCTGATGATATCGATAATGAACGGGCGCCGGATGGGCGGCGGCTTCTTCTTCGCTCCCGAGGGAGATCCAGCCGATGGCATCTTTGACTTGTGCATTGCCCGGGCGGTCAAGCAACTGCGTGTCTTCACGCTTATTCCCTATTTCATGAAGGGCACCCAGGCCACCCAGAGGGAAGTCACCATGGGGCAGGCTCGCAAGGTCACCGTGAGCGCCCTGGAAGGGACCCTGCCGGTCCATTGCGATGGCGAAACGGTCTGCCACACGGGCAGCCAGATCAGTGTTGAACTCCTGGCTGGCCAGATCGAATTCATCACCCAACGTCCGGAAGCATGAAAAATCCGTTCCACACCGCAACCTGCTGGCTGGTCCGTACCGGAACGAATGTGATCTGCCGGATCGATGGCCAGTCGCTGGCGAACGTCCCGTCGCGCGGCCCTCTGATCGTCGTTTCCAATCACATCGGTTCAATCGAGGTTCCGCTCATCTATGCGCATCTGCAGCCGCGGCGGATGATCGGCCTGGCCAAGGTTGAGACCTGGGACAATCCCTTCATGGGCTGGCTCTTTGACCTGTGGGAGGCCATCCCGGTCCGGCGCGGCGAAGCGGACCTGGATGCTGTCCGGCGCTGCCTCGAGGTGCTCGCCGTTGGCGATATCCTGGCCGTGGCTCCGGAGGGGACGCGCTCGCGGGATGGCCGCCTGCTGCGCGCCCAGGCTGGGGTGGTGACTCTGGCCCTGCGTTCAGAGGCGCCAATCCTGCCGATCGCCCACTGGGGGGCTGAACGGTTCGGCACCAATCTGCGCCGGCTGGCGCGCACCGACTTCCACGTGCGTGTCGGGCGGCCGTTCAGCCTGCGGACCAACGGTGTGCAGGTTACGCGGGAAGTCCGCCAGCAAATGGTCGATGAGGTCATGGGCCAGGTGGCTGCGCTGATGCCGGAAGCCTACCGGGGTGAATATGCCGGCTGGGCGCTGCAGCCCCCACGCTATCTCGAATTTCAATAATTCATGGTTTTGAAAGAAATCTGTCCATGGTTTTTGCCATGGACAGATTTCTTTCGCTTGTGGTCCTGGATCACTTATTGGCAAAGAGAACTGCCCGAACCTGTTTCAGCCGGTCCAGCGCCTCGGTCGGGATGCGCTCCACGTGCCCCAGCATCTGCGCTCGCCAGAAGACCTCGGCCACGTGCTCGATCCGCTCGAGGTGGGTCAGGGCGGTCTCCAGGTCTGGGCCGACGGTCAACGAACCATGTTGACGCAGAAGCAGGGCGTCGTGGTCGCGGATCAGGTCGCGGATCACGTCGGCGTCCTCGCTCGAAGAGGGGGTGGCGTAGGCCGTTATCGGTACGTCGCCCAGGGCCAGCAGAACCTCGGGCAGGACATCGACCGGGAAGGACTGTCCGGCCACGGTCAGGGCAGTCGCGAAGACCGGGTGGGCGTGCAAGATGGCGCCCACATCTGCCCGCTGGCGGTAGACCTCGAGATGCATGGGCGTTTCGGAGGTTGGCTCCAGTTTGCGGCGCGGGTGGACCTTGAGCACGTTCCCCTCCAGGTCGAGCACCAGCAGGTCGTAGGGGTCGAGGCGGCCCTTGCATACTCCCGAGGGCGTGATCAGGAGGCGTTCTTCGCCCAGGCGGACAGAGAGGTTGCCATCGTTGGCGGTCAGCAGGTGCCGCTCGTAGGCGATCCGCCCGCACGCCACGATTGCCAGGCGCAGATCGTATTCGGTGGCCAGGGAGGAGAATCGGATATGGTTCATGGGGAGATTATAGCAGGATAATTCGGACACCCGTGGTAAAATTTCTGCCCGGAGTATAAAGCGATGGTCAAACTGGTCCTGCGCAAAGACGAATTCGAAGTCCGACACGGCATGACGCTCGAGGCGGCACTCAAGAAGTGCGGCATCCTGCCCGAGTCGGTCGTTGCCATTCGGGAGGGCGAGATGATCACTGAGGACGAGATCATCAAGGATGGTGAAACCATCCGGCTGGTGGCAGTCATCTCGGGTGGATAAGGGATTTTTCTGTGTGACCTGGTCCTGCTTCGCGGAAAAACCAGAATATGAAATGTCGTAAATGCGGCGGCAAGGCCGTCATCAACATGCCTCAGCATCACCTCGGGTTGTGCAAGGATGATTACCTCGCCTGGCTGCCCGAGCAGACCGGTCGTTTCATCGAGAAGTACGCCATGTTCGGCCGCGAGGAGAAGGTCCTGGTGGCTGTCTCGGGCGGCAAGGACTCATTGGCCCTGTGGGAGATCCTGCACCGGCTGGGGTACCAGGCGGACGGCCTGTACCTGTGCCTGGGGATCGATGGCGGGATTGCATACTCGTCCGAGTCCCAGCGCCTGACCGAGCAATTTGCTGCCGCGCGCGGCCTGCAGTTGCATATCGTCAACGTCGAGGCAGAGACTGGCAGGACGATCCCCGAACTGGCCCGCTTGAGCCTGCGTGGACGCAGCAAGCCCTGTTCGGTCTGCGGGTTGGTCAAACGTCACGAAATGAACCGAGTCGCCCGCGACCTGGGCTACAATGTGCTGGCTACTGGCCATAACCTGGACGACGAGGCGGCGGTCCTGTTTGGCAACACCCTGACCTGGTCGAGGGAGTACCTGCTGCGCCAGGGTCCGGTCCTGCCCGCGATCCCCGGTCTGGCGCGCAAGGTCAAGCCGCTGTGCCGTTTCTATGAGCGCGAGATGGCCGCTTATGCCCTGCTGCGCGGCATCGAGTACATCTACGAGGAATGCCCGCATGCCCTCGGGTCGACATCGACGTATTATAAAGAAGTCCTTAACCGGATGGAGCATGAGCGTCCCGGGGTGAAATTGCGTTTCTACCTGGCGTTCCTGGATGCGCACAAGTCAGGTCTGTTCGCCAGGCAGGAGGATGTGCAGCCGTCGCTCAATCCCTGTCCGGGGTGCGGCCAGCCGACATCCGCGCCGGGGCTGTGTTCATTCTGCCGATTGAAGGAGAAGGTGCGATCTTCCGGGGAGGCTGGGCTGTGAAACGCTATCGCTATTTTGATCTGATCATGGTCGTCTTCGTCACGGTCCTGGTGGTCAGCAACATTGCCTCGTCAGCCAAGATCATCGACTGGGGCTTGCGCCTGTTCGGGGTACCACTGGCCTTCGACGCTGGGACACTGCTCTTTCCAATCAGTTACATCTTCGGCGATATCCTGACCGAAGTCTACGGCTACCGGGCTTCCCGACGAGTGATCTGGGCCGGGTTCTTTTGTCTGGCATTGACCGCGGGCGTCTTCGCTCTGGTGCGGATCCTGCCGGGCGAGGCCACCTGGCAGACCTACGCCGGTGATGGAGCCTACCTGGCCATCCTGGGTGGCATGTCGACGGGCGGGATTGTGCTGGGCAGCCTGGCTGGCTACTGGGCAGGGGAGTTCTCGAACTCGTTCGTCCTGGCGAAGATGAAGGTCTTGACCCGCGGCCGCTGGCTGTGGGCGCGCACGATCGGCAGCACGCTGATCGGGCAGGTGGTCGATACGGTGGTCTTTGTGGCGCTCGCGTCGCTCTTCGGGGTATTCCCGTGGAGTTTATTCCTGACCCTGACTGTGACCAACTACCTCTTCAAGGTGGGGATCGAGGCGCTGATGACGCCGCTCACCTATTTGATCGTGCGCAGCCTGAAGAAGGCCGAGCAGGAAGATGTCTACGACCGGGATACAGATTTTAACCCCTTCCTGCTCTGACTCTCGGTTCTCCGAAATCTGTTCGGCGTTGTACGCTGCCGCCCGACTCCTGCGGCGGACGCGGGCGGGAGGTGTCCCGATTGTCGAAGCAAGGGGTCCCGGGGTCGAGCTAAAAAAAGCAACGGCTGGATCGAAATCCGGCCGTTGTTCGATCAGGTCGGTTCTTCCTGTCCGGGAGGCCTGGCCGCGGCGGCCTCTCGCTGGCGGGCGATGTTGATGACGATCACCGAGCCGATGATGATCGCCGCAGCGGACAGCACCCGGGCATCAAGTGTTTCCTGGGCCAGCCAATTGCCCAACAGGATCGCCACCAGTGGATTGACGTAAGCATAGGTCGAGACCAGTGAGATCGGCGCATGGCGCAGCAGCCAGGTATAGGCTACGAAACCGCCCAACGAGCCAAAGATGATCAGGTACAGCAGTCCCAGCCAGGAACGGGAGGTCACGGTTTCGAGAGCGAAACCGGTCCATTCCCCGCTGATCAGGCTGACAAGGACCAGGCCGCCGCAGCCGGCCAGCATCTGCATCCCGGTGCTGAGCAAGGGCGAGCGGGGCAGATCGGCGGCGCGGCTGTAGATCGAACCAACCGACCACAGGAAGGCGGCCATGAGGACTGCCCCGATGCCAGCCAGGTCATAGTTCCCTTTTCCGAGCAGAATGTTCTGCGGACCGACCAGCAGAACGATCCCGGCGAAGCCGGTCAGCAGACCTGCGATCGCCATCCAGCGTGGGCGTCTGTGGCTGACCAGGAGCGCATCGAGCAGGACCAGCCAGATTGGTGTGGTACCGACCAGGATGGCGGCGATCCCTGAGTCAACCCGCTGCTCGGCCCACGAGACCAGCCCGTTGCCTCCCAGCAGGAGCAGCAGGCCGACGATGGCTGTTGCCCGCCATTGCCGCGGGGTGGGGCCCGGATCTCCGGCCAGGAGACGCCAGGTCACCAGGAGCAACCCGGGAACCAGGAAGCGCGTCCCGGCCATCAGGAAAGGCGGCAGGGTCTCCACCGCGAATCGGATGGCGAGGTAGGTAGAGCCCCAGATGAGGTACAGGGCCAACAAGGCGATGGCAATACGAAGTCTCACGTTGGAAGTCCTTCTTGCAGGGATGGCCAATTGTATGCCCACGCTGCGCGTAGCACAACCCGGAACTTGCGAAGTTGGGGTTTCATCGAGCAGAAACGAAGCGGGCCAAGAAAAGGTGAGTCTGACGGCTTTTCGTCAGACTCACCTTTTCGAAAATGCTCCGAATCTCTAGCCGACCAGGCCCTCCAAGCGGTCTACCAGGCCGGACAGGACCTCGAAGGCGCGTTCGACCGGCTCGGTGGTGGTCAGGTCGACGCCGGCCTTTTTCAGGGCCTCGAGCGGGTAGACCGAGCCGCCCGCCCGGAGAAAGTCCAGGTAGCGGCCGGCAGCCCCCGGATCCCCGGCGTTGATGGCGTGGGCCAGGGCATGGGCTCCGGAAATGCCGGTAGCATACTGGTAGACGTAGAAGTTCATGTACATGTGCAGGAACTGGGCCCAGGTGATCCCAATGCGATCACGTTCGAAGATCACCTCATCCCCATAGCCTTCTTTGAAAAGATCGGCGGCCGTGCCGATCATCACCTCGGCGGAGAGCGGAGCGCCCTTCTCGGCCCGGGTGTGCATCTCCAATTCGAAGCGCGCCAGGGTCGGCATGATGAAAAAGTAACGGTGGTAGTTCGACATTGCCTCTTCGATCAAGGCGATCTGGAAGTCGCGCCCGGTCTGGGTGCGGAGCAGGTGCTCGCGCACCATGGCCTGGTTGAAATTCGAAGCCACCTCGGCCACGAACAGTCCGTAGCGGGCATAGATGGTGGGCTGGGCCTGGCAGGTGTAGTAGGTATGCAGTGAGTGGCCGAGTTCGTGGGCCAGGGTGCTCAGGCTGTACAGGTCGTCGGCGTAGGACATCATGATGAACGGGTTCATGCCGGGTCCGCCGCTGGAGAAGGCCCCGTCGCGCTTTCCCTTGTTGCGGGCCCGGTCGACCCAGCGCTCCTGCTGGCAGCCCTTGCGCAGGGCGGCGACGTATTCCTCGCCCAGTGGAGCCATGCCCTCGCAGATCCAGTCGACGGCCCGATCGAAGGGCACGACCGGCGTATCGGTGGACAGGGGCGCCTTGATGTCGTAGACGTGGAACTGGTCGTAGCCGAGGGCCTTGCCGCGCAGACGCCAGTAGCGGTGCCAGGTGGGCAGGTTTTGCTGGAAGACTTCGATCAGGTTGTGGAAGACCTCGACCGGGATGTGGTTAGGTTCCAGGGAGGCCTGCAGGCAGGTCTCGTAACGACGGGTGTGCATGCGGAAGACATCCTGCTTGATCGCGGCGGTGAGGGCGGCGGCGTAGGTATTCTTGAAGGCCAGGTAGCTATCGCTGTAGTTCTCCCAGGCCGTGCGCCGGACCTCGCGGTCGGCATGGGTGATCAGCGAGCCCATACTGGCCTGGCCGACCTCCAGTTCCGCCCCGTCGGAGGCGATGGCGGGTCTAAAGGTCAGGTCGGCACTGTTGAGCGCCGAGTAGACTGCGAACGGACCCGAGAAAGGATCTCCGGCCAGGGCCAGGACCTCCTCGACTTCGCCCGAGCGAACGTGCTGGCGGGCCTTTTCCAGCCGGTCGACGTAGTGGGCGAAAAAGCCCAGTTCGGGAGTGGCGGTGATCCAGGCGTGCAGGGTTGTGAAGCCGATCTCGACCAGTTCAGGGTCGAAGAAGGCGAGCGTTGCCCCGTAGCGGGCACCGATGCTGCGCGCTTGGCCAACCCGCGCTGCAGCATCCTGATCGTTGGTATCGACGGAGTAGGCATTGCTGGCATAGGTCATGATCTTGCCCATCAGGATGCTGGTCGGCTCCAGTTCGCGGAGGTAGGCCAGCAGTGTCTGGGGGCCTTCCTTGAGGCGGCCCTGGTAGGCCGATAGTCCGGTCAGCAATTGGGTCAATTCCTGGCAGGCGGCCTCCCAGTCGGTGGGGGTCGGGAAGATGGATTCGAGGTCCCAGGTCTGTTCGCGCAGGACCTGCTTGCGGGTGGGCAGGGTGGTCGATTCCGTCATTGTTTTCTCCATATTTCTGTCTGGGACCCCCATTTTAGCAGAAATATTCGACCGGCACTCATCAAGTGCCGGTCGAATTCCTTTAAACGCGTACCCCGCCATGCCGTGTGCTGCGAGGTTCTGAACCTGCTTTCGCAGGTAGGCTCCTACCCGGCAGCTTCGCCTTGGCTCAGGCCTATCGCGTCACTGTCGCGAGATCGGGGCCCTTACAGTGGGTGTTGGCTCAGAACGGTGAGTGCAGCATCACGTGCACAGCAGGGCACTGTGCTTATACCATAAACTCAAGGGCATGTGTAGGGAAAGATGAGAAATCTGGTGATCATCGTTCGGCCTAAGGATAAACTCGCTTGATCGTGCGCGGGTAGGGGATTGCCTCGCGGATATGTTCAATCCCGCACAGCCAGGCCACGGTCCGCTCGACGCCCATGCCGAATCCGGAATGGGGCACCGAGCCGTACTTGCGCAGGTCGAGGTACCACTGGAAGGCTTGCTCAGGCAGGTCGTGTTCGTGGATGCGCTGCAGGAGCAGGTCGTGGTCGAACATACGCTCCGACCCGCCGATGATCTCACCGTAGCCCTCCGGGGCGAGCAGGTCGACGCTCTTGCAGACCTCCGGCCGGCCGGGCCAGGGCTCCATATAGAAGGCTTTGACCTGAGTCGGATAGCCGTAGACGAAGACTGGCTTCTCATACAGGTTGGTCAGGGCGGTTTCGTGCGGCGAGCCGAAGTCCATACCCCATTCGAACTTGAGCAGTTCCTTCTTCTCGGGGTCGGTCTCGGCCTGGTAGAGCTCCTGGATCTTGCTGGTGGCATCATCATAGGAAAGGCGTGGGAAGGGCGGCTCGATCTTCTCCAGCCAGCTGAGGTCGCGCTCCAGGGACTTCAGCTCGGGCATGCGCTCACGATAGACCCGCTTGACAATGTGGGTGACGAGCTGCTCTTCGACCTCCATCAGCTGATCCAGGTCGCAGAAGGCGATCTCGGGCTCGACCATCCAGAACTCGGTCAGGTGCCGGCGGGTCTTTGATTTCTCAGCCCGAAAGGTCGGGCCGAAGCAGTAGACCTTGCCGAAGGCCATAATGTTGGCTTCATTGTAAAGCTGCCCGGACTGGGCCAGGTAGGCCTTGCCCTCGTCGAAGTATTCGGTCTCGAAAAGGGTGGTGGTCCCCTCGCAGGCGGCCGGGGTCAGGATGGGGGTGTCCATGTTGATGTAGCCGTTGGTGTCGAGCCACTCGCGGATGGCGGCGATGACCGTGGCGCGCACACGCAGGATCGCCCACTGGCTGGGCATGCGGATCCACAGGTGGCGGTGGTCGAGGGCGAAGTCGGGTCCGTGCTCCTTGAGCGCCATCGGGTAATCCTCGCTGGCGGTCTGGAACATTTGGACCTGCTTGATGCCGACCTCGTACCCGCCCGGAATACCCGGGGCGCGACGGTCGGCGCGCACCAGGCCGGTAATCACTAGCGACGATTCCTGCGGCAGGCGAACGAGCTGGTCGAAGATCGCCTCAGTCATGTCGCCCTTGAAGGCCACGCACTGGACGAAGCCCGTGCCGTCGCGCACCAGCAGGAAGACCAGCTTGCCTTTGTCGGTGCGATTGTAGACCCAGCCCTGGACGGTGACTTCCTGGCCGTCGTATTTGGCGATGTCTTCTACGCGAATGATCGGGGTCATGGTTGCCTCTTTTCCTCGGAATAGGGCGGCCGGCCGCCCCTGCTATTATAAATCCAACTTGATATGCAATTCCTTGAGTTGCTTCTCGTCGGCATAGGAGGGGGCGTCAGCCATCACGTCGCGAGCGCCGGAGTTCTTGGGGAAGGCGATCACCTCACGGATATTGGGCTCGTCGGCCAGCAGCATGACCAGCCGGTCGATGCCGGGGGCTATCCCGCCGTGGGGCGGGGCGCCGTATTCGAAGGCTTCCAGCATGTGGCCGAATTTGTATTGGGCTTCTTCTTCTTCGATCCCGAGCAGGTGGAAGACCTTGGACTGGATGTCGCGGCGGTGGATCCGGATCGAGCCGGAGGCCATCTCGTAGCCGTTACAGACCATGTCGTAGGCGTCCGACAGGATCGAACCCGGGTCAGTGTCGAAGCGGTCGAGGTGATCCATGCGCGGCATGGTGAACGCATGGTGGGCAGCATCCCACTTCTTGTCTTCCTCCTGCCATTCAAACATTGGGAAGTCGACCACCCAGACGAAGGCCATCACATCCTTATCGGCCAGGTGGAGGGCATCCCGGAAGCGGTTGCGCAGGGCCCCCAGCACCTTGTGGACGATCCTGGGGGTGTCGGCGACGAACAGGAGCAGGTCGCCTGTTTGAGCGCCGGTCCGTTTCTGGAGTTCGGTGATCTCGGCCTCGGCGATGTGTTTGGCGCCTGAGCCTTTCGGCCCCTCGGCCGCCAGCCCCAGGCTGACCAGTCCCTTGGCGCCAAGTTCCTTGACATACTCGGTCAATTTGTCAAGCTCGCGGCGGGTGTACTCGGCACAGCCCGGGGCGACGATGCATTTGATCATCCCGCCATCGGAGAGGGCGCTCCGGAAGACGGCGAAATCGCTGTTGGTGAAAAGATCACCGACGTCGGTGAGTTCCATTCCGAAGCGCAGGTCGGGTTTATCGACCCCGAAGCGGGACACGGCTTCTGCGTGGGTCAGTTTTGGCCAGGGTGCGGCGAGCAGCTTCTTGTGAGGGGCCACGGCCGAGATCAGGGCGGTATAGAGCTCCTCGATCAGTGCCAGAACGTCGTCGCGTTCGACGAAAGACATCTCCAGATCGAGTTGGGTGAACTCGGGCTGGCGGTCACCGCGCTGATCTTCGTCACGGAAACAGCGGGCGATCTGGAAGTAGCGGTCCATGCCGGCCACCATCAGCAGCTGTTTGAGCTGCTGGGGGGACTGGGGCAGGGCGTAGAATTGCCCCGGGTAGACACGCGACGGGACCAGGTAGTCGCGGGCCCCCTCAGGCGTGGTCTTGAACAGGACCGGGGTCTCGATCTCGATGAAGCCGCGCTCGCTCAGGTACTTGCGCATGAAAAGCACGACCTCATGGCGCAAGAGGATGTTGCGCTTCATGCGTTCACGCCTCAGGTCGAGGTAGCGGTACTTGAGGCGCGTGTTTTCATCGGCCTCTTCGTTTTCGGTGCTGACCATGAATGGCAGGGTCTTGGCCGGGTTGAGCACGACCATCTGACTGGCGACGATCTCGATCGCCCCGGTGGCCATGCGGGGATTCTCGTTCCCTTCCGGGCGCTGACGGACCCTGCCGCTGATCTGCAGGACCCACTCAAAGCGCACATCTGTGACCAGGTCGAGAACCTCCTGCGGCAGGTCAGGATTGATCACTGTCTGGGTTACCCCATACCGGTCACGCAGGTCGATGAAGACCACCCCGCCGTGGTCGCGGCGCCGGTGGACCCAGCCGGCCAGGGTTACTTCCTGGCCGATGTGTTCCTGACGCAGTTCCCCGCAAGTGTGTGTTTTATACATACGCCACCTCCTAGTGCTCCATGGATGACCCGAAGTTCACGAATTTTCTAGATCTCGTTTGCCATCGGCTTCCCATCGCTTCGAAGTCTTCGTGCCCTTCGCGGATAGTCTGTACAAAACAAATCGCCCTCCGCTGCTGCGTTGGGCGATTTGTTTTCGACATGGCGTGCTATCTTCGCAGGCTTCGCCCAACGCTCCGGGAGGGATCGTTATTATCATTTGCGTAAATATTGGCGAAGCGGAGGATAGTCATTCTGGCCTCGGATTGGCCAATTATAGCATAAAGACCGGCTTGCGTGTCGACAACTTGCTGTTGACCTCGTCCTTGATTGTGTGTAGAATACCTCCAGCATGTCCCGTATCCTGCGGATCGTCGTTGCAATAGCGCTTGCCTGTCTCGCCCTTTCAATCCTGGGTGGGCTGATTTGGGCCAATACTGTCTATGCCCGCCAGAATCCGGGAGAGAAGGCATTTCTGATCCCCTGGCTGGCTGGACGGACCTTCCTGTCGTACGGCGAGAGCCCTTACGGGGAGCCGGCTTCCCAGCGTGCCCAGGTGATCTATTACGGACGCCTGGCGGAGGCCGGTGAGGACCCGCTCAGGCTGTATCTGCCTTTCTACATCGAGTTGGGCTATCTCCCTTTTTCTTTGATCCCTGATTATGCCCTGGCGCGCGGCCTGTTCACGCTGGTAATTGAAATTGCGCTCATCGGACTGGCCATCCTGAGCCTGCGCCTGACGGGCTGGCGCCCCGGTCGCCTGCTCCTGCCGTTCTTCTTTCTGCTATTTTTACTATGGCCGCCAGTGCTGCGCCTGCTTCTGGACGCAAAGCCGGTGATTTTCGCAGCCCTGGCCGCGGCCGGGGTTCTGGCAACCCTGCGTGCCGAGCAGGATGAGGTCGCCGGCGGGTTACTGGTCCTGGTCGCTTGCCAGCCGGATATCGCCGCCGTCTTTCTGCTTTTCATCGTCTGGTGGATCGCTTATTCTCACCGCTGGCGGGTGATCTGGGGTTTCTTGATGGTTGTGGTGGTCCTGTCGGCATTCGCCTTTTTCCTCCTGCCAGACTGGTTCATGCCGTTCTTGCGCGGCTTATATTCTCTCGTGCGCCACAATCCTGGTTTGAGTCCGGGGCGGATCATGGCTGACTGGTGGCCGGCGATCGGCACCCGCCTGGGCTGGCTGTTGACGGCCGGGCTGGCTGTTGTCCTGTTCCTCGAATGGCGGTTCGCCCGTGACAAAAGCTGGCGCCACTTCTTGTGGACGGTCTGCCTGACTCTGGCCGTTTCCCCGTTGATCGGTATCCCGATCTCCCTCGACTATTATGCCTTCCTGATGCTCCCGCTGACCCTGCTGCTGGCATTGTTCAACGAGCGCTGGGGCCGACCGCGCGGCTGGGGAGTCGGCGGATACGTGATGATCCTGCTGTTGGCCCTGTTCTGGAGCTGGTTCTCTCTTCTGGACGCTTTCGATGCCTTTGCGGCACTGCCGGCGACCCTCTTCCTGATCTTCCCGTTCTTCCTGTTGGTCGGTTTGTACTGGGTCCGCTGGTGGGCGATTCGTCCGCCGCGCACCTGGCTGGAAATGGCCGAGGCGGAGATCGGAAAGTCATGACCTGGCGGCGTTACGTCCTGCTGGCGGTCCTGGGACTGCTCGTCACGTCCGGTGTGGCTGCCTTCCAGTCCGCCTCCGGTTACATGGACGCGGACTATTATTTTGCAGGTGGGATCCAGCTCGTCTCCGGTAACGGGTTCAGCGAGCCGTATATCTGGAACTACCTGGATGACCCATCCGGGGTACCACATCCCTCGCATGCTTACTGGATGCCCCTGGCCTCCCTGCTCGCTGCAGCCGGGATGGCTCTTGCTGGAATGCGAACCTGGGCCGCGGCCCGGATCGGATTTCTGGTAGTCGCTGCCAGCCTGCCCCCGCTGGCAGCAGCACTTTCTTACTCCCTGACCTCCCGGCGCGACCACGCGACCCTGGCCGGGCTGCTGGCCGTCTTTTCAGCCTTTTATCTGCCATACCTTCCGGTTACAGACACATTTGGTCTCTACATGCTCCTGGGAGGCCTTGTTTTCCTGGTTGCGGGCAGCCGGCACCTGGATGGCAATGATAGGGCCGGCCTGCTGGGCATCCTGGCCGGACTGATGCATCTGGCACGCGCCGATGGCCTGCTCTGGCTGGGGATCGCCATGGCGGTCGTGTTCCTCATGCGCCCGGCTTCGTTCTCTCATCGCCTGACATTCAAGTTCGTTTTGGTACCAGCCCTGTTTGTACTTGGCGGCTACTTGCTGGTGATGCTGCCCTGGTTCTCCCGCAATTATTTGGCCTTTGGGGGGGTGTTGTCTCCCGGGAGTTCGCGGGTCCTCTGGCTGACGGATTACAACCAGCTGTTCGCGTATCCCGCCGATCGATTGACATTCAGGCTCTGGTGGGATTCGGGGATCGCTGCCATCGCGGAGGTTCGCCTTTGGGCGCTGCGATTCAACCTGGCCAATGCGCTCTCGGTCCAGGGAAGCATTTTCCTTCTGCCGCTGATCCTGGTGGGATTCTGGGAGCGGCGGGCTGACCGGCGCGTCCAGCTGGCAGGGCTGGCATGGGTGGCGCTCCTGCTCTTTATGACCCTGGTCTTTCCTTTTGCCGGGGCGCGGGGCGGTTTCTTCCATGCCGGAGCAGCCCTGCAGGTGGTCTGGTGGGCACTGGTCCCGCCTGGCCTGGAGCGGGTCGTCGCCTGGGCCCGGCGCCTGCGTAACTGGCCGGAGAACGGACGCGCCGAGCAAGTCTTTTCGATCCTGCTCGTCGGGCTGGGCGTCCTGTTGAGCGCGGCGATCGTCTTCGGGAAGGTCATCGGTCCGGCAGGCGGTGAACAGGCCTGGGGGCGGGAGGCGGCGCTGTACGGCCGGGTTGACGCCTTTCTGATCTCGGAGGGCAAGTCCGGGGAAGATGTGGTCATGGCTGCCAATCCGCCCGGTTTCTACCTGGCTTCCGGAAACCCGGCGGTTGCCGTTCCCGACGGTGACCTGGGCACCCTGCAGGCGGTTGCAGCTCGTTTTAATGTGCGCTATGTGCTTCTGGAGAGGAATTCGACCCCGGATGGTCTGCTGGACGTCTTCGAGAATCCCACCCGGCAGGCTGGTTTGACCTATCTGGGCGAGATCGAGGAGGTGCGCATCTTTGCCGTTACGCCCTGATCGACGTTTGCCTCACTGGATCTGGACTCTGGGCGCGGCGGCGCTCCTGTCCCTCGGCGGTTACCTGCTTGCCAGCCGCTTTTATTACGGCATTGGCTTTCCTCTCGACGACGCCTGGATCCACCAGACCTATGCCCGCAACCTGGCTGCCAGTGGAGAATGGGCCTTCCTGCCCGGCCGGACCTCCGGCGGTTCGACCGCGCCGCTCTGGACTGCACTGCTGGCGCCCGGACACCTGTTTGGACTGGGCCCCCACGGTTGGACATTCCTTCTCGGGCTGCTGGCCCTGTGGGGACTGGCAGTCCTGGGCGAGAAAGCCATCCGTGATTGGGTGCCGATGTACCGGCCGCGGCTCCCCTGGATGGGGGTCGCCCTGGCACTGGAGTGGCACCTGGTCTGGGCGGCCGGGTCGGGGATGGAAACCCTGCTGCATGCGCTGCTGGTCACGCTCGTGCTGGTCATGGTCGCCTCGGGCACGCGCTGCCATCTCGCGACCGGGCTGCTGATCGGATTGACTGTCTGGGTCCGCCCGGATGGGATCACGCTGCTCGGTCCGGCTCTGCTCGGGGCGCTGCTGATCGAAACGACCTGGAGCAGGCGTCTGCGGGCCCTGAGCGGGACCAGTCTTGGTTTCGGCGCCTTGTTCGTCCTCTATCTGCTCTTCAACCTGGCCTTGAGCGGTTCTCCCTGGCCGACTACGTTCTATGCCAAGCAGGCAGAATATGCCGTCTTGCTCCAGACGCCATTCGGAACCCGTCTGGCAGGCGAGGCGCTCCAGTTCCTGGTTGGCGTGGGGATTGCTGTGTTGCCGGGATTCGTGCTGATCCTGATCTCGTTTGGGCGCCAGCGCTTGTGGCGGATGCTACTCCCGGCTGTGTGGCTGGTGGGTTATCTGGGCCTGTATGCCATGCGCCTGCCGGTAACATACCAGCATGGGCGCTATCTCATCCCGGCCATGGCGATCTACTTCCTCCTGGGACTGTCGGGCCTGATCGAAGTCTCGGAGCGAAAACTGCCTGGCTCCCTGTGGATGGTGCAGGTTGCCTGGAAGGGGATCACCGGGTTGTTGTTAATCCTCTTCTGGGGACGCGGGGCATTCGCCTATGCCCAGGACGTGGCGGTGATCGAATCTGAGATGGTGCAGACAGCACGCTGGGTGGCTGATAACCTGCCGGCTGAAGCGTTGATCGCCGCCCACGACATCGGTGCACTGGGCTATTATGGAGAACATGAAATCGTGGATCTGGCCGGGTTGATCTCGCCGGAAGTCATCCCGTTCCTTCGCGACGAGGACCAGCTGGCCGCCTATCTGGACGGACGTGGTGCTGATGTGCTGGTGGCTTTCCCGGGCTGGTACCCGGTCCTGACCCGTGATCTCGTCCCGCTCTATGTGACCGGTGCACTCCATGCCCCGGCCATGGGCCAGGCCAACATGACCGTTTATCGTTGGGTGCAGCCCTGATTTGGCATAATTTCAAATTGATTGCATAGATGACCTGTGCTATACTCAGTGAGATAACGAGGTGGTCATGGAAGATCCATTTGAGGAAATCACGATTGTCGTAGTAGATGATCACCCGCTGTTCCGTCAGGGTGTCGCTGATGCGCTGACGCTCGAACTTGGCTTTAAGATCATCGGCCAGGCATCCAGCGGGGATGAGGCCCTGGCCCAGATCCGTGCCCTGCGTCCGGATGTGGCTGTGGTGGACATCAACCTGCCGGGCATGAATGGCCAGCAGGTGACGCACCAGGTCGTGCAGGAGAAATTGCCCACCCGGATTGTTCTGCTGACGGCATATGATGATCGCGAGCAGATCTTGCATGCCGCCTGGGCAGGTGCGGCGGCATATTGTTCGAAGGATGTTGATCCCGCCAGTCTGATCCGGGCGATCCACGAGGTGGTGCTGGGGAAGTATGTGATCGAGGATCAGGTGTTCACCCGCCGGGAACTGGAGCGCTGGTTGGAACGCCAGATGGAAAAGGCGCGTCATCTTTACAGCGAGCCGGGCAGCCCTTTCCATCCACTTTCCGAACGGGAAATGGAAGTACTTTCCTGTGTGGTGCACGGGATGAGCAACAAGGAGATCGCTATTTCGCTGGGGATCAGTCATCAGACGGTGAAGAATCACGTTACCTCCATTCTTCGGAAATTCGGGGTTGAAGATCGTACGCAGGCCGTTGTGTATGCGCTCAAGCGCGGCTGGGTAAAGCTGAATGACCAGGAACCAAAGGAGTAGGAGAACATTATGGCGGCTGTTGCTGATGAAGCCAGGCTAAGCGCACCGGCAGAGGACCCCAGGCAAAGCATCCAGAGTGAACTCGATGAGACCAATCGGGCTCTGAAAGAGGTCACGTTGATGATCGATCAGAGTCGCGTCGAGGTGGGGAAGCTGACACAGCGCAACGCGGCCATCACAGCTCACCTGCAACAGGTTCAGATGCAACAGGACAAGGTCTCCGCTCAGGATATCCGCATGGCCTATGACTCGGCGTTGGACGCCCAGCAGCGCCTGTTCGTGATGCGCGGTCAGCTGGAGAAGCTGCAGAGTGACCAGGCGCACCTCGACCGGTATAAAGCCGTCCTGGAGCGCTTGTTGGAGCAGTTGAATTCGGGCGCGACCGGAGGGATGACAACCGCCAAAGGAGGCACAGGTGAACTGGCCAGCGTGGAGATGCTGGTCAACGCCCAGGAGGCCGAACGGCAGCGTTTGTCGCGGCAGATGCACGACGGACCTGCTCAGGCAATGTCGAATTTCATCCTGCAGACCGAGATTGCCATGCGCCTGCTGGACGTGGACCCGGAGCAGGCTAAGGGCGAATTGGGCAATCTGAAAGCCGCGGCCATGGGTACGTTCCAGAAGGTCCGCAACTTTATTTTCGAGTTGCGCCCAATGATGCTGGATGATCTCGGTTTGATCCCCACCATCCGCCGTTATGCCGACACATTTAAAGAGCAGTCGGGCCTGGACGTCAATGTCACTGTTTCAGGGAATGAACGCCGGCTGGAGCCTTACCTTGAGGTCATGGTATTTCGGGCAATGCAGGAGCTGCTGGGCAATGCTTCCCGCCACAGCCAGGCTACGCTTGTCAAGGTACAGGTGGACGTTGGTGAGAGCTCGATCAAGATGTCCGTGGACGACAATGGAAAGGGCTTTGAGATTGATCTGCTGGAGAAAGACGGCAGTTTGGGCCTGAAACTGATCAAAGAGCGTGTCGAGATGCTTGGCGGAACCTTCGAAATTGATAGCGCTTCTGGCAAGGGAGCCAGAGTTGCTTTCTCAGTCCCGATTCGGGGATAAAGAACCAACATTATTGTAAAGTGTCTGCAACGGTTTTTTCTTGTTTTTTGGATGCGGTCGGTATATAATAAATGTGTCTCCAGAATGGCCTCTGGGGAACTCCAAAAAAGGAAGGAGGTGAAACCACCATGTTGTTTGCCCCTAAGGAAAAAGGCCAGGGTTTGGTTGAGTATGCGCTGATTCTTGTTTTGGTTGCTGTCGTTGTGATTGCTGTTTTGCTCATTCTCGGCCCGATCATTGGCAACGTCTTCAGCAAGATCAACTCGAATCTGAGCAAATGATGCTCTATCAGATTGGGAGAGTGGGACTCTGATTCAGAGTCCCACTTTTTATATGCTCCCGCTCAGCAAGCCAGGCCACTCTTGCGCATCACTTACGGGTAAGTGGTAAGCGTTTGACTTTTACTGTATAATCATAATTGAATTTTCGAAAATCGATAGCAAGGAGAAGCCTATGCGCCGCGGAAGACTTGTGATTTACCTGGTGTTGATCGTGGTTGCTGTTGTCATCTTCGCCGTTCTGTACTTCCTCCTCCGAGGCGGCCTGGGTGGTGCCCAATCGGACGCGACCCCGACCCCTGAGATCCGCTATGTTGACATCGTGACTGCCGCGCAATACATCTACCCCGGCACGCCGATCACCGAAGAAATGCTTGGCACCATGCAGATTCCGGAAGGCACTTACATCGAGGGAGTCTTCACGGATAAGCTGAGCGTGGTCGGGCAGTATGCCCAGTATCCGATTGCGCAAGGAATTCCGATCACCACGGCAATGGTTTCTCTGACCCCCGGCGACGTCAATCTACCAGGTTCGGCCTGGTCGCCTTTCATTCCACAAGGATTGACCGCAATTTCGGTGCCAATCACACGCCTGTCATCGGTGGCTTACGGCATCCGCGATGGCGATTATGTCAATGTCCTTGTAACTCTGCTGGTCGTTGACGTGGATTC
This sequence comes from Anaerolineales bacterium, assembly GCA_016934715.1. Classification (GTDB taxonomy): domain Bacteria; phylum Chloroflexota; class Anaerolineae; order Anaerolineales; family Villigracilaceae; genus JAFGSI01. Next base: position 162,630 of record JAFGSI010000028.1, read on the forward strand.
GGCCTATCAGACTGCAACACCGAACACCACGGCTGTAGTCTCGGGGGCGGCATATCCACTCGAGGGCCCTCCCATGCTGACGATTGGTGTGAGTCCGACTGGGCCGTATGGGCGGGCGGAACTGGTCGACCAGCTGCAGGAGGTGGTTTACATTATCCCCTCTGAAACACAGCGGCCCAGGTTGGTCTCGCAGCTGATCATGCAGCGAGTCCAGGTCTTGCATGTCGGGACATTCCCACTGCCGGGCGAGCCCACATCAGAACTGCTGATGGCCCCCGAACCGGGTACGGAGCCCACGGCTGCGTCCCAACCAGCGGAGGGGGAAGAGCCGGTGCAGGTCGTGCGGCCGGATCTCATCACACTGATGGTCGCGCCACAAGATGCCGTCACCCTCAATTACCTCATCTTCAGCGGTGCTCAGATCACGCTGACGCTGCGCAATCCCAACGATGTGGATTTGTATCCGGCGACGAATTCTGCCACGCTCGAGTATTTGATGAGCCAGTACAATATCTCGATTCCGGCCAAAGTGCCGTATGCGGTCGAGCCGCGGATCGATCAGTTGATCCAGCCTTACCTGCCCAACGATTCGACCTATGTCCAGCCGTCCGAATAGATCGCCGGAGGACCGGTCGCAGGAAGTGTACGTTTCTACCGGGGTTTGGAATCACTCGTTGATGGAGACATCGCATGGCCGATGGTGATAAGGTCAAAGTTTTGATCGTAGACGACATTGCCGATACGCGCGAAAATATCCGCAAGCTGTTACAGTTTGAATCGGACATTGAAGTGGTCGGTGTTGCCCGAACCGGTCGTGAAGCGATCCAGATGACCCAGGAACTTGTGCCAGACGTGGTCTTGATGGACATCAATATGCCTGACATGGATGGCATTACGGCCACAGAAACCATTCGGCAGAAGCTCCCGCATGTCAAAGTGGTCATTCTCTCTGTTCAGGGCGACCAGAACTACATGCGGCGGGCCATGCTGGTGGGGGCAAGTGACTTCCTGACCAAACCACCAATGGCTGACGAAATGACGGCTGCCATTCGACGGGCGGGAGCAATGGCCCGTGAAGAAAAATCAAGGAGCGGCCAGGTTTCTTCTGCTCCAACAGCGGGAGCGCCTCAGGTGTTGACGGCTCACCCGGCCTCCCGCGGCAAGATCATCATGGTATACAGCCCAAAGGGCGGGGCAGGAAGTACGACCCTGGCGGTCAATCTGGCGCTCGCGTTTCACAATGAAGACACACGCGCTGTCCTGGTCGATACGAACTTGCAGTTTGGGGATGTTGCGGTTTTTCTGAACGAACAGGGCAAGAACACCATCGTCGACCTGGCGCCACGGGTTGGCGAACTGGACCCGGAAATTGTCGAAGAGGTCATGATCAAGCACGCCGCCTCCGGGATGCATGTTCTGGCAGCTCCCTCGCGCCCGGAGCAGGCCGAGGAAGTCAAAGCAAACCAGCTGTTGGAATTGCTCGCTTATCTGCGCCAATTATATGCCTATGTCGTCGTGGATACGTCTTCGTATCTCAACGATATCACTCTGGCAGTCCTGGATATATGCGACGTAGTTGTTCTGATCACGACCCAGGATATCCCCTCCATCAAGGATGGCCGCCTTTTCCTGGACCTGCTCTCAACCCTGGGGATGTCTACCGACAAGGTGGCTTTTGTGATGAATCGCTATGACCGGCGCATCGCGATTACGCCAGAGAAGGTCGGCGAGAATCTCAAGCAAGAAGTGGTTGCCGTCATCCCGCTTGATGAGCGAGTCGTGATCCCTTCGGTGAATCGGGGTGTCCCGTTTGTCATTGATAATAAAACCCAACCCGCAGCGCGCGGCGTGTTCACGTTGGCAGAGGCGTTGCGCTCACGACTGCTGTCGCTGGAACCTGAAGAGTCCGGCCGGGGGGGGAAGCATGCTTGAGGCGCTCACTTTTAGGAGGTATCCATGTCTTTATTGAAACGGATCGAGCAGGGGCAGGGCGGGCAGCCGAGCGAACCGGCCCAGGCGGGCGAAGCCCCGCCTGCGAGTGATAGTTCGCGCCTCTCATCATTACAGGCCAGGCGGGTGAGCGCTCCCAGCACTGCACCTCAGGCAGGGACTTACTTCGACCTGAAGACACGAGTCCAGAACAAGCTCCTGGCTGAACTGGACCCCTCGATGGACATCACCCGGACAGACGAAGTGCGCCGCACGATTCAGGATTTGTTCGAACAAATCCTGTCGGAGGAAAACATCGTCCTTTCCCGTCCGGAGCGGGCGCGGCTCTTCGAACAAATCGCGGCTGAAATTTTGGGCTTTGGGCCATTGCAGCCGTTGCTTGAAGACGAGTCCGTTACGGAAATCATGGTCAATGGCGCCAAGAACATTTACATCGAGCGCAAAGGCAAGATCCATCGTGTGCCGGTCACCTTTGAAAGCAATGAACATGTGATGCGGATCATCGATCGGATCGTGGCTCCGCTCGGCCGCCGTATCGATGAATCCAGCCCGTATGTGGACGCCCGTCTCCCGGACGGCTCGCGTGTGAACGCGGTGATTCCTCCAATCTCGCTGGTCGGTCCGACATTGACCATCCGAAAATTCTCGAAGAACCCGATCACGATCGAACAATTGATCCAGTACGGCTCGATCTCGGCGGAGGCGATCCAGTTCGTCAAAGCGGCCGTGGAAGCCAGGTTAAACGTCATCATTTCGGGAGGCACGGGCTCGGGCAAGACAACCCTTCTCAACATCTTATCGAGCTTTATCCCCGGTGACGAGCGGATCATCACGATCGAGAACGCGGCCGAGCTTCAACTTCGCCAGGACCATGTCGTCACGCTCGAGTCGCGTCCTCCCAACATTGAAGGTCGCGGCGAGATCACCATCCGGCAGCTGGTGATCAATTCCCTGCGTATGCGCCCGGACCGGATTATTGTCGGCGAGATCCGTGACGAGGCCGCCCTGGACATGTTGCAGGCGATGAATACCGGCCATGACGGGTCGATGACCACCTGCCACTCGAACTCGCCGCGCGATACCCTTTCCCGCCTGGAGACGATGACCATGATGGCCGGCATGGACCTGCCCGTACGGGCGATCCGCGAGCAGGTGGCTGCGGCGATCGACCTGGTGGTTCACCAGGAACGCATTCGGGATGGGTCACGCAAAGTTGTGAGCGTCACCGAGGTGAGCGGCATGGAAGGGGATGTCATCACGATGACGGAGATCTTCGCCTTCGAGCAGACCGGATTTGAGAATGGTCAGGTGATTGGTCGCCTGCGCCCCACCGGGTTGCGTCCCAAGTTCATGGATAAAATTGAGGCAGCCGGCATTCATCTCCCGCCTACGATCTTTGGCGTGGGTGAACGACGGCGTTATTAGGCTTTCTGCAGGATGATCAGCTGAGACAGGCGCACCCATTATGGCTCCCACTACGATCCTTTTGATTGCTGGCGGCATAGTCATTGCCGCACTGGTTATTGGAGTGGTGGTTACGGCAACCAGCCGGCGCACCGACCTTGACGACCGTTTGGGCAAGTATCTGGAAGAGGAATCGCCGGCGGACGCGAAGAAGCGCGACACATCGGCGCTGACTGATTGGGTCAACAAAAGTGTTGCCAAATCAACGTTTGGTGAGCGCATTGGGCGCGACCTTGCCCGGGCAGACCTGAAATTCAAGCCGGGTGAATATATCGCGCTAGAGGTGATCGTCATCGTTGTGCTGGCCGCGGTCGCGTATCTCGTTGGCGGACGGCTTGCGATCTCGGCCTCGATTGGTGGGGTGGTTGGCTCATTTCTCCCCAGGGCGTACGTGAAGCGCGAGCAGGGAAAGCGTCTGGTCCGATTTAATGATCAGTTGCCGGATATGCTGAACCTGATGGTCAATGGTCTGCGGGCTGGCTTCTCGACCCTGCAGGCAATGGAAGCGGTCAGTAGAGAGATGCCGGCCCCCATATGCGATGAGTTTCATCGCGTTGTCCAAGAGATGCAACTCGGTATTCCAATGGAGAAGGCTCTTGACAATATGCAACGCCGCATCCCCAGCGAAGACCTGGACTTCGTCATCACGGCCATCAATGTACAGCGCGAGGTGGGCGGCAATCTTGCTGAGATCCTGGACGTGATCACATACACGATCCGGGAGCGCATCCGTATCAAGGGCGAGATCCGGGTCCTGACCTCGCAAGTGATGTATTCCGGCCGCCTTCTTGCCATGATGCCGATCGGCTTGTTGTGTATCTTGTGGTTCTTGAACCGCGATTATGTCATGGAATTCTTTACACCGGAGAATGCGGTCTGCGGTGGAGCTGCCCTGGGCCTCGCCGGTATCTTGATCATCATCGGTTATTTCACAATGACCCGCATCGCCAATATCGAGGTGTGAAATGTCCTCCACGATTGTGACCGTGATCGTTATCATTGTTCTGCTGATCGTATTCGTCGGCGCGGGCGGACTGGTGGTCGCTGGGATTCGGCGCTCGAAAGTGGACGAAGATCCCTTGTCCGCCCGGCTGATCGAATTCAGCCAGCGCGGTGAGGCGGCGTCCTTGGAGGAAATCGAGTTATCACAGCCTTTCGTCGACCGGGTTATCTACCCCATGATGGTGAAGATCGGCGAGATGTCTTCCAAGATCACCCCCCAGCATGTGATCGAGCAAACTGCCAGGAACCTGGAATTGGCCGGAAACCCGGGTCGCATGGAGGCCACAGCCTTCCTTTCTCTCCGGATCATTTTGATGGGTGTACTGGGAGGCTTGTTCCTTTTGATCTCGTTGGTCTCCAGCACCTGGCCTCCGGGACGAGAGTTTCTCGTCACGATTGTGCTCGCCGCGCTGGGGTACTTTCTGCCCGCATTATGGTTGCGGAGCAAGATCGATCGCCGGCAGAGGTCGATCCGCAAGGCCATGCCGGATGCTCTTGACCTGTTGACGATCTGCGTCGAGGCCGGCCTGGGCCTTGATGCTGCGATGTCCAAGATCAACGAGAAATGGGAAAATGACCTGGCTCTGGCGTTCGGCCGGACGATCCGGGAAATCCAGCTTGGCAAACTGCGACGTGAAGCCTTGAAGGATATGTCGGACCGGGTTGGCATTCCTGAGATGACCAGCTTCATCGCCGCAGTCATTCAAAGTGAGCAGCTTGGTGTGAGCATGGCCAAGGTGTTGCGCATCCAGTCGGACCAGATGCGCATGAAACGCCGCCAGCGGGCCGAGGAAGAAGCGCACAAAGCGCCGATCAAGATGCTGCTGCCGATGGGCGTGTTCATCTTCCCCACGATCATGATCGTGCTGCTTACCCCGGCGGGTTTGCGTCTTTGGAAGACCTTCAGCGGGCTGGGGTTCTGATCAAAGCGGTTGTATCCTTGCGAGATCATTCAAGCGGCGGGTCACCGGGAAGGCTGAATTGGCTGTATCCACCCATTGGAGGGGGATGCGATCGTGTGTGCAGCCGCTGGTGTTCTGGTCGCAGGGCGCCTCTTCTGGCCAGGCCCGAGCCCATGCGTGGGGCGTTCTCGCAGAGCAAATCGAGCCGCAGCCTGCCCCAGGGAGAAGCCCCGGGGAATCCGGCGGCTGTTTTTTCCCGCGTATCGGGCCGGCGCATTGAACGGGTCCTGTTGGTCGCCATGAACCGGGCGGGTCCTGTCCGTCTGGGTCCAAGCACGGCCTCTGGGATAAGGTTGCCCTCCCAAGCCACGCCGCCAGGCGGCCGGAGAGTGTCCCTTTTGTGTTCGTTGCTCGCCTTAACCACTTTTCTCAGGAGGTGCCTGTGGCAGATCGAATCGAGGTTTTCACTCGCAACATAGACCTGGCAAAGAAGGTCCAGGAGACCATTCAAAAAAAGGTCTCCAAATTGAATCGCTACCTCAAAAATATCGATGATACACGCGTGGATATCACTTATGCCAAATCCGCCCGCAGCGCCAAGGATAAATTCGTTGCCCAGATCACGATCCGCGGTCGGGGATTCATCCTTCGTACCGAAGAGCGCTCGGATGAAGTCCTGACTGCTTTTGATACGGCTCTGGACAAGATGCAACGCCAGATCGAGCGCTTCAAGGGGAAACGCCGTCGTGGGCGGAGCGAGGCGCGTCTGGCAGTTGAGGAAGGCGCAGTTGCACTTGAGCCCGACGCTTCTGAGACTACCGCCATTGCTCGCCGCAAGACTTTTGAGTTGACACCGATGACCGAAATCGAAGCGATCGAGCAGATGCAGCTCCTCGGTCACGACAATTTCTTCATATTTTACAATGCCGAAACCGGAACGACGAGTGTCCTCTACCGCCGTCGAGATGGCAGCTATGGCTTAATCGAGCCAAGACTGGGTTGATCTTTTCGGACCACAAGTGCTGGCCCGGAAGAACCTTCTGGGCCAGTTTTTTGGTGAAGCATGGATCGAATCGATTACGACGATTCCCTGACCGATGAAACAATCGCCGAAAGCGGGATTGAAACCGAGGCAGTGCAGGATGCGGTCCGGCAGCTGCTGTCGGCGATTGGCGAAAACCCCGAGCGGGAGGGCTTGAAGCGCACACCCGAGCGGATTGCCCGGATGTATGCAGAATTGCTCTCCGGTTATCATCTTGACCCGGCTGTGCTGGTCAACGATGCTCTCTTTGAAGTCAAATACGATGAAATGGTGATCGTGCGCGATATCGAATTTTACAGTCTGTGCGAACACCACCTGTTGCCTTTTGTCGGCCGCGCCCATGTGGCGTATATTCCGAATGGCAAGGTGCTTGGGCTCTCGAAGATCCCGCGTGTGGTGGACATGTACGCCCGCCGGCTGCAGGTCCAGGAGCGCCTGACCCGCCAGATCGCCGATTTTATCTCGCATCTGCTCAAGCCGCAGGGGGTGGCGGTGGTCGTGGAGGCACTTCACCTGTGCATGTCCATGCGCGGCGTCCAAAAGCACAACGCCCGCATGACCACCTCAGCCATGCACGGAGCCTTTCGGGCCAACCTGGCCACCCGCCAGGAATTCCTCGAAAATATCTCCCGCAACCTCTCGCCCATGCAGTTCTGAGCGGGTAGTTAACGCTCGATTTCCACCCCGACGGAACCCGTTCGCGGCACCGCCCCGGGTTTCTCCACCCGGACTCGCACCCTGCGAACCCCTGATCGGTGGAGGCACAAATCGGCTATGTCCTCCGCCAGGGCTTCGACCGTGAACCGCTGGACGCGTTTGACCAGGGCGCTCACCTCCCGGGTGAGTGCGTCGTAGTCGATGCAGTCTGCGATGTCGTCACTGCGGGCGGCGCGGCGGGTGGCGGTGGTAAGCTCGATGTTGATCACCACTTCCTGGGGGGCCTGGCGTTCCCAGGCGTGGACCCCGATGATGCATCCCTCGCGCAGATCTGATATCAGGATCTTGTCGGTCATCGCTTATCCGTTGCGCTCAGTCGAAATTCCAAGTAATACAGGCATACGGCCAACACCAGCCAGGCGAGTGCCTGAACCAGCCGCAGGCCTCCAAAGATCAGCTGACTGTCGCCGCGGAAGGCTTCCAGCAGCAGGCGTGCCGCCGCGCTGAGAGCGATAAAACGGACGAAAAGCCGGCCGGGGGAATCCATCTGCCGGAACTGCTTCCAGAGCACTGCCAGAATGGCCAGGGCCGTCAGGACTTCGTAAATCTGGCTGGGATGGCGCGTCGCACCCCGCAGTTCCACTCCCCAGGGCAGGGTGGTCGGCGCGCCGAAGGCCAGACCCGAGGCGGCGTGCGACAATCCGAGTGCCACGGCGAAGACCGCCAGCCCTGGTGTCAGGGCATCCAGGGCCGTCAGCAGGACCAGTCCTTTGCGTTGCCCGTAGACCAGGGCCGCCAGCAGCCCGATTCCCACGCCCCCCCATGGGTCAAGCAGGCTCCGGTCGAGCGAGATCAGGCTGGCTGGCGCCTGGCGGAAGATCGCCAGGTGCTGCAGGACAAAGGAGAGTCGTGCTCCCACAACCCCGGCCAGCAGCCCGATCAGCGCCAGGTTCACCAGCGGGTCGGCCTTGAGGCCGCGGCGGGAGGCGGTCTTCTCGACCAGGGTCAGGCCGAGATAGATTCCCAGCAGCAGTGTCAGACCGGGGATCTGGATGGCCAGCGGGCCGACACGCAGGATCGGCAGCATCAGGGTGCCTCCTGCAACAAGTCTTCAATGCGCGCCCGCAGGGCGGCCTCGGCCATTGGCCCGCCGATCACCACCTCGGCGATGCCGCCGTCCGGGCGGACGAAGAAGGTCGTCGGCAGGGAGCGGATCTCATACAGGCGGTTGGCGCCGTTGTCGAGGTCGAGGGCAACCAGAAAGGACAGCTCGTGATCGGTGACGAATTCGTGTACGGCGTCCAGACTGTCCTGGCTGGTCGCGTTGACCCCCAGGATGATCACGCCACGCCCATCGTATGCCTCGTGGACGGCCTGCAGGGCAGGCATTTCTGCCCGGCAGGGTGGGCACCAGGTGGCCCAGAAATTGACCACCACCACCTGGCCGCGCAGATCCGAAAGTCGGACCTGCCCTCCGTCCAGGGTCTCGAGACGGAAGTCGGGCGCCAGGAAGCCAGCCTGTGGGGCAGGGACCAGGCCGGAGGGCGTCGCGGGCAGTTCGGTCCGGCTGAGGAAGATCCAGACCAGGCCGGCGAGCAGGAGGAGGGTAAGCAAGAATCGTCTTTGGACCGGTTGCATTGGAATCGTTTTTGTTCTAAACTAGTAACTGGTAGTGGGCAGTTTACCACACAACCCTGGTGGTTTCCATGTCGCATCTAAACCCTGTCTGCGTAGGTATTGATCCGACTGCCGGGAGGCAGCCTTTTACCTGGTCGGTCCTCGATCCGGACTGCCATCTGCTCTCCATGGCAGCCGGCGAACTGGAGGACGTGCTGGCCCTGCTGGCAGGGATGCCTTCAGCCTTCGTGGCGGTCAATGCCCCGCCGCGCCCCAACCAGGGGCTGGTGAAACGCCGGCCGCCAGGGAGCCAGGCGGCCGGTGCGGCTCGCGGGGCCGACATGCGCCTGGCTGAATACGAGCTGCGCCGGCGAGGCATCGCCGTCTCCCCGACCCCGGTCCGGGCGGAACTTTCCCCGGCCTGGATGCAGACTGGCTATGAGCTCTACCGCCAGATGGGTCAGCTCGGTTTCAAGCCATGCCCGACGAAAAATGCCGAACGCCAGGTCCTCGAAACCCACCCGCATGCCGCCTTCTGCGCTTTGCTCGGGATCCTGCCGCTAGCCAAACCAACCCTGGAAGGTCGGCTGCAGCGCCAGTTGGTACTCTGCGAAGCGCGCATGGGAATTCGTGATCCGATGGAATTCTTTGAAGAGATCACTCGTCACAAGTTGCTCAAGGGGGTCCTGCCAATGGAGTTCATTTATGCATCGGAAGAACTGGATGCTCTGGTGGCAGCTTACACGGCCTGGATGGCGGGCAATTCTCCGGAGGCGGTGACCCGCATCGGGGATGCCCGGGAGGGGCAGGTGACCCTGCCTGTGAAGGAGATTTTGGAAAAATACAGCTAGCAGGCTGTCGGCGTAAAGCAGGCAATCCCAATTCTTGGCTGTTTTTTGCCGCCAAGTGGGGCGCAAGCCGGCGTTTTCGGTCTAATTTCACAGCAGCAGGGGAGCCTTCTGGGCGAATTAAGAGTTCTCTGGCAGGCTGCTAGTCGTACAGGATCATAAGGCAATCGAACATTTTCTCCGCGAATCGAAAGAAGAAAGGAGCCGCGATTGATCAGTGATCTACTGCACGGGATCGCCATGGAAGAGAACATACCCGTTCTTGGCTTCGGCCCGGCCTCAGCAATGGCCGACGAGCGGCCCGGCCACCGTCCCGACGATCTACTTCCAGGTGCGCAGAGCCTGGTCTGCTTTGGTCTCCCGGTGCCGCGCGGCGTGTATCAGATGCCAGCCTATGGACTGGAAACCACCTGGCGCTCCCAAAATCTACACTACCGCCGGCTGGATACTCTATCCCTGCGCTTTACGGCGCTGCTGGAGGAAAGTGGGGCCAAGGCGGTTCCCATCTACGGCTGCATGCCTCTTGGGATGGATCATAAAGGCATGATCGTCGGCTACCTCAACCAGGTCCGGATGGGCGAAGTGACCGGGATCGGCGTGATTGGCAGGAACGGCCTGCTGTTGAATTCCCGCTATGGTTCCCGATTGATGCTGGGCGGTGTGCTCACCACTGTGGTCCTGCCCGCGCGGCGCTATCCCGAAAATGAAGAGCCCGGCTGTCCGCCCGACTGTCGAATCTGCGTGGACGCCTGCCCGGTTGGTGCCATCCTGCCCGATCGAAAGCAGGTCAGAATCATGGGCTGCCTGCAACACACAGCCCGGACCCACGCTATGTCGAGGCTTAAATTCCTGCTGCTCAGGGCTTTTGACCCCCGGGCAGCCGCGAATTACATGAGCCGGACATCCTTCGACGAAAACACGTTCCATGTCTGCTCGAAATGTGTCGCTCTGTGTCCCTACGGCGAGTCGGGCAAAGATGATCTCGATCCTTGATTGAAAGGATACATCTGCGGTGGATAAGTCAAACCCTCAGACTGACGGCTCCATCTGGAATCCGCTTTTTAAGATCGGGGCGATCGCTCCCCTTGTAACCCTTGCCGTTTACCTGACCCAATCCCTGTCCTACGCCTTCGGGCCAGCGATTCCCGCGACCCAGACAGAGTGGTTTGCGGTGTACCAGCAAAACAAACTGCTTGGGCTCCTGTATCTGAATGCCTTCGACACCTTCTCGATCGCCATCCTGGGTTTGATGTTCCTGGCAGTCTTCGTGGCGCTCAAAGATATCCACCCCACGACTATGGCGCTCGCGGCCTTCTTCGCGTTCCTGGGAATCAGCGTGTTCGTCACAACGCGGGCTTTCATGGTTTCGGCGTTTGTCTCGCTCAACGCGCGCTATGCAGCCGCTACCAGCGATGTGCTCAGGGGAGAGTTGATCGCTGCCGGGCAGGCGATCCTTTCCCCGGCCCGGGCGACACCCGAAACGATCGGCTTCCTGTTCCTGGCAGTCGCCGGACTGCTCATCTCCCTCGTGATGCGGCGGAGCCAGATTTTTGGAGGCGGGGTTTTCTATGTGGGGATTCTGGGATGCGTTCTCACTTTTGCCGATCAGATCAGCCTGGTCCTGGCTCCCTCCCTGGCCAGGATGCTCATGCCGGTCAATGGTTTCCTTTGGCTGGTCTGGTGGCTGCTGATCAGCCGCGGCCTGTTCAGGTTGGCGAAGAACTCCGCCCATGCCCGAGTGTGAAAGATCCAGATTTGCTCCGGATTACGGCCATAATTCATGCAACGCAATCACGGCCAGATGGATAGAAATCCGGAAATCAGCATGTCCAATCACCTGGCAACGAAATTCAAACGACCCTCTCCTCCCCCCCCGGTGGGGCAAACGTCCACACCTGATCCAAAACCTGGACGCAGGCCTGCAGGCGGGCCGCTAGATCGCACTCGCCTCGGCGCCGGTCGGCTTCGGCAAGACCACCTTCGTCGGCGAATGGGTCGGCGGAATGGACCCGGCAGACGACGATCCAGGACGTTTTTTTCGTAGGAATCATCAAGAAAATTCTGGGATTCCGCCAGTTCTTTCTGCGCGGTCTGTGGGTCGCCGTCGGTGAGTGGTGTTTGGTATGTCTGGCATTCAATCTCAAACGAATGCACACCCTGTACCTTGTCCTGGGGCTGGTTTCGCAGCCGGAAACAGCCAGTAAGGGAAGTGCAGCCCTTGAAACATGCCTTTTTACGCCCATTGGGCCATATTCAGCGTCCGGCCCAACCCGGCAGGTCCGTTTTTGAAGCACGAACGCTTTTCTCTCCGACAAGCTGCTAGCAGTTCTCGGAACAGGCAGCCGCTCTCGGCTGCTTTTTCTCACACGGGATGACATTGTGCGAAATGTCACGTGACAAAGGACACTATTGTGGCGCTTATCACAAGGGTATCATAAGGATGATAGATATGCGGTTATCCGAATAAGGTGATGTAGCGATGCTGTCTCAGACTCTCATACAGGAAATCACGCAACTGCACGCTGATTTCTGCTCGGCCCTGGCCGATTCGACCCGGCTCGTCCTGCTGTATGCCTTGGCAGATGAACCGCGCAATGTATCTGAACTGACCCGGGAACTGAATCTCCCGCAGCCGACGATCTCGCGCCATCTCAAGATCCTGCGCGACCGTGGCATGGTGGTTGCCATGCGAAGGGGGATGGCGGTACAGTATTCACTGGCTGACCCGCGCTTCATTGATGCGCTTGATATCCTGCGCACGCTCATGCGTGAGCGTATTCAATACCGCGCCAGCCTGATCGTGGAACCTGAATAGCGCTCATACAACCTAAGTCGTCGTGTAAGAATAACCTCCCTGCTTTTGCGGCATTTATGGACAAAAAGTGATTGGAAAAACGGAAGTTATTCGTACACAAGTCCTAAGGAGCAGGGCATGAAGAAAATCAAGTCGTTTTGGATCCTCGGCGCAGTTGGAATCCTGCTGATCGTGTTGGTGCCGGTCATCTCCTTTTGGCCGCGCCCGACTGCAGTGTCCGGTGACCCCTGGGCCAATGTTCCCCAGCATCCGGTCCATACCAGCCACGCTGACATCGTTCAGGGCCCGTTTGAGACGCCCCAGGATGTAACGCGTGCTTGCCTGGAGTGTCATCCCGAGGCGGCCAGTGACGTGATGATGACCACTCACTGGACCTGGGAGAGTCAGCCCTTCGAGGTCTCCTGGCGCGATGAGCCGGTGACGATTGGCAAGATCAACCAGATCAACAACTTTTGTATCAGCGCCCAGGGTAACCAGCACCAGTGCATGACCTGCCACATTGGCTACGCCTGGAGCGATGAGACCCCCTATGACTTCACCGAGCAGGCCAATGTGGATTGCCTGGTCTGTCATGCAGACATGGGCATTTATGCCAAGGGCACTTACGGCAACCCGGCCGAAGGAGTGGACTTGCTGGCTGCCGCCCAGAGCGTGCGAGCCCCGACCCGCGAGAACTGCGGTTCATGCCATTTCAACGGCGGCGGCGGCAACAATGTCAAGCACGGCGATCTGGCCGAATCCCTGTACTTTCCCGATCAGGAGGTCGACGTCCATATGGGCGGCAATGATTTCCTGTGCACGGACTGCCATGTGACCCAGAATCATGAGATCCTCGGCCGGCTGGTGGTCGACAATGTCACAATCGACCCATCCGAACAGGTGGCCTGCGCCACTTGCCACACCGGCACGGTCCACACCGACGAACGATTGACCGCCCACGTCCAGTCGGTCGCCTGTCAGACCTGTCATATCCCGACCATCGCCCTGGACGAGCCGACCAAGACCTACTGGGACTGGTCAACCGCCGGCCTGGATCGGCCCGAAGAGCACTTCACCTATCTGCGCATCAAGGGTACATTCATCTATGAACAGAATCTGATGCCGACCTATTTGTGGTTCAACGGCAACCTGGATTACCGCTACCTGCTTGGCGACCTGATCGATTTCGATGGGCCGACGTTCATAAACGTGCCGTCGGGGAACATCCATGACCCGACAGCGCTGATCTTCCCGTTCAAGGTTCACGTGGCCAACCAGCCGTACGACACCCAGTATGGCTACCTGCTGGCCCCGATCACCTCCGGGCCGAACGGCTATTGGACCAATTTCGACTGGGATAATGCCTTTCGCCTTTCCGAGCCGATCACCGGGCTGGCATACAGCGGGCATTATGATTTCACCGAAACCTGGATGTTCTGGCCCAGCACTCACATGGTCCAGCCGGCTGATCGGGCGCTGCAGTGCGACGATTGTCATGGCGAGAATGGCCGCCTAGACTGGATCGCCCTGGGCTATCCCGGCGATCCGATCGAATGGGGCGGCCGCTTCCAGCGGCCTTAAGGAGAGGGCAGATGACCGATCTCATAAAACCCCTGAACCTGCGGACCAGGATGCTTGCTGTGGGCCTCCTGCTGGCACTGCTGGCCGTCGGGATGGGGATCCGCCTGGCCGCGGCGCGCGAGACCGGGGCCCCGACTGAGGCGATCTCGCCGCTTCACCCGACCTTCGCCTTGCTCGATCCTGAGGGGATCAATGTTCTGGAAAGTGCCGGCCCGGTCTCGACCATGCAGACCTGTGGCCAGTGCCACGACACGCTCTTCATCGTCGAACACAGCTACCATGCTGACCTGGGTTTGAGCGACATCCTGACGGGAACGCAGGTTGAAGGGCAGGCCTGGGATTCCAGCACCGGCCGCTACGGCCAGTGGGATCCGCTGACCTACCGCTACCTCTCCGGGTCCGGCGATGAGCGTTTCGACCTGGGCACGCCCGAATGGGTGATGCTCTTTGGTGCCCGCCATGTCGGCGGCGGGCCGGCGACCACCTCCCGGATCGGTGTCCCGCTGGTTGACCTATTTGTGCAGGCAAGTAATCCCGACTCGGCCGTCTTGGATCCCGAGACCGGCCTGCCGGTTGCCTGGGACTGGGAAGCCTCCGGCGTGATCGAGATGAACTGCTTCCTGTGCCACATGGCAGCCCCGGACAACGCCGCCCGGACTGCCGAGATCGAGGCCGGCAACTTCGCCTGGGCCAATACCGCCACTCTGAATGGGATGGGGCTGTTAAACCAGGACGGGGTTGGCGTCTATGCTTGGAACCCGGCGGCCTTCGACGGCGAAGGTGAGCTGCTCCAGGAGTACGTTGCCATCCAGGATCCAACCAATGCCAACTGTGCCCAGTGCCACGGTGTGGTCCATACCGATGCGAATGTGCTTATCCTGCCTGTCTGCGGCGACCTGTCCTATCCGCAAACAGCCACCACCGGCCAGGTGATCGGGCCCGGGCGGATCCTCAATTCGGGCGTCAATCTATCCAACAAAGAGGAACTGGCTTTTGCCTGGGACATCCACGCCGAGCGCCAGGTGCAGTGCACCGATTGCCACTACTCGCTGAACAACCCGGTCTTTTATCAAGCCTCGGCCGTAAACCGGCCGGCGCACCTGCTCTTTGATCCGCGCAGGCTCGAGATCGGCGAGTACCTCGAGAGGCCTGACCACAATTTCGCCCGCGGCCAGAGCGCCCAATTCAATGTAGCTCCTGACCTCAAGGGCACCATGCGGCGCTGTGACTCCTGCCACGAGGCCGTGGACACCCATGCTGGCTGGCTGCCGTACGCCGCGCGGCACATGGCTACCGTAGCCTGCGAAACCTGTCACATCCCGCAGCTCTACGCTCCGGCAATCCGCTCCTACGACTGGACCGTTCTGACGGCTGACGACCAGCCGCTCACCTCCTGCCGCGGTGTGGAAGGCGCCGGTGACCCGGTGACCGACCTGGTCACCGGCTTCCAGCCGGTCTTGCTGCAGCGAACCAATGTCGACGGCGACACCCTGCTCGCCCCCTATAACTTGATCACCGCCTGGTTCTGGGTCTATGAAGACGCCCATGGGAACACCCGCCCGGTCCGGATCGTGGACCTGGAGGCGGCCTGGCGGCCGGACGGAGCCTACCCATCCGAGGTTCTGGTAGCTTTCGACGCCAACGGCGACGGCCGCCTTTCGGAGGCCGAACTGGTGATCGATACCCCCGAGAAGGAAGCCTTGATCGCCGGACGCCTGGAAGCGATTGGCCTGCGGGATCCGCGCATCGTCGGTGAGGTCTACCCCTACAGCATCAACCACAACGTGGTCGGAGGCGAGCAGGCGCTCGATGACTGTGAGACCTGCCACAGCGCCGATTCAAGACTGGCTCAGCCGATCATCCTGGCGGGTTATGCCCCTGGTGGCGTGGCGCCCGAATTCGTTGCGGACACCAATGTCCCACTGGCCGGGGAAGTGTATGCTGACGACGACGGGGCCCTGTACTACCAGCCCGATCCACAGGCCGAGAGCCGTTACATCTTCGGTCACAGCAACGTGGCCTGGGTGGACCGGGTCGGCGGACTGCTCTTCGTGGGCGTGCTGATCGCCGTTGGCGGGCACAGCGGGCTGCGGGCATGGAATGCCATGCGGATGAAGGACGCGGTCAAGGCCAGGTTCAAGCGGACCTACATGTACCAGGCATATGAACGCATCTGGCACTGGTTGCAGACCGTGGTTATTGTCCTGCTGCTCTTTACCGGTCTGGTCATTCACCGTCCCGAGCTTTTCGGTATCTTCTCGTTCGCCGGGATGGTGGTGATGCACAATGTCCTGGCGGTGTTACTGGCGATCAATGCTTTCCTGTCGCTGTTCTATCACCTGGCCAGCGGAGAGATCAAGCAGTTCATCCCGCGACCGCGCGGCTTCTTCGACAACGCGATCGTACAGGCCAAGTATTATCTTGGCGGGATCTTCAGGCGCGCGCCGCATCCATTCGAGAAGACTCCCGAACGTAGGATGAACCCGCTCCAGCAGATGACCTATCTTGTGATTCTGAATGTGCTCCTGCCGCTCCAGGGTCTGACTGGCATTCTGATGTGGGGCGTCCAGAAGTGGCCACAGTACGCCCGTTTCCTGGGCGGCCTGCCGGGCCTGGCCCCCTTCCACACCCTGATTGCCTGGACCTTCGCGGCCTTTATCGTCGCCCACGTCTACCTGACCACCACCGGCGGCCCTCAACCGCTCGACAGCATCAAGGCCATGGTGACCGGTTGGGAAGAGATTGAAGTCCATGAAGTCCCTGAGGAAGAAAAGAAACCTGTGCGCAAGCCCAAAACGGAGGAGAAAAAATGACGACCGCGGCTCCTGAAAAACAGAAACACGGCCTGTTCAACCGGCCCGCGAAACCCTATGTGCATCCTTACGTCGGGGGGGCGCTGCTCGGACTGGTCCTGTTCCTGGCCTTCCTGATCACGCGCAACGGCCTGGGCGCCTCGGGCGGGCTGAACCGCCTGATCGCGGCCGGAGAGGACATGATCGTCCCCGGTCACATTGATCAGACCCCCTACCTGCTCAAGCTGGCTGGTGGCGATCGGAATCCGCTCGACGACTGGAGCGTGCCGGTGGTCATCGGTGCGATCGTTGGGGGGGCGGTTTCCGGGCTGATCTTCGGCCGCTTCAAGCCAGAACTGAACAAGGGTCCCAGGGTCTCGAACCGCACCCGCCTGATCATGGCTTTTCTGGGCGGGGCGATCATGGCCTACGGGGCGCGCATGGCGCGCGGCTGTACCTCTGGTCAGGCCCTCTCGGGCGGGGCGGTGCTTTCCGCCGGCTCCTGGGCGCTGATGATGTGTATCTTTGCTGGCGCCTACGCCCTGGCCTATTTCTTGCGCAAGTTCTGGAACTAAGGAGGCCCGCGATGACGATCTTCCCTCTGCAGCAATTTGTCAGCCAGGCGCTCTCCGAAAACTGGTGGACCTACCTGGTCTTCGGCCTGATCGGCTTTTTCTTTGGCTTCGCGCTCGAGATCTCCGGCTTCGGCAACTCCAAGAAACTGGCCGCCCAGTTCTACTTCAAAGACCTGACCGTGCTCAAGGTCATGTTCGGCGCGATCGTCACAGCCATGGTGTTGATCTTCCTGTCCTCGGCCATGGGCATTCTGGACTTCAGCCTGGTCTATGTTCCCGAGACCTATCTTTGGCCGGGCATTGTCGGCGGCGTCATCATGGGCATCGGTTTCATTACTGGCGGGTTCTGCCCGGGCACTTCGCTCGTCTCGGCAGCCACGCTTAAGATCGACGGCATTTTCTTCGCCCTGGGTGTGTTATTCGGCATCTGGGGCTTTGGCGAGACGGTCGATCTCTACTGGAACTGGTGGAACACCAACAGTTACTATGGCCGCCTGACCCTGATGGACGTCTTCCATCTCCCGACCGGGGTGGTCGTTCTGCTGGTGGTCTTGATGGCCCTGTTCATGTTCTGGGGAGGGGAGCAGCTCGAACGCATCATCGGCAAGCGCGACCTGCAGAAGGAACCCCGCCAGCGGGTCTTCGGCGCTGCGGCGCTGCTCGTAGTGGCCCTGGCGGTCCTGGTCATCGGCCAGCCAACTACGGCCGACAAGTATGCCCGCTTGATGCTGACCCGCGAGATCGAAGGCGAGAAGGTCCAGATGCCGGCTGAGGAAATATTGTCCGGTCGCTATGTCCAGATCCATCCCGGTGAGCTGCTCGACAACCTGGCCGATTATCGGCTGCGTGTGGTTATGCTCGACGTGCGCGACGAAGCCGATTACAACCTGTTTCACATTCGCGGTGCCCAGCATGTGCCTCTGGTGGATGTCCCCGGGCGGGTGCCCGGGCTCATCTCCCAAACGACGGCCACACCCAATACGATCATCGTGGTGATGTCGAACGATGAGGATGCCGCCACGGATGCCTGGCGCGCCCTGGTGGCCGAAGGCATCCCCAATGTCTACATCCTGGAGGGCGGGCTCAACAACTGGATCGCGATCTTCGGACATGACGATCCGGACATCACCCCGACCCCCGGGCCGGTGGCGGACGACGATCTGCGCTACACCTTCCCGGCCGCCCTGGGTGACCGCTACGATGCCGCGCGTCCCAATCCGCACGAGTGGGAACTTGAGTATACCCCGCGCATCCAACTCCAGCGCCGGCGCAGCCCCTCCGGCGGAGGCTGTGGATAGTTCGATCTGAGCCGCTACGAAGAACTGGATCCCTCCCCCAGGTTGGAAGCCCTGGGGGAGGTTCGTCGGGTTACATTCTCGTCCTTGTTATGGCCAACTCAGTTCAACAGGATCGTTTCCAGGCCAATAAAGGACGAATGTCGATGCAGTCGATGGCGTTGTGAACCCAATCATTAGCTCCCCCTGGGCAATACAACAAAATCCACGAAAGGTATTCGACAGGTCATTACCGGTTACGTACACCCCTTCCGTATCTTCCAATAATCCTTCACCACCCTGGTAATTACCGTCGACAGATTCCAGCCAGAGAATCAAGAGCTGATATCCGTCCTCCGGTGCCCAATCCAGCAATGAAGATTGGAAACCGTATCTTGTGATTCTCACTGTTCCTCTTTCAGAACGAAGTACGATCGGCTCTTGGGTATTTGTAGGGGCAGGTGTTCTGGTGCTGGTTGGTGAGGGTATTGTCGTGGGCGCTGATCTGGGTGTTGCGGGAATGGTTGGGCTAGAGTTTTCAGCGGAGCTGCAATTCGTCAATGCCATCCATAGGAAAAGGATGAGAATCGGCATCACAACAGAATTCCTCTGCATCGTTTCCTCCTGTGCCATTTCGGCCTTCACCGGACATCGACCGGTGATAATCGTTCCGTGTCTACCACGAACCCAACCTGCCTGGATTCTCCACCAGAATCGGTTGCCATGGGCATCCTTTTCATGGAGATCTCGGTGAAAGCAGGTCAAGAGTGCCGCACGTCCATGATACGGATGCCGGCGCTGAAAAGAGAGAGGTATTCCCGGTAGGGTCGGTGACTGTTGTCGTGATCCCCAGGCCGGCCGGAAGGCATGGCCGCCCGAACAAAAAAGCGCCCGTGTCATCAGCAACCCGGCTATCCAGGTAATAGCGGCCTTCATCGCCGGCATCCGCAAACAACTCGACAGTACAGCCCGCACAAGTTGTGCCCGAGATGCCTTGCGTGGGATCTGTTCCCAGCCTCGGCGGGGTCAATTGCCCGTTGCCGACTCCTGTCAAAACAATACCCGCGCCATCATTGGAGTAAATGCTGTTCCGGCGGATTGTATTGCGAAGGCCATCCACCACCTCCAGGCCGTTCGAGCGGTTGTGTGCCACCGTGTTGCCCTGGATAAAATTGATGCCCGTACCAGTGATCACAATGCCTGGTCCCGCATTGCCGAGCTGGATCGCTCCTCCTTGAGCGGTGCCGATCAGGTTGGCGAGCAGGAAACTTGACGTCGAGCCGCTATTCAGGCTTATTCCTGGTCCTCCGTTGGCGGCAACAACGTTCCCCCGAACGACCGTTTCGCCGGCCGAGACAACCAAACCTTCATTCTGGTTGCCCAGGGCGCCCAGGCCTGATCCATCCGTGCCGATCAGGTTGCCCAGCACCAGATTTCCCACCGCATTCGAGCCGATGATCGACACCCCGATTGAATTGCCGCTGATCAGGTTGCCCTCTCCAGGTTGAGTCCCCCCGATGCGGTTAAAACTGGCTCCACCGAATCCAGCGCGCACACCGCCGTCATCGTTCGGGATAGACTGCGTGCCGCCGGCATCTGTGCCCAGCCGGTTGCCGATGATGATGTTGTAATCGCTTCCCTGATCTGAAATCCCCACCCCGACATCGCTGTTGCCGCTCGAGACGTTTGCCTGAACGAGGTTGGCGGCGGCGGCCAGCTCCATGGTGATGCCATTTCCGCGATTGCCCAGATCCCTGGTTCCCGTAACGTCGGTACCCACATAATTCCCGACCACCCAGTTGCGGCTGGTTCCCGATCCCATCATGGCAACGCCGGCGTAATAATTGTCGCAGATGATGTTACGCTGCCAATCCTCCAGCCCGCCGACCGTGTTGTCATGTGCTCCCCCATGGAGGAACAAACCGATATTTTCATTTCCCCAGGCGCTGGTGCCCGTCATGTCGGTGCCGATCAGGTTGCCGACAATCCAATTTCCGGAAGCCTCCTCACCCGCCACCATAATACCCATGTTACGATTGCCGCTGATCAGGTTGCCTTGCCCGATCGGTCCGGCCCCCTCGCCGCGGTCCCCGCCGATCGTGTTGTTTCGCCCCATCACCAGGATCGCTGAATGGGGGAAGCCGGTCAATTGTAAACCGCGCACGGTATTCCCATTCGATGTAAGTGACAGGCCGTTGTCTCCTTCTTCAAGCTCACTGCCGTCGAGGATGACCCCTGCATTGCTCGCATCCAGAGTCACATTCCCGGGGAAGTGAGGTAACGGGGAAAGCAGCATGATCGCCACCGGATTTTCAGGCGGGAAAGTGGTGGGTGAAAAGTCGATGACGGTGCCACTTCTGGCATCCTGCAGACAAGCCCGCACCGTTCCCGGACCGCTGTCGGCCGCGGAAGTAACCGTGCAGTTCGGTGCGGCTGCAGCAGCCCGGCCGGGCGGGCGTGAGGGTTCTCTGGATTCGAAGAAGGAAGTCGTCCAACGGCCAACCGGAGGATCGTCAGGGATGGAAGCAAACCCTGCGGTATTGTTGGGCGTGAATTCAACCGAGAGAAGCTGGACGGCAGGCATTTCGGGCAAGGAACCATGGCTCGGGGGTTCCCCATCCGCCGCGGGGGCCAGGATGACCAGACCGTTTGGACCATCCGCCAGGAAGACGTAATCATCACTGGTGACAACCCCGTGTGCTATTCCGATTGTGTCGAAACCACCGGTCAGCACGGGTTCGGTCGGGTCCGACACATCTGCCGTCTCCAATCCCTGGCCGGAGACCGCCAGGTAAGCGGTATTCCCCGTCACTGCGACGTCGTACAGTTCGCCCGGCGTGAAGACGTGCCCGAGGCCCCTGGGATGTGTCGGGTCGCTCACGTCGACTGTTCGCAGGATGTTATACTCCGCCAGATACGCGATGTTCCCCACCACAACGACATCCTGCGCGAAACTCCATTCGGTGGTGGATTGGCCCAACAGGGTTGGACTTGAGGGGTCCGACACATCGACCATCTTCAAGCCAGCGAACGAGGAGGCTACATAGGCAACGTCGCCGATGACCGACACGCCGACTGCTTCATGGCCATCTGCCGCCATCAGCTCGATCCGTGAAAGGAGGGCAGGGTGTAGCGGGTCGGCGACGCTGACCAGCTGAAGCCCGATCTCGTCGACCAGATAAGCAATTCCATCCGTCACTTCAAGATCGCGGTACGCACCGTTCGGGAAAGGGGAAGGAAAAAGGGCGACGAGGGTGGGGTTGGCGAGGTTGGAAATGTCCACCACGCGCATCTCGCAACCGCCCGCCCGTCCGGCGAGATTCGCCACGTAGGCGAAATTCCCAACAACCTGCACGGCCAGCGCAAATCCGTGCGTGTCATAGGTGCCCACTTCAAGCGGGTGGGCGGCATCGGTGACATCCATGATCCGCAGCCCGTTATTTCCAGCCGCAACGTAGGAAAACTGCCCGGCAACAACTACGCGGACTGCGTTGCCCAGTGAGTTGTACAGCCCGACCTGGACCGGATTCGCCGGGTTGCTCACGTCTACCGCGCGCACACCAAAATTGCGATCAGCGATGAAGGCCATGTTCCCGGCGACAGACACGCTCCCGGCATGGCCCAGGTCGGGAGCGTGGGCGCCCAAAGTGCGCAGGCTGGCCGGATCCGCCACGTCGACGATCCGGATGCCCCCCGCTGCATCCGCCACGTAGACACGCGTGCCGGACAGAACCACTCCGACGGCCCAGCCGGGAGTGGCCAGGACACCGTCCAGGGTCGGTTCTGTCGGGTCGGCCACGTTGACGACCTGCAGCCCGTTCCAACCGTCGGCAACGTAAGCAACTGTGGCGTTGGCGGCCACTCCATAGGCATAGCCGGGGGTATCGACGGCGCCGGATTCAACGGGGTGGTCTGGATCCACTACGTCCACTACCAGCACCCCTGCAATCCCAGCTGCGAGGTAGGCATACTGCCCGTTTACGGAAACCCCGTAAGCATGTTCTGTCGAATACGCCGAGCTGATAGGCAATGGTTGTTCCGGGTCACTTATGTCGACGATTGCCAGGCCATACGGTCCATCGGCGAGATATGCAGTATGCCCAACAACGACCACGCCCTCCGCATATCCGGGTGAATCCCATGCTCCGATTTCCACCGGGTGGGCAGGATCGCTGATGTCCACCACCCGCAGCCCGGCACTCCCTGCCGCTACATAGGCCAGATCGCTGCTTACCGTCACGTCCTGGACGAAATCTGCGAACTGGGCCGTGCCGCCTATTGGTTGCATCACGGCTGGATCGAGTGCATCGATGGAAACAAGCCGCGGGCCGACACCTGCGTATACGTAGCGTCCCTGTGAGACGACACCTTGCACCGGGCCGCCGAATTGGCCAAGCACCTGCCAATCGGGAGAAGAGGAGTCCTGGATTGTCCCATGCAGAAGTTTTCCCGGGGAAGTGAGCATTAGGCACGTCAAGGTTGTAATCAGATACTTCCATCCTGTATGGCGCAGCATGCAATTCCTCCATATGAAAAGTATAGATTGTCGAACAGTGGATTCCGCAGAGGGTGATCTGGATGGCATGCCAGGCGTGACAGGCGTGACAGGCGTGACAGGCGCTAGACCAAGCGGTGAGAGAAATCCATGTCTATCGAGCAAACCACCATCGATCTCGGTTACTTATGGCGGCCGTCCACTGGAGCCGGAATCATGTAATCGGACACCCTTCATGGACGGCCTGCCGTTCAATATTCTGGCGCAGAAATTCCACTCAGGAAGTGTATCTACTCGCACGCTCTCGTCAGCCACTCTGTAAGCAGCTCGGCTGTCGAAGTAGATACCAGGCATTCGGCAGCTTCCTGCCAATCATTCTCTCGTGATTAACCCATTTTCGATGCGGCGGTGCGACGCCGGGATCTGTGCGGGGCTGTTGGGCAACCGGCAGTCTTGCCGCTGTGGAGGACGGTGGTCAACCATTGTTCTTCTCTCACCCGACGACCAACATTTCAGGTTCGCGGCAAGATTCCCTGGGCTTTGCCCGGGAGTCTTTCTGCGTGCAGGGTTGTCACCCCAATTCGTATTTTGTCCGCAGCCAGCGGGCCAGGCCATCCAGATCGGGGAACAACTTATATTCATCGATTCCGGCCTGTTCGAGGAAGAGCCCGGCATCGAGGATCGCAGACTTGGGCAGATCAACTTTCTTTACATACCTTGGCGTGATCACTTCGAGCGGCCGGATATCGTTCCCGTGAATTGTGTAATAGCCCTGTTGGGCCTGCATCCGTGCGTTTCTCCACGGGCAGGCCATTGCCAGCGGTAGTTCGAAAGGTCCGGTTTCTGTTCGGACGAAGTCCCGCACGAAATCGTATTCCCCCTGGATGTCGAAATTGATGATCGCCTTCTCGCCGCTTGCGGCGTGCGTGAGTCGGAAGGGGTTCAGGACCCAGATGCACGGATTGGGTGCATCCCCCACGATCGCAAAGTAGATGGCCACGGCCAGGGATGTGGTCCAATCGAGCAGACGGGTCGGGATCCCATAGTGCCGCATTTCGGCAAGCAGTTCCCACGACGATTTCGATCGGTCGATCAGAAAACCACCGCGGGTGACGAAATCCTCATAGAGGTCGTTTTCATATGCTGGGCCATTCGAGTATCGGAGAAGCGATGGCAACAGTTGCCATTCTGAATTTGAATGGCCGCGGAAGAACGCCGATCCAGGCGTTTTCGAGCACCCCAGTCTGGTTTGGGCGTGCCTGACCTGGGCCAGGAACGCCAACCACTCCTGGCTGTAGATTTGTGTTAGCTCTTCCATGAATACGATCCTGCCATTCGTCCTGGACGAGGCGCATCCAGAAAATAAAGGCCGGGTTGTGTTGGTCGATGGCTCCGGGTGTACCTACAAGCGGATCACGTTGCCGCAGAACTTGCACTTGACCACGTCCTGGCCGCGCAGGATCACCTGGTCGAGGGCCCCGCCGCAGGCCGGGCACTGGCTGGGTACCGACTTGACCTTGTCAACCTCGGCCTGATCGATGGCCACCGCCCGGGTCGGGTCGAATTCCTTGGCCTTGGCGCGCTGGATCAGGGCCTGCCACTCGTCGCACAGCGCCCAGATGTGCACGTTGACGATTTCTCGCCCAGTGCCCGGGGCAAAGCGGATCTCGAGATGATCCTCGTTCTTGAGCAGGCCCTTCTTGCTGGTCACGATCTTCTCCACCTGGGTTACCGGGGCCTCCCACTGTAATTCCTGGACGGTCTCTTTCTCTGTTGCGATAAAGAGCATCTTCTTGGTTGCCACCTTTTCCTTGCGCTCGAAAAGCAGGCGCTGGTCGGTCAGGAACAGGATGCCCTCGGGGTCGGTTTTCTGTTCCTCGCCGGTCTTGCACCAGACTGCTTTGACGGCCGCGATTCCTCCCTCGGTGGGTAGAAGTTGGAAGGAGGCTTCCGACAGATTCTTGAGCATGCGCTCGATTTCATCCAATCGGCGGCTGACCCGGTAGACCTGGTTGTTGAACTGGTCATACATGCCCGAAATGGTGCGCTGGGCAGCTTCAGCTTTGCTTTCCAGGGTTTCGACATTGGTTTTCAGGCTGACCAGCAGCGGTTTGGCCCGGGCCGGGTTGCTTTTCAGGCTGGCTATTTGTGACATCTGTACCTCCAGCGGGCGGATGGCGTTCTGCAGGCTGGTGGCCTGGGTGTTGATCTGCTGCTGGATCGAGGGGTAGAGTTTCTGCCATTGGCGGACGAAATCGGCCGCCTGGTCTTTGAGTTCTTTCTCGAAGACGTAACCACGCTCGCGCAGGCTGGCGATCCGCTGTGCCATGCCGTTGACCTTGGTCTGCAGGTCCTCGACAGAATCGCGGGCGTCGCTCATACGGACGTCATTCTGGAGACTGGCGAGCTTGGATTGCAGCGAACTGATCTCGCTGGCAAGTTGTTCGACCGGGCCGGGTCGGGAGGTAGGATTGGTCATGGTTGCTCCTGATAGATGCGACTAGGGCGCGGGGGGAACGGCGGGCGGTTCCTGCGGCGATTGGAGGGCGCTGGCAGCCGGAGGCTTGTTGGCATAGGCGAAGACAAAAGAGCCGGCCATGCAGGCCAGGACGATCGCTCCCTCGAGGCAGACGGCATAATTTTGAATGCTGTAGGGCAGGATACCGGTCCCCAACAGCAGACCGAAGAGGAGCCCTGCTCCGAATGCAAGCGGCAGCGGCAGGACCAGGAATGCACCGGCGATACGCGCCTTGCTCCCGGTGAGCATTATATTCTTGCTGAGCTGGTACTTGCCTGTAACAAGCACATAGATGCCATAACCGAGCAATATGAATTCAACAGCCAGACACATGGAGAATCCTCCTGAGCGGAATTTGGTCCTATTATTGCACACTTGGCTTGAATTCGCAAATCTGTTTTTCAGGCAGTGGTAAAATCTGTAAGTTGCCAAATCTTGTGTATGGAGGAGATGGTTTTTTGAATACAATCACCACCGGTTTGCTCGTCTTCGTAACAGGGGGGGTTGCGGTCCTGGGGGCGGTTTTCAACTGGCGCCTGATCGTCGGAGAGGGGAAGCTGCTTACCCGCCTGCTCGGGGTGACCGCAACGCGCGTCCTGACAGCGGTGGCGGGCTTCCTCCTGATCGGTCTGGGGATCGGGCTGATCCTGGGTTGGGTATAGGATCTGGAGGAAACATGAGAATTGCGCTGGCCTGTGACCATGCCGGCTTTCCCCTCAAGGGGACCATCCTTGAGCTCGTCCGCGGTTCCGGGCACGAAGTCCTCGACCTGGGGACCGATTCGACTGCGCCGGTTGATTATCCCGATTATTCCGAGAAGCTCGGCCGGGCGATCCAGAACGGCGAGTCC
Organism: Anaerolineales bacterium; assembly: GCA_016934715.1. Taxonomy (GTDB): domain Bacteria; phylum Chloroflexota; class Anaerolineae; order Anaerolineales; family Villigracilaceae; genus JAFGSI01. Next base: position 188,991 of record JAFGSI010000028.1, read on the forward strand.
GAGCGCGGCATCCTGGTGTGCGGCTCGGGGGTCGGGGCCTGCATTGCCGCCAACAAGCTGACCGGGATCTATGCCGGGATCTGTCACGATACCTATTCTGCCCACCAGGGTGTTGAGCACGATGCGATGAATGTCCTCTGCATTGGCGCGCGCATCATTGGCCCCGAGTTAGCCGGCGAGATCGTCGCTGCCTTTCTTGGGGCCCGCTTCATCGGTCGCGAGCCGGGTCAGGAGCGCCATGCCAGGCGGGTAGCCAAGGTCCGCCAGATAGAGTTGAAGCGGTGAGTCTCCCCCCGGCTCGGATTCCTCCATACAGCAAGGTGGCCCGCACCGCCGGGGCCCTGGTCATCTCGGCCAACTTCATCGGGGCCATGCTGACCTACGTCTATTTCGCCCTGATCGCTCCGCTGCCGGTCGGGGAGGCAGCTGTGAATTTCGAAAACCTGGCAGAGGTCATCCCGACCATCGTCGGGACGATTGTGCTGATCCTGATCGGCGGGCTGTCGGGACGCCGCACCGAACGCTTTTTTCCAGGCTGGTACGAGCGCCTGCACCGGGGAACCCCGGCGGCTGAAGTCCCGCAGGCATGCCGGCGCGAGGTCCTGAACTACCCGGCCAACAGCGCATGCATCTCCCTTGTGATGTGGTTTGTTGCCGGTCTGACCTTCGGCCTGTTCTTTTCCGGTTCCTGGCGTGCCTTTGGAGGAATCTTTCTGGTTGGCGGCATCTTCACCTCCGTGCTGGTGTTCTTCTCGATGGAGTTGCTCTGGCGGCGGGTGATTCCACTGTTCTTCCCGGCAGGGGATATCAGTGGTGTACCGGCCTTTCGCCTGCCAGTCCTGCGGCGCCTGCTGCTGACCTTCTTCCTGGTCAGCATCTATCCAGTCGGGGTCCTGGTGTTGATCTCGCTCGACCGGGCCCGGTTGCTGCTTTCGGCTGACAATCCGGAGACGGTCCTGCGCAACCTGTTCTATGCGGAGGTCTTCGTACTGATCATCAGTGCGGCAGCCAGCATCGGCCTGGCCCTGCTGGTGACGCGCCTGATCACCCGTCCCTTGGGGGAGCTGCAGGCGGCCATGACCCAGGTCGGCGAGAACGATTTTACTGTCCGGGTGGCACCGGTGGCCAACGACGAGTTGGGCTACGTCACCGAACGGTTTAACGTCATGGTCGACGGCCTGCAGCGCGGCGAATTGCTGCGCAACCTGCTTAACCTGTACGTCAGCCCCGAGGTGGCCCGCGAGGCCCTCGCGCGTGGTGCCGGTTTGGGCGGGCAGGTGGTTGAGTGCTCGGTGCTCTTCTCCGATATCCGCGGCTTTACCAGCCTGTCCGAGACGCTGGCGCCTGAGGCGCTGATGGACCTGCTCAACCGCTATATGAGCCGCATGGTGGCGGTGATCGTCGCCAACGGCGGGATGGTCAACAAATTCGGCGGCGACTCGCTGCTGGCAGTCTTCGGAACGCCGCTCAATCCGGCTGCCGATCACGCTGCCGCAACCGTCCGGACTGCCCTGGCGATGAAGGCCGCTCTGGCTGATTTCAATCGCGAACAGGTGCAAGCTGGCGGACCGCACATCCGGGCCGGGATCGGCATCGCCACCGGCCCGGTGGTGGCTGGAAACATTGGCGGGGAGGGCCGCATCGAATATACGGTCATCGGCGATACGGTCAACCTGGCCTCGCGCTTGCAGGACCTGACCAGGGAACTCGACCGTGACATTCTGGCCAGTGCCGCCACCGTCCAGGCTGCCGCCGGCGACAGTTCCCTGGCAGCCGAACCGCTCAAGCCGATCCCGGTGCGCGGGAAGGCCGGGCAGGTCAAGATCTTTGCACTCATTTCAGAATTCTAGGAGCATAGCATGCCCAACCTCATTGCCCAGCTGACCGAACTCGGCCAGTCGCTTTGGTACGACAACGTTCAGCGCCGTCTGCTGGAGAATGGAGAAATGGCGGCCATGATCGCCCGTGGCGACATCCGCGGCGTGACCTCCAATCCGACCATCTTCCATAACGCGATTGCGAAAACTGCCGACTATGACCCGGCCCTGATCCCGATGGCCTGGGCCGGTTGGGATGCTGAGCAGATCTTCTGGCAGCTGGCGATCGAGGACATCCGCCAGACCTGCGAACTGTTCCTGCCGCTCTATCAGGAGAGCGAAGGAGGTGACGGTTATGTCAGCCTGGAGGTCGACCCGGCTCTGGCGCACTCCACCGAGGCCACGGTCGCCCAGGCCAGAACCCTTTGGGAATGGGTGGAGCATCCCAACCTGATGATCAAGGTTCCGGCGACGAAGGAGGGTCTGCCGGCCGTACGGCGGCTGATCGCCGACGGGATCAACGTCAACGTGACCCTGATCTTCTCGCTCCCGCGCTATCAGGAGGTCATGGATGCCTATCTCGCCGGCCTGGAGGAGCGGCTGCAGGCCGGGCTGCCGGTCCAAGACATTGCCTCGGTGGCCTCCTTTTTCGTCTCGCGCCTCGATACCAAGGTCGATGGCCTTTTGGAGTCCGTCGGCACTGTCGAAGGGCTGGCCCTGCGCGGCCGGGCAGCCATTGCAAATGCGCGCCTGGCCTACGACGCGTTCCGCCAAGTCTTTGGCGGCGAGCGCTTTGCCAGCTTCCAGTCCGCTGGCTGCCGCATGCAACGCCCGCTGTGGGCCTCGACCAGTACCAAGAACCCGGCCTACGCTGACACTTTTTATGTCGACGAACTGATCGGCCCGGCGACCGTCAACACGGTCCCGCCGCAGACACTGGATGCCTTCCGAGACCATGGCAGGCCCAGGGTAACCATCCTGGACGAGGTCGCCGCTGCCCGTCAGCTCTTTTTTGACCTCGAGGCGGTTGGCGTTTCCATTGACAGGGTCACTGCTGAACTGGAGGCCGAGGGCGTCCGGTCCTTTGCCGAGGCCTTCGCGGCCATGCTGGCGACGATCGAGGAACGCCGCGCCGCGGCCGCCGCGGCCCTCGGTCCCCTGTCGGCTTCCGTTTCGCGGCGCCTGGCCTCTCTGGTCGCCGAGGACGCTCCCGCCCGTTTGCAGGCCGTCGACCCGACCCTGTGGACCTCCGACCCGGCCGGTCAGGACGAGATCCGCAAACGCCTGGGCTGGGTGACCCTGCCTGAAACCTCGCGCCTGCACGTCAAGGCGATCGCCGACTTTGCCGCCCGGGCCCGTGCCGACGACCTGACCCATACCTTGCTGCTCGGGATGGGCGGTTCGTCCCTGGCGCCCGAGGTCATGGCCCGGGTGTTTGGACAGGCGGATACATTTGCGATCCTTGACTCGACCGATCCCGCCCAGGTCCTGGAGACCGAGAAGCGCTTTCCGCTTGAAAAGACCCTCTTGATCGTTGCCAGCAAGTCCGGCGGGACAGCGGAGGTCATGGCGGCTTTCGAGTACTTCTGGGATAAGACCGGCGGGAACGGGAAGCACTTCGTGGCCATCACCGACCCGGGAACCTCGCTGGACGCCCTGGCCAACGCCCGCGGTTTCTTGGCGATCTTCCATGCTGATCCGACCGTCGGGGGACGCTTTTCGGCTCTGACTCACTTCGGCCTGGTTCCAGCGGCCTTGATGGGCATCGATCTGGAGCGGATGCTGGATCATTCTGCCGGGATGTCCGCCCAGTGTGGCCCGCAGGTCAGTGGGGCGCGCAACCCGGGTCTGGTCCTGGGGGCTGTCCTGGGCGAGGCGGCCCTCTTGGGGCGTGACAAGCTTACTCTGGTGGCCGATCCAGCGGTTGGTTCCTTTGGCTCTTGGCTGGAGCAGTTGATCGCCGAATCATCTGGGAAACAGGGCAGAGGGATCGTAGTGGTCGACGGCGAGCCGCTTGGGGAGCCCTGCACCTATGGCGACGACCGGTTGTTCGTCTATCTGCGGGCTGACGGTGCCCACGATCGGGCTGTCGCCGGGCTGCGCGCCATCGGCCAACCGGTACTGAGCTTCGCAATGCCTGATCCTTACAACCTGTTCGCCGAGATCTACCGCTGGGAGATGGCCACGGCCTACGCCTGTGCCGTGCTGGGCGTCAATGCCTTCGACCAGCCCGATGTGCAGGACAACAAGGATCGCACCAGGGCCAAGTTGGATGCGTATAGCCACACAAAAAGAGTGGACGATGGGAATCCGGTCTGGGAGCAGGAGGGAGTGAAGATTTATGCGCCCGGCAAGGTCGAGGGGCAGGACCTGGATGCAGTCCTGACGGCTTTCCTGAAGGCGGCCCGCAAGGGCGATTACCTGGCCATCAATGCTTACCTGCCGCGTAACGAAGCGATGGGCGCGGCCCTGGCCGCACTGCGCCTGAAGGTCCGTGCGCTGACCGGCTGCGCCACAACGGTTGGTTTCGGGCCGCGCTTCCTGCACTCGACCGGCCAGCTCCACAAGGGAGGCCCTGAATCGGGCCTGTTCCTGCAGATCACAGCCGACCCCGCCGAGGATCTGGATATTCCCGGGCAGGGGATGTCTTTCGGCGTGCTCGAGCGCTGCCAGGCCCTGGGTGATTACGAGGCCCTGGCCGCCCGCGAGCGCCGCATCCTGCGGGTGCATCTGCCGGAGCCGACCGCAGTGAAGCGGTTAATCCGATAAGCGCGGCAGTCCTAGAATTCAGAGCTCCCGGCATCAACATCCGCCGGGAGCCTGTTATTTTCTCTCCGGTGCCTACAGTTCCTTGCTGATCTTTCTGCCCTGGCTGCGGACCCCGGACCGGAACAGGGCCCACAAGACCGGCCGGCGGTTGGCGAGGAACCCGAGCAGGCCTCCGCGCAGCCGGTCGGTCAGCGTGATGTCCGGTAGAGGAATGGCTGGCGAGAAATCCACCGGGCGATCGTCTATGCGGAAGGCGTAGCGACCGTTCCGCTTGATCTTTGGATCGCTCTCCAGGAAGGCTTTCAGGGCAGCGGTCTCGTCATCGTTCAGCCAGGCCGGCAGGTCGGAGGAGGCCTTGAACCCACAAACCAGGGCCAGTTCCTGGAGCAGGCGTTTTTCGACAATCCCCAGAGCATTCATCTTGGTGCGGAAATAGACCACGTCAGGGTCGGTGTGCAGCAGCGGCTTGAGCCATAGGCGGTGCAGGCAGGTGCGGATGGCGTTCTGTACCCCGGGGGTGGTGAAGTTGGCCAGCTGGCGGCTGTCGCGCGGATTGTCCCATACCTCGGCCACGTCCGGGCCGATGCGCATTCCGTCGCACAAGCCGAGCGATGGCACCACCGGCGCCCCGCAGGCCAGGAAATAGGCCTCGCCCATGGCTTTCCGCATGCTTTCCAGGCCGTGACGGTAGGCGGCCTCGCGCGGCATTCCATTGTAGCGTATCCCGGGCAGGGCCCCGGCATACAGGAAATCCAATTTGAGGTAGTCATAGCCCCAGTTGCGGACTTTCTTCAGCAGATCTGCCAGCCACTTGAGTGCCTCGGGGTGGGTCGTATCCAGGGCATAGAGCGGCTCGGCCCAGTTGAAGCCGGCCGAGACCGGGCGGCCTTTGTCGTCGCTGAGCAGCCAGTTGCGATGCTCGCGGTAGAGGCGTGAGGAGGGGACGACCAGCAGGGGGGCCAGCCACAAGCCAGGGGTCCGACCTGTGGCGACGATCCGGGCGGCCAGGGTATCCATGCCGGAGGTGAATTTCCGGTTGGGTTCCCAGTCGCCGATCGCCTGTTGCCAGCCGTCATCGATCTGGAAGACGTCGAAAGGCAGATCGCCCAGGTCCTCGAGGACCCGCTCCAGGCGGTTCTCGCTGATATGGGTGTACAGGCTGTACCATGAGCACCACACCCGCTGCGGATCCTTGACCCGGCCGCGGCCGAAACGGCTGGCGAGGTGTCTGGCATAACGGGCGAAGACCTTTTCCTCCGGTCCGCAGAGCAAGAGCCATTCACCCTTCCCGGATTCGTAGCTGCCGCGCAGGGTCTTGCCGTCCAGGAAGACATGGGCATCCAGGTCGAGAGCGCCCAGGAGCAGGACGTCGTTGCTTTCAGGGATGTTGACCGCTGCTACCCAGGAGCCGTTAGGTCTTGTCTCGTGGACGTAGAGCGGGTCGGTCTGCATCGGGTGCAGGATCGACGGCTGCATCGTTGGCAGGGATGGGCTGGTATCCACCCAGGTGGTCAGGCTCCAGGATTGCCAGCCGTGGGAATAATACTGACGCGGCGTGTACGGCAGGTTGACCATCACCTCCGAGCCGGTAAGCCGGAACCCGCCTCCGGCAGCCGGGCGCGATTTTTCAACAGAGATCTTCACTTTTTCGATGAGTCTGGATTTCATGCGACCCTCCTCTCAGGGGATCAGTGCGTGCAGAAGATCATCATTCCAGCGCTGCCGGACGGGGTCGTAGATCCCAAAGCCGGAGCAGAATTCCCAGTAGCCCCAGGTGAAGCCGCGTTCCCTGGCCAGGTGGGCGACAGTTGCCGTCCAGTGGATGCGTGACTGCAGATCAGCGCGGAAGTAGGCGCCGAACTCGCCCAGGAAGACCGGACGATTGTGGTGCTCCGCCCAGGCCAGCACCCAATCAAAGTCAGCGGCGATGGCGGCGGCTTCGCGGTCCGTACCGTTCCAGGTGGAGCCCAGCCAGGCATCGGCACCCTCGACCCATTCGGCGCCCTGGTGGGTAAACTCGAAAGGATGATAGTAATGAAAGGTGACGATAATGTAGGGGTCATCGGGCAGGACCAGGCTGGAAAGCGATTCGAAGCCGTTCCAGTTCCCGGGCCCGAGGATGACCGGACGGGTGGGATTGGTCCGGCGTACGACGGCCAGCGTCTCGGCCGCCAGGGCATTCCAGAGGGCACCCGCCAGAGCGTCGTGGGGCTCGTTGAGCAATTCGAAGAAGACCAGTTCGTCGGGACGCTCTCGGAAGTGATTGGCGAGCTGGCCCCAGATGGCCAGGAAGCGTTCTTTCTCGGCGGAAGGATCGCTGAAGATCTCTTCGTAGTGGTGCAGGTCGACGATGGCAGTCAGGCCGCGGGCAATGGCCTGTTCCACCGCCCAGTCGACGCGGCGCAGGAAATCAGGATCGATGGCGTAGGGCGGCGCGTGCCCGGCATGGGCCGAGAAGCGGGCCGGGATGCGCACGGCGCTGAAGCCCGCCTCGGCGATCAGGTCGAAGTAGGCTTCCTGCAGGACCACGCCCCATTCCCCTTCGCTGGGGGCTTCGAGGGCATTGCCCAGGTTGATCGTACGCGCCAGGCGCTGGTTGAGGGTGAAGATATCCATATTGGTTGAAGTCGATGCGACGGGAAGGCACCCTTCCAGGAGGACCGCCAGCAGTCCGAGGGTCAGCCAACGTTTCACAAGAGTCTCCAGAAATTGGGCATCCCAATAATTATACCCTCGTCCCGGGCCTTGAAGTTGTGCCCATTCTATGGCATAATTCAACCATTCCAATTCAAAGGCGATGATGGGAACGAGTAGGCCTTGCGCCGCTGTCAGCGAGCCCGGGAGAGGTGAGAACCGGGCCAGCGAAAGGGGCCGAAAATCCTCCTGGAGCCGCGCGCTGAAAGCCACAGGCGAGTAAGTAAGCCGGAAGCCGACCGTTATACCGGCAGGGTATATGCCAACCTGGCCGTACCCGTGAGGGCCTGCCTTACCGGCAGGAAGCAGAGTGGTACCGCGTGAGCAGACTGGCTCTCGTCTCTGGCCTGAGAGGCGAGGGTTTTTTCATGTCATTGCGAGACCAGGCTGTTAGACACCTGAATGGAGGTCGTATGTCGTTCAAACCAGTATCCCCCAGACTCGATGTGCCAGCGTTGGAAGAAGCCGTGCTCAAGTTCTGGAAGACCCACAAGGTCTTCGAAAAGACGATCGCGCAGCGCATAGGTGGGCCCGAGTACGTGTTCTTTGAGGGTCCGCCCACCGCCAATGGCATGCCAGGCGTCCACCATGTAATGGCGCGGGCCTACAAGGATATGTTCCCGCGCTACAAGATCATGCGCGGCTACCATGTTTCAAGGCGCGGCGGATGGGATACCCACGGCCTGCCGGTCGAGATCGAGGTCGAGAAGCAGCTTGGCTTCACCAACAAAGGCCAGATCGATGAATATGGCATCGAGAAGTTCAACGAGCTGTGTAAGAAGTCGGTCTTTACCTACATCCAGGACTGGGAACGGCTGACCGAACGGATCGCCTTCTGGGTCGACCTGGACGATGCCTACGTGACCTATACCAACGATTACATCGAGTCGGTCTGGTGGATCCTCAAGCAGCTTTGGGACAAGGACCTGCTCTACAAGGGCTACAAGGTCGTTCCGTACTGCCCGCGCTGCGGCACACCGCTCTCGGACCACGAGGTCGCCCTGGGTTATGCCGAGGCCGTCGATCCATCGGTCTTCGTCCGCCTGCCGCTGGTCGATACGCCCGGGACCTCGTTGCTGATCTGGACCACGACTCCCTGGACCCTGCCGGCCAATGTCGCCGTGGCGGCCCATCCCGACGTGGAATACGTCACTGTTGAGCGGCATCTGGAAGAAGGGGGCACGGAGAGGATGATCCTGGCCGCGGCACTGCTGGAGCAGGTCTTCCGCGGCGAAGAGGTCAAGGTGGTTGAGCGTTACAAGGGCAAGAGGCTCAAGGGCGTGAAGTATCAACCCCTGTTCACCTTCATGCCGCCCGAAAAGCCTGCCCATTATGTGGTGCTGGGCGACTTCGTCACCACCGAGGATGGCACCGGGCTGGTCCACATCGCCCCGGCCTTCGGCGCCGAGGACATGCAGGTGGCCCAGGAGGTCGGCCTGCCGGTTGTTCTGACCATCGGCCCGGACGGCAGCTTCCTGCCCGAGGTTCGGCCGTGGAGCGGGGTCTTCGTCAAGGACGCCGACCCGTCCATCACCGAGGACCTGCGCGCCCGCGGTCTGCTCTACCGCGCCGAGACCTATACCCACACCTATCCCTTTTGCTGGCGCTGTGATACGCCGATGCTCTATTATGCTCGTGAGTCATGGTACATCCGTACCAGCCAGTTCAAGGATCGCCTGGTGGCGCTCAACCAGACGATCAACTGGGTCCCCGAGCACATCCGGGATGGCCGCTTCGGCAACTGGCTCGACAACAACATCGACTGGGCCTTGTCACGCGAGCGTTACTGGGGCACGCCGCTGCCGATCTGGGAGTGCGGCAAGTGCAAACACCGCGAATGTATTGGGGCAGTGGCCGAGATGTCCGAGAAGGCCGGGCGCGACCTGGCCGGGATCGACATGCACCGTCCCCACGTAGACAGGATCACCTGGGGCTGCCCCAAATGCGACGGGAGCATGCAGCGCGTTCCCGATCTGATCGACGTCTGGTTCGACTCGGGATCCATGCCGGTCGCCCAATGGCACTACCCCTTCGAGAACAAGGATCTCTTCGAGTCACAGTTCCCGGCCGATTACATCTGCGAGGCCGTCGATCAGACGCGTGGCTGGTTCTATACCCTGCACGCCATCTCCACCCTGCTGTTCGGTGAAATCTGCTTCCGGAATGTCATCTGTCTGGGTCTGATGGTCGATCGCAATGGGCAGAAGATGTCCAAGAGCCGCGGCAACGCCATTGACCCGTGGGAGATCATCAAGGCCGACGGGGCGGACGCCTTCCGCTGGTACATCTACACTTCCGGCCCGCCGAACTCCGAACGGCGCTTCTCCCCGGATCTGGTAACCCAGGTCGTGCGCGATTTCACCCTGACGCTCTGGAACGTGTACAGCTTTTTCGTCACGTATGCCAGCCTGGACGGGTGGACCCCGCCGGCGGTTGCTGGACGGCCGGTGGGCAGCGGCCCTTCGTCTGCTCTTGACCGCTGGCTGCTCTCGTCCTTGCACGCCCTGGTGCGCGATGTGACCCAGGCCTACGAGAACTACGACGTCCCCGGGGCGACCCGTCCGATCGAAACATTCGTCCAGACGCTCTCGACCTGGTACCTGCGTCGTTCACGCCGCCGCTTCTGGAAATCTGAATCCGACAGTGACAAGCAGGCCGCCTACGGTACGCTCTATACGGCCCTGGTGACACTGGCCAAGCTGCTCGCCCCGGCCATGCCCTTCCTGGCCGAGGATCTCTACCAGAATCTGGTCCGTTCGGTGGATGACAGCGCTCCCGAGTCCGTTCACCTGGTAGCCTGGCCTGAGTTCATGGCCGACAGTATCGACGAAGACCTGAACCGCGACATGGCCCTGGTCATGAAGGTCGTCTCGCTCGGGCACAATGCCCGCCAGAAGGCCAATCGCAAGGTCCGCCAGCCGCTGGCCGAGGCGGCCTTCTCGGTCGGAAGCGCCGACGAACGCACGGCCATCGCAGCTTACGCCGAGCTGATCGCAGACGAATTAAATGTCAAGCAGGTCCGCCTGCTGGACACCAGCGGAGAGGCCGTTTCATTTGCTGTCAAGCCGCTGCCCAAGCAATTGGGCCAGAAATATGGGAACAAGTTCCCGGCCATCGCCAGGGCGATCAATGCCATGGACCCCGATTCTGTCGCCAAGCTCCTGCTGGCTGGCGACCCGCTCCCGATCAGCGTCGATGGTCAGGAGTACGACATCCAACCCGAAGAGGTCGAGGTGCGGGCGATGGCCAAGGAAGGCTTCGCCGTGGCATACGAAGGAGCCCATGTGGCCGCCCTGGTTATCGACCTGACCCCCGAACTGGTCCAGGAGGGCCTGGCGCGTGAATTCGTCCGCCGGGTCCAGGATCTGCGCAAGACGGCCGAGTTGGACGTCGCTGACCGGATCCGGTTGTCCGTGGAAGCGACGCCCGGGCTGCAGGCGGCGATCGAAACCCATCGGGACTATATCACTGCCGAAACCCTGACCACCGCGTTGTCCTTTGCTGCCCCGCCCTCTGCGGCGGTGGTGACCGAGGATGCCTTTGATGATGAGAAGGTCAAAGTCGGGTTGGTCAAAGCCTGATGCCAAAAGGACTGGCGGAAAATTAACCAGTCCTTTTGGTTCATTGAAATCTGGATTCAGGTGTGCTATAAAAACGTATCGTGTTCTTGTACCCGTTCAAGTAAGAAGAGGAGGAAATTGATGATGAACAAAAGAATGTTGCCCGCGCTGCTGGTGCTGGTGCTGGTGCTGGTTGCCTGCGTACCGGGTCAAACCCAGGAGACAGGCGCAGGACCTGGAGATGAGGGTCCGGCCCTGACCGATGCCCCAGCGGAGATCCAGACCGAACCGCCCGCCTCCGGGTCAGACCTGGAGCCTCTGCCGCCTGATCCGCAGCGCATCGAATTCCAGGCCGCCGATGGGGCCAGCCTGATTGGGTGGTATTATCCTGCGGTAGTCAACCCGGCTCCCGTGGTCGTGCTGATGCACTGGGGTGGGGGGACCAAGGAAGACTGGATCCTGGTTGGGATGGTCGATTGGCTACAGAACCGCGGTGGTGCAGGGGGCGGCGCCTTTGCCCCCCTGTCGCAGGAGGAGATGCTCTTCGATACCCCCTATCCTTTCGAGCCGCTGCCTGATGAACTCTCCTTCGGCGTATTCATCTTTGACTTCCGCGATTTCGGCGAGAGCCAGGCCTTCCCGGAGATGAGCTTTTCTGATCTCGCGGCCGGTTGGGTGATGGACGCCGAGGCGGCCTACGCGACCGCCCGCAGCCTGCCAGGTGCCGACCCACAGCGCGTGATCGGGATCGGCGGCAGCATCGGTGCTGATGGGGTTGTGGATGCCTGTGGCGAGGGCTGCCTGGGGGCGCTATCACTTTCCCCCGGGAATTACCTGAACATCCCCTATTCCGAAGCAGTTACTGTTGTGGTCGACGCCGGCAAGCAGGTCTGGTGTGTGGCCGCCCGGGATGATGCCCCGTCCTTGGCCGCTTGTGAGTCTGCAGAGGGGGATTCGTACGCCACGCAGATCTACCCGAGCGGCGGTCATGCCATGACCTTGTTTCGCGCTTCCCTGGATCTGGATCCACCAATCGATCAGGTTATTCTTGATTTCCTGAAGTTGGCCTTCGATCTGACCCCCTGAATGTGGCTTGGGCAACCCAGAGGGCGATATGGGTGTTATCCTTTTGGGTTGTTTGCCGGCCATTCGGAGCTGTGCTGGAGTTCTAACCCACTGGAAGGCGCACCTCCTGGCGAATTGAAACAAAGGGGTTCCAATGCCTGGTGATTCAATTGACGGATCTGAAATTCCATCCCCTGACTCCTGAACGCTGGGACGATTTCGAGCAGTTGTTCGGTCCACGCGGCGCCTGTGGCGGCTGCTGGTGCATGTACTGGAAGCGGCCGCGCAAGGACTTCACCGCCGGGACCAAGGGCGAGAACCGCCTGCTGCAGAAGGACTTTGTGGCCTCCGGCAGGATCCCGGGTCTGCTCGCGGTCAGGGAAGGGGTCCCCCTCGGCTGGATTGCGGTCGAGCCACGCGACCAGTACCCTGGTCTGGCTCGTTCGCGGATCCTCAAGCCGGTCGACGGGGCCCCGGTCTGGTCGGTGACCTGTTTCTTCGTCGCTCGCGAGCACCGTGGCCAGGGCTTGACGGTCGCACTGCTCCAGGCGGCGATCGACTATGTCCGGAGGCGGGGAGGAAAGATGGTTGAGGGCTATCCGGTCGAGCCGCGCGAGGGCAGGCTGGCCGCGCCGGTCTTCGTCTACACCGGGCTGGTTTCAGCCTTCCGCCAGGCCGGCTTCGAGGAGGTGGCCCGCAGGTCCGAGACGCGGCCGATCATGCGCTATCGCATCCCCTGACGAAGATCGAAGGGCGGTCCAGGATATCCTGGACCGCCTCTGGTGATAGACAAATTATTGGCCAGCTCCACTCCAGGAGAAAAAATCTCCCGCAGGCTGAAGCCTGCGGGAGATCCGGATCACATCAGATCTTCCATCAGTTCCATTGGCGTGACCGCTGCTCCAACGATCCCTGGTCCGGTGTGGACGCCCAGTACGGGCGAGATGCGCAGGACTTCCAGCTTCTTGATGTTCAGTCTCTCGCCGAGCGTGTCCGCCATGATCTTGGCACCCTCCTGGAAGCGGCCGTGCATGATGCTGACCCACAGGGCGGTATCCTTATACGTGTGCTGCAGGTGGTCGCCGATCATAGTGATCGCCTGTGGAATGGTGCGACTCTTGCCGACCGTGCTGTATTTTCCGTCAGCGTGGTCAACGTGAATGATCGGTTTGATCTTGAGCACCGAACCCAGCAGGGCCTGGACGCGCCCGATCCGACCGCCGCGCGCCAGGTATTCGAGTGTCTCGAGGGTGTAGATCACCTCGGTGTTCTGGCGGATCCTGGCCAGGCGCTCGAGGATCGCCTCCCGGGTCCAGCCCGCTTTAACGGCCAGAGCGGCGGCCAGCACCTGGAAGCGTTGTCCACCGGAGAGGGTCATCGAGTCGACCACGTCGACAACCTTATCCTTGATCAACTCGGCACCCACACGGGCCGAGTTGATCGTTCCGCTCAGGCCAGACGAGATGTGGATGGAGAGCACCTGTCCGACATCGGCCAATTGATGGTACAGATCGGTGAAGATGCCGCTCGACGGTTGGGCGGTGCTGGGAATTTCAGGGCGCATGTTTTCCAGCCGGTCGTAGAATTCGTCGGGTGTCAGATCGGCCGAATTGACCTCCCCTTCGGGAAACTGGATGTATAAAGGAGCCTCGATGATGCCAAGCTGGTCACGCTCTTCCGCAGGCAGGTCGGCTGCACAGTCGGTCACAATTTTCATGATCTTCTCACTTTCGAATGGTTGTTTGGACATTATACCGAGAGATTGTTCTTGCGTTCGTGTTTCTTATCATATTCTCATGATTGGGTATTTTTCTCTGTGCGCCACCTGCAGGCCGCAAATTCACCATCGCTGCTCCAGCTCCTGGGCTGAAGGGCCCCTGGGCGGGCGGGGAGGTGGGTGATGGGACCCAATCTTCCTGCAGTACCCTGGAATGAGTTAAAATAACCTCCATGTTCATTCACCAGCCAGTCATCACGACGAATGGCGGCGTGCGCGCCACCTGGGCCGAGATCAACCTGACCCGCCTCCGCCACAACCTGGAGGCGATCCGGGCCCGGGTCGCGCCGGCGAAGGTGATGATCGTCGTTAAGGCCAATGCCTATGGACACGGGTTGACGGAAGTGTCGAAATTTCTGGGACCGTATGCCGATTACATCGGCGTGGCTGTGCTCGAGGAGGGCATCCTGCTGCGCGAATTGGGCGTAACCGCCCCGATCCTGGTCTTGGGCGGGATCTGGGGCGACCAGATCCCGCTCTACCTGGAGAACGACCTGACCCTGACGGCCTCCTCGGTTGAGCGCCTGGAGCAGATCGATGCCGCGGCGAAGCAGATGGGCGTGAAGGCCCGGGTGCACCTGAAGATTGACACCGGTATGGAGCGCATCGGTGTCCATTACTATAGCGCCGGTGCCCTGCAGGAAGCCGCCCTGCGTTGTTGCCGGAATGTGGAAGTGGAAGGCATTTATTCCCATTTCGCGAACGCCGATGCCCCCGACCTGGTTCATGCCCGTTTGCAGTTGGAACGATTCGGCGAGGTCCTGCGCTTCTACGAGAAGCACAGCCTGCCGGTGCCGATGCGCCACATGGCCAATTCGGCCGCCATTCTGCAGTTGCCGGAGAGCCATTTCGATATGGTCCGCCCGGGGATCATGCTCTACGGGGTCTACCCATCCCGGGAGCTCGCGCCCACGGTCGCGGTCCGGCCGGCGCTGGCCTGGAAGTCGCGGGTGGTCTACTTCAAGGTCGTCCAACCGGGCCACCCGGTCAGCTACGGGTCGACCTGGCAGTCCGACCATCCGGTGCGGGTCGTCACCGTCCCGGTTGGGTACGGGGACGGCTATTTCCGCAGCATGTCCAACCGGGCCCAGGTGATCATCCAGGGCCGGAAATACTCCCAGGTGGGGCGCATCTGCATGGACCAGACGATGGTCAACATCGAATGGGATTCGGCCTATAACGGGGACGAGGTGACCTTGCTTGGTGAGGTGGGTGGTGAGACAATCACTGTCGAGGACCTGGCTGAATGGGCCGGAACGATTGGGTATGAAATCCTGACCAATATCAATACGCGGGTTCCCCGCGTCTATCAAACGGAGGACGAATAAACTTAATGAATTCCCCTGAACCGACTACCCGGTCCGAACGGATTGCTTGGAAAAACCGTTTCGCAGGCCTGAAGGAGCGTCTGGCGAATACTCGCATCGACTGGAAAGCCCGCTTGGCCGGCTTGAAGGAGGGTTTGGTCGGCATCCATATCGATTGGAATGCGCTGGGGCCTTTCCTGAAAGAGCACTGGCGCGATTACCTGTTCCTGTTCCCGGTTGCCGGGGCGGTCGTCGCGCTGGACCAGTGGACCAAAGCCTGGGTGCGGGCCAACATCCCGCTGGGCAGCGACTGGCTGCCCGAGACACTCGACTGGCTGGCTGTCTATGCCCGCCTCCGGCACTGGACCAATACCGGGGCAGCCTTTGGTGTTTTCAAGGAAGGCGCTGTTCTTTTTATGATCCTGGCGATCATCGTGGCCGGGTTGATCATTTTCTTCTTCCCCCTCGTTCCTCGCCGGGATTGGTACCTGCGCCTGGCGATGGCTCTCCAGATGGGCGGGGCACTGGGCAACCTGGTCGACCGCCTTCGCTTCGACGGCCACGTGACCGATTTTATCTCTATCGGTTCGTTTGCTGTGTTCAATGTAGCTGACGCCTCGGTAACCGTCGGCGTGGCGGTGCTCGTTCTGGGGGCGTTCATCCAGGAACGCCAGCTGGCGAAGCAGGAAAAGAGCAGGCAACAGCAGGCATCGGACCAGGAAGAAGGAACACGTGAGGGATAAACACAGTGGGTGACCGGATTGAGACCTTCGTTTTCCAAAATACACAGCCCGAGCGGCTGGATGTCTTTCTGACCTCCTGCCTGCCCGAGTTCTCGCGCTCGCGCCTGCAGGGGTTGATCAAGGACGGTTTCATCCGGATGGATGGCACCGTGGTGACCAAGGCGGGGCGGGACCTCGAGCCGGGAGCGCGTCTCGAGGTACGCATCCCGCCGCCAGTCCCGAGCGGTTTGGTTGCCGAGCAGATCCCCCTGGAGGTGATCTTTGAGAACCGGGATGTGCTGATTGTCAATAAGCCAGCCGGGATGGTGGTCCATCCCTCGCCCGGGCACGACCGCGGGACCCTGGTCCATGCCGCCCTGGGCTACGCCCCCGACATCGGCAGCATCGGCGGCGAAGTGCGTCCGGGGATCGTCCACCGGCTCGACAAGGAGACTTCCGGACTGATCGTGATCGCCAAGCACGAACAGGCCCACCGATTCCTGCAAGACCAGTTCCGCGACCGGACGGTGGAGAAGCTCTACTTGACCCTGGTCGATGGGGCGCCGCCGACCCCGACCGGGCGGGTCGAGGCCCCCATTGGGCGCAACACCTCCCACCGTAAGCTGATGGCTGTTGTCCCATTGGGGAAGGGTCGCGAGGCGATCAGCCAGTACCGCAGCGTGGAATCGTTTCCAGCGCATACCCTGCTGGAGATCCATCCATTGACCGGGCGGACGCACCAGATCCGCGTCCACCTGGCCTTCCTGGAGTGCCCGGTGGTAGGAGACCGGGTCTACGGAAAACGGCGGCCGAGCGTGGAAATCGACCGCCATTTCCTGCATGCCTTCCGCTTGAAGATCACCCTGCCTGGTGAAAGCCAGGCCCGCACGTTCGAATCGCTGCTGCCCGACGAATTACGAAAGATCCTCGATCACCTGCGCCAAAAACACTAGCAGGCATCGCGCTGGGCTGCGCCGCAGCGATGCGGTGGCTGCTCGGGGTACGCACGGTTTGGGCTGTTTCTTTCTGAAATAGAGTAGTTTCCCCTCATTCCTCCCGCGAAGGGAAATTGTTAAATCCAGAGTGTTTTAGCATCCCCTGTCGTTGTAGAGAGCAGGCACCTGCGAGGTCAATCATGGATATCATCGATCTGCGTTCGGATACCGTCACCCAACCTACACCAGAGATGCGTGAAGTGATGGCCAGGGCTGAGGTTGGCGACGACGTCTACGGGGAGGACCCGACCGTCAATCGGCTACAGGAGCTGGCCGCCGGGATGACTGGCCAGGAGGCCGGTCTGTTCGTCGCCTCCGGGACGATGGGCAACCTGGCGGCCGTTCTGGCGCACTGCGGGCGCGGTGACGAGGTCATTGTTGGCAACAAAGCCCATACTTTCCTATACGAGGCGGGTGGTGTATCAGCGCTGGGTGGCGTTCATTCCAGCCAGCTGCCCAACCAGCCGGATGGTTCGCTCAGGCTGGAGGACCTCGCTGCGGCGATTCGCCCGGACGATGCCCACATGCCGATCACGCGTCTGATTTGCCTTGAGAACACCCATAATCGCTGCGGCGGCACCTGCCAGACAGTCGAATATACACTTCGGGTAGCCGCGTTCACGCATGCGCGCGGCCTGGCGGTTCATCTCGACGGGGCCCGGTTGTTCAATGCCGCAGTTGCCCTGGGAGTAGCGGCCAAAGACCTGGCCGGCGCAGTCGACTCGGTCACGTTCTGTCTGAGCAAGGGGTTGTGTGCCCCGGTTGGGTCGTTGCTGTGCGGATCGAGAGCGTTCATTCACAAGGCCCATCGAGTCCGTAAACTGCTGGGAGGGGGAATGCGCCAGGCCGGGGTCCTGGCGGCGGCAGGGATCGTGGCCCTTGAGACGATGGTCGACCGGCTGGCCGACGACCACCTCCGGGCGCGCCAGCTGGCCGATGGACTGCGGCAGGTCGCCGGTCTGGACCTTGCGCCGGGTTCGCCGGCGACGAACATGGTCTTCCTTCGGCTGGCGGATGGGATCCCGCTTTCTGCCAGGGATGTCGCGACCCGGCTGAAGGAGAGCAGCATCCTGGTGGGGGTAACTGGTGAACGGCAATTCCGTCTGGTGACCCACTACTGGGTGAGCGATGAGGGGGTCGACCGGGCGGTTGAAGCCTTCCGGTCGGTGCTCAACTGAGCGATTTCAAGCGCTGGGGGATGGCATGCGTTCCCAATGATCTCGACCAGGTTCAACCTGGTTGCGGCCACGTTCCTTGGCGACATACAGCCGCTGGTCGGCCAGATCCACCAGCCGGTAGATTTCGTCGGCTTCACTGGGAAAGATCGCCACGCCCTGGCTGACGGTCGGTGATGGGACCGGTTTTCCGTCCCGGCCGTCGACGACCAGGGCGTTGACTGTGGCGCGGATCCGTTCGGCGACTTGGGTCGCCTGCAGCCCGTCGGTGCCGGGAAGCAGGATGGCAAATTCCTCGCCGCCCCAGCGCCCGACCGAATCCGTGGCCTTGATATGGAGCCGGATGGCATCTGTCAGTGCGACCAGGACCCGATCTCCGACCAGGTGTCCCATCTGGTCGTTGTACAGCTTGAACTGGTCAATGTCCATCATGATCAGCCCGAGAACGCCGTGCCGGTTGCGGATCGACTCTGCCTCCCGGCGCAGGATTTCGAGGAAGTGACCGTGATTGTAGGTTTTGGTCAGGCCGTCGAGGCGGGATTGGCGGACCACTTCAGTATGCTGGGCGGCATTGTCCAGAGCCAGGGAGGCCTGCTGGGCCAGGTTTTGCAGGAGCTCGAAATCAGCCTGCTCAAAGGCCTGCCGGCGATAGGACGCGACGGCAAGCACACCGATGAGGTTTTCGCCCCTGATCAGCGGAGCGCCCATCCAGGTGAGGTTGATTCTGGCCTTTCCGACGGTCGAATATTGAACAGCGCGGCTGGTTTGTTCTATGCGCAGATCGGGAATGAACAGGGGCTGCCGGGTGCTGGCCACCCGGCCGGCCAGCGATTCCTCGAGCGGAATGGTCAGGTTGTAGAAGTATTCACCGTCATCGTAAAGCAGACTGAGCTCAAGATGGTCATTCCTGGCGAAGGCGACGTAATAGGTGTCGGCGGTGAAGGCGCGCTGGATCGCGATATGCAGGAGGTTGATGACCTGGTCGGTTTCGATCGACGACCCAACCTGGCGGGCGAAATTGTTGAGGGTCTCCAGCCGGCGGATGTGCGCCTGGTTGGCGGCTTGCAGCCGCACCAGGGTCTCGGCGAGGATCGCGGCGGGCAGGAAGGGCGCCAGATCGAGCGTCCACAGCAACAGGCTGTCCGGCCGGCTGCCGTGCAAGAAGTAGCTGACCGCGGCGATGAAGATCAACAAGTGCGCTGGCATGCGGCCGATCGTCATCGCGGTGATGACTGCAGCCAGGATGATGAGAACGGATCCGATTGCTCGCAGGTCGTCCGACAGGAAAATCGTCAGCAGGCCGATCCCCAGGCTGTTGATCAGGGTCATCACCCAGCGCAGACGGTGGGTCCGCCAGGGATAAGGCAGAACGACAGAGAAAATGAAAAGCGTGTAGAGAATGCCGGCGACGCTCATGAAGAGCAGGAACAGACTTTCGGGAGTACGCTGGGCTGGGGCAACCCCGAAGAGGATCAGGCAAGCATAGATGATCAGGATCGAAAGGATCGCTGGAATGCTCAACCGGTGATATTGGTCAGGGTCGCCCCCGGGTTTCGAGGAATGGGGTTCTTGCATGGGCGCTTACAGGGCTTTCTTGCGACCGGATATTGCCACGCATTCAAGGGAGCTGACGATCTGAGGATCGAAGCGCACATCGGATTGCGAGTGCAAGTATTCCGGTGCTTCCTGGTCGGAGTTTCTTGTGCGATAGGGGCATTCACCGTTCGGGACATCGAAGGCGTCGGCAACTGCAAAGATGCGTGCCAGCAGCGGGATCGCGTTGCCGGCCAGCCCGGGCAGATAGCCTCTGCTCTCCCCGTATTCCTGGCGATTCTGGATGACCGCAACCGTGTCGGAGAGAGAGGGGGCCCGTTCGATCACGGGCTGGGTTCCCAGGGTGGGCGAAAGGGACACAGCCGCCTGGAGGAAGTCGGTCAATCGCCGGTGGGTGGCTGCGCGGTCCCATGAAGAATCCCGGAGTTCGGCCGCGATCTCGACCATGGGCATGTCCAGGTCCGAGATCGGACCCTTGTCGAAATGCTTGACGACCTGGGCACCCTTGAAGGGCCTGTGCTGGATCAGCGGAAGGATCAGTTTGGAGAGGAGGCGCCGGTTGTTTGCATGCAGGCGATTCGGATCGAGAGTCGTATTGTTGCCGATCTGGGTGACGCGCAGCCGTCTGGCTCGTCCGAGCATGCCTCTTTCTGCTGGCCGGCGGGAGGAAGAGGGCCCCCGAAGGTCTGCATCTCCTGCGCTGGCCAGGGCAACCACCTCGTTGTATCCGGCCTCATAACGAAAAACGGTGACAAGGGGGGAATCGAGGGCCTGTCGAATCGCATTAGCCACCAGTTGGACTGCGATCGGCCGGTCGAGGACCGCCTTGAGATGCTGGACGGGATCGTTGAGAAAGCGGAATTGGGCTGAACGGTGTCGATCCGGACCGAGCAGTATGATCAATGTGTGGTATTGTTGTTCCAGGTCAGCGATGCGTTTCAGAATCCTGCGCCGCGTTCGGGAAAAAAGGCTCAGACGCAGCGGCCGCTGCCGGGATCGCCCGGAGGAATGGTCGGCTGAATCAGATTTTGTACCCTGCCACGCCATGATTGATGCAAGCATAGCATAGGCAGGGAGAAATTTCAACCTTTGGGAGCAGTTGGGATATAATTCACATGTTGTACGGGAGAATTCGAATGGGAGATCGAGGTATGCACACTACGCTGGAACAGATAGATCGGCTGGCAGAGAGGATCCGTTCCCGAACGGGATTGGAGCCGCATATCGGCATGATCCTTGGGACCGGTCTGGGCCTTCTTGCCGACGCCGTCGAAGACGCGTCCATTCTTCCATATCAGGAATTGCCGGATTGGCCCACGTCAACGGTAGAGGGGCATTCCGGCCGGCTCGTGATCGGCCAATTGGAAGAACAGGCCATTTTGGTAATGCAAGGCCGGGTTCACTACTATGAGGGCTACAGCATGGCACAGGTTACCCTGCCGATCAGGGTCATGCAGCGCCTGGGTGTGGAGATCCTCATCGTAACCAACGCAGCCGGTGCCATCAACCCCGATTTCGTGCCGGGGGACGTGATGTTGATCGTCGACAACCTGAACCTGGTGGGCATGATGGGACTCAATCCATTGATTGGGCCTAATCTGGATGAATTCGGCCCGCGTTTTCCCGACATGAGCCAGTCTTATGACCGCCAATTATCTGCCTCTGCCCGCAAGGTTGCTGAGGACAATGAAATTGACCTGAAAGAAGGTGTTTACGCGGGTCTGAGCGGCCCTTCCTTCGAATCGCCAGCAGACCTGCGTTTCTTGCGCCTGGCCGGAGCGGACGCAGTGGGGATGTCCACAGTGCCGGAAGTGATCGTCGCCCGCCATGGCGGTACCCGGGTGTTGGGTTTCTCGGGGATCAGCAACAAGGCAAATCTGGACGGGAATACGCTGACAACTCACGAGGAAGTTCTCGAGGCTGGCCGAATCTTGACGCCGAAACTGGAAAGTGTGATTCGCGGCGTGATCGGCTTGCTTTAGTGGAATCGAATGGATTTACTCTTACGTTTCTTCGATAGTTACGCGCCTTTATTCTACATTGTTCTGGCGCTGGTCGCGATCATCACATTGCGGCGCCTCTTCCAGGTCTGGCAGGAAAGCCGGTCAGCCGTCTTTGGCCTGGAACGCGAGATCGCCCGTCGCCGGATCGCGCAGGCATTGACCGCGCTGGCGATCGTTGCCCTGCTTGTTGTGGCGGAACTGATCATCGAGACGGTCCTGGCTCCCAATCTGCCGGCTTCCTCCCTCTTGCCGACGTCGACCGTGGATCCGCTGACGACCCCGACGAACACGATTCTACCCTTCCTGGCCACCGATACTGTCCAGCCCGATGCAACCCTGATCCCGGTTGTTAGTGGGTGTATTCCCGGCCAGATCGCGATTACCTTCCCCGAGGCAGGGGGAGAGATTCGCGGCCAGATCGTGCTGACTGGCTCGGCCAGTGTGCCCAATTTTGGTTTCTACAAGTACGAGGTCGCGGCGATTGGTGCCGATCTCTGGACAACGATTTCGGCTGGTCGCCAGATCATCCAGGATGGAGATCTGGGACGCTGGGACACCAGCCAGTTAACCCCCGGCGATTATCTGTTACGCCTGGTTGTGACCGACAACCAGGGAAATGCCTTCCCGCCCTGCGTGGTTCCGGTGCGAGTGTTGGCTCCGTAGAGGTGAGACATGTCTCAGGTCGAGATCCGTTCGGCGGTTGCAAATGATTTAAATGTTCTGATGCAAATTGATCATGCTTGCCAGACGGACTATGTCTGGCAAATGGACATTCAGTCTGGGAATGGGCAAGCCGGGGCTGTCTTCCGCGAGATCCGCCTGCCACGCTCGGTTTCGGTTGCTTATCCCCGTTCGGTGAGCAGTCTCGCGGATGACTGGAGCCGTCGTAGTGGTATCCTGGTGGCGGTGGTGGAAGAGAACATAGCCGGCTATCTGCGCCTGACTGACCGTGTGATTCCGCAAACTGGCTGGATCACAGACCTGGCTGTGGCGGTGCGCTATCGGCGCCAGGGAATCGCTTCTGCCCTGGTCCTGGCGGCGCAATCCTGGGCGGCAGGTCGCAAGAATCGCCATATCATCATCGAGATGTCTTCCAAGAACAATCCGGCGATCCAGTTGGCCCAGAAACTAGGTTATGAATTCTGCGGGTATAATGATCGTTATTACGAATCGCGAGATATTGCGGTCTTCTTTGGCCGCCCATTATGAACAAACGCTTCTTGAAGGGCCGGTATGCTTAGTGGTTGGTTGTATGACGTTCTGGTGGGAATAATCACGGTCAACCAGATTCTGACAGCCGGGATAGCCATTCTGGCTTTTTCGTTGTTCTTGTACGCCCTGTCGTTCAACCTGCGCGACCGCGTGGCGCGGTCATTTGCGATCATCTTGTTGTGCGTCGTGGTCGTCTTCACGGCTGAGGCGCTCGAAAGCTCGATCGATTCTCCCCCGTTCGTCGATCTATTCCTGCGCCTGGAGTGGATCGGGATCATTTTCCTGCCCCCTGCTTACCTGCATTTCTCGGATGCCGTACTGGTGACAACCGGCCGCCCGTCGCGCGGTCGGCGCCGGCTGGCGGTCCGCTTGATGTATATCCTGGCGGCTGTTTTTCTGCTGCTGCTGTCGTTCGGCATCTTGCTCGGGCCCATGCAAGTGGATGGCCAACCCGCCCCGCATCTGGCGCGCACCACCTGGACCGAGGTCTTCACGGTGTGTTACGCCCTGACGATGATCTGGGCCTGGATCAATTTCGCGCGCGCTTACCAGCGAACCCTGACCCGCTCCGGGCGCCGGCGCATGATCTACCTGTTAGCCGGCGCAACGGCTCCAGCTCTCGGATCCTTCCCGTACCTGCTCTACGGATCGCCCCTCGCTGCCCAGCACCCGTTCCTGTTCTGGGGCATGGCAGTGTTCAGTAATTTCTTGGTGGGTGGGTTGATTGTCGTGATGGCTTATGCGGTGGCTTTTTTTGGAGTCTCCTGGCCTGACAGGGTGGTACGCAGCCGCCTGTTCAAGTGGATCATGCGCGGTCCGGTGACTGCCTCGGTAGCTCTGGGAATCATGACGGTTGTGCGCCGCGCGGGGGAATACTTTGGAACGATCTACTCTGGCGCCGTGCCAGTGGCCATGGTGGCGACCGTTCTGTTGATGGAACACACCATTACCCTCATCGCTCCGCTCTGGGACCGGTTGCTTTTCTTCGGACGGGATCGCACCGATCTCTCGCTCTTGCAGAATCTTGAAGATCGCCTGATCACCCAGGGCGACCTGCGCCAGTTCCTCGAAGCTGTCCTGGCTGCGGTGCGCGACCACCTGCAGTCGCCATCGGCGTTCATCGCGGCCCTGGACGATGGGCATCTATCGTTGATCGTTGCGACTGGGAGTTCGCCATTGCTGCGTGAGGATGCCGACCTCGCCGACGCCCTGCAAACGGTTGTGCTTAACGGGAACAATGGTAAGGATTATATCTGGGGGGAGCACTGGCTATTTCCGCTCCACCAGCCTCCCGAGACCGAAGAGGGCGAGCCGATCCTGATCGGCCTTTTGGGTGTTGCCCGGAGCCCGGAACAGAAACTGGTGCCGGACCAGCGCCAGGCTCTGGTGATGTTGATCCGCCGGGCATCGCAGGCCCTTCGAGACCGGCGATTGCAACAGCGTGTCTTTCGTTCCCTGGAAGACCTGCGCCCTCAGGTCGACATGTTCCAGCGGCTGCGGGCCGTCGGGCGCTACGACAGCAAAACCAGCCTGCTGGAGGAAAATTTGCTGCCGGAGTCGGATATGGCGAATTGGGTCAAGGATGCCCTGACGCATTACTGGGGAGGGCCAAAGCTGACCAAGAACCCGCTGCTGCAGCTCAGGATTGTCCAGGATTCGTTTCGCCAGCATAATGACAATCCGGCCAATGCACTGCGTTCGATCCTGCGTAAGGCCCTGGACAGCGTCCGGCCGGAAGGGGAGCGGCGTTTCACCGCAGAATGGATCCTGTACAATATTCTGGAGATGAAATTCATCGAGGGCCGCAAGGTGCGGGAGGTGGCGAATCGACTGGCGATGTCCGAGGCGGATCTCTATCGCAAACAAAGGGTGGCGATCGAAGAGGTGGCGCGTGTGATCTTAAAAATGGAAGAAGAGACGCAGGTGAATTTTGGTGGGAAGGAGGTTGGACAAGGATAACCATGGAGCATCAAACTTCGGAAATGAATCTGCCTTCCATTGACGAGGGGTGGTGGGAGGCCGTGCTGGCAGAGGCGGAACAGGGCTGTGGATCCGTTCATCTGCATCAGAAGGTCAAAATGGATGGGCCGGAGAAACCATCCCTGAATTGGGATCAGGCGATGATGATCTATCGCCAGGACCAGATCATCAAGGTGGTTGTCACCGGGTACAACCGCGGCGGGCTGCTCGTTGAAGGGGATGGGTTGAGCGGATTCATCCCTTGTTCGCATCTGGTGGAGATGCCGGCCCTGACGGAGCCATCGCGTCGCGATGATTGCCTGTCCTCTTATGTGGGGCAGACTTTGCGAGTGAAGGTGATCGAATGCGTCCCCGACGAGAGCCGGATGGTCTTCTCCGAGCGGGCCGCCCGTTCGGAAGCCGGCAAGCGCATGGAATTGTTCAGCAACCTTCAACCAGGGCAACGAGTGTCTGGCGAGGTGACCAATATCACCGAGTTTGGTATTTTCGTCGACCTGGGCGGCGTAGAAGGCTTGATTCATATCTCGGAGCTTTCCTGGGGGCGTGTCAACCATCCGGGCGAGATTCTGCGTATCGGGGAACGCGTGGAAGTATTGGTGATCGAAGTGTCTCCCGAACGCTGCCGAGTAGCTCTCAGCCTGAAACGGATGTTCCCCAATCCGTGGGAAAATGCGATCGGACGTTTTCCGATCAACAGCACGGTCCCGGCGGTGGTGACCGCACTGGTCCCTTTCGGAGCATTTGCCCGTCTCGAAGAAGGATTGGAGGGGTTAATCCATACATCGGAGATTCCCATGCCTGCCGGTGCAGGCGTGAACGACGTTCTCAGGCCGGGGCAAAAAATCCAGGTGCGGATCTTGCAGGTGGATGTTCCCCGCCAGCGCATCGGCCTGAGCATGCGGACAGATTGATCCAATCATGACCTCGCGCCGAACACCACCCTCTTCTTCCCGAACCGATCGTGCTTCTCGCTCCCGGCGGGAGGCCAATGATGACGTCGAACCCGAGCGCAATCCGGCCGGTTGGATGGATCGCCTCGCTCACCTGCAGACTCATTTTGGCCGATTTCTTGGGGATGTGGTTGGGATCCTGTTCTTCGCAATTGCCCTGCTGACCCTGTTTGGCCTAGTCGGTCTGGCACAGGAGGGAGTTTTGCTGACCGAGTTTGTCGGCGTGCTGCGCGTCTGGTTTGGCTGGGGAAGTTACCTGATCGTGGTCCTTTTTGGGGTCGCAGGAGTCTTGATTTTCCGCCGCAGGCGGTCGAGGGGGGCGACGCGCTGGGGTCGGGTCATTGCCCTTGAACTGGCGGGCCTGTTGACCCTGGCCGTCCTCTCTGTGATCAGTGGCAACTCGCTGTTCTACGCCGAGTCCGAGAGTGGTGCCTGGGGCGGCCAGATCGGTTGGGGACTGGCCACCCTGGTGGTCAGATTCCTTGGCGAGTGGGCAGGTGGGGCAGTCATCTTCCTGATGTGGATCCTGGCCTGGATGACCGGATTCGGAGTCTGGTACCACCTGGAATTGTGGCTCTTCAAGCAGGCGGGAGAACCAGTGCCTGGCTCAGGGAGCGACCCTGTGGAAGAAGAGGAGACTCCATTTATCCCACCGTTGCCTGTCGAAAAGCCGGTTGCCGCGGAGGCCCGTGACAAGAAACAGGCACCGCTGCCGCCTGAGTTCCGCAAGTCTTTCAAGGTCTCCCAGCGCGAGGACGAATCTCCTGCCAAGCCGCAGGAGCGCGATAGCCGCCTGCCGCCGTTGAACGTTTTGATCACCGAGCAGAATGTCCGTCCGGATGAGCGGCATATCAATCAGACCGCTGGCCTGATCGAAAAGACCCTGTCCGAGTTCGGCATCCCGGCCAAAGTGGTCGGTTTCCGGATCGGCCCGAATGTGACCCAGTTCGCTGTCCAGCCTGGGTTCATCAAGAAGGCCGGTTCCAGCGAGGAAGAGCGGCAGTTGTTGAAGGTCCGCGTGGCACAGATCGCTTCGCTGCAGAAGGATTTGGCCTTGGCCCTCTCGGCGGAACGATTGCGCATCGAGGCGCCCGTTCCGGGGCGGGCATATGTGGGCATTGAAGTGCCCAACACACGCCTATCGGTCGTGCGCCTGCGCCCGATCCTCGATACGGATGCCTTTTACAAGGTCGGTTCCCCGCTGACGATCGCCCTGGGGCGCGACGTCTCCGGCAACCCGCTGGTAGCTGACCTTGCGCACATGCCGCACTTGCTGATCGCCGGGACGACCGGTTCGGGCAAATCGGTGTGCATCTCGGCGCTGGCCACCTGCCTGGCGATGAATAATCCTCCCGAAGATCTACGGATGGTGATGATCGACTCGAAAATGGTCGAGCTGATCCGTTTCAACGGATTGGCACATCTTTTTGGTAAGGTCGAGACTGATATTCAGCGCATCCTGGGTGTCCTGCGCTGGGTGGTGGTAGAAATGGAGCATCGCTACCAACTGCTCGAGGCGGCCAAGGCCCGCGAGATCGACGCCTACAACCGCCGTTTGCAGCGCCGCAAGGATGTCCAACCCCTGCCGCGCATCGTGGTGTTGATCGACGAATTGGCCGATCTGATGATGTCGGCCCCTGACCAGACCGAACACAACCTGGTCCGGCTGGCCCAGATGGCGCGGGCAACTGGCATCCATCTGGTGGTGGCGACCCAGCGGCCGAGCACCGATGTGGTTACCGGCCTGATCAAGGCCAACTTTCCGGCTCGCCTGTCGTTCTCGGTCGCCTCACAAGTGGACTCGCGGGTTATCCTCGATCTTCCCGGTGCGGACACACTCCTCGGGCGCGGGGATATGCTCTTCCTGAATCCGGAAATCGGTAGTCCGGTGCGCGCCCAGGGCGTGCTGGTCACGGACCAGGAGATCGAGCGCATCATTGCCTTCTGGCAGCAGAACAACCCGGCTGGCGAGAGCCGACCGCCCTGGGAATCGATGCTTTCGGAATCGCTGGAGGCAGAAGGCAGCGACGATGTTCTTATCGAGAGGGCTGTCACCCTGTTGAAACGAGAGCAGCGTGCCAGCGCGTCGATGTTCCAGCGGCGCTTGCGGATCGGGTACCCGCGCGCGGCCCGGCTGCTGGACCAATTGGAGGAGATGGGGGTGGTTGGGCCGTCGCAGGGCGGCGGGCGCGAGCGTGATGTTCTCATCGGGCCGGATGAGGAAGAATGATGCTGCTCCTGTGGTATGATTGCCCCGTTTTATCCCTGCGACCAAGAGGAATAACATTGGAACAAAGCCCTGAAAAGAAGTCAACCTTTGCCGATAAGATGCGGATCTGGTTCCGTTGGTTGCTGGAGCCGATCGCCGCGTTTCTCGACCGCCTGGGCATCCGGCCCAACACTGTGACGATCGTCGGTTTGCTGGGGACGATTGGCTGCGCCACCCTGATCGCCTTTGGTCACATGACCTGGGCCGGGATTCTGCTGCTGATCATGGGCCCCGTGGACGCTCTCGACGGCGCCCTGGCCCGCCTGCGCGGCGAGGCCAGCGAATGGGGCGCGTTTGTCGATTCGGTCACAGACCGTTACTCGGAACTGTTCATTTTTCTTGGGTTCGTGGTTTATTACCTGACCGGGACCAACTCGACCGGGATCCTGCTGGCTTACCTGGCCGCAGCCGGTTCGGTGCTGGTCTCGTACGTCAAGGCCCGCGCCGACGCCTCCCGTCTGGATGCCAATGTCGGTTTACTGACCCGCGTCGAGCGCTACATTGTCCTTATTCCGCTCCTGATCTTCAATCAACCCCTGGCAATTGTCCTGATCATTGCCATCTTTGCCAATTTCACCGCTTTGCAGCGGATCCTGCGCGTGCGTCGGGACGCCCACCGCCGCCAATCCCAATCCTAGGAGTTTGCTATGTTTCCGGATCGTTCCTTCCCGAACGGGTTTGACCTGCCTTTGCCGATCGTTTTTGCCATCGCAATCCCGGCTCTCCTGATCACAGCCGCGCTGATGATCTATGATGAGGTTCAAAGCAAGCGAAAGCGCAGATTGCCCAACGTCTGGTACTGGGTGGTCCTGGCCGGGTGTATCGGCCTGGTCCTGTGGGCCGCATTCCTGCCCTACTACCTGGAGAAGACGTTCCGGGTCTATTTCTATGCCTTGATGATTATCCTGGGAGTGGTCGCCGCCGCGCTCCTGTCGCAATCCGAGGCCAAACGACGAGGTGTCAATGCGGATCTGGTCTGGGACGCTCTGCTGTGGCTGTTGGTGGCCGGTGTGATCGGTGCTCGCATCTGGCATGTCTTCACCCCCACTCCCAGCATCCTTGTCCTTCACCCGGTTACAGGCGAACTGGTCAATCCGTATTTTGTGCCCGGGAAGACCTTTGCGGAATATATCTGGGATATCATCAATCTTCGCAATGGCGGCCTGGGAATCCCGGGGGCCATCATCGGAGGTGCCATCGCCCTGTATTTCTACTGCCGGGCCAAAAAGATCTCCTTCCTGACCTGGATTGATATTGCCGCCCCGGGTGTGGCCCTGGCGCAGGCGATCGGCCGTCTGGGAAATTTCTTTAACCAGGAGGTCTATGGCCTGCCGACCGATCTGCCCTGGAGGATCTATATCGACCCGCTCCATCGTGCCGACGGCTATGAGAGCTACAGCCATTTCCACCCGCTTTTCCTGTACGAATTGCTCTGGAACCTCTTGAATATGTTCGTCTTGCTCTGGCTGGGGCGGCGCTTCAAGGACTGGCTGAAGCCAGGGGACATCCTGTATGGCTACATGCTTTTCTATGCGATCGGGCGTTTCTCGCTCGAATTCCTGC
Source organism: Anaerolineales bacterium (assembly GCA_016934715.1). Taxonomy (GTDB): domain Bacteria; phylum Chloroflexota; class Anaerolineae; order Anaerolineales; family Villigracilaceae; genus JAFGSI01. The sequence goes on from JAFGSI010000028.1 coordinate 218,403, forward strand.
GACTGGACTCGGCCCTGGTCGGCGGGATCAACTTCAACCAATGGTTTATTGCTGGTGTCGGGGTGGTTGCCATTGCCCTCTTTATCTGGAATCACCGTCGGCCCGCGGCACTGGACGAGGGGCTGCTCGAAGAGACGACCCAGGAAGAATAGCGGCTGTTCCCATACAGGCTGAAGCATGATCCAAACGGAAGACCTCAGCAAGCAGTTCGGCAATTTCTGGGCCGTGGACGGGGTCAATCTTGATGTTCAGCCCGGACAGGTTCTGGCTCTGCTGGGCCAGAATGGGGCCGGAAAGACGACCTCTGTCCGGATGTTGACCTCGGTCCTCATCCCGACCCGTGGCCAGGCCCGGGTGGCCGGGTATGACGTGGTCAGCCAGGCCGATCACGTCCGTTCGTCGGTGGGGGTCCTGACCGAGCAGCACGGACTGTATCTGCGGATGACCGGCCGGGAATATCTCGACTACTTCGGCCGAATCTACCGCCTGGAGACCCAAACATGCCACCAGCGTTGCCTGACCCTGTTGGACTACTTTGGCCTTGGCGAGGCGGCCGGGCAGCGCATCGGCCAGTATTCGAAGGGGATGCGCCAGAAACTGGCCATTGCGCGGGCATTGATGCACACGCCACCGGTCCTGCTGCTTGACGAACCGACCTCGGCCATGGATCCGGAGAGCGCCCACCTGGTGCGGCAGTCCATCGCAGGCCTACGGGCTGAGAACCGAACCATCATCATTTGTACTCACAACCTGGTCGAGGCCGAAATGCTGGCCAACCGGATCGCAATCATCTACCGGGGCCGGATCATTGTCGAGGGGACGGTGGAGGCATTGAAGCAGCAGCTGCTCGGGCCGCCCGAGTACGAGGTCCAGACCAACAACGGTCGCGGCGGCGGATCCCTGCACCTGCCAGATGGGGTCGAGTTGCTTGAAGAAAGCGAAGGCCGTCTGCGGTTCCGTGTCCGGGCTCCGAAAGCGGACAATCCGGTGTTGCTCAAGCATTTGCTGCAGGCAGGGATTGGCGTGGTCTCTTTGCAGGAAGTGCCGCGATCTCTAGAGCAGATATACCTGGCGGCGATGAAGCAGGTGCGCAATGGCTGAGCAAGGGCGCGCGCAACTTGGATTGGCCTGGCTGGTGGCCCAGCGTGAACTGCGCGACCAGTTCCGCGACTGGCGGATCATCGTCCCGATGATTTTGCTGACCATCTTTTTCCCGTTCCTGATGAACAGCGCAGCCAAGATGGCCCTCGATTTCACTTCCCAGTACGGTACACCGCTGGTCGCCGAGCGCCTGGTGCCGTTTTTCCTGATGATCGTCGGCTTCTTCCCGATCACTGTTTCGCTGGTGATCGCTCTGGAGGCCTTCGTTGGTGAAAAGGAACGCGGTACGATCGAACCGTTGCTCTCCAGTCCTCTCCGGGATTGGCAGATCTATCTGGGCAAGCTGGTCGCCGCCTCGACCGTGCCCCTGGTGACGGCCTACATGGGGATTGCAGTCTATATGCTCCTGCTGTATATCCGGCAGATCCCTTTCCCGGACCTCAATATCATCTTGCAGACGATTTCCCTGACCACGGTCCAGGCTGTCCTGATGGTCAGTGGGGCGATTGTGATCTCCACCCAATCCACCTCGGTGCGGGCGGCCAACCTGATGTCTTCGTTCGTGGTCATCCCGATGGCGCTCCTGATCCAGGGCGAAAGCATTATGTTGTTCTGGGGGAACAATCAGGTTCTCTGGCTGGCGGTCCTGGGTGTGGCCGTCCTGGCCTTCCTGCTGGTGCGGTTGGGGATCGCCCACTTCCAGCGGGAAGCTCTTTTGGGACGCGAGATCGATGTGCTCAACCTGCGCTGGATGGCGCAGACCTTCTGGCATTCCTTCAAGGGGCCGGCTCAGAATATCCTCGAATGGTACAGGCGTGAACTCGGCAGGACCCTGCGGCGGCAGCGTTTTTCGATCCTGGTGATCGTACTGCTCGGGATTCTGGCCCTGGCCGGAGGGTATCTCTGGTTGACGGGCACCTCGGCAGACATCTCCACGGCGATATCGAACGAGGAATTTTCACAGATCTTAAGCGGCGACCTTGAACCGACGCCCCGCGTGAGCCTTGGTTTTGGATCCATCTTCGGGAACAACATCCGGGCGGTTCTCTTCATCCTGTTGCTGGGCCTCTTCTCTTTCAGTGTGCTGGGCATCCTGGCGTACCTGGCCAACATGGGCCTGATCGGGATCGTACTGGCAGCAGCCAGATATGTTGGCTACGACCCGATCACGTTGGCGGTCTCTGGTATACTTCCGCATGGCATGTTCGAGCTGCCTGCCCTGATCCTCGCCAGTGCCGCGGTGCTGCACATCGGGGTTGTCCTGGTAACACCGAACGCCGACCGTACTCTGGGTGAGGTAATCCTCGAGGCGCTCGCCGACTGGATCAAAATTACCCTGGGGCTGGTTGTCCCGTTGCTTGCCATTGCCGCTGCAATCGAATCGTACGTGACCCCTGCCCTGCTGCTGGCCGCCTTGAAGTGAGGCTGGCTTTGCTCTGAAGGGACCGAAGATGCCGAAATTAATCATCCTGGGTTCGTCGAACGCCATTCCCGACCAGAAGCACGAAAACACCCACATGGTGGTGGTGGGCGAGCAGAATACCGTGCTGATCGATTGCGTCAGCAGCCCGATCCTGCGCCTGGAGCAGGCCGGGGTGGATTTCAACACCCTGACCGACCTGATCCTGACCCACTTCCATCCGGATCACGTTTCCGGGGTGCCGCAACTGCTGATGAATATGTGGCTGATGGGGCGCCGGCGGCCTCTCAACATCTACGGTCTGCACTACACCCTCGACCGGGTCGAGGACCTGATGGGGTTCTACTCCTGGTCGGAGTGGCCGAACTTTTTCCCGGTGGCGTTCTACCGCCTGCCATCTCAGGAAATGACCGTTGTGATGGAAAGCGAGGAGTTCTGCATCTTTGCCTCGCCGGTGCGGCATATGATCCCCAACATTGGCCTGCGGATCGAATTCAAGAAGCAGAACAAGATATTGGCCTATTCCTGTGACACCGAGCCCTGTGCCCAGGTCATCCGCCTGGCCGAGGAAGCCGACGTGCTGATCCACGAAGCCTCCGGAGGTTTCCATGGCCACTCGTCCGCGGCCCAGGCCGGGGAGATTGCCCGCCAGGCGGAGGTCGCGTCTTTATACCTGATCCATTATCCGACAGGCAAGTATGCTAGCGGAGACCTGGCAGGCGAGGCTGCAGGCCGGTTCCAGGGGCCGGTCTCACTGGCGGAAGATTTCATGGTGCTTGAATTTAATTAAAATTCCCGGCAGTCGGCCGGGGGTGCGATGATTACCATCCATTGATGAACTGTTCCCACTCATCGTTTTCATCCAGGTGCCGTCCGAAGATGTAGGCTGCACTGGACGGGGGTTCCTTGGGTGGGTGCAGGAGTCTCATGCGAACTTCTTCCAGTTTGCGTCCGCCTTTGCGATGATTGCAGGCCGAACAGGCGGCCACCACATTGGTCCAGGTGTGTTCTCCCTCGAGACGCTTGGGCAGGACGTGGTCAAGGGTCAGGTCGGTTGTGCGGCGCCCGCAGTACTGGCAACGGTAGCCGTCTCTGCGGAAAACTTCCCGGCGGGTCATCTTGACCTGCAGTCGGGGCCGGCGGACCATGTATTCGAGCCGGATGACCGATGGACGCGGGATGGCCTGCGAAACGGTGCGGACGTAGCCGCGGCCATTCATCACCATGGCCGCCTTTCCGGAAAGGATCAGGCCGATGGCTCGCCGGGTGTTGCAAATGTTGATCGGCTCGAAGTTGGCGTTGAGAACCAGTACCGGCGCCTGCATGGTGGGCCTCCACAATGGCGTGTATTATACTCCAGTCCGTAAAGGTGTGGCGAAAGGAGCAGACCATGAACATATTGATGACCGGAGGAACGGGGCTGATCGGTTCCCATCTGGTGCAGTCGTTCGTCAGGGATGGACACCAGGTCTGGGTCCTGACCCGCAACCCGCATCGGGCCCGCCTGCCTGGAGAGGCCCGGGTGGTGGCCTGGGATGGGCGCTCGACCCGCGGCTGGGAAGACCTGGTCCACCAGACGGATGTGGTCATCAACTTGGCCGGGGAGAGCCTGGCCCGCTGGCCGTGGACCAAGAAGCAGAAAGCACGCTTCTGGCTCAGCCGGGTTGAACCTGGATTGGTCCTGGCGGAAGCCATCCGGGCTGCATCGCCACGCCCGCGGGTCTTCGTCCAGGTATCAGGGATCAACCACTACGGCCTGGATGGCGAGATTGCTGATGAGAACTCGCCACCCGGCAGCGATTACCTGGCTCAATTGACTGTTGCCTGGGAGGATGCCACCAGCCCGGTCGAGAACCTGCGTGTGCGGCGGGTGGTCGTGCGCCTGGCGATCGTGTTGGCCCGCAAGGGCGGCCTGCTCGGGTTGATGACCCTGCCGGTGCGCCTATTCGCGGGCGGACCGCTGGGCAGCGGCGTTCAGGCCGTGCCTTGGATTCATGTCGACGACGTGGTCGGTGCCATCCGCTTCCTGGTTGATGATCAATCCGCCAGCGGAGCTTACAACCTGATCGCCCCTGAGCGGACCTCCAACGCCGAGTTCTACCGCCTGCTGGCCAGGGTTCTGAAGCGACCTTACTGGCTGCGCACGCCGGCCTTTCTCCTGAAAGCTGTCCTGGGTGAATTGTCGGTCCTGGTGCTGGAGGGGCGTTACGTAGCCCCGGGACGTTTGTTGGAGACCGGTTATCGCTTCAAGTTCGAGATGGCCGAGGCAGCGTTGCGGGATGCGTTGAAGCGGAGGTCATGATTCGTTCTGTCTGGGAAACGGGCCCTGTTGATCAGCAGGGCCCGTTTACTCTTCTTCTTTTCCTGCGCGCCAACTGCGCAGGGCCCGCCGCAGACGTTCCCAGTAACCCTGCGACTGCCGGGCCTGGACGGCGCTGACCTCCTCTCGACTGTAGCGAGCCCGCAGGAAGGCCTCGGTCATGGCTTCAACCGTGTCTGTCTCCGCCTCGATGCCTGATTCCAGCGTTTGGGCGTATTCGCTGGGGGTTTGCCAGTCGTGGCGCGATAGACCGGTCTCGCCGCCACGGCGGACCAGCGCCAGGTAGAAGAACCGCACTTTCTGGCGCGGCGTCAGGCGGCGGAGATTGACATATCCCCATGTTCGCAGGTCACGACTTCCTTTTCGTCCGGCGCGCAGGCGGTTGACCCCCCTCCGGATGACGCCACCAACGCTCTGATGGACTTCCTGGAAGGCCTCCTTCAGCCAGTCCCATAGAGCGCCCAACCAGCGCAGAGGTCCGACGCGCTTCAGGGCCCGGGCCAGCTCGGGGTTGGCGGCCAGGTATTGGCGGAAGGCGAAGATCAATACTCCAAGGAAGATGGCCCAAAAGAAGAGCGATTTCACGAACTCGGGTGTGGTCACCTGCCGGGCAACCTGCGGCAGGACTTCAGACGCGGTCGGTGGAATGATCGAAATGTCCGGCGCGGGTTCGCCCGGGTTGTCGAAAAGGGATGAGATCGCCCGATTGGCCAGGCTGAGCAGGTAGAGCAGGACGAGGTAAAACAACTGGACTAGCCCGAACAGGAGTCTCAGGAAGAGGCCCAGGGTATCAAGCAGCCCAAGCTCATAAGTGGTCGGCAGCCAGACTGCAGCTGCGATCAAGATCACCAGGAAAACGATGCTTAAAATTGTCCAGCGCCCAGCGAGGTCCTTTTGCACCGCAACCCGATTGGTGCGCCAGAAGGTGATCAGGGCAGTGAAGTTGGTCAGGCCGACCAGGATCAACCCGAGGATGAAATAAACCACGATCAATGTCGTGATCCATGATCCGGAGACGATCCTGCCAGGAGGCAGCAGAGCGGTCTGTAGCATGGCGCCTCCCAGGATCACCAGGAAGCCGCCGCTGACCAGCAGGTGCCGCAGCAGGGTCACCCGCAGGGGTTGGTTCTGCTCTGAGATGGCTTGCGAGACGGTGCTGGACGCTTCGGAGTAGGTCTTTTCCATGGTCAGCAGCGTGTTGGTGAACAGCAGGCAGGTCTGCCAGGTTGCATAGGCAACCAGAACGTTGACGACAAAGTCGCGGTTGAAGAGATGGATGGGAAAGTCTTGTCTCCATTGGCGGATATTGGTCCACAGTGCCTGCGGGCCGCCGTGCAGTTCGCTGAAGAGCTTGAGCAGCAATAGGAGGATGACCCATTCGCCAGCCCGATAGGCAAATGCCTGGATTCCCGGCAGGGCGCGTTCTTTGAGGAACCAGGCGGTCAGGGCCGCCTCGGTTGCCATCAGGACGCAAACCACTGCGATCCCCCCTGATGGCCAGCCGGGAAATCCCCAGGCGGCAAATTCGGCGACCGTAAAACCGAAACAGACCGCCATCACCACCACGAGCAGGCGGGCGACGAGCAGCGGGCGGCCTTCATCCAGGGGGACGGCTTGCGGCGCATTCGTCACCTAGCGCCTCCACAGGTCCAGGGCTTTTTCGTCCTGGAAAGCATACATTGGAAGCCCAAACTGCTCGGCCTGCTGCAGGGCTTTTTTTATGTTCATTGCTCTCCCGGCCAGTACCACGACCACGTTTTGTCCCCGGCGCTGGACCTGGAACAACTCATCGAACAGGGCCTCGTCGACATGCCCGGTGACGATCACGAGGGTGGTTCCCCAGGGCAGGTTGGGACTCTGGCGGCCCAGCATCTCAACTAGCGTGGTTCGGTCGGAGGGCTGCAGGCGCGCCAGGGTCTCGAGGAGGTGTAACAGGTGGGCGCGGCCCTTGCGGGTTGGCACGGGCGGGACGAAGAGCTGACCGTCCAGGTGCGGGTCAATCCCGTTGGTCACCAGGCCGACCGACTGTTTTTGCAGTACAACCCAGTTGGCGATCGAAGCGGCGATGACGATCGCCAACTCGGTGGCGTCGATCCGATACATGGAAGCGTACTCGCGCTCGTTGAGATTCAAGAAGATGGCTGTCTCGAGGGCAATCGATGGCTCGTACTGCTTGACCTGCATCCGTCCGGTGGCCGCGGTGGCCTTCCAGTCCACCCGGCGCAGCGAATCGCCGGCCACGTAATCGCGCTTGTTCAGGATCCGGGACGGGTCCTCGAAGATCGGCTGGTGATGGCGCAGGGTCCCGTGCGGGGAGCGGGATGGCAGGTGCAGGCTGGTCAGAGGAATGATTTTGGGGAAGACGGTCATGTGGTCGGGCGAATCGCCGCGTTCCTGCGGGCGGGCCAGGCCGATCACGTCGCCGAAGGTGCTGAACAGCGGGCCGATCGTGTAATAGCCCCGCTTGCGGCCGTGCAGGACATAACCGACCTCGGACCGGCCATGTGGTCCCAGGCTGATCACATGCTGCGATGGTCCCTCGGGGGCGATGTCGACCGGCAGGCTCTCATGCAGGTGCAACCAGGGGACCGGCAGCAGACCACTGTTCTCGATCTCGATCCGCACTGGGATGGTTTCGCCCCAGAAGGCGCGCCGCTCGAATCGGCGTGTGAAGCGGATGTGTTTGCCGGTTTGGCGGGCCCACAGCCATCCGAACAGGGCCGTCCCGAAGAAGAGATACAGGATCGTAAAGGCGAAGCCGCCGTCGACGATGGAGGCCACGGCCAGGAGCAACAGGAAGAAGACGGCTAGTTCGGTGAGCACGCTGGGTTATTGGACTGCGCCCAGGTCGAGCGGGACGCTCTTCAGCAGATCGTCCAGGATCGCCGCGGCGCTGTGGCCGCGCAGTTCCGCTTCGGGCCGAACGATCAACCGGTGGGTCAGGGTCGAGGGGACCAGGTATTTGATGTCGTCGGGGATCACATGCTCGCGCCCGCGCAGAGCAGCCAGGGCCTGGGCGGTTTTGAACAAGGCCAGGCTGGCGCGTGGGCTACCACCCAAGGTTAGGTCCGGATGTTCGCGCGTTGCGCTGACCAGGCGGATGATGTAATCCTGCAGGGTGTCGTCCAGGTGGACTTCCCAGACCTGGCGCTGGAACTCGAGCAGTGCGCTCCCGTCCACTACCTGGCCGAGGGCGTTGATGGGATGCTCGCGCTGCAGGTGGGTAAGGAGTAACTTTTCGTCAGAAAAGGCCGGGTAGCCGATCTCCAGGCGCATCAGGAAACGGTCGAGCTGGGCCTCGGGCAGCGGGAAGGTGCCTTCGTATTCGATCGGGTTCTGGGTGGCCAGCACCAGGAATGGGCGTGGCAGGGGCCGGGTGACACCGTCCACGGTCACCTGGGCCTCCTGCATGGCTTCCAGCAGGGCGGCCTGGGTGCGCGGGGTAGCCCGGTTGATCTCATCGGCCAGCAGGATATTGACGAAGATCGGCCCGGGACGGAACTCGAACTGGCCATTCTTCTGGTTGTAGATCGAGACCCCGGTTATGTCGTTGGGCAGCAGGTCGGGCGTGCATTGCAGGCGCTTGAATTGCCCGCCCAGAGTGGTTGCCAGGGAGCGGGCCAGCATCGTCTTGCCAACCCCGGGCACATCTTCGAGCAGGACATGACCTTCGCACAGCAGGGCCACCAGGAGCAGTTCGATGGCGGTTTGTTTGCCGATGATGACTCTTTCGACGTTTTCGGTGACAAGGGCTGCGAATTCCTGAACCTTTTCCATGGATAGCCTCCGAGTTTCGATAAGCATATCATAATTTTCCGAAAAAACGGATGATAATGGGGTGTTAAAATTGCTGAAATGTTGTATAATTGCGGTCATGCTGGATCTGATCGCTTGCGGGTATTATTATTCCTGTCCCTAGCCACCGCTGCGGACGAGTACCACGCGCCTGCCGCAGCGGGCGCGTTTTTATTTGTGGATCTTTGGAATCGCAGGGCTTGCCCTGCATCCCCACCGGCACATCGGTGGAATCCGGATGGAGGCCTCCATGAACATCGATGAACAAGTCGCCCTCTTGATGCAGGGCACCGAATACGGCGACGAGGAATTGAAGCAGGCCATGGCCGATGAATTGCGCCAGCGCCTGATCGAAGCCGAGAAGGAGGGCCGCCAGCTGAAGGTCTACTGCGGCTTTGACCCGCGCACCTCAGACCTGCATCTGGGGCATACCGTTCCGATGCGCAAACTGGGCCAGTTTCAAGAACTTGGTCACGAGGTGACCTTTTTGGTCGGTTCGTTCACCTCGCTGATCGGGGACCCGTCAGACCAGGACATCTTGCGCCCTCGCCTGACCCAGGAACAGGTCGAACAAAATGCCCAAACCTATGCCGAGCAGGCCTACCGGATCCTCGATCGCACGAAGACCAGGATCCGCTTCAATTCCGAATGGTTGTCAGAATTGACCTTTGAGGAATTGATCGGTCTGGCGTCCAATTTCACCATCCAGCAATTCGTCACTCGCGAAAACTTTCGTAAACGCTGGGACAATGGCGACCCGCTTTACCTGCACGAGACCTTCTACTCGATCATGCAGGGCTTCGATGCCCATGCCTTGAAGGCAGATGTCCAGGTGGGGGGCACTGACCAGCTGTTCAATATCGTCACCGCGGCTCGCAAGATCATGTCCTCCCTGGGTGACAAACCTAACATAGCCATCATTCTGGGCATCCTGCCCGGGACGGATGGTGAGATCAAGATGAGCAAGTCGCTGGGTAATCACATCCCGCTGCTCTCAACCCCTGAGGACATGTACGGGAAGATCATGTCGGTGCCCGATAAGGCGATGGGCCGATTCATGCGCATGGTCACGCGCTGGCCCCCCGCACAGGTGGCCAAGATGGAGGCCGACCTTGAGGCTGGGGCTCTCCACCCTCGGGATGCCAAAATGGCCATCGCTCGCGAGATCGTCTCCGTCTTCCACGGTCCCGAAGTAGCCCTGGCTGCCGAGGAGGCTTTCAAGAAGGTCTTCCAGCAGAAGGATGTGCCCGACGACATGCCCGAGTATCTTCTTCGGCCTGGCCAGAATGTGCTGGACGTGCTTGCCGCGGCCGGGCTGGTGACCAGCAAGTCCGAGGCTCGGCGGATGATCGAGCAGAACGGCGTCCGACTGGACGGGAAGGTGCTCTCCGATGCCGGGGCGAATTTTCCGCATACGGGTGTGCTGCAAGTGGGCAAACGGCGCTTCGTGAGAGTCAAATAGAACAACCACCTGCCAGGTCCGATCCTCCGCTCAAGAGAGAGCTGCGGAACGCGATCCTGTTAATCCGCGGTGCACTTTCTAGGTGCGCCGCTTTTTCTATCGGGGTTGCAGGGTCGCCTCGAGCAGTGCCTGGGCCAGGTGGGTCGCCAGTCCTGGATTAGGTTCTTCGAGCAACACCACCACTGCCAGCGGGGTGCCCTGCCAGGCGGAAAATGTCCCCGCCAGAGACCAGGTGACCTTTTCGCCGTCCAGGGGAGCCATGGCAGTCCACTGCCAGAACGGTTCGCCGCCAACCAGGAATTGCTGGGCAGTGGCTTCGCTGTTCTCGGCCTGGAGTGCCTGGACCGGTTCGCTGAGCGCTGGCAGGATGACCCAGCCTTGCTGGGGTGTCCTGACGGCCATTGCCAGGCGTGGCGCTGGGCGGATGCCGTCGCTGCTCAAGGCCGCTGCAGCCAGGGCCATCTGCAGCGGACTGAGGCGCAGGTCTTCGCCAGGCAGACTGGGGGCAGTCACCTGCAGGCGCAGGACGGGCGAATCGTAGAATCCCAGGGTGGAGTAAAGTGTGATTTCATCCACCTCGGAGAGCGGCAGGTTGGCTCCGGTGGCATGCTGGAAGGGCAGCAGGGCGGCCCCAACCGGGTATTGCCCCTGGACGGCACGGTTCACCAGTGGGGCACTGTTGTCCTGATGGAGGGCCATGGCCTGGTCGTCGAGCAGGGCTGGATCATAGGTCGGATGGGAGGCCATGACCAGGATCTCGCCGGTTTGGGCGTTGAGCATCACGATCGCGCCGCGGTGGTTGCCCAGCATGGTGTCAGCTCGCTCTTGCAGGACCAGATCGATGCTCAGGCGGACGTCGAGACCGGGCGGAGGCTGGCCGTAGAGCAGGTGGTCCCACCAGATGCGGCTGGCCGGATTTCCCTGGACGCCGCGCAGGTAGCGGTCAAGGCTGGCTTCCAGCCCAGCTTGGCCGTATACGGGATGCGTGTAACCAGATATCGGGCTGAGGTCGGGATAGAGATAGGCACGCTGGTAGTCGCCCGGCCTGCCGATGGTCAGCGTGATTGGCGATCCGCTCCGATCCAGCAGGGCGCCGCGGTAGACGTAAATGTCGCTGATCGACCGCCGGGCGTTGTCGGTGCGGGTCAGCAGGTCGGGACCGCGCACGACTGCCCAGTACCCATTGATCAGCCCGGCGGACAGCAGCCCCAGGCCGAGCAGTCCGGCAATCAGCAGGTAAGGTTGGAGCCGGGGCAGGGGGGCGGGTTCATCCTCAGGCTGGCTCGAGATCAACAGCAAGAGCAACAGGGCCAGGAAGGAGGTCAGCATTGACGAGCCGCCGTACGAGACGAAGGGCAGGGTCACTCCGGTCAGGGGCAGCAGGCGCAGATTGCCGCCGATGATCAGAATCGCCTGGACGCCGAGGTAGGATGTCAACCCGACGGCCAATAAACGGCGAAAACGGTCGGAGGCCCGCAGGGCGATGCACATGCCGCGGCAAAGCAGGAACCCCAGGGCGGTTAGCAGGCCCAGGGTCCCGACGAGGCCGGTCTCCTCTGCGATCGCGGCGAAGGCGAAGTCTGAGATGGATACTGGCACCAGGCCAGGGCTGCCCAGACCGGGTCCGCGCCCGCCGATCCCGCCGTTGGCGATCGCCAGCAGAGACTGCACGATCTGGTAGGAACGTCCGGTTGGATCGAGCCAGGGATTGATCCAGGCGTCAACCCGCAGGCGGACGACATCGAATAGGAAGTAACCTGCCAGGCCGGTGACGAGCACGCCGGCCAGGCTAATCCCGAGCAGGCGTTTCCGTCCCGATGCGACATACAGGATGACGGTATAAAGGAAAAGGAAGATCGAAGCGGTACCCAGATCGCGCTGGACCAGCAGCAGGAGCAGGGCAAGCCCGGTGACGAAGGCGGTCGGGGCCAGGATCGGCAATAGACGCCTGCTGAGCGGCATGCGTCCCGCCATGTATGCGGCCAGGTAGGCGACCAGGAGGAGTTTGAGCGGTTCGGATGGCTGGAAGTAGAGTCCGCAGCAGCCCAGCCACAGGCGCGGTCCGTTGCCGAGCGGGTTGGTACCGAAGACCAGGGTCAGGGCGGTCAGCAGCAGCCCGCCGGTCAGCAGGATATATTTATAGCGTCGCAGAAAGCGCAGTTCGGAGGGGAGCCATAGACCAAGGATCAGGATCCCGCCACTGACCGTCAGCCAGAGCGCCTGGCGGACACCGAACCAGATCTCCAGGCGCCAGATCGTCATCAACCCCCAGCCGGTCAGCAAGGCGGCCAGCGGCAAAAGGTAGGGATCGGCGTCAGGAAGCCGCCGGCGGATGAAAATGTGGGTGGCACCGAAGACCAGCAGCCACAGGCCGAAGCCGGCCCATTGCGAGAGGCGATAGTCGGTGTCCCAGGAGCGTTCACGCGCGGCTGGTGAGAGGGTCAAGGCCAAGGCGAGCAGGAACACGAACGAGGCCGCAATGAGGAGCAGGCGGCGTTCGATCTCTTGTGCAGCAGGGGGATTCCTGAAGCGCTTCATTCGATATCCCGTTCCAGACAGCGAGAGATGCCTGGAACGGAGCAGGTTATCTCAGATATTTCTTGACCAGCAGGGCAAGCTTCTGGCGGGTGGCGGTGGGGACAGCGGTCGGGTCGGTGATGAGGGCATTGGCCAGGGCGCTGCCACAGGAACAGGTCCTCTCGGCAGGAAGCAGACCGATCAGGTTGAGGATCGCCTGGCGGGCGATTTCGGCATTCTTGTTCAGAGTCTGGATGACGATCTCGACCGTTACCGGCGCCTCGCTGGAGTGCCAGACGTCGTAGTCGGTGACATGGGCCATGGTGACGAAGCACATCTCGGCCTCCCGAGCGAGGAAGGCTTCCGGAGAGGTGGTCATGCCGATGATGTCCATTCCCCAGGAGCGGTAGATGTTGGATTCGGCTCTGGTTGAGAAGCGCGGACCCTCGATCGTGATGATCGTTCCGTCGTCGTGGACGGTGGCACCGGTGGCCCGGGTTGCCTTGAGCAACTGGTTGGAAAGGTCCGGGCAGAATGGGTTGGCCACATCGATGTGGGCGACCAACCCTTCGCCAAAAAAGGTCCGCTTGCGATCGCGGGTGTTATCGTAGATCTGGTGGGGGATGACGATGTGACCGGGAGCATAGTCCTCGCGCAGCGAGCCGCAGGCGCTGATGCTGACCAGGCGCTCGACGCCCAATGATTTGAGGGCATAGATATTTGCCCGGGCATTGATTTCGCCAGGCATGAGGTGGTGTCCCTGGCCGTGACGGGCCAGGAAGGCGACCCGCTGGCCCTCCAGGGTGCCGATCATCACCGGTCCACTCGGCTGGCCGAAGGGGGTGGTGATGATTTTTTCTTGCGTGTCGGTCAGGCCGGGCATGCTGTACAGGCCCGAGCCGCCGATAATTCCCAGTCTGGCCGCAGCGGTCATTTCTTTTTCTCCAGTTTGGGCATCTTTTGTGTCGGCGGGAGGAGAACATCGCCCGCCAGCATGACTGTCAGAGTGGCCTTGCCGCAAGCGATTTCATCGTGCGAGATGACCACCGTCGGCGTGGTCATCCTTTCGCTGTTGAGATCGGTCCCATTCGTCGACCCCAGATCCTCGAGCCACCACTGGCCGTGATGATAGTTCAGGCGTGCATGGCGGGCCGAAACTGTGTCGTCCTTGATCGGGCATTCGCAGGTCGGGTCGCGCCCGATGGTGATCTCGGCCTGGGTGAAGTGACGTATCTGGGGCGGCATGGCCTCCCGCTGGATCAGCAGGCTGAGTGGTGGAACCTTGCGCAGGGAGAGTAAAGTGCCCTGTTGATGGATGTCCTGCCAGAGCATGAAGAAGGCCCAGCCGAGGAAGACGTACAGGCTGACGGTGAGCAGGACGCGCAGGACCAGGAAGGCCGGACCGCTCATTTGAGATCGTCTTCGTCAGGGATCTTCAAGACGGCAGTCGGCCGATCGGCAGAAATACTGGAGCCGGGTTCGGTGATGTCGCCGTTGCGGGTGCGCGCAGAAGTTGGCAGATCCTGGCCAAAGATGATGGTCACGCCGGCCAGCGAGATCACATCACCGGGATAGAGGATCGACTGGTTGGCCGGTTGTCCGTTGACGAAGGTGCCCCCGGTCGAGTTCAAATCGAAGAGGACGAATCTCTCCTTGATGGCACGCAGCTGGGCATGGTTGCGAGAGACGCGCGGGTCGTCAATGACGACCTGGTTGTCGAGCCGCCGGCCAATATTGATCACCGAGCGATTGAGCGGAATGATCTTCGTGCCGTGCAGGATCAGAAAGGCGTTGGATGGAATGGATTCTGCCGGGCCTTCGTCATTGGTAACAGTCGACATCCCGGCGGTCGGGCCTACGTTTTCGGCGCTAAAGGAGGCCAAGATGCGAATATCGCCCTTCGGCATTGTCAGGTCGGCGGCCGTGCTCAGGGTTGGATTGGTGGAAAATACTAGGCCAATCTCCTCGCCGACTGTCTGGAGCGCATCGCCGAGTTCTTCGAGCAGGCGGGCGTCGCCGCGCCAGGCGGTCAAGGTGGTTGGGTGCGCTACCAGGACGTAGACATTGGGCGCCCGCGTGATGGCGCCACCGTCGCCCGGCTTCAGGTTGGCCTGCATGGCGGAGGCCAGTTTCTGGGCGATCTGGTCCTCGGTCTTGCGACCGGGCAGATACTTCATCAACTGGTCTTCGACGAGGGCTTGCAGGCGGGATTCGAGCTCATCTAATTTTGCCATGATCTCTTTTTACGAGCGAATCTGCTCGTGGTTATTATAGAGGCGAGGGGGGTTTTGCGCAAGACCGAGTGCGGCATTCGGGATTTCGTATAGCCCAATTGTCTTCATTTAAAAAGAAGGGCGACCCGCAGGTCGCCCAATCCGGCTCACAGGCGCTTTCCGCAGTTCGGACAGATGCTTTCCCCATGTTTGATTACGAAACCGCAGTTCCCACAGGTTTTCGGCTGGACCTTACCCAGCGGTGCCCCGCAAGCCACGCAGCTCGATTGGCCGACCTCGTTGGCCGTAGCACAATATTCGCAGATCATGCGGCGCAGACGCTCGGAGAGTTGGTGGCTGGCACCCGCAGCCCGAATGGTATGGGCGATGATCTCCCAGACCTTGTCTCGTAGTTGCAGGTTGGTGATGTCCTGGGCAAGGTCGTCCAGGCGGCCGATCAGATTGAAAGGATTGAGCAGGGTGGAGAGGGCGGTTGCGCCCAGGCTGGCTGCTACGCCCAGCCACTCCTGCTCCCCGACCTGTACCATGACACCGTCCTTGACCCGCTGGATGTTGATCGCCAGGGCGGTCTTGCCACCCGAGCGGGCCATCTGCGAAGAGGCGATCTGAACGGTCAGGTTGTCGGATTCGCCGAGCAGTTGGGTGCGCAGGTTGCCTTGGTTGAAGGCGGCCATGAGCGCCTGGGCAAGATCAGAGGGGGCCAGATTGCCGTGATAGATGCGTCGTTCCATAGTGGTTTTCGATTATAATCGCTTTGCGTTTGTTTGCCGACACCAATCTATTTTCTACTGAGTGTACGGATTATACCCCGGGAAAGTTTCACTATGCGTTTCTGGCTAAAAATTTCATTCTGGTTCATCTTTCTGCTGGGTCTCCTGGCATTGTTCGCCACGGGACCGGCCCGGACCCCGGTGCTGGCGCAACAGTCGACCGGTTCCGTTCCGACCGTTACCGGCACCGCCACCGGTCCCATCGTCACGATCACGTACCCGGAGCAGGTCAACGTCCGGGCGGGGCCCAGTTCGGTCTACTACCCGGCAATTGGCGTGATGCTGCCCGGGCAGACAGCCCCGGCCCTCGGGAGGACGTCTGGCGGCGAGTGGATCCAGATCTACTATCCCGGCGTGCCAGGCGACGTGGGGTGGATCTACGCCCCGCTGGTCTCGCTGACCCCCGGTTTCCTGCCGATCGTCGAGCCGCCGCCCACGGCGACGCCTCGCACCACCCCGACCATCGATCCAACCCTCCAGGCAGCGTTCCAGGTCCCGATGACGCCCACCCGCCTGCCAACCTTCACACCCGCGCCGCCGCTGTCCGTTCCGACCTTCGAACGGCTTTCCGGCACCCGAACCGGGGTCCCGATGGGGCTGGTCCTCTTCGGTCTGGCCCTGGTCGGAATGTTTGGCGCCCTGGTCTCCTTCCTGCGCGGGCGGTAAATATCTCCCGAACAACAACGAGGCTGGATGCGCATCCAGCCTCGTTGGTATTTCTCTCGGTTCGTCTCAGCAGCCGCAGGACCCGCTCTCGCAGGAGCAGGATGGCAGGGCGTTGGGGTTGTCGACCGTGAACCCCTTGCCGCGTTCGTCATCGATGAAGTCGACGGTCGCGCCGCGCATGTACTCGAGGGACTGGTTATCCACCACCAGCTTGACACCTTCGGATTCGATGACCAGATCGGTCTCGGCGGGATTGTTGTCGAGGGCCATGCCGTACTGCAATCCTGAGCAGCTGCGCCCGGCGACATAGACGCGCAGCCCGTAACTGTCATCCAGGCTGCGTTCGGCCAGCAGGTCACGGACGGTGGCGGCGGCCGAGGGGGTCAGAAGGATCAGGTCGGTTTGAACTTCAGTGGTCATTGGGACTCCTGTGGGAGGTTAGTTAAACTTGACCTATCGTATCAGAATTACGCTGATTTGTCAAACGCCCCTCCCTGCACCCCTCGGGGTGATGTAAAAGTCAAATTTGCAGGGTGCAATGTTCGGAAATTCACCGTGGAGATCACCAGACTCGCAGAGCATCTGTGGTTTTCTCCGCGGTCTACGAGGACTCCACGGCAGATCCCGTCCCCCAAAACAGCGCAGCGACGACTTTGCAAGTACCCTGCCCGCACCCCTTACCCAGCCGCCCCGGCTGCTTGCTCAAGGGTCCGTGCTTGCCAATTCCTCTTTGCTCATATATAATCTCGCAGTTGATTTCACCTGATTTCAGGAGAGTGATATGTGTCGTAAATTTGCTTTCTCCATGCTGGTCCTGGGCAGTATGATGGTGGTCCTGGCTGCATGTACCTCTGGTGGCTCCCCTCCTGCCGAGGCTGTTGAGCGTTATCTGGTCGCCCTGGTGGATAAGGACGAAGCCACCCTGTCTTCGCTCTCGTGCGCTGATTGGGAGATGACTGCCATCATGGAACTGGATTCCTTCCAGGCGGTGGATACCCGCCTGGAAGGATTGACCTGCAGCCTGGCGGGCACGGAGGGGGAGATGTCCCTGGTGACATGCGAGGGCCGGATCATCGCAACATACAACAATGAAGACCAGGAATTCGACCTCTCGCTGCGTACCTACCAGGTCGTTGAACAGAGCGGTGAATACCTGGTGTGCGGTTTTCGATGAAATTCAGGCCTTTTCACCGCGAAGATCTATGGGCGGTGGTCTTCTGCCTGATCCTGGTCGTCCTGGTCATCTTGAGCGCTGACAGCACACCGAACTGGATCTACCAGGGCTTCTAATGACCCTGATCCACATCCTGGTCTTCGTCGGGATTGCTGCCTTTCTCGGTCTGGTGACCAGCGACCGTTGGCGGGTGCCGTTTCTGCTGGCTGTCAGTGCGCTGGCGGTCTATGTCTTGCAGCCGACTCTGCCGATCCGCTTCCTGGACTTCTGGCTACCGACCGCGACCCTGACCCTGGCGATCCTGGGCTGGGTCGTCACGTCCCCGCCCGGGCAGCGCTCCTGGCGGGAAAACGGACCGGCCGCGGCGATCCTGGGCGGCACTGTGCTGGCTCTTGGCCTGACCCGTTATTTGGGACTGTCTCTGCCACTGACCGCATCCCGGCCGCCGCAACTGGTCTCGGTCCTGGCCCTGCTGGCGAGCCTGTCCGGCGCACTGCTCCTGTTGGGGCGCACTTCGCGGTCGGGCAAGGGGCTGCTCGTTGCGGCGAGCTTTTTTGTCCTGGCGCTCTTCGTGGTTTTAAAGGTTCCTGCCCTGGCTGCCTGGGCCAGTGCAGGACTGCGCAGCCTGACCCGCCAGTCGACCGAACTCGCTTCGGCGCTCGACCTGCGCTGGCTGGGGTTCTCCTATATTGCCTTTCGACTTCTGCACACTTTCCGTGACCGCCAGTCCGGGCGCCTGCCGGCGGTCTCGCTGGGCGAGTACGTCGTCTATGTTGTCTTCTTCCCGGCATTGACCGCCGGTCCGATTGACCGCATCGAACGTTTTATCTCCGACCTGCGCCGCCCCTTGGCCCTGACCACCGACGATCGGGCCGAATCGGGAAAAAGACTGCTGGTCGGGTTGTTCAAGAAATTCGCGGTCGCCGATACACTGGCGCTGATCGCCCTGAACAATGTGAATGCCCTGCAGGTCCGTTCTGCTGGCTGGACCTGGATCCTGCTCTATGCCTATGCCTTCCAGATCTTCTACGACTTCAGCGGTTACACCGATATCGCCATAGGTATCGCCGGCCTGCTCGGGATCAGGCTGCCGGAGAACTTCAAGGCCCCCTACATGCGACCCAACCTGACCCAGTTCTGGAACAACTGGCACATGACCCTGACCCAGTGGTTTCGGGCTTACTTCTTCAATCCGGTCACGCGCGCGCTGCGCACCGGCCAGCACCCATTGCCCATCCCGGTGATCATCCTCTTCACACAGTTGATGACGATGGTGTTGATCGGCTTGTGGCACGGTGTGACCTGGAACTTCGTCCTGTGGGGGATATGGCACGGCCTGGGTCTCTTTGTTCACAATCGTTGGTCTGACCGGACGAAGGTCCGTTTTGCCGCCCTGCGACCGGGTTGGCAGCGCTGCCTCAACGTTGGCGGGACATTGCTCACCTTCCACTATGTCGCCCTGGGTTGGGTCTTCTTTGCCCTGTCAGATCCTGGGGCCTCTTGGCAGGTATTCCTGAAGTTGGTAGGGGTATCCTGATGAAAACCGCGTCCCCTGTGCGCCCGCTGGCCGTCCTGGCCAAGGGCATGCTCTTTTTCCTGCTCGTGAATTTCTTCCTGGCTGTCGTCCCACACGACGGTCTGGGGCGGATTTCGCTCTACAACCGGGTCTTCCCTGGGCGGGAACGCCTCCCTTTTGGCGAAAACCCGGCCGCCTCCTACAACCTCAGCCTCTTTAACCTGGATGCCATGTTGGCGTCCCATGTCATCGCCGGCCCCCCGGGTTCTGGCGAAGAATTCCGCGTGATCTTGATCGGCGATTCGTCGGTTTGGGGGACCCTGCTGCAGCCCGAGGAAACCCTCGCCGGTCGGTTGAACGCCATCGGGCTGGCGGTCTGCGGGCAGCCGGCGAGGGTCTACAACCTGGGCTACCCGACCATTTCGCTGACCAAGGATCTGCTGGTGCTGGATGCGGCCTTAGCCCATGAGCCGGACCTGGTGATCTGGCTGGTCACCCTGGAGGCTTTCCCGGCCGACAAGCAGTTATCTTCACCGATCGTGGCCAATAACGCTGCCCGGTTGGATGACCTGGCCGCCCGTCTGGATCTGGACTTCGATTCCGCCGACCCGGCCCTCGTCCGCCCCGACCTGTGGGACCGGACTTTGATCGGTCAGCGGCGCAGCCTGGCGGACCTGTTTCGCCTGCAGATGTACGGTGCGATGTGGGCTGCCACGGGGATCGACCAGATCTATCCGTCCGATTATCCCGCTCCGCAGATCGATTTCGATCCGGATGTTTCCTTCCATGGGATGCAGCCGCCAGATCTGGCTGAATCTGCCCTGGCGTTCGACACGCTGGAGGCCGGGCTGCGACTGGCCGGTGAGACGCCCGTCCTGCTGATCAACGAGCCAATGCTGGTCAGCAGCGGCGAGAACAGCGACCTGCGCTATAATTTCTTCTACCCGCGCTGGGCTTATGATGCCTATCGCCAGATCATGTCCGCGCGGGCCGAGCGCAACGGTTGGGCCTATCTCGATCTGTGGGATCTGATCCTCGACCCAGCCTACTACACCAACAGCGCCATCCACCTGACACCGGACGGTGAGGCTATTCTGGCGAACCATCTGGCAGAGGTGATCAGGCAGCAAGGATGTCCATGACGAGACGAACTCTCTTTATTTTCCTCTCATCATTTGCATTTACGTTTGCAGCCTGCGCTGGGGGAAAACCGCCTGTCCTTTTGGTCACCTCAACCGATGTCCCGGCAACGGCGCTGGCGACTGCCGTGTTGGACCTGACTGCCACTCCTGCCGCGGGCGTCCCTCCGACCTTGACCGAAGGCTCCAGTCCGGCGACGCCGACGGCCACCCTGGCTCTCGATGCCTGGATGGGCATGCCGGTCGTTCCGGAGAATGTAAGCGCCCGGGTGCAGGAAATATACCTGCGGGGGCAGGGGCTTGGCAATAACCCGGCCGCTTTCTCGAAGATCGGAGACTGCGATGCGACCACAACCTGGTTCCTGGGCGAGTTTGAGGGCGAGAATTATTCTCTCGGTGAGTACCAGTACCTGCAAGGGGTGATCGCTTATTTCCGGGGTTCGTATTCCCGCGAGAGCATCGCTGTCCAGCGCGGCTTCACAGCCGCATCTGTGCTGACCCCTTTGTGGGCCGACCCTGAACAATGCCAGACCGGCGAGACCCCGTTGGGGTGCGAAGTGCGCCTGCATCGTCCGGCGTACGCCCTCATCCTGCTGGGAACCAATGATGTCAACCGTCCGGAGGTCTTCGAGCGAAATATGCGCCAGGTGCTTGATACGCTGATCGACGAAGGCGTTGTGCCGATCCTGGCGACCAAGGCCGACAACCTCGAAGGCGACCATTCAATTAATGTTACAATTGCACGCTTGGCATACGAGTACCAACTCCCGTTGTGGAATTTCTGGCTGGCTGTTCAGCCGCTGCCGAACCACGGCCTGCAGGACGACGGAGCCCATCTGACCTTTGCTGGAAATCATTTTGAGGATCCGGTGCGCATGCGGGCGGCATGGCCCTGGCGCAACCTGACTGCCCTGCAGGTGCTCGACAAGATCTGGCGGGAGACTCAGCCCACCCCATAACCTCGTAGGAGAGCCTTATGTCTGATGAGATCATCGTCCCTCTGGGTAAATATATTGCTGCCGAAATCCTGAAGCAAAGCGACCGTGTTTTAAATGTCGATGAACCTCTGATCTCGAGCGGTCTGATCGACTCGTTCCACTTAATGGACCTGGCCCTGTTCGTCGAGGACACCTTCGGCGTCCCCATCGACGATGCCGAACTGAATGCTCAGACCTTCGATTCTCTGGCCCAGCTGGCAACCCTCATCGAGTCCCGCAGATAAGATGCCAACCTTTTCCGAACTGCTCTGGGATCATTTCAAACAAACCCCCGATAAAGACGCTGTCGTTCTGCTTCATTCCGGGCTGCCCGATCAGCCGGTGACCTATCGACAACTCATCCACGGCGCGGCGGGTTATGTGGACACCTATATTGCCAACGGCGTCCTGCCCGGGGACGTGATGATCCTGATCCTGCAGCACGGGCATGATCTGCTGTATGCCTATTTCGGGGCGATTCTGCACGGAGCCATTCCGTCGATCATGCCCTTCCTGACCGAGAAGCTGCTGCCTGAGCGCTACCGGGCCGACCTGGCCGCGCTGGTCGCGGTCACCCGGCCAACAGCCATTGTCACCTACCCGGACTTCGAGCCAGAGGTCCGGGCGGCGCTCAAACCAGGTGAAGACTCGGTCAGGGCGGTCATCGTCTCCGACCGGGCCCAGGGCCCACGCGAGCCGGATTTCGGTTCTTTTGGCGGCCTGCACCGCCTGCCGGACGACATAGTCCTGCTCCAGCATTCCTCCGGGACTACCGGTCTGCAGAAGGGAGTTGCCCTCTCGCACCAGGCGGTGATCAACCAGCTGGAGAGTTACGGCCGTACCATCCATCTGAGCGACGGGGACGTATTCGTCTCCTGGCTGCCGCTTTATCACGACATGGGTTTAATCGCCTGCTGGCTGATGCCGATCCTGCTCGGTAATCTGCTGGTATTGATGTCGCCCTTCGACTGGATTCGGGCCCCGTACCGGCTGATGCAGGCCGTCTCGCAGTACCGCGGCACCCTTTCCTGGCTGCCCAACTTCGCCTATAACTTCTGCGCCCAGAAGATCCGCGACCGCCACCTGGAGGGTGTAGACCTCTCGTCGTGGCGGGCGATCTCGAACTGTTCCGAGCCGATGCGCTGGGACTCGCACCGGATCTTCTATGAGCGCTTTAAGGATTACGGCTTGAGGTACGCTGCCCTGACGACCTGTTATGCGATGGCCGAGAACGTCTTCGCCGTTACCCAGGGTGGGATCGACACCCCCGTGACCTACGAGGATGTTGACCGCGACAGCCTGCAAATCGACAGGATTGCCCGGCCGGCCATGGAAGGCAGGGCCGTGGTGCGCATGCTCGGGGCCGGCAAGGCGATCGAGAATACCACGGTGCGGATCGTTGATGGGCGGGGCGCCTCGCTTCCGGATCGGAATGTCGGCGAAGTGGCTCTGCAGAGCAACTGCATGCTGACGGGTTACTACCATCGACCCGACGAGACCGAGAAGGCCTTCACCGACGGCTGGTACCTGACTGGCGATTTCGGTTACCTGGTCGACGGCGAACTTCATATTACCGGCCGCAAAAAAGACCTGATCATCGTCGGCGGGAAAAACATCTATCCCCAGGATATCGAACTGCTGGCCTACGAGGTCCCGGGTGTTCATGCCGGCCGAGCCTCCGCTTTCGGGGTCTTCAACGACGAAACCGGCACCGAAGATGTGGTCCTGGTTGCCGAGGTCGAGGCGGACGACCCGGCCGACAGGAACAAGATCGCCGATGCTGTCCGTGTCACGGTGACACGCGGCTCAGCGGTGGCGCTACGTTACGTCCACCTCGTTGGACCGCACTGGCTGGTGAAGACCTCCAGCGGCAAAACGGCCCGCTCCGCGAATCGGGAAAAATTCTTGAAGGAAATGCAGGAAAAGGGGCAATTATTCTGATCCCCGGGCAGGCCTTTTCCTGCCGCCCTGCTGTCTTCCTTCTTCAATGAAAACTGCCCTCGTATTCGGAGGGCAGTCATGGATCGGTGGGGGTGGATCAATCGTCGGTGATCCGATTCTTGAGCGTACGATCGAAGATCTCTTCGCGCTCTTCTGACACCGCGACCTTGGTCTTTTTGGCCTTTATCAGAGCGCCGTTCTTCTTGTCGGATTTGGCCAGGGCTTCACGCCAGGCAATCTCGAAGGCGGTCAGCTCGGGTTCCTTGGGGCCTTCGTCCTCAATGATATGCTGGTCCGTTTTATTGCCTTTGCGACCTTTGCCGCGCCGGCCCTCGCCACGATTGACTTCAGCCAGGCTCTCTTCCGGCTTGGGCTGGGCGGCCTTGATGCTCAGGCGGATCTGCTTTTTGCGGCGGTTGACTTCCAGGATCATGGCTTCGACTTCGTCGCCCTCCTTGAGGACCTCGGACGGGCTCTTGACGTAACCATGGGCGATCTCGCTGACGTGGACCAGACCAGGGCGCTCGGCACCAATGTCCACGAAGGCGCCGTAGGACTCGAGACGAGCGACCTTGCCCTTCACGACCATTTCGGGTTTGAGCTCGTTCCATTCCATGCCCATCGGTTCGATCATCGTCAGTTCGACACGATCATCGCGCACCCGCCGTACCCACACATTGACATCCTGACCGGGCTGGACGACATCCTCGACGCGGTTGACCGGGTCTTTCTGCAGCTGTGAGATGTGGATCACGCCGGGGACGGCTTGTCCGATATCTACGATGGCCCCCGCGATGGTGGTTTTAATGACTTTTCCTGTCAGGCGATCCTTGGGTTGCAGCGCGCCCTCAGGCGCGGTCAAATTGTCCATAATGCTTACTCCAGTGTTCTAGACTATAGCCGAAGGCGGATTATACCTCACATGACAGGAAACTGCAATTCGGATTTGTGAACTCCTTCCCGATTTTTCCTGATGAATGTCCTCCTTCATCCTGCAAAAGGAAGGACCAAGGCGGATAGCCCCTCCGGACAGATTGGATGTCCTGCGGGGCGGTTGCCGTGAAATGGGGATTTCTGCTTCCCTGCTTGGCCTTGTTCGTCAGCGACCGAACGGGTTATTCTTGCGCGGATGGTTGTCTCCCGAATCAAGAAGCTCCAACCTTCTGGTTGGAGCTATTTTGGTGCGTGTGATCACATCCCGGCCATGTAGGCCAGACCGACCGTTCCGGGACCGGTGTGGGTGCCGATGACCGGGCTGACGCTGGAGAAGACCGTTTCGACCGGGTTCAACTGCGCGGTTGCCTTCGCAAGCAATGCTCTGGCCTCGTCTTCCGCGTTGGCGTGAAGCGTGGCCAGCCGGACCGGGGTCCGGCCCCCGGTCTGCTCGACGACGATCTCGAGGACGCGATCCAGGACCTTGCTCTTGGTGCGGACCTTGTCGACCGATTCGACCTTGCCCTCCTGCAGGGAGAGGACCGGCTTGATGTTGAGGGCCGACCCCAGCAGAGCCTGAGCTCCACCGATGCGCCCGCCGCGATGCAGGAATTCAAGCGTGTCAACAGCGAAGTAGACCCCGATGTGGTCTCGTGCAGCTTCGGCCAGCTTGACGCATGCGGCCAGGTTCTCACCGGCTTCGGCGGCCCGGGCAACGGTCAGGGCCTGGAAGCCCATTGCCATGGCTGTATTGAGCGAGTCGACGATAGCGACCTTGTCGGCGCCCTTCATCATCATGTCCCGGCCCTGCATGGCCGATTGAACCGTGCCGGACAATTTCGATGAGATGAAGATCCCCAATACATCAAAGCCTTTTTCAACCAGTCCCTCGAATGCGGTTTGCATCGCCGGGATGGTGGCCTGCGAGGTGGTCGGCATGACCTTGGCACTGGACAAGCGGGTGTAGAAATCACTGGGCTGGATGGTGACACCGTCTTCGAAGGCTTCATTGCCCCATAGTAAGATCAATGGCACGATGGTGAGATTGTGTTTCTTGACCAGATCATCGGGAATGTAAGCAGTACTATCGGTAACAATTGCAACTTTCGACATGTTTCCTCCAGGCGAACGGTTGGGTTGATTCAGAGACTATAACCCCAAGTTGTCGGGATAGGTTGCGGTGGATCATCCCCGTGAAGGTTCGGTCCTGGCGAAATCGTGGCCGCGACCGGGCTTGTCGGGTAAGGCAAGGCGCCGGTCGCGGCAGGAACTTGGCTGGGCTGGCCCGGATTATTCGATCCCGGCCATGTAGTTGAGCGCCACGCATCCCGGACCGGCGTGGGTGCCGATGACCGGGCTGAGGGGGACACACAGCGCCTCGACCGGCTGGAAGCGTTCGCGGGCCGATTCGAGCACTTCCTGGGCCTCGGCCTCCGCGTTGGCGTGAGCCGTGGCGATCCGGACCGGGGTCCGGCCGGCGATGCGCTCGGCGCTCAAGTCGAGGACGCGAGCCAGGGACTTGCTCCGGGTGCGCACCTTTTCGACCGGCTCGATCCGGCCGTCGACCATCTCCAGAACCGGCTTGATGTTGAGGGCGGTCCCGAGCAGGGCCTGGGCCCCGCCAATCCGTCCGCCCCGGTGCAAGAACTCGAGCGTATCGACCACAAAGAGCACGCCGCTGTTGTCGCGGGCGTGCTCGGCCAGTTTACGAACTTCCACCAGGCTCTCGCCGGCCTGCGCTGCGCGTGCCGCCGTCAGCACCGGCCAGCCCATTGCCATGGTGGTGGTCAGCGAATCGACGATGGCAATCTTTTCAGCCGCCTCAAGCATTTCTTCGCGGGCCTGCAACGCCGACAGGTACGAACCGGAGAGCTTGGAGGAGAGGAATATTGCCAGCACCTCGTAGCCCTGATCAATCAGGGTTTTGAACGCATCCTGGATCTGGAGGACGGTCAACTGGGAGGTGGTCGGCATGGCCTTGGCGCTTGAAAGGCGGATGTAGAAATCCTGCGGTGTGATGTCCACGCCGTCGCGCAGGATCTCCTCTCCCCAGACGACGGCCAGCGGGATGACGGTGATGTTGCATTTCTTGATGAGACCATCGGGTAGATAGGCGGTGCTGTCGGTAACAATCGCTACTTTGGACATAATTCCTCCTGACTTTAGGGTGGTTTGATTGTACTCAGAATGCCGCCAGAGGACAATACAGATTTGCCAATTTCCTTGACCTGTCACCCGATATGGGCTAAAATTTGTCCGCCTTCGGGCAATTTCTTTATATATGTAGAAACGAACGTGTTCGAGACACTCACCGGACGCCTGAACCAGCTCTTCGACCAATTACGCAAGCGTGGCAAGCTCAGTGAAGCCGACGTGGATGCCGCCATGCGCGAGGTCCGCCTGGCACTGCTCGAGGCCGATGTGCACTACAGCGTGGTCAAGGACTTCGTTGCCCGGGTGCGCGCCCGGGCCGTCGGGGCGGAGGTCTCGAAGGCCCTCAATCCGGGTCAGCAGGTCATTAAGATCGTCAACGACGAACTGGTTGCCACCCTTGGGGATCCGGCACCGCTCAACTTGAGCGGCGTCAAGCCTTATCTGGTCTTGCTGGTCGGTTTGCAGGGTTCGGGTAAGACGACTGCCGCCGGGAAACTGGCCCGCCAGCTACGCTCGCGCGGCGAACGGGTCCTCCTGGTGGCCGGCGACCCGTACCGGCCCGCGGCGGTGGAGCAGTTGCGGATCCTGGGCGGGCAACTCGATGCACCGGTCTTCTACGAGGCCGAGGTCGCGCCCCCCGAACTCGTCAAGCGGGCCTACGAAAAGGCTCAGAACGGCGGCTACAGCGTGGTCATCGTCGACACGGCCGGTCGTTCGCAGCTGGATGAGACTCTGATGGGTGAACTGCAGGCCATCGTGCGAAATGTCCCCCCGGTCGAGACGCTGCTGGTCGTCGACGCGATGATCGGTCAGGAAGCATTGCATGTCGCCGAAGGCTTCCGCGATGCGGTCCCGCTGACCGGACTGATCATGACCAAGATGGATGGGGATGCACGCGGCGGGGCGGCGATCTCGATCCGCACAGTCACGGGTGTGCCGATCAAATTCCTGGGAACTGGCGAAAAATTGGATGCCCTGGAGGTGTATAATCCGGAGCGTCTGGCTTCCCGCATCCTGGGGATGGGCGACATGCTCGGGCTGATCGAAAAGGCCGAAGCGGTTTTCGACGAGCAGCAGGTTCGCAAGCAGACCGAACGTCTCTCGAAGGGCGAATTCAGCCTGGAAGACATGGCCGAGATGATGCGTTCGTCAAAGAAGATGGGTCCGATAAGCCAGATGATGGACATGCTCCCCGGTGGTATGGGTCAGGCGGCCCGCAGTGTTCCGCCGGAGGAGATTGATCGCCAGTTCAAACGCACCGAGGCGATCATCAATTCGATGACCCTCCAGGAACGGCGCACTCCGGACATTCTGAACGCCCGCCGCCGGCGGCGCATTGCCGCCGGGTCTGGCACCCAGGTTCAGGACGTCAACCGCTTGATAAAGCAATACCGCGAGATCCAGAAGGTAATGAAGATGCTGCAGAAAACAGGCGGGCGCGGTCTGTCCCGCATGTTCGGATGATGATGGTTCCCGCGGCCACGCTGCGCACTCCTTTCTGCCCCTCACAGCGTGGCCGGCCGATACCGAAAAATAGAAAACAAAATTCGTAAGGAGAAACGTTTCGATGGTTCGTATTCGACTTCGTCGTATTGGCCTGAAAGGCCAACCTTCCTATCGCCTTGTCGTTGCCGACAAGGAGAGTCCGCGTGATGGCCGCTTCCTTGAAGTTGTAGGCCATTACAATCCTCGCACCGAACCAGCCACGATCGAGATCCAGGAAGACCGTATCTACGAGTGGCTGACCAAGGGCGCCCAGCCGAGCGATTCGGTGGCCCAGATCTTCCGGACTGCCGGCGTGCTCGAGCGCTACGAGCGCTTCAAGAAGGGCGAGGCGGTAGAAACCCTGCTGGCTGAGGTCGAGAAGGCCAAGGCTGCCAATCCGGTCAGCGCCAAGACGACCAAATAAGCAAGAGACGATCCTGCCCCCTTGAAAGGGCCGGGCCTGTCGCGTCAGAATGAGATGCCATGAAAGAGCTCATCGAGTATATTGCCAGGTCGCTGGTCGACCATCCTGAGGATGTCAGTGTTCAGGAATTTCGCCGGGGTGACCGCGTGACCCTCGAATTGCAGGTGGCCAAGGACGACATGGGCCGCGTCATCGGCAAGGGTGGGCGGGTTGCCAATGCGATCCGTTCGCTGTTGCGGGTTGCCGCCGAGCGCCAGGGCCTGCGCGCCACCCTGGACGTTGTTGAGCCATAGCCCGGGTCATGCCTGAGGATGTTGAGCGCCAGGCAGGCTCGCCTACTGCTGGCGAGCCTGCCTTCTTGATTGTCGGAAAGGTGCGTCGACCGCACGGAGTCCGAGGGGATGTGCTTGTCGAGATCTGCACGGATTTCCCCGAACGGCTGGCACCGGGAACGCTGGTTTACCTCGGCAAAGACCGCCTGCCGCTGACCATTGAAAACCAGCGGCCGCACAAGGATGGCCTGTTGATCCTGTTCGCCGGGTTGACGACACCCGAGCAGGCCGGCCTGTACCGCAACCAGAATCTCTACGTGCCAGCTGAAGATCGTCCGGCGTTGCCTGAGGGCGAATATTATCATCACCAGCTGATCGGATTGCGGGTTTTGGATGAATCCGGGCAGGCACTCGGCGTACTGCACGAAATCCTGGAAACCGGAGCAAATGATGTGTACGTCCTCGCTGCAGAGGCAGGGAAGGAGATCCTGCTTCCGGCTATCGCCGAGACCATCCTGGATGTGGACCTGGATGCCGGCGTGATGAAAGTGCATCTCTTGCCTGGCCTGCTCGATACTTAAAAAAATGGACAAGGGCCTCAAGGCTGGATTTCCTCCGGTCAAAGGCCTTGGAGCAGTTTGCCTGAAAGCCCGTGCGATCATTGGAAGGCCCTGGCGCTGGCCTGGCAGACTCCCCCTGGTGCCCTGCAGTAGAGGAATTCGATCCGACGCTGACCTGGATACAGGGGAAGATGACCGGGCGAGGGCGTTGGCTGGCACCTGACGGGGCAGCGCCAAGGGCCGCCAGGGGGATGGGAATAATTTCCCTGCTGCTCGGGAAGAGCAGGCCGATTGTCAGGCCTGACAATACTGTGCGCTATCGAGACGAGATGGATCATACGTATGCGATTATCATGGCTGGCGGAAGCGGAACCCGCCTCTGGCCGGTCTCCCGGAGGAAGCATCCCAAGCACGTCCTTCCGTTGCTGGGAGAGCGAACCCTGTTCCAGAACACCGTCGATCGGCTCCTGCCCCTGGTCCCGGTCGAGCGCATTCTGGTCGTTACTGCTGCTGATCAATTCGACGATTTGCGCCGTCAGGCTCCCCGGATCCCGGC
Organism: Anaerolineales bacterium; assembly: GCA_016934715.1. Classification (GTDB taxonomy): domain Bacteria; phylum Chloroflexota; class Anaerolineae; order Anaerolineales; family Villigracilaceae; genus JAFGSI01. Next base: position 247,819 of record JAFGSI010000028.1, read on the forward strand.
CGACAACTTCCTGATCGAACCCCAGCCGCGTGGCACCGCTTCGGTGGTCGGCTTCGCAGCCCTTGTTCTGGCCAAGCGTGACCCGCAAGCTGTGATGATGGTCCTGCCTTCGGACCATTACATCCGCAACCGCGACCTGTTCGCCCTGGTGATGCGTGTGGCAGTCGAAGTGGCCAAAAAGGATTACCTGGTCACCCTGGGGATCACTCCCACCTTCCCGTCGACCGGTTACGGGTACATCCAGCGTGGAGCATCGCTCCCGGAAAAGTTTGCCTATCCCGTCTATCAGGTCCTGCGTTTCAAGGAGAAGCCCGACGAGGAGACGGCCCTGGAACTTCTGGCTCAGGGCGATCACTCCTGGAATTCAGGCATGTTCATCTGGCGAGCCAGCCGCATTCTGGATGAATTCGATCGCCAGATGCCGAATCTCAAGGCCGCTCTGGACAGGATCGGGACGGCCTGGGGGAAGCCCGACCAGGAGGCGGTCCTTGCGGCGGAGTGGCCGCAATTGCACTCCGAGACGATCGACTATGGTGTGATGGAGAATGCTGCGCGGGTCGCTGTCCTGCCCGCCGGTGGCCTGGACTGGAGTGACGTTGGCATGTGGGACTCGCTTTTCGATGTCCTCCTGCCAGACAAGAACGGCAATGTGGCGGTCAATTCTGATACCCTGATGTTCGATACGCACAAATCCCTGGTTTACTCGACCGAAAACAAACTGGTCGTCACCATCGGCGTGGACGATGTGATGATCGTTGATGCCGGCGACGCCCTGCTGGTCTGTCATCGCGACCAGGCCCAGCAGGTACGCCAGGTGATCGACAGCCTGAAGAATTCCGGCCGCGAGAATTACCTCTAGGAGGTGTTAGATGGAAGCCTATTGCATGAAATGCAAGACCAAACGTGAGATTGTGGGTCCAGAGGCGGGTTTCAATGCTGCCCGGGCTCCTGTCACGCGCGGTACCTGCGGCGAGTGCGGCACGACCCTGTATCGGATCGGCCGCACCCCGGCCCACGAAGGGATGACGCCGCCCGAAAAATACGCGGATCGCTCTGGCAAACTGGTGATCGTCGAGTCGCCGGCCAAGGCCAGGACGGTGGGGCGATTCCTGGGCAAGGGCTATACCGTGCGTGCCTCGGTCGGCCACATCCGGGACCTGCTGCGGTCCCAGCTCTCGGTGGACGTGGACAACGACTTCAAACCCAAGTACCGTGTCCCCAATGAGAAAAAGGAAGTCGTCAAGGAGCTCAAGCAACTGGCCAGGGAACATGCCGAGATCTACCTGGCCACGGATCCCGACCGCGAAGGCGAAGCCATCTCCTGGCACCTGATGGAAGCTGCCTCGATCGACCCCAGGCTCGCCCGACGGGTGGTCTTCCATGAGATCACTGCCGGGGCCATCGATGAGGCGTTTTCCAATCCGCGCCCGATCGACATGGACCTGGTTGATGCCCAGCAGGCCCGCCGTATCCTCGACCGGTTGGTTGGATATGGCATTAGCCCAATCCTTTGGGAAAAGGTCCGCAGCCGCCTGTCTGCCGGGCGGGTCCAATCGGTCGCACTGCGGTTGATCGTCGAAAGGGAGGCGGAGATTGATGCCTTTGTGCCGGTCGAATACTGGTCGATCGCGGCAGAACTGCATCCGGATGGACAGAAGAAGAGGGTCACTTTCGTAGCCAAGCTGGTTAAGGTGGATCAGGAGGAGCCGCAACTGTCCCATGAGCAGGTCGTCAAACCGATCCTGGTGGACATGGAAACTGCCTCCTACCTGGTCTCGAAGATCAAGCGCAGTACTCGGCGGCGCAAGCCCTCGGCTCCGTTCACGACCTCCACGCTCCAACAGGAAGCCTCGCGCAAGCTCGGCTTCACTGCCAAACGTACGATGGGCCTGGCCCAGGGACTCTACGAGGGCCAGGATGTTGGAGAAGGCGGCACGACCGGTTTGATCACCTACATGCGCACCGATTCGACCCATATCGCCGAGGTTGCCCGCGATGAAACGCGCCGCTACATCGGTGAGCGGTATGGCCAGGATTTCCTGCCCGAAAAACCGATCGAGTACAAGACCAAGGCCAAGGGCGCCCAGGAAGCCCATGAAGCGATCCGCCCGACCTCGGTCCTGCGGGACCCCGAGAAGATCAAGCCCTTCCTCGAGCCGGCCATGTTCAAGCTTTACCAGCTCATCTGGCAGCGTTTCGTTGCCTGCCAGATGGAGGCCGCTGTATACGATACGCTGTCCGTCGAGGTGACCGGCAGCGGGTCTGCTCATGAGTACCTGCTGCGGGCTTCCGGCTCATCGGTTAAGTTTCCGGGCTTCATGATCGTGTACGAAGAGGCCAGGGACGAGGACAAGAAGTCTGAAGAGGAGGATGACCTGAATGTGCGTATCCCGGCGTCGATCGTCGAGGGCCAGAAACAGGAACTGGTCCGGTTGATCCCGGAGCAACATTTCACTCAGCCACCGCCGCGGTTTTCGGAAGCTTCGCTGGTGGCAGCCCTCGAAGAGAACGGTATCGGGCGCCCCTCCACTTATGCGCCGATCATCTCGACCATCCAGCAACGCGGCTATGTCGAGCGCCTTGACCGTCGTCTATTCCCGACCGAGACCGGCATCCTGGTCAATGACCTGATGGTCCAGTACTTCCCCGAGGTGGTCGACCTGCAGTTCACCGCTCGCATGGAAGAGGACCTGGACAAGGTGGCTGCCGGACGGGCCAAGTGGGTCAAGGTATTGCGCGAGTTTTACACGCCTTTTGAAAAGACGCTCCAGAAGGCCCAGGCCGAGATGCCGGTCACCAAGACGGCCCCCGAGCCGATCGGCCGGGCCTGCCCGGACTGTGGTAAGGACCTGGTCATCCGCTTTGGCCGTTACGGCAAGTTCATTGCCTGTGCGGGCTTCCCGGATTGCCGGCACACCGAGGCCTGGTTGGAAAAGATCGGCGTGACCTGCCCGAAGGATGGCGGCGATGTGGTCGAGCGCAAAACGCGCAAGGGACGTATCTTCTACGGCTGCAACAATTACCCGGAGTGCGATTTCACCTCCTGGAAACGACCGCTGCCGACCGCGTGCCCGAAGTGTCAGGGTTTGCTGGTCATTGCCAACAAACGCGAGGCCCAGTGTCTTGCTTGTGAAGAGACGTTCCTGCTTGAGGATGTCCTCGTCGAGGCAGTTCAGGAGGCTTGAGGATGGGTATTGTTTTGCGCTATCTCGACCCAGGCTCGGGCAGTATCCTGCTGCAATTGCTGGTCGCCGGGCTCGCCGCGATTGGCCTGGCCCTGGGGACCCGGTGGTCCCGGATCAAGCGTTTTTGGGGCAGGAAGAAAAACCCCGCGGAGGCCGAGGAAAACGAAGAGGATGATGAAGAGTAGCCGGCTGGGCGCATCGTTTCGCGATCCGAGCGGCTTCCTGTTCCGTTGCAAGGATGTGCTTTTCCGACAGGTGAATCAATCGTACGCCGCGGAATACAACCAGTTGATGGAGTCAGGATTGTATACCAGGCTGGTTGAGACGGGCCGTCTTGTGCCGTTCGTCGAATCGGACCAGCCGCCAGCCGAAGAAAAGACGGCGTTCAAAGTCCTCCGCCCAGAGCAGGTTCCTTTCATCTCGTACCCTTATGAATGGTCTTTCGGGCAATGGAAGGATGCCGCGCTGGCCACCCTGGCGATCCAGAAGCAGGCCTTGAAATTCGGTATGACGCTCAAGGATGCCAGCGCTTATAACATCCAGTTTTTCCATGGCAAGGCCGCCTTGATCGATACGCTCTCCTTTGCGCGATACCAGGACGGTCAACCCTGGGTGGCCTACCGCCAGTTTTGCCAGCATTTTCTGGCACCGCTGGCTTTGATGGCCTACCGGGATGTCCGCCTGGGCCAGTTGCTGCGGATTCATATTGATGGGGTCCCGCTTGATCTGGCAAGCAGCCTCCTGCCGGGGCGCACGCGCTGGATCCCGGGCCTGGTTGTGCACCTTCACCTGCACGCCCGGGCCCAGAAGCGCTACTCGGAGGTTTCCCTGGCCGAGGCCCGGTCTGACCGCACGATGAGCCGACAAGCCATGCTGGGCGTGATCGAAAACCTGCGGGCGACGATTCGTAGGATGGAGTGGAAACCGACCGGGACGGAGTGGTCTGAATATTACCTGGGAACGAATTACAGTACGGCCGCCTTCGAGCATAAGCAGCGACTGGTGGGAGAGTGGCTGGCCGAGATCAAACCCGGCTTGGTTTGGGATCTGGGGGCCAACACGGGAGTTTTCAGCCGGATTGCAGCCGAGGCTGGCTCGTTCACGGTGGCGTTCGATCTCGATCCCGGAGCAGTAGAGCAGAGTTATCGGGCGGGCAAACTGGCCAAAGAGCAGAATTATTTACCATTGCTGCTCGACCTGACCAACCCCAGCCCGGCGATCGGCTGGCACAACCGTGAGCGGGATGCTTTCTTGGAACGCGGTCCAGCGGATCTTGTCCTGGGGCTGGCGCTGGTCCATCACCTGGCGATTCGCAATAATGTCCCCCTGCCCCAGATGGCAGCTTTCTTTGCTGATTGTGGCGAGTGGCTGATCGTCGAGTTCGTCCCGAAGAGCGATTCGCAGGTCGGGCGATTGCTGCGCAGCCGGGAGGATATTTTCCCAGATTACACGCGAGCGGGCTTTGAAGCAGCCTTTGGCGCACTTTTCGAGGTCGCGCAAGTTTCGAAGGTGGTTGACTCGGAACGTTGGTTATACCTGATGAAAAAGAAGGAAGAATTGTAAAATCGGATATCAGTGTATAATCATAGGGACCATCCGAGCTATCGTTGCGAAGGAGCATGAACATGAACATTCGCGAGTTGCTGAGGAAACCAAGTTTCCTGGTAGCGTTTTCAGCGCTCATTGGGCTGGCGCTCGGCCTGCTGTTCGCATATCAAATATCACCGGTACAGTGGGTGGACGCCTCGCCTGGTCTGTTGCATGAATATTACCAGGAAGACTACCTTCGCATGGCGATTGATTCATTCCAGCGAAACGGCGATTCGACCCTGGCCATTCGCCGCTATCAGGATCTTGGCGCCAATGGCCCCGTGATCATCAGTCGGATCATGAGCAATCCGGGCACTCAGGATCCACTGGCGATCGCCCTGTTTGCAGAGTTGGTCCGGGCAGCCCCGGCCTTGACGGGGGAGTCACCTGCGGCTGCCGAGACTCCGACTGCCGGTGCCGCAGGTTCCAGTTCCCTTACCAAGACATTGTTGATCGGCATCGGCATCCTCGTGGTGGCGATGGTGGGCTATGCCATCATCCGTTACCTGCTCCCGCTGTTCCGCAGCTCTGGCCAGGGTGATATGTCTCCGGCCCACCAGGCCCTGGAGTTGAGCCGCCAGACGGAAATGACCGATTATGCCGCGATGGGCGAGGAGCCGCCGGTTGCCCAGTTCATGACCACCTACGTGCTCGGAGACGATCTGTTCGATGACTCCTTCAGCATTGATGCACCATCCGGCGAGTTCATGGGGGAATGTGGGGTTGGGATTTCGGAGACGATTGGCGTGGGCGAACCCAAGAAGGTGTCGGCCTTCGAAGTCTGGTTGTTTGACAAGAATGACATTCAGACCGTCACCAAGGTCCTGATGAGCGCCCGCGCTTTCAGCGACCCGGCGACCTACCAGCGGCTTGAGAATAAGGGCGAACCGTTCCTGGTCGAGCGCGGCAAGCAGATTGTGCTCGAGACCATGGCGCTTCAACTTGTGGCGACGGTCACGGACGTCGACTATGGGCAGGGAGCGCTCCCCGAGAACAGTTTTTTCGACCGCCTGACTCTCGAGATCGCCGTCTGGCCGAAGATCGTGGCGCCGGAATAAACGGCGGCCAGGTAAATCGAGTGGGCGAACCATTGGTTCGCCCACTTTTCGCGCGCCTGGCCGGGCGCACGATCGAGCAGGGAGCGGTGATCAGCCGCCCCCTGCTCGATTATGCGATCTTCAGGATCTTGAGCTTGATCTTCCCGCCCGGTGTCTCGGCTTCCACCTCTTCACCAACCTGGTGCCCCATCAGGGCAGCGCCGATGGGTGATTCGTTCGAGATCTTGCCCGCCCGCGGGTCGGCCTCCTTGGCTCCCACCATGTGGAATTCTTCCGGGTCGTAGGTGTCTTCCTGTACAGTGACCCTGGTGCCCACGGCGACTCTCTCGCGGGAGATGTCCTTCTCGGCGATGATGGTCGCATCCCGCAGGATGGCCTCCAGGTCCTGGATGCGCCCCTCGAGAAAGGCTTGGTCTTCCTTGGCCTTGATGTAATCAGCGTTTTCCGAGAGGTCGCCCATCTGGATGGCGTCCCGCAGGCGTGCCGCCAGGGCGCCCCGCTGTGGCCCCTTCAGGTCCCTCAGTTCGGCTTTGAGTTTTTCTGCCCCTTCGGCAGTCAGGTAGACGGGTCGTTTTTCGGTCATGTGTTAACCTTCAGGGTTTGAGCGAGGGGTCGTGCAGGCGTTCGTGTTCCTCGATGGCAAAGCGATCGGTCATCCCGGCGATGTAATCGCAGATGGTGCGTTCGAGCCCGCGGGTCGGGATCCAGCTCTGGACGTGGTCGGGCAGGATCGCCGGCTCGGCGCGGGAGGCATTGAAAAGATCGCTGACGATGTGTTCGGCCTTGACCTGCATGCGCACCACACGGAAGTGCCGGTACAGCTTGTTGTAGAGGAGGTCCTTCATCTCGCGGTTGCGGCGCTGCATATCCTCGCCGTAACCGATGACATTGAATTTCAGTTTCTGGAGATCAAGCGGGGTCTTGGCGCCGCTTTCCTTCAGGCGCGTGTCGGTGGCCTCCACCAGGTCGGTGACCAGCAGGCCTACCAGGTGGCGGATCATGCGGTGGCGTTCGATATCCTGCAGGGTTGGCCCGCGCCAGTTAAAGGTCTCGATCAGGATCTCCCACAGGGCGACTCCGCTCAGCGTCTGGGGGCTTATCATCCCGGAGCGCAACCCGTCGTCCAGGTCATGGGTGGTGTAGGCCAGCTCATCGGCGACATTGCAGATCTGGGTCTCCAGGTTGCCGCGCAGGTCGGGGTTGAAATCGCGGGCATCCGAGATATCGTATTCGGACTCGTGCTTGACCATGCCTTCGCGCACCTCCCAGGTCAGGTTCAGTCCAGGGAATTCAGGATAGCGCTGTTCGAGTTCGGTGACGATGCGCAGGGACTGCTTGTTGTGGTCGAAACCGCCAAAGTCGGCCATCAGTTTCCTGAGGGTGTATTCTCCGGCGTGGCCGAACGGCGAATGCCCGAGATCATGGGCCAGGCAGATGGCTTCGACCAGGTCTTCGTTGGCGCCCAGAGCCCGGGCAATTGTCCGGCCAATCTGGGCCACCTCGAGGGTATGCGTCAGGCGGGTGCGAAAATAATCACCTTCATAGTTAATGAAGACCTGGGTCTTGTATTCCAGGCGGCGGAAGGCCGTGGTGTGCAGGATGCGGTCACGGTCGCGCTGGAAGGCAGTGCGGTAGTCGGGCTCGGTATCCAGGTAGGCTCGGCCCTGCGAATCCCTGCTGCGCACCCCATAGGGCGCCAGGCAGCGATCTTCATTTTCTTCGAGTTGCTGGCGGTTAAAAAACATGGTCGATCCTTCGAGAGACGTGTAAGTCTAATGCAGGAGGGGCCGGATGTCAACGATGGAGCAGGGTGCCCGGATTCTCTCCGCGCATGGCCCGGAGCAGGGTTCCCGGCGTATCTCCGGAAAAGATCAGGACCTGCAGGTTGGGGATCTCCTCGACCAGGGCCAGCATCTTTCGGACCTTGCTTTCCATTCCACCCGTGACGTCCATCCCGGCTGCCGCGCCCAGCCCAGGAGCCTGTTGGGCGAATGTCCCGGGCGTGATCTCCGCAACCAGGCGCTGTCGGTTCGGGAAATTCTCCCAGACCCCGATCTCCTGGCCGGCCAGCAGGATCCGCCCCGGGTGCAGGTGGCGGGTCAGGTGAACGAACAGGTCCTCGGTCGACAGGATGGTCCCCCCGCGAGCCTGGTCAAAGATGACATCCCCGTAGATCACCGGCAGCAGGCGGTTGGTCAGGGCAGCCTGCAGGGGCCGCAGGTCCCAACTTGCCACCTGGTTGTCTCTGGCGATCACGGCGGCAACAGGCGCCAGGGCGATCGTCGCCAGGCCAGCCCGGCGCAGGGCGTCCACGACCAGGCGGTCCAGGGCGGCAGCCTGGTACCAGACCTCGGTAAAGCCGCGCCAGGCCTCGAATCCGGCCACGCCCCGGAGGGTGCCGTGCTGGCTGGCAGCCGCATGCCCGAACGATCCCGATCCATGGCCCAGCACCAGTTGCAGGTCTGGATCATCCTGGAGTGCGACGGCGACCTGGGTGGCAAGGTCGTCCAGCACTTCCATGCGGGGGGTGTAGGGGCGTTTTTTATCGGTAATGAGCGAACCACCGAGTTTCAGGAAGACGAGCATGTTGAAAATGTAGCACGTTCCTCTTCGGGCGTCAAGCAGGTATAATCAGGCCTGAGGCTGCGGTGAATATCGATATTCATGATGCTGTCATTACTGCCGTGATCCTGGCCGGCCTGGGGGCCTTGTGGTGCCTGTGGGCGGGGTTCCGCACGATTGCCAGGGGCAAGAACATCCAATTCTTCCGTATTCGCCGTGAGCGGATCGCGGCTGGATTGCGGTTGTTGCTGCTCGCCGTTTTTTTGGGGAGCGCAGCTTTTGGTCTGAGTTTCTTTGGAGAGCCGGTCGCCTACCGCTACTTCCCGCCCAGCCCGACGTCTCCGCCCACACCGACCGTATCCACCACGCCGACCATCAGCCAGACGCCAACGATCAGCCCGGTCCCGTCCATCACTCCCACGCTTGCGGAGAGTTACACCCCGACGGTCACTCCCACACCCTTCCTGCCGCTGGCGATCGAGGCGCAGTTCATCAGCACGGTCACCCCCAATCCTGAGGCGATCTTCAGCCCGCTGGCCTTTGCAACCCGGGTGGTCAATGCCAACCCGGTCAATCCGGCGACGATCTTCCGGAATCCGGTCGGCCACATGTTCGCCGTGTTTTCCTACAACAACATGCTCCCCGGCTCTCAATGGACAGCCCTCTGGTATCGAGATGGCGAGCTGGTATATTACGAAACCCTGCCCTGGGATGGAGAGATCGGCGGTTACGGTTTTTCGGACTGGGAGCCTGACCCGCAGGAGTGGCTGCCCGGCACCTACCAGGTGCAGATCTTTGTCGGTCTGGACTGGGAAGTCGTTGGCGAGTTCGTAGTCGAAGGGGATCCGTACACCCCGACCAATACTCGAACGCCGACTGCCACACCGACCCCCTCCCGGACCCCGACGATGACGCCTACGCCGACCAGGACCCTGTCGCCCCGGCCTACGGATACGCTCTGGCCGACGGCCACTGCGATCCGCTAAAAGGCCGCCGGATTTTCCGACAGGTCTCAGACGATCCGCCGCCGATTGCCTGTGCTCCAGAGACGGGCGATCTGGGCGGCCAGTTTTCCGTTGTTGAGCAGCAGGGCCAGGTTGGTTTGCAGGGTGGCTCCATTGCTCAACTCGCTCAAGCGCTGCAACAGGAAGGGGGTCAGCGTTTGGCCCTGGATGCTCTGTTGGCGGGCTTCTTCTTTTGCCTGGGTGATGTATTTGCTCACCCGGCTGCGTGGCAGGCAGGCTGCGGGGGGCGGCGGCTGGCAGACCAGTACCGCACTTTGCATGCCAATCTCCCAATGGGCGCGGGCGAATTCGACCACCTGCCCGGGGGTCTCCAGGCGCACGCTGACCGGCAGGTTTTCCCCGACCGAGTAGAATTCAGGAAAGAAGTCCGTCTGGAAGCCGATCACCGGGATCCCCAGAGTCTCCATGTGTTCCAAAGTAGCGGGCAGGTCGAGGATCGCCTTGGCCCCGGCACAGACGACGATCAGCGGGGAGTTGGCCAGTGCGGGCAGGTCGTGGGAGACGTCGAACGTGTCCAGATCGTGGACTCCGCCGATCCCACCGGTAGCGAAGACCTTGATGCCGGCTTTGTGGGCGGCGAACAGCGTCCCGGCGACGGTCGTCCCGCCGCATTCCTTGCGGACGATCGCCGTGGCGAAATCCCGGCGGCTGATCTTGCGAATCGCCCCACCGGTCGTGCTTTGATGATCAAAACTGGCATTTGCCAGCCGTTCCAGTTCCGGTGCGCTCAGGCCGATGCGCACGCCTCCGTCCACCACAGCGATCGTGGCGGGCGTGGTGCCCTGATCGCGCAGCTCCTGCTCCATGTCGCGCGCCAGGGCCAGGTTCTGCGGTGGCGGCAGACCGTGGGTGATGACGGTCGATTCGAGGGCCACGACCGGTGCACCCATGCTGAGGGCCCGGCCGACTTCTTTCGAAAGGGTGAAATTGGGTGGGAGTTCGAACGGCATCTTCGATCCATTCTGCTGGCAAGCTCGGCCGAATGCGGGCCGCCTCGATGCGTCTATCGACGAGAGTGCCGGCTTGATTGTTGATCTGCCAGGCCGCAGGTCCCCGGTTGAGGTCCAGGGGGGCATCCGAAAGTTGCACAGCAGTGCATCCGGGCAGCTGAGATTGAAAATCACCATCCAGCCGCCCCGGGTGACGGTGAAGGGGATCTGGAGCGCAGTGGAGATCAAGATCCTTCCGTTCTGCCTGCCTGGATTGTATAACAGAATCGTTGAAAAGACCATTCTTTTCTGATATAAACGACCTGTGACGCAGCTCTTGCGGGTTGATTTTCATTGTCATACCCACGCCTCGCGGGACTCGCTGACCTCCCCCGGGGATCTGGTCGCGGCCGCCCGGCGGCATGGCCTGGACCGGGTGGTGGTTACGGACCACAACACCATCGCCGGGGCGCGCCTGGCCCAGGAGATCGACCCGGAACTGGTCATCGTTGGCGAGGAGATCATGACCACCCGCGGCGAGATCCTGGCCGCCTTCGTCGCTGAGGAAATCCCCCGGGGGTTGTCGCCACGGGAGACGCTCACCCGGCTGCGCGACCAGGGGGCCTTTATCAGCGTCTCCCATCCTTTCGACAGCATGCGCAACGGCAGCTGGAGTCTGGAGGATCTGCTCGAGATCGCGGCACTGGTCGATGCGATCGAAGTGTTCAATTCCCGCTGCATGGAGCAGAACGCCAATCATCTGGCTGAACAGTTTTCCTGCCAGCGTGGACTGGCTGGCACGGCTGGCTCGGACGCCCACACCGCCTTCGAGTTGGGGCGCGCCGTCCTGGTGGTGCCGCCCTTCGAAGGTCCGGATGGGCTGCGGGAAGTGATCGGGAAGGGACAGGTGGAAGGCCGGCTGTCTGGCTGGTGGGTCCACTTTTTCTCATTCTATGCCCGAATTCACAAGATGAAAACCAAGGATAAGGTATAATCTGCTGGGCGGGGCGGTGGCGGAACTGGCAGACGCAGGGGACTTAAAATCCTCCGGAGGTGACTCCTTGTGGGTTCGACCCCCACCCGCCCCACTTGATCTGCGCTGAGGTCAACGCTTTCTTATGCCATCCAAGAATCCCGGGAATGCAGCCAGAATCCCCAATGCGATCGATCATCGCGTGCGGCTGATTTTGGAGGAAGTTCGTCCCACAGATCGTATCCTGGATGTTGGTTGTGTACGTCATGTAGCCGAGGTTGGTCTCAGCGAATTTTCCTTGTTCAGCCTGTTGCAGGGCAAAGCCTGCGATATTCTCGGCATCGATATCCTCGAAGAGGGGATTCAGCAGATGCGCGCGAAAGGGCACAATGTCGAAGTGGCGAATGCTGAAACAATGCAGTTCAACCAGAAATTTGACCTGATTGTTGCGGGGGATATTATCGAGCACCTCTCCAATCAGGGAAATTTTCTTGACCGGGCCCGAGAATGTTTAGAAAACGATGGTCGATTGGTGCTCAGCACGATAAATGCATCGTGTCTCTTCTACCCTTTTTGGGACGCATTCGCAAACCGTCCCATGAATTCTGAGCACACCTGTTCCTATGATCGTTTCACGCTGCGGGAGATCCTTCACCGGCATGGGTTCCAGGTGGAGAGCCTGAAATACCATCAATTCCCCAAGGGACATGGGTGGCACCTGCTTCATGTCCTGTACACTTTAATTGTCCGTTTCCCGGCCGATCTCCTCTGGTGGATGGGCTTGAAACCTATCGCTGCCGCGGGGATTGTGGCCGTGTGCGTAAAAAAATAATGGCTGGCATGGGTTGTGGAACGGGAAATTCACGCGCGCAGAAGCGCGCTTTTCGGTTCTCTCCAGGATGGCACAATGTGTACAGGAGGGTGGTTAAAATTTTCTTATTCAGAAGAATCATACGGAAGAGAGGATGATAATTAATTGCCAAGATAATGATTTTGTATGATAATTTACCAACAGGAGGATGTCTATGACCAGAAAATTCATGCCCACAAAGTTGAATCTTCGTCACCCCGTCCCTTCCGATATCGACATCGCCCAGGCAGCGACGCTGAAGCCAATCCTGCAGGTCGCAGAAGAGGCCGGCTTGGTGGAGAAGGAGCTGGAGTACCACGGCCCTTATATGGCAAAAGTCAAGCTGGAGGCGCTCCAGCGCCTGGAGGATCGGCCGGACGGCAAGTACATTGATGTAACTGCCATTACACCGACCCCTCTTGGGGAAGGGAAGACGACCACGACCGTCGGGCTGAGCCAGGCGCTGGGGGCGCACCTTGGCAAGAAGGTCTTTACCTGCATCCGCCAGCCTTCGCAGGGACCGACCTTTGGTATCAAGGGCGGTGCCGCTGGCGGCGGATACAGCCAGATCATCCCGATGGAGAACTTCAACCTGCACCTGACGGGTGACATCCATGCCATTACTGCGGCCAACAACCTGCTGGCCGCCGCCATCGATGCGCGCATGTTCCACGAGTCGCAGCAGGATGATGAGAAATTGTTCAACGCTCTCTGCCCGCCCGACAAACAGGGCCAGCGTTCCTTCTCCCCATCCATGCTTAAGCGTCTTCAGCGCCTGGGCATCGGCAAGACCGATCCCGAGCACTTAACCCCGGAGCAACGGGCCCGCTTTGCCCGTCTTGACATCGATCCGTCCACGCTGACCTGGCGGCGGGTGGTGGATACCAATGACCGCTTTCTGCGTGAGATCGAGGTCGGGCTTGGCCCGGACGAGAAGGGCAAGACCCGGCGAACCGGTTTCGACATTACTGTCGCCTCCGAAGTCATGGCGATCCTGGCCCTGACGACCGGCCTGGAGGATATGCGCGAGCGTCTCGGGAAGATCGTCGTGGCCACCAACACCAGGGGCGAGGCGGTCACGGCCGAGGATATCGGTTGCGCCGGGGCGATGACCGTCCTGATGATGGACGCCATCAAGCCGAACCTGATGCAGACCCTCGAAGGCACACCGGCCTTTGTCCACGCCGGTCCGTTTGCCAACATCGCCCACGGCCAGTCCTCAATCATTGCCGACAAGATTGCTCTGAAGCTGGCGGATTATGTGATCACCGAATCCGGCTTCGGGGCCGACATCGGGATGGAGAAGTTCTTCGGTGTCAAGTGCCGTTACAGCGGTCTGGTCCCCCAGGTGGTGGTCCTGGTGGCGACCGTCCGGGCGCTCAAGATGCATGGCGGCGGGCCGAAGGTTGTGGCCGGCAAGCCGCTTGCGCCCGAATATACCGAAGAGAACCTGGACCTGCTGCGCGCCGGGTTGCCCAACCTGGAACGGCACATCAAGAATGCGCTCAAGTACGGCGTCCACGTGGTGGTGGCGGTCAACTCCTTCAAAGATGATACTGCGGCCGAGGTCGAACTGATCCGCAAGGCGGCCCTCGAGGTCGGCGCCATGGACGCGATCGTCGCCCGCAACTGGATGGAAGGCGGCGCTGGCGCCGTGGCCCTGGGCGAAGCGGTCATCAAGGCGGCTGCCCAGCCGAGCACCTTCAAGCAGCTCTATCCGCTGGAAATGTCGATCAAGGACAAGATCGAAACCATCTGCCGCGAGATTTACGGCGCCGAGGGAGTCGAGTATTTTCCTGAAGCCGAAAAGAAGATCGCGCTCTATACCAACCTGGGTTTCGATAAGCTGCCGATGTGCATGGCCAAGACTCACCTGTCCTTGAGTCATGACCCGGCCCTCAAGGGCACCCCGACCGGCTTCGTCGTCCCGATCCGCGATATCCGCGCTTCGGTCGGGGCCGGCTTCCTCTATCCGCTGCTGGGCACGATGCGAACGATGCCGGGCCTGCCCACCCGACCGGTCTTCTACGATGTCGATGTGGACCTGGAGAGTGGAAAGGTCGTGGGCCTTTTCTAAGCGTTTTCCGCGGTGCCCGCTGCGAAGAGCTGCGGGCACTTTTTTCGGATGGACTTCTTGCACGCGTACACGATCCTGGAACTGCAGAGGTTGCTGCGAGAAGGCGAGCTGACCTGTTTGGAGATTGCCGCAGGCTGCCTGCGGCAGATCCAGGACTACGACAAGACCATCCATGCCTTCATCACCGTTCTGGGGGATGCAGTTCTTGAAGAGGCAAGACAGCACGACCTTGCGGGCATGGGTTCCGACCGGGATGCTGCACTTCCCCTGTACGGCATCCCGGTCGGTCTGAAGGATCTGTTCGCGACCAGGGGTGTGCTGACAACCGCCGGCTCGAAGTTGTTTGCTGACCATGTGCCGGAAGAGGACGCCTGTGTGGTTGAGAAACTCAAGGCCGCCGGGGCGTTGTTGATCGGCAAACACAACCTGCACGAGATCGCTCTCGGTGTGACGAACATCAACCCCCATTACGGACCGAGTCGCAATCCCTGGGACCTGGCGCGGATTACCGGTGGCTCATCAGGCGGGTCAGCGGCTGCGGTCCTGACCGGGATGTGCCTGGCGGCGTTGGGGACCGATACTGGCGGCTCGATCCGCATTCCCTCGGCGCTGTGCGGGATCGTGGGTCTGAAACCGACCTGCGGGCGGGTCAGCCTGCGGGGTGTCCTCCCGCTCTCGTGGAATCTCGACCATGCCGGGCCGCTGGCCCGCCGGGTGCAGGATGTGGCCTTGCTCTACAGCGTGATCGCCGGGTACGACCCGCATGACCCGGCTTCTGTCGACGTGGCGATCGAAGATCCGCTTGCCCATCTGCGCCATGGGGTCAGGGGCTGGCGGGTGGCGCTGGCGGTGGGGAAATTCTTTGAGGCTGCGGATGCGGAGATCCTGGCGGCGTTGCACGCCGCGGCCCGGGCATTCGCCGAACTGGGCGCCCGGGTGGAGCAGGTCGACCTTTCCTGGTTGGAGGCGGCCGCCCGAGCCAATGGGCAGATGACCCAGGGCGACGCGGCAGCTGTCCATCGTGAGCGCCTCGCCACGCGGCCCCGGGAGATCGGCGCGGATGTGCTCCGGCGCCTGGAAGCCGGCGCGGCATTGTCCTCGACCGAATATGCTCTCGCTCGCCGGACGCAGGTTGAGATGCGTCACCGATTATCTGCATTTTTCGCCGAGTACGAGATCTTACTGACCCCTACGGTTCCCGTACCCGCTCCGCTGATCGAGGGCGCCGATTCGGTCCAACAGGCCGGGCAACTGACACGCTTTACCGCCCCCTTCAATCTGACCGGCGTCCCGGCCCTGTCCGTCCCGTGCGGTTTTACAGGCCGGGGCCTGCCGATCGGCCTGCAGATTGTTGGCCGGATGTGGTCCGAAGCGGCGGTCCTGCGGGCCGGGCAGGCCTACGAGCAGGCCGCGGCCCT
Organism: Anaerolineales bacterium; assembly: GCA_016934715.1. GTDB lineage: Bacteria > Chloroflexota > Anaerolineae > Anaerolineales > Villigracilaceae > JAFGSI01. The sequence continues at coordinate 263,486 of JAFGSI010000028.1, forward strand.
CTGGCATACAATTCCGGAGATCGAACGAGCACGCAAGCCTGGACCGGCGCGGCGCAGGGGGTGAAGGCATGGCAGCCGGAAACCTGCAGGCGGGTGTCTGCAAGGGAACCGCCGGAGGCGGGCTCGCCCCCGGCGGTTTGAGAGGTGTTTCAGCCGTCACACCCGGCCCGAGTTACGGGGTACACGTATTGTTCGGGTCAGCATTCGGCGGACAGGGCGAAACGCATAGGGGTGCTCCAGTCGCACCAGAAGTGACCCAGCATCCGACGACGGGCGGTGGAGGAGTCACGTTCGGAGGCGGAGTCTCGTCCGGAGGCGGTGGGGCGCAGGTCGGCACAGTGGCGGTCACGCTCATACAGCCCGGTTGATTCGGATTGCCCGGCAGACAGGTCTGCTGATTGGCATCATAGGAATACCCGATCGGGCACACCGGGGGAACACCCTGTGGGGCGTCGCAGCACAGCAGGTCCGAGTTGAGCTCCAGGCCGGGTGGGCAGGTCGAGGGACACAGGGTCGGGTCATTGGGGTCGCAGGGCGGCCCGCCGATGGGGATGCAGACCGGCGTGTTCTGGTAGGTGGTCTCAAAGAAACCGGCCGGGCAGCCTCCGCACCCGGGATCAGGCATGCAGCCATATCCGGGAACGGCGATCTGCCCTGGCAGGCACTGGAGCGGGGCCTGGACCCCGGTGTACTCGCACATCCCGGTCCCCGGATTGAAGGCATAGAATGCAGGACAGACGGGAGTCTGGGGCGGATTCTGCCCCTGGGACAGATCGCAAACAGTGATCGTCACCGCATCCCCGGGATGCAGGGCCGATCCCGTGCAGTTCAGCAACTGGGGGTTGTTCAGGTCCGGCGTGCAGTTCAAGGTTCCGTTGGGCGACGAGACCTGGAGGTTGTTCATATCGACGACCCCATTGATGAGGATCGTTCCCGCACCATACTGGTTGCCGAGACTGTCCAGGTTGCAGTAGACCCCGACGCTGATCCCGGGACCAGCGCCATTCTGGTCGAAGGGGAGATCGGTCTGGGGTACGAACGAACTGACTTCGCAGGCGGGCAATGGCGCGCCTGCGACGGTGCCTTCGTCGAGCACGCAGCGGAATCCGATATCTGTGCGCCTGGCTTCGGGGTCAAGGAAGAACCGGAACGGGATGCGGGCCTGGGTATACCCGCTCAGGTAGCCGATTCCGCGCAGGACGCGGAACTCGCCCGAATCGGGACCGGACGGATTCAGAGTGTTCCCGGTTGTGTAGTAGTCGGGCGCATACCAGTCGCCGACCCATTCGAAGACATTCCCGGAGGATGTCGGAAAGAGTGTGTAAATGGGGTATCCTAAAGGAAGAAAGGAATCCCCGATGAGTGATAAAAAGAACCATGGAGAAAA
>JAFGSI010000029.1 GCA_016934715.1 Anaerolineales bacterium
CAGGTGACGTGCTCTCCCGGGTCGAGCGTGATCGAGGCGGTGCGCGTGCCGAGGTCGCCCGGTGAGCCGTCCGAGCAGGACAGGCCGCTTAGGTACCAGCCGGCGGCGGCGGGGTCATTCTCACGGACGGTGTAGACGCCGGGCACCAGGCCGCCAAAGGTATGCAGGTGGTCCAGGGTCGAGTCGCCGGGGTCGTCGTCGAGGGTGAAGGCGTTCAGGCTGCCCGAGAAGGTGAAGTCCTGGGGATCATCCGGCTGGCTGTCTTTGAGGATCGTGATCGAGCCGCGCTCGCTGTTGGTGAAGATGCACAGGATCGTCTCGTTGAGATCCACATCGATGGTGGCGGTGCGCGTGCCGAGGTCGCCGGAGGATCCGCCATCCGGATCAGTGCAGGTCAGATTGGTCAGCGTCCAGCCAGGGAGGTTGCCTTCGCTGACGGTGTACGTCCCGGGCAGGAGGCCGGCGAAGATCAGGGCATTGTCGTAGTTCGGGTTTGCGTCGTCGTCGAGGGTGAAGGCGCCCAGGCTGCCCGAGAAGGTGAAGTTCTGGGGATCGTCCGGCAGGCTGTCTTTCATGATCGTCACGGTGCCCTGTGAGGCGTTTATGAAGGTGCAGGTGACGATCTCGTTGGAAGCGAGGTGGATGGTGGCGGCGCGCGAACCCAGGTTGACCGGCGAGCCGTCCGAGCAGGACAATCCGGCGAGGGTCCAGCCAGCCTGCAGGCCCTCGATGACGGTGTACGTGCCGGGGGGCAGGTTGGGGAAGGTTCGCGTGTTGGGCAGGGTCGGGTTGCTGTCATCGTCCAGCGCAAAGTCGCCCAGGCTGCCCAAGAAGCTGAAATCCTGGGGGCCGGATGGCAGGCTGTCCATGACGATCACGATCGTGCCGGGCGGCGGGACGGGCGTGTTGGTCGGCAGGATCGGGGGATTGGAGGTCGTACTGGTCGCGGTCGGGGAGGCGGTGGAGGTCGCGGTCCGGGTGATGGTGGGGGAGACGGTCGTTGTGCCGGTGACGGTCGGGGTGGGCGTGGTCGTCCCGGTGACGGTCACGGTGGGGCTCATCTCGGGGGTCGGGGTTCCCAGGACGAGGACCGGGGTGGGGGAGGGGGTGATGGCCCAGGCGGGCTGGGTCATGATGGCCGGGTCCAGGGGTTCGAAGACCAGGGTCCCCTCGGCGTTGGCGTAGCCTTCGTCTGGATTGATGTTCGAGCCCATGTCGGCCTCGACCTGCCAGGCGGGAGTGAGGCGGATGGCCAGCTGCCCGGCTGCGAACATCAACAGGATCCCCAGCAACAGCAGCAAGAGCAGCAGGCCCCACTCGCGCAGGTCGCGGTCACTGATCATTAGATCTTGGCTCTGCCGATCGGGAGCCGAACGAAGAACCGGCTGCCCGGGTAGTTGTTCTCGTCGTGCCCGGCGCTTTCGACCCAGATGCGTCCGTTGTGGGCGTTGATGATGCCGCGGGCGATCGCCAGGCCGAGGCCCGGTCCGCCGCCTTTGAACTTGGTCTTGCCCGAAGAATGGAACAGCACCTCGCCGGTCTGGAAGAATTTCTCGAAGATCGCCTCGTGGTATTCGGGATCGACGCCGATGCCGGTGTCGGCGATGACGATCTCGATCTCGGGCGGCTGGGCGTTGGCGCGCAGCTCCTGCCCGCTGACCGCGATCGAGCCGCCGTCGGGCGTGTACTTGATGGCGTTCATGACCAGGTGGTAGAAGACCTTGTAGATCAGATCGGGGTCGGCCTGGATGACCGGCAATCCTCCCAAGCCGACGGTCTCGAGAGTGATGTCGCGCTCCTTGAGGCCCTTGTCGAAGGTCTTCTGGACGCGCATCAGCACAGATCCGATCTGGACCTGGTCGGGGATGATCTGGAGCATATTGCTGTCGATGCGGGTCACGTCGAGCATGTTGTTGACGATCTCGGTCATGCGGTCGACGCCGTCGATCAGCCCATTGGTCAGGGCCTCCATCTCCGGGTTGTCCTTGGCCTTGATCTCCATCATCTGGGCGTAACCCTTGACCGAGGTCAGCGGCGAGCGCAGCTCGTGGGCCGAGACGTCGATGAAGCTGGTCTTGGTGCGGTCCATCTGTTCGAGGGTGTGGTAGGTGTGTTCGAGTTCGGCGGTGCGCTCCTGCAGGCGGGAGGTCATTTCGTCGAAGGTGGAGGCCAGGGTGCCGATCTCGTCGCTGCTCTTGATCCCGCTGCGCTGGTTCAGGTCGCCCTTGGCGATCTCCTGCGAGGTGTGCACCAGGGAGGAGAGCGGGCGGATGATCAGCCGTGCGATCAGGACGCCGATCACCACCACGCCGGCCATGGCGGCCAGGAACAGGAGCAGGTAGGTGTTGCGGCTGGCGGAACTGGGCTGGATGACGAAGTCGGACGGCAGCACGATCGCGTAGACGCCGATCGTATCATCCCCGATCCGCAGCGGGCCGCGCGCCAGGCTGTATTCCCGCCCTTCGACCTGGGTGTTCTGTCCCTGGACGATGTTGTCTGAGCCGATCAGGAGAGCAACGTCGCTGGCCGCGATTTCCAGGGAACGCATATCGCCCGGCAGGGTGGTGGCCACGATCTGTCCGCCCGGGCCGTAAATGGCGATGTCCGCCAGGGCGGTGCTTTTCAGATAGGGCAGGGTTGTGTTCAGCGATGTCCCGATGATCACTGCGCCGACAACCTGTGAGTCCAGGGTCACCGGCAGGGCCGTGTAGATGTAATAGCGCCCGTCAGAGGAGTTGAATGCCAGGCCGCGCCCGGGCGGGTGCTGCGGGTCACCGGATTGCAGGATCTCCAGGACAAAGGGTTGGGTGCCGATGGCGGTCGGTGTGGTCACATCCCCCAGGGTGCCGTCGGGGGAAACCAGGACCTGCAGCAGTTCGTCCCCCTGAAGATCGACCAGGATCAGGCTTTCCGCGGCCAGGCCGGCGGCCACCGGCCGGACCAGGGTCGCCAGGGCGGCCGTGTCCTCCGCGCGGGTGGCTTCGGCCACGCCGCGCGTGTAGGCCACCACCCGGGCGACCTCGACATTCTTGGCGTCCTGGCGGGCGAAACCGTCGGAGACGACCCGCCCGGCTTCCAGCAGCTGGTTGGTCAGGCGTTCGGTCCAGGTATTGGCGACCAGCCGGGTGACCACGTAGACACCTGTCACCGCGACCAGCAGGGTCAGCAGGAGGTAGGGCAAGATGACTTTGAATCGGATGCTCACAGCGGACGCCTTGTTTAGGAGTTGCTTAAATTATAGCCGAAACCCATATACGCGGACTGACAATCCAATTACAATATTATTCCCTGACATCTCATTATAATCCAGCCGGAGGGCGCATGGGAATACTGTATGGATAGCATGGCGCAGGGAACGGTTTTCGACATCCGCAGGTACGCGATCCACGACGGCCCGGGGATCCGCACGGCGGTGTTCTTGAAGGGCTGCCCGCTGGCCTGCCAGTGGTGCCATAACCCGGAAGGTCGCGCGGCCGGTCCCGCGCTGATCTTCCGTCCCGCGCGCTGCATCCTGTGCGGCGACTGCCTGGAGGTTTGCCCGCAGGCGGCAATCGCCCGGCAGGGGGAGGCGATCCGAATCGACCGGGAGCGCTGCCGGGTCAGCGGGGTCTGCGCGGCGGTCTGCCCGACCGAGGCTTTGCAGGTGGTCGGGCTGCCAATGTCCGTGGCACAGGTCATGGCGGAGGTCGAGCGCGACGCGGTCTTTTACGGCCAGTCGGACGGGGGGGTCACCTTCACCGGCGGTGAGCCGCTGGCCCAGCCCGAATTCCTGCTCGGCCTGCTGGCCGCCTGCCGGGAGCGCGGCTTCCACACCGCCCTGGACACCTGTGGGCATGCTTCCTGGGCGGCCTTCGACCAGGTCCGCCCGCTGGTCGACCTGTTCCTGTACGACCTGAAACTGATCGACGCAGCCCGCCACGCGCGCTTCACCGGGGTTTCCAACCAGCGCATCCTGGCCAACCTGCGCCGCCTGGCGGATCTCGGGCATGCCGTCCGGATCCGCATCCCGATTATCCCGGGGGTCAACGATGATGAAGAGAATCTGGGTGCAACGGGCGAGTTCCTGGCTGCGCTGACGCCCGTCCCGCCGGTGGAACTGCTGCCCTACCACCACATCGCTGCCGCCAAGTACGCCGGGCTGGAACTGGAGTGCGCCCTGGAAGATGTTCAGCCGCCGGACCCGGGGCGGATGGCGGAGATCGCCGCCCGGCTGGAGGCCTGCGGCGTGCAGGTCCTGAAGTGATCAAGGAGAGTCACGGCATGAAAAAGAAGCTGCTTTTGCTGGCCCTGGCGCCGGTGCTGGCCCTGGCGTTCACGGTCTGCGCCCCGGTGCCGTTCGACCGCTACGGCCAGACCCTGCTCGACGTGCCCTACTGCACGATGGACGGTGAGCCCCAGCGGATGGATGTCTACTTCCCGGCCTCCGGCGGGCCCTGGCCGGCCCTGGTCTACATTCACGGCGGCGGCTGGACCGAAGGCGACAAATCCGAGGCGACCGACCTGGGGGCCGAGATGAGCGCCCGCGGGTACGTTGTCTTCTCGCTCAACTACCGGCTGTATCCGGCGGCCCGATTCCCGGCCATGATCGAGGACGTCAAGTGCGCCATCCGGTCAATGCGGGCCCACGCCTCCGCATACAACCTCGACCCGCAGCGGATCGGCGCCATGGGCGCCAGCGCCGGAGGGCACCTGGCGGCGCTGCTCGGCACGACGGATGCGAATGCCGGTTTCGAGGCCGGCGAATACCTGCGCCAGTCCAGCCGGGTCCAGGCGGTGGTCGCCATGTCGGGGCTTACGGACCTGGGGCGCGATTTCCCCAACCGCGGGATCGAGACCCTGATCCTGGTTAATTTCGGTCGCGACCAGATGGTCTCGGGCAGCCCGGTAACCTACGCCACCCCCGACGACCCGCCCTTCCTGATCCTGCATGGAGACAACGACGGCGTCGTCCCGGTCGAGCAGGGTGCCCTGATGCAGGAGGCGCTGACCACCGCTGGCGCCCCGTCCCAGCTGGTGATCGTGACCAACGGCGACCATGGGCTGAGCTCCTTCGATGGCACCTCCAGGCCGACCCCGGATGAGATCTGGGCGCTGATCGTCGAATTCCTGGATGCCAACCTGATGGCGGTGAGGCCATGAGCGCCGGGCTGCAGCCTCCTGAGCCGGTCCTGGTCGCCGATCTGTTCCCGGAGCTCCTGGCCGGGCTGCTCGACCTGCTCAGCGGCCTGACCCAGGCCGATTGGGAGCGACCCACCGCCTGCGCCGGCTGGTCCGTCAAGGATGTGGCCGCCCACCTGCTGGGGGTCGAGATCGGCAACCTGTCCCAGCGGCGGGACGCCCACGTCCTGGGGGCCTCGGTCGACGGCTGGGACGAACTGGTGATGTTCCTCAACCGCTGGAACGAGGAGTGGGTCCGGGTGGCACGCCGGATCAGCCCGCTGCTGCTGGTCGACCTGCTGCGCCTGACCGGCTCCCAGATGAACGATACCTTCTGCGCGCTGGATCCGCACGCCATGGGCGGGCCGGTCAGCTGGGCCGGACCGCAGCCAGCCCCGGTCTGGCTGGACCTGGCGCGTGAGTACACCGAGCGCTGGCATCACCAGCAGCATCTCCGCGATGCGCTGGAGAGGCCCGGTTTCGCCGACCCGCGTTACCTGGCCCCGGCCCTGGCGGCCTTCGTCCGGGCGCTGCCGCGGGCGTTCGAAGCGGTTGTTGCCCCGCAGGATACCGCCGTTACCCTGACCATCACCGGCAAGGCGGGTGGGCGCTGGTCGGTGGTGCGCGAGCAGGAGGGTTGGACCCTCTACGCCGGGGCTCCCACCCATCCGGCGGCCGAGGTGATCCTGGAAGCGGACCGGGCCTGGCGGCTCTTCACCCGCGGCCTTTCGGCGGCGGAGGCCCGGACCGGGGCGATCCTCCAGGGCGACCAGGCCCTGGGCCTGCAGGTCTTCGAGATGGTGGCGATCATTGCCTGAGATCGCCCGGGTGGGAAAGCGTGGCCATGGACGGTCCTGCGCCCAACCCGGCCAGGTGGAATCGGGCTGGGGAGCAGCCGCACCGGTCCTGGCCCACAGGGCAGCGATCCATTTGGGCGTATAATTCGACTGTTCGATGTTGTTGGATCCTTGGGAGGTGTTCGCATGCCCATGACTGACCGCGTACGCAGACTGCGCCAGCAATCCCTCGACGCCGTCGAGACGCTCTCCTCTGAGCGCGCCGAATTACTCACCGACTTCTACCGTGCAGGCACGTCTCCGTGTGCGGGTACATCCATTCCGATCCAGCGCGCCCTGGCCTTCCAGGCCCTGCTGGAGCACAAAAAAATCCACATCGGCGAGGGCGAACTGATCGTCGGCGAGAAGGGACCAGCGCCCAAGGCAGCCCCGACCTACCCGGAACTGTGCTGCCATTCCCTGGAAGACCTGGACATCCTGCATTCGCGTCCGAAGACCTCCTTCAAGGTCGGGCTGGAGACACGCCAGGCTTATGAAGAGAGGCTCATCCCGTTCTGGGCAGGCAGGTCGATGCGCGAGCGCATCTTTGCCGAGATGACCCAGGAGTGGAAGGACGCCTACGCGGCCGGCATCTTCACCGAGTTCATGGAGCAGCGCGCTCCCGGCCACACCGTCCTGGACGGCAAGATCTACCGCAAGGGCATGCTCGACTTCATCGCCGAGATCGATTCCCGGCTGGCGGCGCTCGACTACCTCAACGATCCCGAGGCCTACGCCAGGCAGGAAGAACTCAAGGCCATGCGCATCTGCGCGACGGCCCTGATCCGCTTCGGGGAGCGCCACGCCGGGAAAGCGCGCAGCCTGGCCGCGGCGGAGTCCGACCCGCTGCGCCGGGCGGAACTGGAGAAGATCGCCGAGGTCTGCAGCCACGTCCCGGCCCACGCGCCGCGCGATTTCCACGAAGCGCTGCAGTCCTACTGGTTCGTCCACCTGGGGGTGACCATCGAATTGAACACCTGGGATTCGTTCAGCCCCGGCCACCTCGATCGGCACCTGGCTCCTTTCTATGACCTGGGCAAGCACGCGCGGGAGTATTATGAGGAACTGCTGCAGTGCTTCTGGATCAAGTTCAACAACCAGCCTGCCCCGCCCAAGGTCGGCGTGACCGCTGCCGAAAGCGGCACCTACACCGACTTTGCCCAGATCAACCTGGGTGGGATCCTGGCTGAGGGCTCGGACGGCGTCAACCAGGTCTCGTACCTGCTGCTGGATGTGATCGAGGAGATGCGCCTGCTGCAGCCGTCCTCGTCGGTCCAGGTCAGCAAGCGAAATCCCGACTCGTTCGTCAAACGGGCAGCCCGGATCATCCGCACCGGCTTCGGCCAGCCGTCGGTCTTCAACGCCGACCTGGTGGTCCAGGAGATGGTGCGGGTCGGCAAATCGCTGGCTGACGCCCGCGACGGCGGGACGAGCGGCTGCGTCGAGACCGGCGCCTTCGGCAAGGAAGCCTACATCCTGACCGGTTATTTCAACATCCCCAAGATCCTCGAGCTGACCCTGCACGATGGGCTCGACCCGCGCACCGGCAAGCTGCTTGGGCTCCGGACCGGCGACCCGCGCGGATTCGCCACCTTCGAGCACCTGTTCACGGCCTTCGAGAAGCAAATGCTGTACTTCATCGACGTCAAGGTGCGCGGCAACAATCTCATCGAGCGGCTGTACGCGGCCACCCTGCCGGCGCCCTTCCTGTCGCTGCTGATCGACGACTGCATCGCCCGCGGCAAGGACTATCATGACGGCGGCCCGCGCTATGACTCTTCCTACATCCAGGGGGTGGGCATGGGCACGATCACCGACTGCCTGTCGGCGATCCGGACCCAGGTCTATGAGCAGCAGGCGATGACCATGGACCAGCTGCTCAGCCTGCTGGCTGCCGATTTCGAGGGCCACGAGCGCGAGCGCCAGGTCCTGCTCAACAAGACCCCCCGCTACGGCAACGACGACGATGCCGCGGATGACCTGCTGGTGCGGGTCTTCGAGGCTTATTACAATGCCGTCGACGGGCGAAAAAACACGCGCGGCGGCGAGTATCACATCGATTTGTTGCCGACCACCTGCCACATTTACTTCGGCTCGGTGACCGGCGCGACCCCGGATGGGCGCCGGGCCTGGACCCCACTTTCGGAGGGCATTTCCCCGGTCCAGGGTGCCGACCGCAAGGGCCCGACGGCCGTGCTCAAGTCCGCCGCCAAGATGGACCACGTTCGCACCGGCGGGACACTGCTCAACCAGAAATTCACTCCGGCCCTGCTGGATGATGAAGCCGGCCTGGAGGCCCTGGTCGGCCTGATCCGCTCGTATTTCAAGCTCGACGGGCATCACCTCCAGTTCAACGTTGTCGATGCCGCGACCCTGCGCGAGGCCAGGACCCATCCCGAAGAACACCGCGACCTGATCGTGCGCGTGGCCGGTTACTCCGATTACTTCTGCGACCTGAGCGAAGCCCTGCAGGACGAGATCATCGCCCGCACCGAGCACCAGGGCTTCTGAGCCAAAGCCCATTTCCGGGGGCACATCTTCTAATAGGAGCGATCATGAAAAAAACCCTTCCCCTTCTCATCGTTCTCGTCCTGGTGACGCTGGCCTGCAACACGCCCACCCCGGTTGTGACCACGCCTCCGCCGATCGTCACCGAGCCACCTGTGACGACGGAAGCGCCGGTGATCACCGCCGCACCGCCTGTCAACGTGACCTGCAACGAGATATCCATCTACCTGGATCCAGGTGTGGCCGCCGGGTATACCTGCGAGACCGTCCCTGAGTCGACCATGGAAATGGAAATCCGTCCTGAATACACCAAGTTGACCCTGCAGGGCTACGCCCTGTCCGACCGCTTCTTCGTCCCCCACATATCCGTTTTTCCGGTCCAGGGTTATACCGACCTGCTGCCTGACTTCGTCCCCGGCCGGGTGGCGGAATTGCAGGGCTTGCTCGCCGGCACCCCGCCGGGCGACAGCCTGCCGTTTCTGCCGGTCTTCAATGCCGCCCAAACCTTCCACGCCCAGTATCAGGTTGTCCCGTTCGTGGACGGGAGCGGGATCCGCTTCCTGACCCTGTATGCCCAGTACTTTGCCCCGATCAACAACCATGACCTGTTCTACACTTACCAGGCCCTGACTGCGGACGGGCAGTACTGGATCTCGGCCATCCTGCCCGTCTCCCACCCGACCCTGCCGGAAAATGCCGACAACCCGCCCGGCGGGCTGACCTGGGAGGAGTTCAGCAACAACTATGTGCCGTACATCACCGACCTGACCAGCAGTTTGAATGCCCAGGACCCGGCCTCGTTCGCGCCCTCGCTGGCCCTGCTGGACGCCCTGGCCGCCAGCATCACCATCCAACCCTGAGACGGGTTCACTCCCGCGGGTAGTTGGGCAGCTTGGCTCGCAGGACCAGGGCGCGCGGGTCGCGGCCAAAGGCCAGGCGGCGGGACCAGGTGCTGGGGAAGGCCTTCAGCCCGGCCGCTCCCAGGGCCTGCATGCCCCTGGCGTGGAACCCGTTCGCGGCCAGGACCGCGCCGATCGCCGCCGCACCCGGCTCCAGGTCCCAACCGGCCTCGGCCAGCGCTCCGGCGTTGAGGCGGATTTCCAGGCCAGCCCCGGACCGGCCCAGGGCGAGCAGCCCGTCCAGCAGGGCCGGGTAACCGCCCAGCAGGCCGCCCAGCAGGCTGCCCCAGGGGAAGTTGATCGTGATCCGGTCGGCCAGGCCGCTCCATTCGGCTGGCAGCTCCAGCGCATTGGCGATCAGGTACACGACGTTGGGCAGCTTTGCCCGTGAACGGACCTGCAGGTTCTCCCGGCAGGCGTCGATGCCGATCACGAACCAGTCCGGCTGCTGGCGGGCGAAGGCCTCAGCGAAGCGTCCGTCGCCGGTGCCGAGGTCGATCAGGGTGTGTGAATAAACCGTCTGGCGGGCTGCCAGGGCGGTCGCCTCGATCACAAGGGGTGTTTTGCCCCGGATGATTTCCATCGAAAGCCTCCATTCTGTCTGGGTTGATCTGGGCGACAGAATGGAGCGGGGCGGACCGCGGGTAGGCGCGCCAAAACGGCGGCGTCAGGTGCCGTCGAGGATCTCGAATGTCAGTTGTCGGCGCTGGGGGAACGCAAAACAGGCCCGCTGGGCCTTGTGCAGGGGGCCTCCGTTTTCACGGGAGGCTTAACAGGGGGGACGTGC
>JAFGSI010000030.1 GCA_016934715.1 Anaerolineales bacterium
CCATGGTCGATGTGCCCCATGGTCCCTACGTTCAGATGCGGCTTCGTCCGCTCAAACTTCTGCTTCGCCATAAGAACTCTCTCCTTCCTCGACTAGAATTTCTTAGCTACGAGAGCCCACGATGGGAATTGAACCCATGACCACACCCTTACCAAGGGTGTGCTCTACCGACTGAGCTACGTGGGCGACAGGTGGGCGGTGAAGGATTCGAACCTCCGAAGGCTTTTGCCAACTGATTTACAGTCAGTCCCCTTTGGCCACTTGGGTAACCGCCCGCGCCTTGGTTTTGAGCCGTCCCTGGCTCGAGTTCGGGGCCGCATCCCGGCCACGAACGCCAACCAGTTACTTTGCCCAAGCCGACGACGGGAATCGAACCCGTAACCTACCACTTACAAGGCGGTTGCTCTGCCGTTTGAGCTACGTCGGCGAGTTGCCCGGCTTAAGCGGGCCAATTATACCAAAGGCACCCTGCACGTACAAGTGTTAATGTACCGGGATTCGACTTGTCCGAATCTCTCTTCAGCGGCGCCGGATGAGGGTCCGCTGAACGCGACGCGGGAGTCTATCAGGATTCGCGCCGCCCGTCAAGTTGTTACAGGTTGGAAAAGTGATATATACTTATGCTATCTTGATTTCGTTCTGAAGAGAAGGAACTCCCATGCGAAGAAAATGGATCGGTCTGCTCTTGGTGTTATTGTTGCTCGGTGCCTGGGCCCTGCCGGTGGCGGCCCAGACCGGCATCCGCGTCGTGGAAAACCAGGCCGCGCTCGCCTTTCCCAACAGCGTGACGTTCAGCGCCCTGGCGCAAAGCGGCGTGCCCATCACCCAGGTGGCCCTCGAATACGGCGTGGACCAGCTGACCTGCGGCGAGGTGATTGCCAGGACCTTCCCGGAATTCACCTCTGCGCCCAGTGTCGAGGCCTCCTGGACCTGGGATATGCGCCAGAGCGGCTCCCTGCCGCCCGGCGCCCGTATCTGGTGGCGCTGGCAGATCACCGATGCCAGCGGCGAAACCTACCAGACTCCCACCCAATCGGTCATCTGGCTGGACGACATCCATGACTGGCAGACCATCAGCGGTGGGAATGTCAACCTACATTATTACCACGGGGGAGAAGCATTCGGGAACGATCTCCACACTGCCGCTGTCGAGGCACTGACCCGCCTGGCACGGGAGGTCGGCCTGCAGCCCGAGGCCCCGATCGACCTTTACATTTATGCCGATACGCAGGATCTGCGCGATGCGATCCTGTACGAACCCTCCTGGGCAGGTGGGCTTGCCTTCCCCGAACACAGCATCGTCATTATCGGGATCGCGCCAGCGGATCTGGAGTGGGGCAAACGCACGGAAGCCCATGAGATCACCCATGTGCTGGTCGGGAACCTGACGTTCAGCTGCCTGGGTTTCATTCCCACCTGGTTAAATGAAGGCCTGGCCATGGTCGGTGAGGGCGGGCTGGAGGATTATCAGGTAGCCCTGTTCGAGCGAGCCCTGGCGGAGGATTCCTTCCCGTCCCTGCGTTCGCTCAGCGGCGGGTTTTCGGAGGAATCCGACCGGGCCAACCTTTCGTATGCCATGTCTTACAGCGTGGTAAATTTCCTGGCGGAGGAATATGGGCGTCAGCGGCTGAACAACCTGCTCGACCTGCTGACCCATGGCGCCACGCTCGATGTTGCCCTGGAAACGGTCTATGGTTTTGACGTCGATGGGCTCGAGAATGCCTGGCGGGAATCGATCGGGGCACCGCCGCGCGCTGGCGGCGCCGCCCCGACCCTGGCTGCGACCCCCACCATCGTCCCGACCATTGTTCCGGTTTCGGGGCTCCCCGGGGCTGTGACCAACCCCACGCCGCGTCCCACCTCGACTTCCTCCGGCGCGGTGCCCGCCACCCAGGTGGTCGAACAGGCTCCCACTGCGGCCGCGCCGGGCGTCTCAGGCCCGCCCTTCGGGTTGAGCAGCGAGACGATGACCATCATCCAAATCGGGATCATTTGCATGGTTATGGCTACCATTGTCGTCGCCGTCCCGATCGTTGCGACCTACAGCCGGCGCAATCGCAGGAAGCACTCCCGGAAAGAGAAGGTGCAAGAATGAAACCCAAGACCACTTTGAGGCGCTTCTTTCTCGCCGTGGCATTCCTGCTGTTCGCCTGCCAGATCTCAAGCAACGCGCCGACCGCCGTACCCGATAGCGGGTCCGCATCCACGCCCCCCTCGGGCTCAGGGAGTTCTTCCACAGCTACCCCAATTCCCCCCAACACGTTCGTCGACCCTGAGAACGGCGTCAGCATTCGCTATCCAGGCGGCTGGACCGTTCAGGGCGGGAACAACGAACAGAACCTGGCGGTATTTCTCAGCCCGGATTCAAGTATCGAGGCGCACCTGTATGTCTTTCCCCTGCAAGCGGATATTTCCCTGCAAGATGCCGGGGCGGAAATTCGCCAGATGGTCCTCACCGGCATGCTCGATATCAACGTGCTGATCGACGAGCCCTTCGCGCTGGACGACGGCGCCCAGGCCTGGCTGTCGGTGTCAACTGCATCGGCGAACACTGGCTACCAGTTAAAGGTCGGCCTGCTGACGGCCCTGTTCGGGGCGCGCGAGGTCCTGGTGATGACCTTCGGCACACCCGATGCGTACGACTACTATGCTGACGATATCCGGGAACTCCAGGCCAGCCTGCACCTGGTACTGCCCTCCCTGTACGACATCCCGCGCGATCAGGCCCTGGTCCTGTCAGGGGGTGAGAGCACCAACCCGCGCGACTACGACCCGGCCACAACCCACTCTTCCGGTGACAAGCGGGCCTTCAGCGGACTGGTCTCTTTCGACCCGGACCTGAACCTGGTGCCCGAACTGGCCGAGTCATGGGATATCTCGGCCGACGGCACCGTCTACACCTTCTACCTGCGCCCGAATGCGGTCTTCCACGATGGCCGGCCTGTCACGGCTCGTGACATCGTCTATTCCTGGGAGCGGGCCGCCGACCCGGCCACCAACTCGGACACCGTCCTGACCTACCTCGGTGACATTGTCGGCGTGGAAGCCATGGTCAACGGCGAGGCCGACCACATCACGGGGTTGCAGGTCATCAATGACTACACCCTGCAGGTCACCCTTGAAGCACCGGTGCCCTACTTCCTGATGAAATTGACCTACCCCACGGCCTTCGTGGTCGACCAGGCCAATGTCGAGTCGGGGGCGGAGTGGTATCGGACTCCGAACGGCACCGGTCCCTACCGGCTGATGCGCTGGGATAGTTTCAGCGTGATGATCTATGCCCGCAATGAGAACTTCTACCTCGGACCGCCGGCGATCCCTTACGTGGTGATCGAGTTGTACTCCGGGGTTGACATCCGCCTGTACGAGGCCGGCGAGATCGACATTGCTGGTGTCTATCCCCATGACGTGGCACGTGTTCTCGATCCTGACGAACCCCTGCACGACCAGGTGATCAGCAGTGTGTCGCTGTGCACGAGCTATATCGTATTCGATGTGACCCAGCCGCCTTTCGACGATCTCAAGGTACGCCAGGCGTTCAACATGGCCATCGACCGCCAGCAGTACATCGACGTTGTCTACAGCGGTGTCGGCGTGCCGGCCGCCGGCCTGTTCCCCCCGGCCCTGCCGGGGTACAGTCTGGACCTGGCGGCCCTGTCCTTTGATCCTGAGGCCGCCCGCCGGCTCCTGGCCGAGTCGAGTTATGGCGGGCCGAACGGGCTGCCGCCGATCATCTTCACGGATGCCGGGATTGGCAACGATGCTGGCCCTGGCACCGCCGCATTGGCCCAGATGTGGCAGCAGAATCTGGGCGTGACGATCATCGTCGAAAACCTGGACCCGAACTGGTATTACGACCTGCTCTATTCCGGGCAGCACGGGCAGATGGTCAGCACCGGCTGGTGCGCCGATTATCCTGATCCGGAGAATTTTGCTGATGTGCTCTTCCACACCGCGAAGGAGCAGAACCTGGGCAATTACAGCAATCCCGAGCTCGACCTGCTGCTCGACCAGGCCCGGGTCGAACAGGATGTGACCCGCCGCATCGAGATGTACCAGCAGGCCGAGCAGATCATCGTTCAGGACGCGCCGGCCATCTTCCTGATGCACAGCGTGTCCTACGTGCTGGTCAAGCCCCATGTTCAGGGATATGTGTTGACCCCGATCGACATCCCGCTTGAACGTTATTTGTGGATCGAGCGGTAGTTCCTGATGCTGGAGGAAGATCCCCCAAGCCATCCTGGTGCGCCGGGATGGCTTGGGGGCTTGTTTTTCAGGGTCGCGCCTCGACCAGGAGCTCCACCCGGTCGATCGGGGGTCCCACACTGGAGAGGGTCAGTTCGAACAGGGTCGCGGTTCCACCGGTCAGCGGCGACGTACTTTCCCAGCGCCGCAGGCTGACCACGTTCCCGGCCGCGTCGTAGGCCACAGCCAATACCCAGGCCGTCGTGGCGATATCCCCGGGGACGGTCAGCAGAACTTGTCCGCTGGCCTGGGCCGTCTGGCCGGACCAGGCCACTTCCACCCGGGAGTTCTGGATCACGGCTGGCAGGTAACGCATGTCGCCGGGCAGCAGGCGGATGACGGTCAGCAGCTGGACCCGCAGCCGGGCTTCTGCCGGAACGGGCGGGGGGAAGTAGGCCGCCAGCGGCAGGGATCCCCCGGGCGGGAGGATGTTCAGGCTGCCAAAGACCACCTGGCTGGCGACCTGCTCCCCGGAGGGGGTCAGAAGGGCGAACTGGGCCGAGAGGTTCTCGAGCGTTTCAGCATACGCGTTCTGCAACAGGGCGAAGCACCAGGCGCCTCCCTCCCTCGTCGGCCAGCAGCGGGCCTGATGGACGGGCAGCGGCACGGGGGTGGGCGTTGGTTCGCCTGAGACGTTGCCGCCAACCGGGATGATCAGTGTCGTCCCAATCGACAGGGCGGTTGGGGAGAGGCCCGGGTTGGCGATCAGCAGATCCTCGATGGCGACGTTGAATCGCAGGGCGATGCCACTCAGCGTATCCCCCTGCTGGACGGTGTGGGTCAGCGGGGTGGGCGAGGCGACCAGGATCTCGGTCAGCGGCGGGGCCGGGGTGAGGGTCGGCGAGGGCGTGCTGGTCTGGTAGGGCTGTGGCCCGTCACTGACGGAGGCCGGCCCGGGGTCCGGGGAGCTCCCGCAGGCGGCCAGCCCGATCAGCAACACGGCCAGGGTGATTTGTCTGCGCATGCTGGAATTATACCCGCGCCACTTGCCCCTTCCTGCAGGCTGTGCTAAACTCAACTCATGGTCGAAGAAGAGTTCCTGCCACAGGACGAGGCCGAGGATGGCGAGAGTGCGATGCTCCGGGAAGCCATCGAGGCCCTGCGCCAGAGGGACCGGGTGCGGGCGCGCGACCTGCTGACCCGTCTGTTGAAGGTCGACCAGAAGAACCCGGATTACTGGATCTGGCTGAGCGCGGCAGTCGAGTCGCAGAAGGAGCGTCTGTATTGCCTGCAGACGGCACTCCAGATCGACCCCGATAATGCGGCTGCCAAACGCGGCCTGATCCTGCTCGGAGCCCTCCCGCCCGACGACTCGGTCGCCCCGTTCCCGCTTCACCATGCGCGCCTGTGGGAGGAGACCCTGAAGATCGAGTCGGAGCCCGAGGTCAAGGAGGGCCAGCGCGGCCTGGCCAATCCGGTGGTGCGCTTCTTGATCATCGTTGGTGCCGGGTTGGGGCTGGTGGCCTTGTTCTATTTTGGCTTCCTGGTCCCGCGCGGGGCGGGTCCCTCCATCTGGGGTACGCCGCTGCGCCGCTCGACCGATACGATCACCCCGACCCCAACCACCACGCCGGTCTTCCGCACGGTCACTCCTACCTTCTCTGCACCAACCCCGCTCTGGATGCTGCTGGATGCGACGTACACCCCGACGCCGCTCTACGTGCTCACCCCCCACCCGCCGACCAGCAGCGATGCTTTCAGCGCCGGGCTGCGCTATTTCCAGGCCAGGGATTATGAGAATGCCCGGGTATTGATGCAGCAGGTGATCGACATCGAGCCCGAAGCGGCCGATGCTTATTTTTACATTGGGGAATCGTATCGCCTGCAGGGGAATTACCAGCAGGCCCTTGCGTTTTATGAAGAAGCCATCCGGATCGACGGCCGCTTCGCCCCGGCCTTTCTGGGACGGGCGCTGGTCTACCATATCCTGAACCCGGACACTGACGTAACTTCCTATTATGAGGAGGCGATCTCCCTTGATCCGCAGTTCACCCTGGCGTACCTGGCACGGGCGGCTTACCGGATCGAGCGGGCCAACTGGCAGGGGGCCCTCAATGACCTGCGGGTGGCCGTCAGCCAGGATCCGAATTCAGCGCTGGCCTATCACTACATGGCCAGGGTGCAGCTGATCATGGGGCGCAACGAGGAAGCGCTTGAATCAGCCTTGAAGGCCAACCAGCTCGACATCACCCTGTTGGATAACTATCTGGTGCTGGGGCACGCTTATGTGGCCAACAACCAGCTGTCGGAGGCCGTTGGCGCTTTGCAGTTGTATACCCTCTATGTGCCCAATGATCCGCTGGCGTATGCGATCCTGGGAGCGGCTTATAACGCTGCCGGGGAGTACCGGTTGGCTATCGATGTCCTTGACCGGAGCATCGAACTCTATCGTCACAACGGCGAGGCATATTATCAGCGCGGTTTTGCATATCTCCATATTGGCAATTTCGATCAGGCGGAACGGGATTTTTCGCAGGCCCTGGGCTATGATCCGGAGGATTACGATCCCCTCTTCGGCCTGGCGATGTCCTATTACCAGCAGGAACAGTTCGGGAATGCCTTTCTCCAACTGGAAAAGGTCCTCGGCGCGGCGGACACGGATGAGCAACGCGCTCAGGCGTTGTACTGGGAGGCGGTCTGCCTCGATGAACTGAACGACCGCTCCTCGCGGCAGATCTGGCGCAGGCTGCTGGAACTGCCCGAGGAGGCCATGCCGTCCGAGTGGCGCCAGGCGGCTTATGAGGCCCTTGGTGTAACTCCTACGTTAACCCCCACACCTCGGGCAACCCATACCCGTACCCCAACTCCCGAGCCTTAACCGGAGGGGATCCGCAGTTGATCCCTGGAGACGGCTGGCCGTCTCTTTATTCTTTGCGGCAGTCGGCGCACGGACACAGTGCCCGTAAATACCCCCAGCTGTAGATCCCGGCGTCGTGGCCATCCTCCCAGACCGGGGTGATGGCATAGGAGCCGACCGGCACGATCGTCTTCAGGCGGGTGGCGGGAGAGTCGGGCAGGTGAGCGTCGAAGGCGGCCGGATCGGGGGTGGAGCCCATCCGGTCGTGGCCGCCGCGGCAGTCGGCGCACGGGCAGCCGGCCCGCAGCAGGCTGAACGTGTATTGGCTGGCATGGCCGTCATCCCAGATGACGGCCATCGTTTTCTTTTCCCGATTGGCGTTGATCGAAGTTGGTTTCATAGTCTACCATTTGTTTCTTATGGGGAATCGATGACGGATAAATAGTTCTGAACTGCCCAGCCGCTGCGGGTGGTGTCGTAGGAGGCGGTCAGATACCACCAGGTGTAGCCGTCGGTTTCACGCGGCCCGTCGGCGATCTGGAAGACTTCAGCGTCGTAGCCCAGGAATAACTGGGTTGCATTCAACCCGGGTTCGCTGCGGATGCGCAGGCCCTGGCCTTCGGTGCCGCTGATCTGTACGTAGACACCGACCGCGAATTGGCCCGGCAGGGAGGTGGTGCTCGGCAAGGGAGCGGCTGACGGCGGGGACGGCGTCGCAGTGAACACGTAGGGGGTCGCGGTCGGGCCGGGAATGCGCGTCAGGGCGGCCAGCGGCCCGAGGTCCGGCAGGGAAGCGGGACGCACGGCCAGGATGTAGATCATGCTGCCGCAGGTCAACAGGAAGCCGATGACCAGGGCGGCGATCAGGACTCTCAGGTTGAGGATCTCACGCATGGCTTACTCTGTCTGGACCTCCTCGGCAGGGCAGTGGAACAGATGCTGGGCCGGGGTTGGCATCAACACCCGCAGGGCGCGCGGCATGACCCCCAGAGTCACTCGCTGGGTACCCAGCAGCGGCTCACCGTCGAGTTGGATCGGGAAAGGGGTGTCGGACTCGATGCGCGCCTGGTGAAAGGGGATGCAGCGGGCCTTATCGGAGGTCAGGTGCCGGCCGCTGAGTATCTCGAAGAAATGCCGGAAGGCGTCGGCCAGGGTGTTGCCGGAGAGCAGCCACAGGTCCATCTGGCCGTCGTCCAGATAGGCGTGGGGGGAGATCTGGGCCAGCCCGCCGACGTAGTGGCGGATGTTGTTGGCCACGGCCAGCAGGTAATGGCCTTCGATGCGTTCGTCGTTGGCCCAGACGCGCAGGTTCAGGCCATGCCAGACGGCTGCGCTCCAGATGGTGGTAGCAGCATAGTGCGGGACGGAGAGGTATTTCTCGAAGCGCCGACGTGGCTCGAGCTTCTTGACCGTCATGGCGTCCAGTCCGAAGCCGGCCCACATCAAGAATGGCTGGCCGTTGCACAATCCGACGTCGACACAGCAGACCGGGGATTCGGCCAGGATGCGGGCGTTCTCGCGCAGCCGCCGCCAGCGGATCCAGGTGAAAGGTTTCAGCCCGACCTCGCGGGCCCAGACGTTGGCTGTCCCGGCGGGCAGCACGCCCAGGGCGGTCTGCGAGCCGATCAGCCCGCTGGCGACCTGCCCGACGGTCCCATCGCCGCCGATGGCGAAGACGGCCCGGAAGTTTTCCCCGGCGGCCATGCGGGCCAGCTGGGTGGCGTGGCGCCCGGTGACGGTCTCGGTAACCTCGACCCGCCAGCCGAGGCGGTTCAGGGCCCGGACCGTGCCGGCGATAAACGGTTCGACCGATATTCGCCCGGCAGCCGGGTTGTAGACCAGAAGTGCATCTGCCATATGGGTATTATAGGCGATAAATCCTGTATGATATAATCCTTTTCACCTCCACCATGGATGAGAACCGTTTTCTCAACAACCGTTATCAACTGGTCCAGCAGCTGGGCAAGGGCGGTATGGCCGTTGTCTACAGGGCCCGCGACCAGCTGTTGGAACGCGATGTGGCGATCAAGGTGCTGCGGGAAGACTATTCCCGGTCGCCGGCCTTCCTGGAGCGATTCCGGCAGGAGGCCCGGGCAGCGGCCAACCTCTCCCATCCCAACATCGTCACGGTGCATGACTTTGGCATGGACGACGGCCAGTTGTTCATCGTGATGGAGAACGTCCCGGGCACGGATCTCAAGGCGATGATCGTGAAGCGCGGCCGTTTCACGCCCGCCGAGGCCCTGCCGCTGCTGATCCAGGCCTGCGCCGGGATCGGCTACGCCCATCGGGCCGGGCTGGTGCACTGCGATGTCAAGCCGCAGAACCTGCTGGTCACGCCCGACCTGCGCCTGAAAGTGACCGACTTTGGGATCGCCCGGGCCCTGGCCACCATCCAGCCGGATGAACAGAGCGAGATCGTCTGGGGATCGCCGCAGTACTTTGCCCCCGAGCAGGCGGCTGGCGGGGCACCCGCTCCGGCTTCGGATGTCTATTCGCTGGGCGTGATCATGTACGAGATGCTGACCGGCTCGCTGCCTTTCCAGGCCTCGAGTGCCACCCAGCTGGCACGCATGCATCTGGACCTCGAACCGCCGCTGCTGACCGAGATGGTCCCGGGCATTTCCCCGGTCCTGGAGCGAATTCTGGAAAAGGTACTTTCCAAGGAACCCTCCCAGCGCTATCGCACCGCCGACCAGTTGGGGCGGGTGTTGCTGAACTTCGGCGATGCCAGCCAGGCGCCATCCCTGGCGCTGACCCCCGAAGCGGCCCCTCCGGTGTCCACGGTGCAGGCCCAGCCATCCCGGGAGCAGACCCGCCAGCGCATCAGCCGAACGCAGCCGGTGGCAGCCCAGGGACCGGAACCGCTCGACATCGACTGGGTCTCCATCGGGCTGGGGTTGCTCATGGTGGTGGCCGTACTTGGCCTGATCCCGTTCTGGATGTGGGTCTACTTCGTGTATAATCCGCCCATTCGTTAGCAGAAAGAACGAGTTGGCGAGACAGCGAGTCAGCGGACCATGGAGATCATTGCACCTTCGATCCTTGCAGCGGACTTCACCCGCCTCGGCGAGCAAATTGCTGCCTGCGAGACCGCCGGCGCAGATTGGATCCACGTCGATGTGATGGATGGACATTTCGTCCCCAACCTGACCATGGGGCCGTTCATCGTCGAGGCCTGCCGCAGGGCCACTTCCCTGCCGATCGACGTGCACCTGATGGTCAGCAACCCTGGACAACTGTTGGAGCCTTTCGCCCGGGCCGGTGCCAGCCACCTGACTGTCCATGTGGAGGTTTGTGAGGATCTTCCGGGCACCTTGAAAACGATCGAATCTCTGGGCTGCCTGGCTGGTGTGACCCTCAACCCGGATACGCCCGCCGAACGCCTGCGCCCGGCTCTTCCGCTGGCCGGACTGGTGCTGGTGATGACCGTTGACCCGGGTTACTCGGGGCAGGAGTTCATGCCGGAGGTGCTGTCCAAAGTCGTCGAGGTCCGCCGCATGCTGGACGAGGCGGGGTCGACGGCCTGGCTGGAGGTCGACGGCGGCATCTCGAGCGCGACCATCCCACAGGTGCGGGAAGCGGGTGCCAAGGCCTTCGTGGCGGGGCAGGCCATCTTTCGCCATCCGGCCGGCATCGCAGCAGGGATCCGTTCCCTGCGGGAAAGCCGCAAAGGGCCCGGTGGTTAAACCAAAAATCACGGCTCTGGCCGTGATCTTTGCAAAGGATGATTAAAAACCGACTAGGCTGTCTTCACCAGGGTGCGGATGCACTTGGCGCACAGCACTTTCTTCACCTTGCGGCCTTTTTCGATCAAGGTCACCTTCTGCAGGTTGGGGTGGAAAGGACGGTTGGTCGCCCGCATGGAGAAGGAAACATTGTGACCAAAGGTGGTGGTTTTACCACAATGAGCGCACTTAGCCATCTTTGAACTTCCTTTCTTGCACGTGATGCCTCTCTTTTGAGAGCGGCGTATTTTACCACGAATCGCATCCTTGTACAAGCCGGACTGTTAATACATATATCAAACGAGGAAAGACGATGAGCGAAGAAACGACTACTCTGGGAACCATTCATATATCCCCCAAGGCCGTGGCGACGGTCGCCTATCACGCCACCCTGACGTCTTACGGGGTGGTCGGTCTGGCGCCGAAGAACCTGGCCGAGGGCCTGGCGGCGACGATCACCCGCGAACCGGCCCGCGGGATCTCGGTCCAGTACAATGGTGAGGAAATCGATATTGACGTGCATGTCATCGTGGAGTTCGGCACGCGCATCACCTCGGTGGCTGGCAGCGTGGCCAATGCCGTCAAGTTCCAGGTGGAGAAGGCACTTGGTTTGCCGGTCCATTATGTCAACGTGCACATTCAAGGCCTGCGTGTCGATTAATCCCGTGGTGAGGAGATTTTAGAAGGTATGGATCCGGATATGCAAGCGCGGCTGGAAAAGATTCGCTCCTCGCCGATCGATGGCCAGGCGCTCAAGAAACTGGTGGAATCCGGCCTGATCTGGTTGCGCGCCAACCAGCAGCTGGTCAATTCCTTGAATGTCTTCCCGGTTCCCGATGGGGATACCGGCACGAACATGGTCCTGACCATGCAGTCGGCCTACAACGAGATCGACGACCTGGCCCATCGCGCGATCGGTGAGATGGCCGGGGCGGTTTCGCAGGGTGCCCTGATGGGCGCGCGCGGTAACTCGGGCGTGATCCTCTCCCAGTTGTGGCGCGGCTTTGCTCGCGGGCTGCAGGGCAAGGAAACTCTCGACGGCCCGGCGCTGGTCAAGGCCCTGGCCGATGCGCGCGACACGGCTTACAAGGGCGTCGTCCGCCCGGTGGAGGGGACCATCCTGACGGTCGCCAAGGATGTGGCGACGGCTGCCGAGGCGGCCCTGCAGGAAACTCTTGACCCGCTCGAGATCCTGGCCCACATCGTTCCGGCGGCGGCAGACTCGGTCGAACGAACCCCCGAACTGCTCCCGGTCCTCAAGCAAGCCGGAGTGGTCGATTCAGGTGGCAAGGGCCTGTTCTTTATCCTGGAAGGGATGCTGCGTTTCGTCAACGGTGATCCATTGGATGCTCCTGTGGCCCACATCCAACACCTCTCGGCCATGAATCTGGAGGATGCCATGGAAGCAGTCGAACCGGGTCAGGATTTCGAGGTCGTGGTGGATTTTGTCCCTAATGGAAAGTTCGAGTTGCAGAAATTCTATGCTGCATTGGAACAGATGGGAACTTCCATTCAACTCGGGGAAGGCGAGGGCATGTACCGCATGCATATCCACGTCCCCACCGAGAAGCGCTACGAGCCGATCGATTACGTCATGGGGCAGGCGACTGTCACCAAGGTGGCGATCGAGAATCTGATCGCCCAGATGGATGCCCAGGGCAGCGGGGCGGCGGCCGGGAAGATCGAACTGGCCGATGTTGAGCCCGGGCAGATCGCTGTCGTTGCGGTCTCGCCGGGGTTGGGCATCTCGCGGGTCTTCGCCAGCCTGGGAGTGGCGGCAATCGTTGAAGGCGGGCAGACGATGAATCCCTCGACCAAGGACCTGCTGGAGGCCTTCGAGAACATGCCAACCGACCGGGTCATCATCCTGCCCAACAACAAGAACATCATCCTGGCGGCCCAGCAGGCCAAGGAAGTGACCGTCAAGGATGTCCAGATCGTTGCCAGCCGCAACATCCCCCAGGGCCTGGCGGCCATGATGTACCTGAATCCCTCCGGCGAGACCGAGGCGGTCGCGGCCAAGATGAACAAGGCGCTGGACGAAGTCATCTGCGGCGAGATCACCACCGCCACACGCTCGGTCGAGATCGACGGCGTGACCGTGGAAAAAGGGCAGACCATCGCCTTGATGAATGGCAAATTGGCGCTCTCTTCGCCCTCGGTGGAGGAAGCCTGCCTAGGCTTGCTCGAGAAGGCCGGCACCGCCGAATACGAGTTGATCACCCTGTTCTACGGGGAGGATTACTCCCAGCCGCAGGCCAACCGGCTGGTCGATTTGATCCGTACCAGGTATCCTTCCCAGGAGATCGAGATCCAGGACGGTGGACAGCCACACTACCAGCTGATCATTTCGATCGAATAGAAGCGTTCTTGCACTGTCTTCTCCCCTGGCATACACAACTTATGGCCCGCGTTTGTATCCTCACCGACAGCACTGCGCAGTTTACCCGGCCCGACTTTTCCGGTCAGGACCGGATCTACCTGATTCCGTTCCGTGTGTCGCCTGACCCTCGGCAGGCAGAGCCATCCCTGTCGCGGACGGCGTCCGCGCCGCAGTTGACCGCGCCGAGCGAGCATGATTTCCTGCGCTTCTATTCGCAATTGAGCTGCGAGTACGACAGCATCATGACGATCACCCTGTCGGGTTCACTCAGCCCGGTATGCCGGCATGCTCAGGCAGCCGCGCGCAGGTACAACAATCATACCGCGATCCAGGTGATCGACAGCCAGACGACCGCCGTCGGGCTGGGGCTGCTTGTCCAGGCGGCGGCCGAGGCGGCCTCGGCTGGTGCTTCCCTGACCGAGATCGAGTGCCAGGTGCGCTCGGCCCTGACGCGCATCTACATGCTGGTCTGTATCCCCGAAATGCGCGTCCTGGCCGAGGCGGGTTACCTGAGTCGTTCCCAGGCGACGGTCGGGGAAATGCTTGGCCTGCTGCCCATCTTCGTCATCGAAGATGGGCGTCTGATGCCGATGGAGAAGGTCCGCACCCAACGGCATCTATTCGAGTCGTTCCAGGAGTTCGTCGACGAGTTCGAAGACCCTTACTACGTGGCTCTGGTGCGTGGCCTCAACCACAACACGATCCGCACCCGGCCGCTGCGCGAGTACATCTACGAGAATTTCCCCGAAACACTGTTCAGCGAGCACAATATGAACACCCATCTGACCGCCCTGCTCGGCCAGCAGAGTATCGGGCTGGTGGTTGTCGAGACATCCCTGGAGAGGTGATATGAAGATCGGTCTGGTTTCCGACAGCACGGCCGACATCCCGGTTGTATTGCAGGAGCAGTATGGCATCGAGGTCGTGCCGGCGCTGGTGAACATTCATGGTGTGAGTTATGCTGATGGGGTCGAACTTACCCGCGAGGAATTCTACAGGCGCCTGCCCGGCCTGCAGCCGCCGCCAACCACCTCGGCCCCCTCGGTGGGCAGCTTCCAGGAACGTTACGAGAAATTGCTCAAGGCCGGGGCAAGCCACATCCTGTCGATCCATCCGCCCAACAACCTGAGTGGGATTTTCAATGCCGCTCGCCTGGCAGCCCAGGATTTCGGCGAACGCGTCCGGGTGCTCGACTCGGGCCAGTTGAGCCTGGGGATCGGTTTCCAGGTCCTGGCGGCGGCCGAGGCGATCGGCCGCGAGGCGCTGCTGGAGGGGGTCTTGAAGGTCGTCGACGGTGTTCGACAACGGGTGCGGGTGGTGGCGCTGTTGGATACGATGGAGTACATCCGCCGCAGCGGGCGGGTTTCGTGGGCCAAGGCGGTCATCGGCAACCTGCTCCACATCCAGCCGTTGATCGAACTGCGTTTTGGAATCGTCCAGCGCATGGGACAAGCCCGCACGCGTCTGAACGGGGTTGCCCGGCTGGTGGAGGCCCTCGACTCATGGGGCCCGCTGGAGCGGCTGGCGGTTCTGCACACCAATGCCGAGTCCGCGGCCCGGCAGTTGCTGGAGGAGGTCAAGTCGCGGGTCCCGGCCCCGCCGCAGGTGATCAATGTCACCACGGCGATCGGGACCCACGTCGGGCCGAATGGTTTGGGGTTCGCGGCGGTTCCGATCAAGTAGGCAATGCGAACATTTGGCAAAGAGACGCGGTGGAAAGAGGCCCGCGTCCTTTGTGTCCATCTGGTAAAATACTCTCATGCAGCCATCGTTGGAGAAATTACGCAAGTTCTTCCGTCTCGAACACGAAAACGGATATGGCAACACGGCCGTGATCGGCGGCCTGGCAAGGATCCTGGATTATTGGGAGGGGGAGGCCCGCAATGAAATGGTGGCCGAATCACTCGTCCAGGCTGTCGCGGCGACGCTGGGCGAGTACGCCAGCCTGGCCCCGGAGGGGCGCGCCGAAGCCTTGAAAACGCTCTGGAAGCAGATCCAGGACAAGGTCCCGGAAGCGGCGGTCAAAGTGCAGGCTCCCAGATCCAGTCCGCCGCGCGCTGTGGCGGAGGCGAGCGAACCGGTCTCCGCTCCGGAAGGCTCTGCAGAGGAAGCGGTGCGCGCGCCAAAGGCCGCCCGCCTTCGCTCCCAGCCGGGAGCCGGAACCAGCAAACGCCCGATCGCCCTGAATGCCTCCCTGACCGTCCTGGCCGGTGTCGGGCCGCGCAATGCGGCCATGCTCGCCCGCCTGGGCCTGGAGACTCTGGGCGACATGCTCTACTATTTCCCGCGCCGCTACGACGATTACAGCCAGCTCAAGCCGATCCGCGACCTGTTCTACGGCCAGCAGGTGACCGTCATCGGGACAGTCGTGACGGCCGAGGCGCGCCAGATGCGCGGCCGGGCCAGGTCCATCTTCGAGGCGGTCATCAACGATGGGACCGGCGGCCTGCGCCTGACCTGGTTCAACCAGCCCTGGCTGGTCAACCGGATCAAGGCCGGAGAGGCCATTTCGGTCTCCGGCAAGATCGATCAATACCTGGGCCGTCTGGTGATGACCAATCCCGACTGGGAGCCGGTCGAGGTTGACAACCTGCACACCAACCGCATCGTCCCGATCTACCCGCTGACCCAGAACGTGACCCAGAAGTGGCTGCGCAAGCTGATCCACCAGGTGGTGACCTACTGGGCGCCCAAGCTGACCGACCATTTGCCCGACACGCTCCTCGACGCTGCCGAACTCTCGGACCTGGGGATGGCCCTCTTGCAGGCCCACTTTCCCGACTCGCAGGAAGAACTCCAGGCCGCCCGCCGGCGCCTGGCCTTCGACGAGATCTTCTTCCTGCAGATGGGAGTCCTGAGTCAGAAACGTGACTGGCAGTCGGTGGAGGGGCGTGTCTTTGAGGTTGACACCGACTGGTTGGAGAAGCGGCTGTCGGCTCTGCCGTATGCCCTGACGAACGCCCAGCAGCGCGCCGTGGAGGCCATTCGTACAGATCTCAAGGCGGGCAGGCCGATGAACCGCCTGCTGCAGGGCGATGTTGGCTCAGGCAAGACCGTTGTGGCGGCCGTGGCGGCCGCGATGGTCACTGCCGCCGGTGCGCAGGTCGCCATCATGGCCCCGACGAGCATCCTGGCCGAACAGCACTTCCACACTTTCCGGGACCTGCTGGCCGAGGAGGGCGGCGCCCTTTCCACCGAGCAAATCCGATTGCTGGTCGGGGATACACCCGAGAAGGAAAAAGAAGAGATCCGCTCCGGGTTGGCGGAGGGAAGCATCAAGATCGTCATCGGGACCCACGCCGTGATCGAGGAGCCGATTGCCTTTGCTGACCTGCAGCTTGCGGTCATCGACGAGCAGCATCGTTTCGGGGTCGAGCAGCGGGCCGCCCTGCGCTCGAAGGGCACCAACCCACACCTGCTGGTCATGACTGCCACGCCGATCCCGCGTTCGCTGGCCCTGACCCTGTATGGTGATCTGGACCTGGTGGTGATGGACGAACTGCCGCCCGGCCGCCAGCCGATCCCGACCCACATCCTGATCCCTCAGGAGCGCGAGCGGGCCTACACCCTGATCCGCAGCCAGATCGAAGAGCACCGCCAGGCCTTCATAATCTACCCCTTGGTCGAGGAGAGCGAAAAGAGCGACCAGCTGGCAGCCACTGAAGAGCACGCCCGCCTGCAGAAGGAAGTCTTTCCAGACCTGAAGCTGGGGCTCCTGCACGGGCGCATGCGCCCTGACGAGAAGGACGCCGTCATGCTGGCCTTCCGTGACCGGCAGTACGATATTCTGGTCTCGACCACCGTGGTCGAGGTCGGGGTGGATGTGCCGAATGCCACTGTCATGCTGGTGGAGGGGGCCAACCGTTTCGGCCTGGCGCAGTTGCATCAGCTGCGCGGCCGGGTCGGGCGCGGCGAGGCCCAATCCTTCTGTCTGCTGATCCCCGACCACGAGGACGCAGTCGAGAACGAGCGTCTTTCGGCGATGGCCGAGACCAACGACGGTTTCATCCTGGCCGAGCGTGATCTGCAGCAGCGGGGTCCCGGCGAGTTTCTGGGCACGCGCCAGGCCGGCTTCGCCTCGAGCCTGAAAATGGCTTCTTTGAGCGACGTGGCGTTGATCGAGAAGGCCCGACTCCAGGCCCAGGCCCTTTTCGAACGTGACCCTGACCTGCAGGAGCCCGCGCATAGCCTGTTGTCCGAAGCCCTCGGACGCTTCTGGAGCGGCGGCAAGGGCGACCTCAGCTGACCGCCGCCCATAGACGGGAGACATATGGTCCGTGCGCTTTTCCCCGGCTCGTTTGATCCAATCCATTTCGGTCACGTCGACATTGCCAGCCGTGCCGCCCGTCTCTTCGACGAGGTGGTGGTGGGCGTGTACGACCGCCCGCTCAAGACCCTGATGTTCAGCCCGGAGGAGCGGATGGCGCTGGTGATCGAATCCTTTCGCAAGCAGAAGAATGTGCGTGTCATGGGGTACAATGGGCTGACAGTTAATTTTTGCAAACAGATCGATGCCCAGGTGATCGTGCGCGGTCTGCGGGTCTTCTCGGACTTCGAGTTCGAGTTTCGCATGGCGCTGGCCAATGCCCGCCTGTCCCCCGGCATCGAGAGCGTCGTCTTCATCACCAGAGAGGAGCACACCTTCCTCTCATCCAGCAGCGTGCGCGAGATCGCCATTCTGGGCGGGGACGTTTCGAGTATGGTTCCCGCGCATGTGAGTGCGGCGCTCAAGGAAAAGATCGCCGAGATCGGGGACCAGCAGTCAAACCCATTTGGGATTAGAATATAAGTACCGCCTTACCCGTGGAGGAGCCCATGGACATCCTTCATCTCGTTGACCGCCTGGAAGAACTCTTCAATGACAGCCGTCCCATCCCGCTGACGCATAATGTCATCGTGGATGAGGATAAATTCCTGGACATCATTGATCAGATGCGCATCTCCATCCCGGAGGAGGTTAAGAAGGCCCAGCAGGTGCATACGCAGAAGGATCGTTTTATGGCCCAGGCCCAGGAAGAGGCCAACCGGACCCTGCAACTGGCGCGCGAAAAAGCCGACCAGATGATGGAGAAGGACCAGATCGCCCAGGAGGCCCAACGCCGCGGGAGCCAGATCATCGAACAGGCCCGCATGGATGCGGAGAACATCAAGAACGGCGCCGACCAGTATGCCAGGGATGTGTTGATGGCGCTCGAGGCCGAACTGGAGCGCCTGGTGCTGCAGGTCCGCAACGGGATGCGCATGCTGGATGAGAAGACCACCTCGGCCGCTCCCGAGCCGGTCGGGCCACCCCCGAAATTGAAAGAAGGCCAATGAACCAGAACCCTCCGCCAATTGCGGAGGGTTCTGGTTTGGTTAGGATGGTTTTGGTTAGAACCAGTCCCGCCTGGCAAAGATTAACACGGCAATGGTTACCAGCGCCAGCGAGATCCCCAGAATGCTCAGGAAGGCCAGGGGGCTGTTTTCGCCAGGCAGGGAGACGTTCATGCCGTAGAAGGATGCCACGATGGTGGGGATGTTGATCACGATGGTCAGGGCGGCCAAGACTTTCATGACCGAGTTCAGGTTATTGGAGATGATCGAGGCGAAGGCGTCCATCAGGCCGGCAAGAATATTGGTCTGGATATCGGTCATGCCAATCGCCTGCTGGTTCTCGGTGAGGACGTCCTCGAGCAGGTCATCGTCTTCCTCAAAATGATTGAACATCCTGCTGCGCTGCAGACGTTCCATCACCACCTGGTTGGAGCGCAGGCCGGTGGTGAAGTAAACCAGACTCTTCTGGACCTTGAGCAGTTCCAGCACCTCCCGGTTGCGGGTCGACTGTTCCAGTCTGTCCTCCAGCGCGGCGGTGGTCTTGTTGATCTCGCGCAGGTGGCTCAAGTAGCGGGCGGCAGTTTCAAGGAAGATGTACAGGGCGAAACGATAGCGCTTGGCAGTTTTCAATCCCCGGTATTTGCCGTTGCAAAGCACGCGGGTCACGTCGTTTTCGAATTTGCAGACGGTGATCACGAAGCGGTCGGCGAGGATGATCCCCAGCGGAACAGTGATGTAGGGAATGTCGGTCCCGGCGCCCTGGAAATAGGGGACGCGCAGCAGGATGAAGACGTAACCTTCGTCACGTTCCATGCGAGCCATTTCATCCTGGTCCAGGGAATAGTTGATCAGGTCCGGGTCGATCCCCCACCCGATGAGCTGTTGGATTTCCTCAGGCGTCGGGTCAACGGCCTTGATCCAGCCGCCGTTGACCGCATTCTCGAGGGCCTGCAGCCCCTGCTCTGTGCTTTTGTAGATGGTGAGCATGACAACCTCCTCGGCGAAAATCGATTACGCCGGAGGTGCGCTCAGCCTCCTCGTAATCGTAAGATTTAAGTGTCGAACCAGAACGCGGCCGGCCGCCCGGGGACCGGGAGGCTTACTGTCAGTGGAGTCGGAAAGTTCGTTCTCGTCTCGGGTGTACATTACGCGTATCCTTGCCAGGACTGGCAGGCCTATTTTACGCCTGTTGTGCCATCCTCACAATACCTGCAGGGCAAAGAAAAACGGCTTCCGGAGTGCATTCCGGAAGCCGTGGGAGGCGGTTACGCCGGTCAGATGGTCCGGCTGACCTTACGGATGACCATGATGACCTTGCCCTTGATCTCCAGCGGCTCGTCCTTGTCGATCATGATCGCCTTCATGGTGGGATTGGCCGGCTGGAGGCGATACTTCTGGCCTTCTTTGTAGAAGTATTTGAGCGTCGTCTCGTCGCGGTTGGGCAGCCAGATGGCAACCATCTCGCCGTTGCTGGCGCTGACCACCGGCTTCATGATGACGATGTCGCCGTCGTTGATCATGGCGTCGATCATCGAATCGCCTTTGACTTTCAGGGCGAAGAGCCCGTCGCTTTTCTCGCGGGCCGGCAGGATGCTGCGGGCCACATCGACGGCGTCGAGGTCGTCACCGATGTAGGTTACACCGGCCTCCGGGACGAGCATCGGCAAACCGGCGGCGATCGGACCCAGGATGGGGATCTTGACAGTGTCCTGTCCGAGGGGGTTCGACAGCCGAAGCGCGCGCGAAGCTCTGGCATCGCGTTCGATCAGGCCCATTTCGGTCAGCTGCTTTAAATAATAGGTGACCACGGATGTCGAAGAGACCCCGATGGCCTCACCAATCTCGCGGATGGAGGGAGGATATCCTTGCACGCGGATCCGTTCGTTGAGAAAGTCGATAATCTTCTGGTGGCGTTCCGTCAAGCCTTTGCGGGCACGTGCCATCATGGGTGTTATCCTTTCCGAGCTTTTTCGCTCATTTGTTCCAATACAATCATACACGAACATCCGTTCTGTGTCAAGGACGAATTTTTGGGATGGCCCACAAGGATACCTGTCGAGGCGCTGTCAACTGTGGGATTATTGGTCTGCGAGCATGCCTTGCCCCGGAGGCCGGGCCATGTGGAAGATGGTGTTTCACGGAAGTTCTCGCCAAGACGAATTTGGATGGGAAACGCCCCGGATGGTCCCGGCGGGTCGAAGAAACGAAATTGGGGCGGATTCAGATCCAGGTCCGGCGGTGCATCCACAGGAACATGATGATCGGGATCAGGAGGATGAGCCCCAGGGCCAGGACGAAGACCGCGGGCTGCATCCAGGCAGTAAGCGGGACGTCAGGCAGGAAGAAGTTCATCCCGAAAAAACCGGCGATGAAGGTGGTCGGCATGAACAGGGTGGTGATGATCGTCAGGGTCTTCATGACGTCGTTCATGCGGTTGTTGATCACCGACAGGTAGGTGTCCAGCGCCCCGCCGACCAGGTCGCGCATGCTCTCGTTCAGGTCATGCAGGCGGACCAGGTGGTCGTAGACGTCGCGGAAGAAGATCCGGTCGCCGGGATCGATGACGCGATAGTCGTCCCGGGCAAGCCTGTTCAGCACCTCGCGCTGGGGGGTGATGACCCGCCGCATGGCGAGCAGGATCCGTTTTAGGGCGAACAGGTCGGCGAGGGTCTGCGGGGTAGGCTTGTCGAAGATCTGGTCCTCGAGTTCGTCGATCTCGCTGTCGATCTGCTCGACGATCGGCATATAGGCGGCGACGACGTAATCCATGATCTTGTAGAGCAGGTGGTCGGGCCCGCCCTGGACATGGCGGTTATCGCGCTGGCAGGCCTGCCAGGCCTGGTCGAGGCCGGGGATCGGGTCGTCATGATGGGTCACGACGTAGTTGGGTCCCAGGAAGATGTCCAGTTCATGGGCATGGAACGAACCGTCGCCTTGGGCGGTCTTGAAATCCAGGGCATTCAGGACGATGTAGACGTACTCGCCCCAATCGTCGACCTTGGGGGTGTGGGTCTCGCGCAGAGCATCGTCGACCGCCAGCGGGTGGAAGCCGAAGTCGTCGCGCAGGATCGGCTCGCAGGTCGCGTCGGCCTCACCTTCGAAATCGACCCACAGTACGCCTTTGCGGTTGTGCAGCGCGGCGGCGATCTTCTTGACCGGGTAATCGGCTTGCAGGGTGGAGCGGGGGGAAGACTGGAAAAGGACGCGGATCATCGGGCCTCCATGGGGTGCGGTGCTCTGATTCTAGCCGAAAAAACGATTTTCGGGCACTTTTTGACCCGCCCGGAGCAAGTAAGCGCGCACACTTTAAGAATATTGAAGTCAATATCAATATTATTGAATATTAGTGCTTG
This sequence comes from Anaerolineales bacterium, assembly GCA_016934715.1. GTDB lineage: Bacteria > Chloroflexota > Anaerolineae > Anaerolineales > Villigracilaceae > JAFGSI01. Next base: position 21,820 of record JAFGSI010000030.1, read on the forward strand.
ACAATTGAAAAAACCGGTATATAATATTGATTAGGTTGAGACAGTGTTCTGGCTGTTCGGAAAGGAGCAGGAGATGATACACGATTTGAATGCCTATCAAGCCTATGAGCGCCGGGTGATCCAGGGCGAGTTCGATTACAACGGCTTTGCGGCCCTGGCGCGTCCCGTCACCCGCCGCCTGCCCCTGCGCATCCGCTTCGGGGATCTCCTGATCCGCGCCGGCATGAAATTGAAGCAGCCCCGGCGGGGCGGGTATGCCATGTCGCTCACCACCATGGCGGAGAAATAGCCGATGACGAGGGTTTTGAGCAAATGTCCCGTTTGCGATGGTGAGTTGACCGTCACGCGCATGCACTGCGATATCTGCGACATCACCATCGACGGCCGGTTCAGCACCGGCATTTTTGCCGGCCTGACCCACGAACAGCTCGATTTTATTGAAACCTTTGTCCGCTGCGAAGGCAAGATGAACCGCATGGAAGAGGAACTGGCTCTTTCCTATCCCACCCTGCGCAACCGCCTGCACGAGATCATCCGGGCGATGGGCTATGAGCCGGGCAGGGAGGAGATTCCCGACGTCTCCGATGAAAAACGCCGGTCGGTCCTGGAAGGACTGGACGCCGGGACGATCTCAGCTGAAGAGGCCATGCGCCTTCTGCATGGAGAGGAGTAGGAGCATGCAACAACATTCCATTTCTGTCGAAACGACACCGGATGTCATCATCCAAAAGGTCGCCGGCGATCTGCGCGTTGCAGGCTGGGAACGCGGGGAGATCATGGCCAAGACCGACGGGGACCAGTTGAGCCTGACCCCTGCCGAGGCCGAGGTGCAGGTCTCCTGTGACGAGGCCCTGATCCTGTACCTGCCGCGCGACGCCAATCTCAAGGTCGAGTTGGTGACCGGGGATGCCAGCCTGCAGGCCCTGCGCGGGACGGTCACCATGGGCAAGGTGGCCGGAGACCTGTCGCTAAATGATATCGAGGGTGTAACCGTGGAGGATGTCTCCGGGGACGTCGTCGCGCGCAACATGGGCCGGCTGGAGGTCCGGAAGGTTTCCGGCGATTTCACCCTGCGCGGCGGGCGCGGCGACTGCCTGGTCAAGTCGGTCGGTGGCGACGCCTCGGTGCGCGATGTCGACGGCGTGGCGGAATTCGAAGCCATCGGCTCGGACCTGTACCTGCGCAACGTGCGCGCGGGGGTCAAGGCCAACGCCGGCGCCGACGCGACCCTGTACCTGGACCCGGCACCCGATGTGGAGTATCACATCACTGCTGGCGACGACCTGATGGCCTGGCTGCCAGCCGAAGCCGATTTCGAACTTCACCTGGTCGGTGGTTCGCCTGAGTCGGTTCACGTGGATTTCCCGGGGGTCGAACTGGATGGCGAGAGTGCCACCTACGACCTGACCCTGGGCGAAGAAGAGGGAAAGCGGGCCCGGGTCTTCCTGACCGCGGGCGATGACCTGATGATCACCAGCCGGGCTGACCAGTGGTTCTCGGCAGCCGACTTTGGCGTTGGAATGCGCGATTTCGGTGAATTCAACTTCCCGGACATCCCGCCCATCCCGCCCATGCCACCCATCCCACCGGATCTCTCCGAGCGCATCAACCGGCGCGTCCAGGAGGCGATGGAACGCTCGCGCTCGCGGGTCGAGGCTGCCCAGCAGCGGGCCGAAGTGCGCATTGAGGCTGCTATGCGGCGGGCGGAGGCCAAGGCCCGGGCGGCCGAAGTGCGTGCCCGCCGGGGGCAGGCCAACCTGAATGTCGGCCGCTGGAAGTGGGACCTCACTCCCCAGGGTCCGCTGTCGCGTGCGGCTCCGGTCTCCGAAGAGGAACGCCTGCAGATCCTGAAGATGCTGCAGGAGAAGAAGATCACGGTCGAAGAGGCCGAAAAGCTGCTCGCCGCTCTCGAAGGCAAATAAACAGTCTTTTCCCCTCCCGTCCTGAACGGACAGGGAACCGGGAAATCGAGGAGAACACGATGACTGACCAGGAACGCAATCAAGTCTTGAAGATGATCGAGGATGGCAAGATCACACCGGAGGAAGGCCTGACCCTGATGAAGGCCCTCGAGCAGAATCCGGGCCAGGCCGAGAACGCCGCGCTCCCGGGGCCTGCCGGTGGGGCCTCCGCAGAAGAGGCAGAGCGGAAGGGCGAACCGTCCAGGATGGAGGCGGACCCGCGCATCGCACAGGTCAAGTCCACCGCCCAACGCCTGTGGCAGGTCCCGTTGTGGGCCGGCGTGGCGACCATCATCCTGAGCGCGCTGGGCATGTACGGCCTGCTGCGCGGGCCGGGAATGAACTTCTGGTTCTACTGCCTGTCGCTGCCGCTGCTGCTGGGTGTGCTGCTGGTCGTGGCGGCCGTCGGCAGCCGCCGGGCCCGCTGGTTGTTCGTCGACGTCAAGCAGAAGGCCGGCGAGCGCCCTGCGCGCATCTTCCTGGGCTTTCCTCTGCCGCTGAAATTGGCGGGCTGGTTCCTGCGCAATTTCGGGCACAAGATCCCGGACCTGGAAAACACCAACGTCGATGAGGTCATTCAGGCCGTGGAAACCGGTTTCGCGGGCGACGAGCCGCTGATCGTCAATGTGGACGAAGGCGATGATGGTGAAAAGGTGCAAGTTTATATTGGGTAACGGGTTGTTCCCATGACCACGACCGCCACGGAAGTCGCGCAAGCCAAGAAGAAGCCGCTGTTGACCGGTTTCATCCTGCTGTTCCTGCTGGCGATGATCCTCGCCAATATGGGCAGCCAGATGTACGGTCCGCTGATGTCGCTCTACATCCGTGACCTGGGGGCCTCGGTTCCCCAGATCGGTCTGTTCTTCACGATCGCCTCGATCGTCCCGCTTGCCCTGCAGATCCTGGGCGGCTGGATCTCGGACACCCTCGGTCGCCTGCGGGCGATCGCCATCGGCAGCGTCATTGGAATCCTGACCTACGTTGCGCTGATCATGGCCCCCACCTGGGAATGGCTGCTGCTGGCGACCACTTTCGGCGCCATCACGGGGTCCCTGGTGGGGCCCAGTTTCGACGCCTTCATCGCCGAGCAGTCCAGCGAAGAAAACCGGGCCAAGATGTTCGGCATCACCCAGGCCCTGTTCGGAATCGTCGGTTTTGTCGGCCCGGCCCTGGGTGGCTGGCTGGCCCAGGTGCGCGGTTTCAAGTTCATGCTCTTGATCGCGGCGCTGATGTACATTGTTGCGACCGTGATCCGGGTCAGCATGGCCCGCACAGCTTCTCGGAACGGTCATGGCAAGGGCGAAAAACTCTCTTTCGCCGGGCTGAAGGCCAACCTGGGGGCAATGTTGGGGATGCTCTTCGCCGGGGGTGTGGTGACCTGGATCCTGATCACCGATGGCGTCCGGGACATCTCGTTTGCCCTGTCGATGAACCTGTTCTCGGTCTACATGCAGGATTTCGGCGGCCTGAACCTGCAGCAGATCGGTTTGACCAGCAGCATCTTTGGCCTTTTCTTGATGTTGACGGTCATCCCGGCGGGCTACCTGGCCGACAAGGTTGGCGAGCGGGTCGGGATCGTCTTCGGTTTTGCCCTGGTGGGCATCTCCCTGGGCATGCTGGTCTTCCTGCCGTATGGCGCCTTCGGCTTGTACCTGGCCGGTTGGGGGCTGGCAGGCGCAGGCGTCGGGATGCTGCAACCGGCTTACCAATCGCTGATCAGCAAGGCGGTTCCCGAGAAATTGCGCGGCACAGCATTTGGGTTGTTCAGCAGCAGCCTGGGGCTGATTTCTCTGCCGTTTCCGTGGATCGGGGCCCAATTGTGGCACAGCGTCAGCCCGCGCTTCCCATTCCTGATCACGGCGGGGGCGGTATTCCTGTCCATTATCCCGGTCTGGCTGAAATTCAAGCTCCCCAAGAACGGTGTGCAAGCCGAGACTGGATCGACCAACGAAGACACACCCAAATAAGCAAGCAATTTTGTGAGGAGGTGCATGATGGCGAACAGTGAAGAAAGAATGAAGATCCTCAAAATGATCGAGGAAGGCAAGTTGAACGCCGAGGAAGGAGCCAGGCTGCTGGCTGCGATCGGCCGGCCGCCCGGTTCGGGGGGCATGATGCCCGGCGGGGCCCGCTGGCTGCGGGTGCGCGTCACCAATATCTCCACCGGGCGTTCCAAGGCGACGGTGCAGATCCCGCTGACCCTGATCGATGCCGGGATGAAGATCGGTGCCCATTTTGCTCCCGAGGTCGAGGGCGTTAACATGGACCAGTTGATGGATGCGCTGCGCTCCGGCATGACCGGCAAGATCATCGACGTCACCAATGACGAAGATGGTGAGCACGTCGAGATCTTTGTCGAATAGGGCTCCCATGCCGCCTCGGCCCGGGATCCTGCTGCAGGTCCACAACATCCTGGTCGGTTGTTGATAGCCAACGGATAGCCAGCCGACAGGCAGCCGGTTTTGGTTCGCGGCATACTGGGGCTGGTGAAAGCCAAATTGGAGCACGCGCTGCTGAGGAACTCTTGCATATGGTCAAGAAACCACCGCTCCTGACGAATACCCTGGTCATCCTGTTGTTCAGCATGATCATGGCCAATATCGGGGGCAACATGTACGGGCCGCTGCTGCCGCTCTACGTCCAGGAACTGGGCGCTGACGTGGCCAAGGTCGGCATCTTCTTCACCCTGTCCATGATCGCCCCATTGCTTTTCCAGATTCTGGGTGGCTGGCTTTCGGACGCCATCGGTCGGGTCCAGGCGATTGCCATCGGCAGTGTGGCCGGGTTGGCCGGTTATGTTGTCTTTACCATCGCTCCCTCGTGGGGATGGTTGCTGCTGGCCATGACCGGCCTGGCGATGGCCTCCTCCTTTGTCGGACCTAGCTTCCAGGCGTTCGTGGCCGAGGAATCCGGCGAGAAGAACCGCGGCCTGGTCTTCGGCATCGTCCAGGGGATCTTCCTGGTGGTGGGCGTGATCGGCGCCCCGCTGGGTGGAATCCTCTCGGACAACTACGGTTTTCGGTTGATGTTCGGGATCGCGGCGGCGCTCTACGGGGTCGCCACCGTGATCCGGCTGTTCATGGCCCGCAAGATCCGCAAGATGGAAGAGAACGCGCCGCCGCGCGAAAAGCCGTCCTTCGGCCATCTCAAGACCAGCCTGCTGGCGATCTTCAGCCTGCTGACCGCCGGCGGGGTTGTGACCTGGATCTTCATCTCCGACGGTGTTGGTGACGTGAGCTTCAGCATGGTCGGTAACCTGTTCCCGCTGTACATGAACAATATCGCCGGACTGACCAGGACCCAATTGGGGTATCTCGGCGCAATCTCTTCGGTTGTCGCCATGGTTTTCATAGCCCTGGGCGGCCTGCTTTCGGACAAGGCCGGCGAACGGGTCGGCATCGTGCTGGGTTACCTGCTTCTCGGGGGGGCGATCTTCATGATGGTGAACGTTGTCTCCTTCGGGGGCTTCGTGATCGCCTGGGCCCTGCTGGGTGTCGGTCAGGCACTGATCGGACCAGCGTATAACTCGCTGATCTCCAAGGTGGTCCCGCAGAAACTGCGCGGCACGGCTTTTGGCCTGTTCTCGACCAGCCTGGGGATCATCTCGCTGCCCTCCCCGTACATCGGCGCCATGCTGTGGGAGAACTTCGGGCCGAAGGTGCCCTTCTACATCCCGCTGGTCGCCATGACGCTGATGCTGCCAATCATCTGGTTCAAGTTCCGCCTGCCGAAAGAGGCTGGGGAGCCCGCTTCGCAGGAGGGTCCACAAAACGATGCTGCCCTGGTAGTGGAGACAGCCAGGATGGTCGATAGCCCGGCCGACTGACCGTCGCCGGAATCGAGAAATGGAGCGATCAAATGTCAGAAGAAATCTTTGAGCAAACCTTTGAAGTATCCAAGCCGGCCCGTCTGGTGCTGAACAACATCCGCGGCTCGACCCGCGTCGAGGCTGGCGAGGAGGGGCTGATCCAGGTCAGGGCGGTGGTCCACACCGAGACCGGCGACGAGAAGCGCACCGAGGTCAAACTTGAGCAGGAATCCGACGGGACCGTCAAGGTCGCCACGCGCTTCCCCGAGGGCGCACTGGGCTGGCTGTCTGGTTCGCATCCCTGCAAGGTGGATTACACCGTCCAGGCGCCCAGGGCCTGTGACCTGAAGGTCGGCGGGGTCAGCAACACCGCCTCCATCCAGGGGTTCGAGGGCGACTTCTCCTTCAGCTCGGTCAGCGGAGACCTGACCCTGAGCGACATGCTCGGCCCGCTGTCGGTCAACATGGTCAGCGGGGACATCGAGCTGGCGGATGTCAAGGGTGCCCTCAAGCTGCACTCGGTCAGCGGCGAACTCACGGGCCGGCGCCTGGCCGGTACCCTGAACCTGGATACCGTTTCGGGGAATGTCGAACTCCAGGAGTCGGATCTGCCCTCCGCCCATGCGACTTCCGTCAGCGGCAGCATGGAGCTCGAAACCTCGCTGGGGGAAGGCCCCTATCACTTCAACTCGGTCTCGGGCGAAGTCGCGTTGAAGGTCCCGGCCGAGACGGCCTGCACAGCCGAATTGCACAGCATCAGCGGAGGCCTCTCGACCAAGCTGCCGTCGACCTCCGTTTCCCGCCACAACGGCACCCAGGTGATCGAGATCCAGGGCGGGGGCGTGCAGGTGAAGTTGAGCAGTGTTTCCGGTGATCTGAAAATCAAGTCTTGAGCCGATGACCGGGACTGATCTGAACAAGCTCCTCCAGAGCGTGGGCGGTGCAGGCCTGATCGGCCTGCACCTCCTGCTTGGCCCGCTCCTGCGCGGCAGGCGGGCCCGCTGGGGCGCGACCGAGTCCGAAGTTGGCGCCGCGCTGCCCGGGGATGAGTTCGTCCTGGCGCCGAAGTGGGGCTACACCCGGGCGGTCACAATCCAGGCCCCGGTCGAGCGGGTCTGGCCCTGGTTGGTGCAGATTGGCCAGGGCCGCGGCGGCTTCTACAGCTATGAATCTCTGGAGAACCTGGTCGGTTGCGACCTGCACAACACCGGGCAGATCCTGCCCGCGTTCCAGACCCTGCAGGTGGGGGACGGCATTCGCCTGCACCCTCAGAGCCCGCCCCTGACGGTCCGGCTGATCGAGCCGGGGCGATACTTCGTCCTGCACGGCGACGCACGCCTGGATGGCGCTGGGCCCGCCCCGGATGATTTCGTCAGCATGACCTGGGGCTTTTACCTGGAGCCGACGGAAGATGAGGCGACCCGCTTCCTGACGCGCGGTCGCTATGACTATTCCCGCAAGAACCGCTGGCTGTATGGCCCGGCGATCGTCGAGCCGATTGGCTTCATCATGGAACGCAAGATGATGCTCGAAACGAGCCGGATCGTCGAGAACGCCGCCCGAATCCCCAATTTGGGGGATGACGCTGACGAGCACTGCCCGTAGAATCGAGACCGCACGCATTTCACGCTTTTCCCTGAGGACCCATGAAAACCACTCCCGCCACGGATGAAAAACGCCCGTCAGGCATGTTCGGTTTCACCATTGTCTGGATTGGTCAGATCATCTCGGTGCTCGCCTCCAGCATGACCGGCTTCGGCATGACCCTGTGGGTCTACAAACAGACCGAGAGCGCCACGGCCATGGCCGGCATGCAGGTGGCCTTCATTCTGCCGTTCCTGCTGCTTTCGCCGATCGCCGGGGCAATGGTTGACCGCTACAACCGCAAGCTGATGATGATGATCAGCGACCTGACGGCGGTCTTGTCGACCGCGGGAATCTTTATTCTCTATGCCGCCGGCCTGCTGGAATTCTGGCACCTCTACATTGCTTCGGTCATTAATGGCCTGGGAAACACTTTCCAGTGGCCGGCCTATTCGGCTGCCATCAGCACCATGGTCTCCAAGGAGCAGTATGGGCGGGCGAACGGATTGATGTCGCTGATCGATGCCGGCCCCGGCATCCTGGCCCCCCTGCTGGCCGGGACTCTCCTGGCGATCACCATCGAGGGCCCCTTCGATAGTTTCGCCCTGATCATGCTGATCGACGTCCTGACCTTCTTCCTGGCCATCGGGGCTTTGCTGATCGTTCACGTGCCGCAGCCCGCGAAGACCGTGGAAGGCCAGGAGGGGCGGGGAAGTATCCTGCGCGAGGCCTGGTTCGGATTTACCTATATCTTCAAACGCCCCAGCCTGCTTGGTCTGCAGCTGATCTTCCTGGTTGGGAACCTGTTCTCGGGGATGGGCTTCACCCTGCTGGCGCCGATGATCCTGGCCCGCAGCGACCAGAACAGCCTGATCTTCGGCTCGGTCCAGACTGCCGGGGCGGTCGGCGGGGTCCTGGGCGGGATCATCATGAGCGCCTGGGGCGGCTTCAAGAAGCGCGTCCACGGGGTGCTGCTCGGCTGGGCCTTGAGCGGCATCTGCTTTGCCTTCCTCGGCCTCGGGCAGGGACTGCCGATGTGGATTCCGTTCATGATACTGACGATGATGGTCATCCCGCTGATCAACACCTCCAACCAGGCCATCTGGCAGGCCAAGGTCGCCCCCGACATCCAGGGACGGGTCTTCTCGGCCCGCCGGCTGATCGCCTGGGTCAACCAGCCGATCGCCCCACTGATCGCGGGCCTCCTGGCGGACTTCGTGCTTGAACCGCGTATGCAGGCCTCAACCGGACTGGCGAGCATTTTCGGACCGGTCTTTGGCACCGGACCCGGGGCCGGGATGGGCCTGCTGTTCACCTTCTGCGGGCTGGCTGCGGCCCTGGTTGGGCTCTCGGGGTATCTCGTTCGCCCGATTCGGGATGCCGAGACGCTCCTCCCGGACCATGACCAGTTGGAACTGCTGGAGCCCGCCGCAGCTGGCGACTAGGTCTGCCAGGGCAGAACCAGGCCATCTTCTCGGTCGCCTGGCGAACCCAAAGGACCCCGACTGGTACGTATCGGGCATGATCGCCAGGCTGTGCACCTCTGGGTGGCAGTATCAATACCGCGAACGGGTTCTTCTCCATGATGTTCATCCAGACGCGCAAAGAGCAGCAGCAAGTTTTGAAAGAGGCCTGGCGGATGCTGAAACCGGGTGGACGTTTGCACCGGTGGGATGGCGATCTCTCGCAGCGCCCTCCCGCCGGGAAGGAATTATACGGTGTGCGCTTGCGTATCCGGGTGGGGGACCTTGGAAGGAAAAGCGGGTATGGCATGCGCGGGCCTGAAGAATCGGGCGGCAAAGCGTATTCCATCCAGCGGACCGAGGCTGGCCGGTTTCCAGCATCTTTCCACGGAGAGAGAGAGGCACATTTTCTACCTTGTGTTTGCAAGGATATAATCTTTTCCAACTCTATCCGAAGGGAGAAATGCTCATGCGAGACCGAATACAGGAAGCCCTCAAACGCAGCCGGGCGGATTACACCGAAATCCGCATCGAAGAGAAGGAAACCAGCCGGGTCGTCTTCCGCGGCCGGGAGCTGGAGACCGCCGGTGCCAACCTCGACAAGGGCGGCATCGTCCGCTGCCTGATCAAGAATAAGGGTTGGGGCGTGGCCACCTTCAACGACCTGGATGATCTGCTCAACAAGGTCGACCAGGCCCACCAGTGTGCCCTCGTCGGGTCGGTCCCCGAGCCGATCGAACTGGCCCCGGTGGAACCGGTCGAGAAGGGGATGACCGCCGAGATCGGACGCGATTTCCGCGATATCTCCCTGGCGGAGAAGAAGGCCCTGGCCGACCGCTACAATCAGGTCATGCTTGCTCACAGCGAGAAGATCATCGATACCCAGGCGGTCTACGCCGACACCTTCAGCAGGGTCACCCTGGCCACCTCTGAAGGCACCTACATCGAACAGGAGAGGCCCTCGGTCGTGATCGGGGCCTTCGCCATTGCCCGCCACGGCGACAACGTCCAGCAGGCCCACGAGGCCTTCTCGAGCACCCAGGGCTTTGAATATGTCCTCGAAAAGGACGAGTTGGCCCGCAAGACCGCCGAGAAGGCCGTCGAGCTGCTGGACGCCAAACCGGTCAAGGCCGGGCAATACCCGGTGGTGGTCGACCAGATGCTGGCGGGCGTCTTCATCCACGAGGCCTTCGGTCACCTCTCCGAGGCCGACTTCGTCTACGAGAATCCCAAGGCACGTGAGATGATGACCCTCGGCCGCCGCTTTGGCCAGGGCCTCCTCAACGTCTTCGACGATGGCTCGATCCCGGATCTGCGCGGCACCACCCTTTACGATGACGAGGGCACCCCGGCCCGCCGTAACTGGCTGATCAAGGACGGGGTCCTGGTCGGACGGCTGCATTCCCGCCAGACGGCTGCCAAGATGGGCGAATCCGCCTCCGGCAACGCCCGGGCGATCAACTACCGCTTCGCGCCGATCGTTCGGATGACCAATACCGCCATTGAGAACGGCAGCACTTCCTTCGAGGACATGATCAAGGATATCCAGCTCGGCATCTATGCCTGCGACGCCTACGGCGGCCAGACCCAGCTGGAGAACTTCTCCTTCAGTTCTGGCTATGCCTACATGATCCGCGATGGCAAGCTCGCCGAGATGGTCAAGGACGTGATCCTGTCCGGCAACCTGTTCACCACGCTCGAGAACATCGACGCGATCGGGAACGACTTCCAATGGCTGAATACCGGCGGCGGCTGCGGCAAAGGCAACCAGTACCCCCTGCCGGTCGGCATGGGCGCTCCCCACATCCGTATCCAGAACGTCGTCATCGGCGGCGAATAAAGGCAGGACATGATGGATATTCTGACCCAACTCAAACAACAGGCCGAACAGGTTGAGGTGCTCGACCTGCGCAACGAAAAGACCACCGTCGAGTATGAAGCCAACCAGTTGAAGACCTGCACTGTTGCCGAAACCAAGGGCACTGCCGTGCGCGTCATCCGCAAGGGCCAGCTGGGCTTCTCGGCCTCCACCGACGAGACGGCCAAGGATCGACTGGCCGCCAACGCCCTCGAATCGGCCGCCTACGGCGACCCGGCTCCCTTCTCCTTCCCGGACCCGCAGCCCGGCCCCGCGGTGCGAACCTTCGACCAGGCCGTCGCCGACCTGCCGATCGCCCGGCTGGTCGAGATCGGCAAGGAGATCCTCGACCTGGTCCTGCCGGTCGATGCGAATGCCCGCTGCAACATCAGCCTGGAGCGCAGCCTGGTCTCAGCTGGCATTCGCAACCAGCGCGGCCTCGACGTCGCCTTCAGGACCTCGCCGCTTTCGCTCGGCATCGAGATCGACCGCATCGAAGGCGATGATGTACTGATCGTGTACGATCAGCTGGGCACCACCCTGTGGATTGACAACTACCTTGACTTCGCCCGCCGCCTGGTGGAGAAGCTCAAGCTGGCCCGCACGATCACCACCCTCAAGCCCGGCAAGATGCCGGTGCTCTTTGCTCCTACCGGTTCGCTGGCCCTCGTTCTCCCCTTGAGCCAGGGGCTGAACGGCAAGGAAGTCTACAAGAGTACCTCCCCGCTGCGCGGCAAGATCGGCGAAAAACTCTTCGACGAAAAGGTCACGGTTGTCGATGACGGCACCATCGACGGCCAGTTTGCCAGTGCCTCCTACGACGACGAAGGCGTTCCGCGCCGCCGCAACGTGTTGGTTGAAAGGGGAGAACTCAAGGGCTTCGTCTATGACCTGAAGACGGCCGCCCAATCGGGGGTCGAGTCGACCGGCAACGCCTCCCGCCAGCTCTTCTATCCGCCCGAGCCCTCCTTCACCAACCTCATGGTCCAGCCCGGAGAGACCCCGCTCAAGGACATGCTGGCCGGAATTGAGCAGGGCATCCTGGTCGAGGACCTGCTTGGCCTGGGGCAGGGCAACATCATCTCCGGGGCCTTCTCCAACCCGCTGGCGCTGGCCTTCAAGATCGAGAAGGGCGAGATCGTCGGGCGGGTCAAGGATCTGTCCATCGCCGGCAACATCTACGAGCTGCTCAAGAACGTGGCCGCAGTCAGTCGGGAAGCCCAGTGGGTGTACAGCACCTTCTACGCACCCTACATGCTGATCCCCGAGATGAACGTGGCCGGGAAGAATTAGGAACTACCGGAGTGCCTGGCAGTTCTTTTGCCAGGCACTCCTTTTTGAACAGAGGGTTTACGCCGGTCCTGGCTGACCCTTGAGAATCCGCTCCACAAGGCGCTGACGGCGGTCCGCAGGGGAAACCAGGTCCTGCCCGGACTGCTGCCCCAGTCCGGCACCGAAGGGGTCTTGACCAGGCTCCGCCTGGGGCTGAAGCTGACCGAAAAAGACCGGAGCGAGTTCTTCGCCAGGAAGAACAGACATCCCGCAGGTTGGTGAACTGCGGGATGTCTGGCATGCTCATGGCTGGCAGGCGCCGCCCGGCTGGGCATTGGCCGGGCAGGGGACGGTACAGACTGCCAGCTGCTGCTGGTTGTAGACATAGCAGCCGGTCACCGGAGCCGGGGCCGGGGTGGCGGTTGGCGGGTCGTAGGGCGGGGGGGGTGGTTGGATGTGGGGCAAGCTGATGTTCGCCGCCTCGATGGTGACCAGCCGGGCGGAGATCCAGCAGAAGCCTCCGGCCTGGACCAGCTCAGGGCGGGAGACCTGGTACCAGGTCTGCTCCTGGTTGCGGCCGGTCAGGTGGACTGCTTGCCCCTGGCTGAGGTAGGCCAGGATCGGATAATCCAGGCCTGGCCCCAGGCGGCAGACCCCGTCCTGATGGACCGTTCCAGTGGGGTCGGCCTGTGAATCCTGGTCGAGCGGGATGATGTCACTCGTTTCCGTCCCGGGCGTTGCGGCAACGACGGCCATTGCAGTGGCGCCGTACTCGTAGGCGCCCACGTCACAGGTTGCGCTGGCCGGCCGGGCGACACCGCGCTGGTCGACTGTCGGGCAGCCAGAGACCGGGCCGCCGGCGTCGATCAGCGGGCTGCCGGGTAGCAGGGGATGGACCAGCGTGCCCCCGTCGGCGGTCAGGGGGCCAAGGCCAAGGGTCGCCGTGGTCCAGGTTTCGCTGCAGGCATAGCCACCCAGGCCCCAGGAGGTGCTGTAGCGTGGGTCGATCAGGCATTCCGTGCTGCTGTTCAGGGCCACCACTGAGCGCCGGGCGGTGATCGTCCCGCCGTCCCCGGTGGCCAGCACGCCGTATCCGGTGTTGAAGGCCACGGTCGAGTCGAGCAGGAACAGGCTGCCGCCGTAGGCCCAGATCCCACCGCCGCCCGAAGAGGTGGCTGTGTTGCCGCTGATGGTCACGTTCTGGAGATGGACCTCCCCGCCGTCGAGTCGCACCCCGGCCGAGAAGTTCCCCACGATCGCCGATCGGCTCAGGCGCAGTGTGCCGGGATCGGGGATCTCGCTGCGGCCGCCGAGGTTGACACCGTAGCTGCCGTTGTTCTGGATCAGCAGCCCGCTGCCGGTGAGTTCGCCCTGGATGTGCCAGATGCCGGCGTTGCCGTTGTCGGCGATGACCGTGTTGGAAAGGGTTGCCGTGCCGTTTTGCAGGATGAAGGCGTACACGTTGTTGTCGACGATCTGGACCGCATTCATGACCAGTTGCCCGGTATTGGACACGGCCGCTGTCCCGGCACCGCTGGTCGTATCGAAGACCCCGTTGCGCTCGATACGCGTGTCCAGCACCTCGGCGTAGCCGCGGTTGGAAAACGCCGTACCGAAGCCAGTGGCGTTCCCGCTGAGCACCGAATCCTGAAGGGTCAGGACGCCGGCGTTGCTGATCCCGGTCTGGTTGCCCTCGATCAGGCAGTCCCGGATGACGACAGTCGCCCCGTCCGAGATGTCGACGCCAGTGGTATTGTCGGTCACCCGGCAGTTCTCCAGGGTCACGACCGCGGCCGCGTTGCGGACCTCGATCCCCCTGGTTATTGTGTAGGTGAGGCTGCCGTGGCCGATGGTCAGGTCGCGGATGACGATGTTGGTCGAGCCGGTGATGTTGAAGATGGTGCCGATCCGGTCTGAGACCAGGGTGGTCACATCCCGGCCGGTGCCCTGGAAGGTCAGGTCGAAGCGCGGCGTGAAGGCCACCGTGGGGGCGTAGAAGGTTCCCGGCCCGATCTGGATCGTGCTGGCGGGCGAGGCCTTGCGCATGGCCTCCTGGATGGTCAGGCAGGCCATCGATTCGCTCAGGCAGTCGTTGCTGTCATCACCGGTGGTCGAGACGTAGAGATCCGGCGGGGCGATGGGAGGCTCGCCGAGCACCGGGGTGGGAGTTGCAGTCGGCCCGCAGGCCTGGATCAGGACAGCCAGAATTGTCAGCCAGATGGCTGCCGTCATTTTTTTATTCATGTGCAGGATTCCTTCCCGAGAATAAAAGCGGATATATTTTATCTTATTTCGACGATTATACCCGGAATACTCCCTCTTTCCATGGGAATTTTGGTTGATTAACCACGAACTCCCCTGATACCTGGGGAGTTCGGAAAAGCCGTTATGTTTTTTGGTTCTTCAATAATAAAGGCCCTACCCGGTCGATAATCCAGCCGAAGGCCAGTTCGGCCCATGGGACCACCCGCAACCAGTCAGGGATGTAGATGACCCGCCGCGGGCGCAGGATCAGCTTCCAGATGCGCCAGGCGACGTGTTCGGCGCTCACGCCGATGTGCTCGGTTGGGACGTGGCCACCGTTTTCCTGCTGTAATGCCGCCTCGCCGAACTCGGTCCGCACCGGCCCGGCCCGCACCACGCTGACGTGCAGGTGCGTCCTGCTCAACTCGCGGTGCAGTGCGGTGGTGAAATTATCCAGAAAGGATTTGGTCGCCCCGTAGAGGGCGATTCCCTGGCTGGGGATGCTGCCCGAAATTGAGCCGACGTTGATGATGTGCCCGCTGCCCCGCTTGCGCATGTGGGTCAGGCAGGATAGGCTGAGCTGGACCACCGCTTCGACATTGACCTGCAGCATCTCCCAGGCGGTCTTCCAGGACATCTCGGCGCCGTAACCGTACCAGCAGAACCCGGCGTTGTTGATCAAAACGTCGACATGCCCGAAGCGCGTTTCGATTTCGTTGAAAATGCGCCTGCGGTCGCCCTCCTGGCTCAGGTCGGCGGGGAGGCACTCGGCGCGCCCGCCGTTCTGGCGGATCTGCCCGGCCAGTTCTTCCAGCCGGTCCAGCCGGCGGGCAACCAGCATGACCTGCAGGCCTTCCCGGGCCAGCCGGCGGGCGGTGGCCGCCCCGATGCCCGACGAGGCCCCGGTCACGACGGCGATCTTGTCTTTCCAGTCACGCATATTCACCTCTACGGTCCAAGAACAAAGCCGGCTTTGTGCGGCGGGGCTTTCCTGCCGGCGGCGTAGATCCATCCCAGCCAGGCCCAGTGAACCATGCTCGTCATCACCACCAGCCAGAGAATTTCGTAGTACCCACCTGCGACCGTGAAGAGGATGTCCGCGAGGTGGAACAGCCCGATGACGGCAAACACGGGCAGGTCTTGCCCGAGTGTGAGCGGAGTCTTCATCCTGCCACGCCAGAAGACCAGGAGCAGGATGGTCGGGAAGAGCAGGTGGAAAGCCAGCATGACCCACTCGGCATTGCTGCCCCTGGAGAAAAGCGGGCCGAGCCAGAGCAGGAACTGCGAGAGCGGGCTGACCATCGCCAGCAGGGCCAGGAAGATCATCAGGAAGGGATACGTGTATCCGACGACCGGTCGGTAGCCGGAGCGTTTGAACCATTCGCGCCCGAGCAGGATGAAAACGGTGGCGTACAGCATGATCAGCGTCCAGCCGGGGAAGTTGTAGACCGGCACGCCGTAGATGTTGACCGCCCCTTCGGGCAGGATCCAGCTCCAGCGCCCGGTCATCCGTTCGCCTACGGTGTAGACCTGGCGAATGGAGTAGGGGTCGAGGGAGAAATCCTGCAACAAGCCGAACAGCCCGGCGACGAAAGGCTTGCACCAGGTCGGGATTTCCATTTTTTCCAGCAGCCAGAGCACCGTGATCAGTACGTCCACTTCAAGCAGCGGCACGGAGAGCGGCACATCGCCGACCGTCAGCAGCGAATGCCCGTAAAGATACCAGCCCTGCACGACGGCGAAATTCTCGTACAGGCTGGCATAAAACAGCACGAAGGCCAATGCCTCCAGCAGGACCATCGCCGGGTGCCTGCTCTTCTTGATGACGAAGAGCATCACCAACACGGTGATCGCCAGGGTCAGCAGATCGGCCAGGAGCCAGGGGAGTGGGATCGGGGTATCGAAGAGGTAGTCCACCAATTTGTCTCCTGGGGCCGAGGCTAGTTGATCTTCCAGAGTCGTTCAGCGAGTTCTTCCAGGGTGCGCGTTTCCTGCAGCTCCGGTTTCCATGTGAACAAGGGTTCGTAGACGCCGAACTGGTGCAGCAGGGAAGTGGCCATCGCCTGGTGAGCAAAGTCTGGGCCGGGGGACAGACCGTAGGCCTCCAGGAAGACCTGCAGCAGGCGCTTGTCGCAGGCGAACAGGTCCAGGTGCAGGGCGGCCAGCTCGTAGTAGATGTTGCCCAGCAGGGCGTCGCCGAAATCGATGACTGCCCGCGTGACCCAGTGACCGTCCTGCACTTGCCCGAGGATGTGGTCACAGGTCAGGTCGGCGTGGATGAAGTTGTCTGCGCCGCCCTGGGCCAGACCGGCCTGCGCCTCCAGATAGGCTTCCACCTGAACGGCCAGGTGCTGCGGCCAGTTCCTGCGCTCCTCCGCCCAGCGGCCGGTGAACCAGGCGCGCATCTGTTCCAGGCGCAGCCGCGGCAGGGCACTCTCCGCCGGGACCGCGATGCGGTGCATCGTCCGCAGGGCCGTTCCCAGCCAGCTGGCCAGGGCCAGTTTGTCGTCGAAAGGCAGCTGGGCGTAGACCGCGCCGATACTCAGGCCCGGGACGCAGTCCATGACCAGGTACTGCCAGCCCGGCCCGAGCGGCCCCGCCGCCCGGACCGGCGCGATCGGGATGGTCGCACTGCCTTCCACCAGACCGGCGGCCTCGACCTCCACCCGCCAGCAGGTCTCCCCGTCAAAGCGCGGGCCGAAGAACTTGACCACCCGCTGCTCGTCGACGATGAAGGTCGGGAAGGTCCCGGCCAGACCCGGGCGGACCCGCTCACAGGTCCAACCATGGCCCTGGCAGACCCGCTCGACGAACGGGCGCCACACAACCGGGTCCATGAAGCCCCGGCGGTAGCCGTCCAGGGTTTGCAAGGTTGCCAGGGGGGCGAGATCGAGGTCCATGTGGATCAGGTGGTCAGGCGGGCCCTGCGATTCTCGAAGAACCAGCGCACCGTGTCGGCGATGGTCTCGATGACCGGGCGTGGTCGGTAGCCCAGTTCGCTGCTGGCCTTTTCGTGGCTGATGTTGGAATTGCTCTGCAGCACTTCCAGCGAATAGGGTGTGAAGCGCGGCCTGGTCCGCGTCTGGCGGTAATACCAGGGAGTGAATCTGGCGGCCAGTTCGGCCAGCGAGAAGGGGATCTTGATGCTGGCGAAGGCCTTGCCGGTCACCTCGCGCACGGTCTCGATCATGTAGCGGACCGAGATCTTGTGCCCGCCCAGGATGTAGGCCTCCCCGCGGCGGCCCTTCTCCTCAGCGGCCAGCAAGCCGTCGACCACATCACGCACGTCGACGAAATCGTAGGCGCCCTCGACATAGAACATCGGCCGGGCGTAGGCCGCGCCGCGGATGACCTCCCCCATCTCGGAGCCGCGGAAGTCGTACGGACCGATGACGCCGGTCGGGCAGACCAGGACCGCGTCCAGGTCCGTCCGGGCCGCCTGCAGGACCTCCAGGCTGGCGGCCGCCTTCGAGCGGTCATACTCGCCGTAGGGGTTGTTGGCGTCGAAACCGAGCGCTTCATCGATCAGCACCCCGTGCGGGGCGCGGGTGAGGGCGTGGATCGAACTGGTGTAGATCAGCCGGTGGATGCACGCCCGGCGGGCAGCCTGCAGGACGTTACGCGTCCCTTCGACATTGACCTGCCAGACGAGCGGGTCATGGCCGGGCATGATCGAGATCACCCCGGCCAGATGGTAGACGGTCTCGATGCCCCGAAAGGCCTGCTCCAGGCTCTCGGGGTCGAGCACGTCGCCTTCGACCTGCTCGACCGGCAGATCGGCGAGCGGGGTCGTGTCCTCGCCGCGCCAGGTCAGGGCCCGGACGAGTTTGCCCTGCTCGATCAGTTTGCGGACCAGGACGTTGCCAATGTGGCCGGTGGCGCCGGTGACCAGGATCATCGATACCTCCAAAGGGAGAAAGTCATTTTGCCAAACCTTTCATCAGGATTTCCATGCTGGCGCGGGCCACTTCCTGCCAGTCGGCGCCGTGCGGGTCGATCACGCCTTGCAGGAACAAGCCCACAGCCAGCGAAACGATCACCCGGGCGGCCACCTGCGGGTCCATCTCCTTGAGCGACCCCTCGGCGATCCCGTCCATCACCAGCCTGGCGAAATGGTCCTGGTAGTGGCGGTACGGGGAGATGGTCGCCTGCCAGACGGTCTCGTCGCGGCTGGCCTGCAGCCAGAATTCGAGGAACATCGGCAGGCGGTCCTCGGCGGTGGCAATGATGGCCGGGATCATCTCGGTCATGCGGATGATGGTATCGGGGACGGTGTCCTGGCGAAGCTGGTCCATGCCCGTATCGATGACCTTCAGCCAGCCCTCCAGCAGGGCCAGGAAGATGGCTTGCTTGGAGGGGAAGTGGTGGTAGAAGGCACCTTTACTGACACCGGCTTCGGCGCAGATGTCGCCGACGCTGGCGGCATCGTAACCGGCGTTGGCGAAGCGCTTGACGGCGGCATCCAGGATGCGGGCGCGTGTCTCTTCGCTGCGTTGCTGCATGTTTCCTCGAATTCCGCCTCTCCGATGAGCGCGAGAGGGCTGGCAGGGCGAAAATCATACCGACTGGTCGGTATTTTTATGATAACCGAAAAGACGGAAGGATCGATTAAAAGCAGATGAGATTTCGTTAACAAATTCACAAGGTGGAAGGAAATTCTCCCGGCGCCTCAACGGCGCCGGGACAATGGTCTTGATCGGTGGTTGGAACGTCTCAGGCCGACTTACGGGCCGAGATCAGGTGCGGCAGGAAGATGTTTTTGTCGCAGGTTTCCCACTTGAGCACTTGCTGCAGGAGGGCTTCCCCGGGCATTTCCTCCGGGGCCTGGATCTGGCCCTGGTCGATCGCCTGTCTGGCCACGTCGAGATCAGGTTCGAGTTTGATGTCAACGAAGCCGGCCTTGCGCAGTTCTTCGGCGTACTCGCTGGAGGGCAGGGCGCCAGAGGTGCAGCCACACCAGTCCTCCGTGTCCTTGCGATGCTCCTCCGGAACCGGGCGATTGGTGACGATGTCCGAAACCGACAGGCGCCCGCCGGGCTTCAGCACCCGGAAGATCTCCCGCAGAACCTGCGGCTTGTCGGGTGAGAGATTGATGACGCAGTTCGAAATGACCACGTCGACGTGGTTGTCCTCGACCGGCAGGGACTCGAGGAACCCCTCGCGGAACTCGATATTCTCGAGCCCAATTCGCTCGGCGTTCTTGCGGGCCCGTTCGAGCATTTCGCGGGTCATGTCCACGCCGATGACGTGGCCGCCAGCGCCGACCTGGCGGGCGGCGAGGAAGCAGTCCAGGCCGCCGCCTGAGCCGAGGTCGAGAACGGTCTCGCCGGGCTGCAGCCTGGCCGGGGTAACCGGGTCGCCGCTGCCAGCGGTGAAACTGGCGATATCCGCCGGCAGGTCCTGCAGGGCCGCAAGCGGGTAGAGAGTATTGTGGGGGGCGCAGCAGGCCCCCTCGCTGTGGGCGAACTCGCCGTAGCGTTTCTGGACTTCCAGGTGGGTTTTGGTGGGGGTTGTCATTTCTGTCTCCTGTTCTGGATGTTTGTCTGTGGAGCAGGTGGAAAAGAAGGACCTCTGCGCAGTCGCCGGTGAATTTCTCCTTGCTGTCATCCCAGTCAGTCAAATCGATGAATATCTATATATCGGGTCAAAAAAAGAGGCTTACTCCGAAGCGATGATCATCTTCTTGGTGACCTCGTCCTGGGGGGCGAAATTGACCATCAGCCGGCCGCAGCAGGCGGAGATCTTTTTCTGATTGAGGCGGTAGAAGGTCTGCTTGCCCTCTTCGCGGGCCTCGACCAGCCCGGCCTCGCGCAGCACGCCCAGGTGGTGCGAGACGGTCGGCTGGGTGACCTGCAGCTGCTCAACGATCTCGCCGACCGAGATCCACGCGCAGCAGCACAGGGTCATGATCTTCTGGCGGGTCTCGTCGGCCAGGGCCTTGGCGAAAAGAACGGGGTCTGTGGTTGCCATATCGATACCTGTCTATCTGATATTATATAGATAATTGTCTATTTGTCAAGGGAAATAATCCCGGCATCCCCGCGCGGGGATGCCGGGAGGGGACGGTCTGAGAAGAACCCTTCTGGATAGGTCAGAGGAACAAGTCCTGGTCTTTTTCCAGGTGTCCCTTGGCGATCAGGCGATCAGCACGCAGATCACACCGCTCACGCCGATGAAAACAACCAGGCTGATGGCCAGGGCAGTCTGCCTTTCGTACGGATCAGCCCTGCGCTTGGCCCGCAGGAGCAGCGGCCAGAAGCGCGGGATCAGGAACAGGAAATCGGCGCGCGTGAGGGTCTGCAGGGCCTGGCGGACCGTCTTGACCTGCACCGAGACCAGTCTCCCTGATATCCTATAGATCGTTGTCTATTTGTCAGGGAAAAAACTCCCGGGCATGCGAAACCCGGGGAGATCGGGATCGGATTACAACTTGCCGAATAACGCTCTGAAGTACGTCTTGACCTGGATCGGCTGTCCAGAGAGCAGGGCCTGGGCCCGGAACATGCCGGCCACCATGCGCACGATGAGCCACGCTGTCAGCGCCAGCAGGACAGCCGCCAGCGGCGGGTGCCACCAGGGAACCCCACCGGCTGGGAGGCGGGCCATCATCGCCACCGGGGCCGAGAGTGGGAACAGACTCAGGACAGTGGCAATCGGCCCGTTGGGCTCAACGGCGAAGACATTATTGCTGAAGAAAAGCGGGATGATCAACGGCAGCATGATTACAAAGGTCACCTGAGAAGCCTCACGCAGGTTGGGAGCCAGGGCACCCAGTCCGGCCATCAGGCTGGCGTAGACGGCGTAACCGAGCACGAAGAAGACCAGGCCCCAGACGATGAAGGAGGCCGGCAGGTGGAGGGACGAGGCCACCTGGAAGATCTGGCCGGAGCGGTTCGCCAGGGCGCTGGCGATGGTCACCCACAGGAGGGTTTGCAGCAGGCCGACGATGCCCAGGCCGATGATCTTGCCGGCCAGCAACTGGTGGGGGTTGACCGAGGTCAGCAGGATCTCGACGATGCGGTTCTCCTTCTCCTTCGAGATGTTGCTGAGCAGCAGGCTGGCCGAGCCCATGATCAGGAAGTAGAAGATCAGGGTCACCGCGTAGGGCGTCCACATGGTCAGCGGGTTGTCCATGCCGCCTTCCGCCGTTCCGGCTGGGGCAAGCGAGATATCCTGCACGTCCAGCGGACCGTTGACCAGGTTGGAAAGGAGAATATCTCCGTCGACCAGGTTGACCTGCAGCACCCAGCGGAAGAGGCCGGATTGGTTGCTGTCGCTCGCCAGCGGGTTGAAGTCCGGGCGGATGCAGGTGATCTCGCCGGAGCGCAGGTGGTCGGCCGGGACGATGTAGAAGGCGGCGATCTCGCCGGAGTCCAGGGCGGCCCGGGCGGAGGCCTCGTCCGGGTAGGCGACGAAGGTCCCTGCCGGGACGGTCTCGGGCATCTCCTCGATGATGCCGCCCAGGTCGACGTAGCCTTCGGGGCGAACCTCCTGCGGGCCGCGGAAGAGTTCCCCGACGGCGGCGGCCGTCCCGGCGTCGCGGTTGATCCAGCCGACGACGGCGAAGATCAGCGCGCCGGCAAGTGGGATGCCCAGGGTCGACAGCCAGAACGACGGCCGGCTGACCAGGGTGATGATTTCATTTTTGAGGACGAGCAGGGTTTTGTTCATGGATGTTTCCTTAAGCCTTGCTCTAGGCGGTCTCCTCGCCGATGGGGACGTCGGCGGTAGCAGACCGGGTCTGTTGGGCGAAGATCTCGCGCCAGCGCAGGCGCTTGCCGTAGCGCAGCATTCCCAGGCGGAAGGCTCGCCCGGCCAACCAGATCGCCGCGACCGCGCTCAGGACCAGGATTGCAGAACTGGCGGCGATCTGCCAGGCGGGGATGATGGTCATCCCCTGCCGGATGAGCATGGTGATCGGTGCGGTCAGAGGGAACAGGCTCAGGGCGATGACGATCGGGGCGTTCGGGTTGAAGAGGATCACGGTGGTCAGCATGTAGGGGATCCAGATCGGCAGGCTGACCAGGCCGGTCATCTGCTGGCCCTCGCGCGAATCGCTGACGGTGGCGCCGATGGCCGCCATCAGGGCGCAGACCATGACAAAGGCCGGCACCAGGATGACCGCCATCAGCAGCAATGTCTGCGGAGAAAGATCGATCCCCTGCAGGAACTCGAGCCGGGAGCGGCCTGCCAGGACGCCAAGGATGAGAAAACCGATCCAGGCCAGGATCTGGGTCAGGCCGGTGGCAATGTCGCCGATAATCTTACCGGCCATGAACTGGTTCGGTGAGACCGAGGTGAGGAGCACCTCCATGGTGCGGTTCTCCTTTTCGTCGACCACGGCCTGCATCAGGTAGCCGCCGGCGGTGAACATGGCGATCATGAAGGCGAGGGCGGCGAACAGCGGCAGCATGATGTTGAACCAGCCGTTGCCCGACATCGTCCGGCTGCCGTCGGCAGACTGTACGATGAGTTCGTACCCGTCGATGATGCGCTCGACGACGGCCGGGTCGTAGTCACGCAACAGATTGACTGCCAGGAAGTCGTAGAACTGGTCGCGCGGGATGTCCTTCAACGCCTCGGTGTGGACCACGCTCAGGCTACCGGTTAGCGGGTAGTCCTCGGGGATCACGTAGTAAGCCCCGATCTCGCCGGCCTCCAGGGCGGCCTGCGCCGCGCCCTCGTCCGCGTAGGCGCGGAACTCGACCGGCTTGACGAGGGCCTCGACCTCGGGTGGGGGCAGGGGGTCCGCCAGCAGCCCCGAGAGGTCCACATAGCCTATCGGCCGGGTGTCGTTTTCCATCGTGACGAGCAGGAAGATCATCCCGATCATCAGGAGAATGACGAAGGGCACGCTCAACAGGCCGAGCAGGAAGCGCTTGTTGAAGACGTGCAGTTCGTATTCGTGCAGGGCGATGCGCCAGGTCTTGCTCATGCAACCCTTCCTTCGCCCTGGACGATGCGGATGAAGATCTCGTCCAGGTCCGGCAGGGAGATCTCGAACCGCTCGAGAGGTACGCCCTTGGCGACCAGCATCTTGAGGATCTCCTGCGGTCTGGCCCCGGTGTGGAGATGCAATTTATAGGATCCGTTGACCGGTTCGACCCGCTCGACGCCTGGTAACGCTGGCAGCGGAGCGCCAGACTTCACCAGCACGGCGTGCCCCGAGAATTGGCGGCGAATCTCGTCCAGGGTACCGTAGAGCATGACCTTGCCTCGGTCGATCAATACGATGCGGTCGCACAGTTCCTCGACCAGATTCATCTGGTGGGAGCAGAGCACGACGGTCACGCCCTGCTCGCGCTGCTCGCGCAGCAGGTCTTTGACCATCTGGGTGTTGACCGGGTCCAGCCCGCTGAAGGGCTCGTCGACGATGAGCAGTTCGGGCTGGTGGAGCAGGGTGGCGATGATCTGGGCCTTCTGCTGCATGCCCTTGCTCAGTTCCTTGACCTTCTTCGCCTTGTGGGCGGCCAGGTCGAAACGCTCCAGGTAGCCTTCGGAGCGCTTCTTCACCTCGGCCTGGCTCAATCCTTTGAGCGAGCCCAGGTAGGCCAGGCAGCGTTCGAGCGGGATGTCCTGGTACAGGCCGCGTTCCTCGGGCATGTAGCCGATGCGGTCCTTCTTGGCCTCCGACATCGGCCCACCCAGGATGACGACCGTCCCGGCGTCGGGCTTGAAGATGTCGAGCATGCAACGGATGCAGGTGGTCTTGCCGGCCCCGTTCGGGCCGAGCAGGCCGAAGAGTTCGCCCTTCTCGATAGAGAAGGAGGCATCGTCGACCGCTTTCACGGTCCCGAAGGCCTTGGTGACGTGGGAGATCTCGACAGCAAACATGGATGTGCTCCTTTTCTTTTCCCCGGTTTGCCCGGCAAATTGTACAAAGCGTGGTATCTTCTACTGCTTCTTGCATAAATCTCTTAACTAGATGAAACCCGATTTCCCCATGAAACGAAAGGGGTTGGTTTAGATATTTACGCAGCACTCTGTAAATAAGCCGGGGAGGATGGGGGTTGTATGGCCGGCGGAGCCGCCCGTACAACCCCGCTTCCCCGAATTTTTGAGAGGTTACCTTTCAGGCGTGTTTTCGACGAAGCGTTTGAGCTGCTTGCGATAGGCTTCGAATGCCTTACGCCCCTCGGCGGTTAGGCGGCAGAGGGTCAGCGGGACCTTGCCGCGATAGGTCTTCTCTATATTTACGTAGCCGGCCTCCTCCAGTTTCGAGAGGTGCACCGAGAGGTTGCCCTTGGTCAGGCCGGTCTCGCGCTGCAGGTAGAGGAAGTCGGCGCTCTCGACGGCAGCCAGGATGGCCAGGATGATGGACCGCGACGGCTCGTGGATCAGGCGGTCGACTCCGGCCAGCGAACGCAGGTCACTGCTCATCGGGATCCTCCGCGAGGGGTGGGTTGTTGTGCAGGTAATTCAAGAATGCAATGCCTCCTGAAAGAAGCAGCACGGGTGCCATCAAGAGGAAATAAACCGGGAAGAAGATCTGCCAGGCCGGGACGACCCAGTAAGGGAATTGTTGGTTGCTGAAGATATAGGTCTGGCCGGCAAATACAATGGGCGAGAGCAGGACCGCCAGCCCCGCAGAGATCAAGCCGACGACAGCCAGGCGGGGAAATCCCAACCAAAATCCTTGCAAGATCAGCACGATGCCGATCACCAGGCCGAAGGTCAATGTCAACCAGGACAACCCGCCATCTCCGTTTCT
The DNA here is from genome assembly GCA_016934715.1 of Anaerolineales bacterium. Lineage (GTDB taxonomy): Bacteria > Chloroflexota > Anaerolineae > Anaerolineales > Villigracilaceae > JAFGSI01. The sequence goes on from JAFGSI010000030.1 coordinate 46,721, forward strand.
CCCCATCAAAAAAAACGGGATGAAGATGGAAACTGCGATGACGGTCCCCAGCAGGACCGAGAGCAGGAAAGTGCGGACACTTTTTCCTGTCGCCAGCGAGACTGCATTCACGTACCCGGACCGAGGGTAGACGTACCGCTGCCGCATGCACGCCGCAAGAAAGATGGTCACGATAAAGCCGATGATCGAGATCGAAATCGGACAGTTCGGCACTGGCAGGGGTTTGAAGAATACACCCGCCCAGAAATAAATCAATCCGATCAGCATTTCAATCGTGCCGTCTTCGAAATTGTAACGGCGAATGCGCTTCAGGATGGAAGGCTTGTGGTCATTCATTCTGTTTCTTCTTTTGGAAGCGGATGGTCCCGCAGGTACTTCCACAGCGTCAGGCCGCCGGTGAGGAAGAGGGCCAGGCTCATCGCCCCGAAGAGTAGCGCCAGCCCGAGGTTGCCGTCCAGCCCGCTGAAGAGGAGTGCCACGCTGGCCGGGAAGGTGACGGCCGCAATTAGGTAGTAACGCGGCATGGCGAGCTTCCAGCCGGCAATGCACCACAGGCCGCTGAAGAGCAGGCCGGCAAAGCCTTGCGTCCAGGCCGGCAGGGTCTCCACACCCCGGGCGGGGAAGGTAGCGCGGTTCAGGAACAGGAGCACCAGGATGATGACGGTGAGCAGCGGGACGCCGACCCAGATCAGCAGCCGCTGTGGGCGGGTGAGGGGACGGCCTTCGCGGCGATGGGCGAGGTAGCCGGTGCGCGGGTAGGTGATGCGTTCCTTGAGAATTTTCACCAGCCGATCGAGGAGGAAGCCCCCACCGATGAAGATGACCATGACCAGCCAGATCGAGATACTGGAGGCGGCCAATCCGGGGACTTTGGCAAGGAGCAGGTAGAAGAGCGCCACCAGCAGGAACAGGGCGCCGAACTCCAACTCGGGGGTGCCGTCCACATGGTCGTACTGGACGGTGCGCTGCTGGGCGTGCTGGATGGGATCTTTCATGGCTGCTCCTCCTTTTCGACCGGGTTCCGGCGCAGGAAGGCCCGGAAGGCCAGCCCGCCCGAGACCAGCAGTGCCAGGCTGATGACGAGGAAGTAGAAGGCCATCGTACCGATGCCGCCGTAGCCTGCGAGCGCCTCGAGCGGGATGACGAGCGGCGAGAGCAGCAAGCCCGCCCCGAGCGAGACCAGGCCGACGACCGCCAGCCGCCAGAACTTGAAGGCGATCGCGCAGTACAGGAAAGTCAGGCCGAGGTACAGGCCAAGCAGAGGGGCGATCCAGGCCAGGGCGTGGTCCGGGTCGTGGACCATGAGCCACCAGAAGATAGCCACGAAGACCAACATGGCGGTCAGGCCGGCCAGTATTGGCTTCCATATGCCGCGGCGGGTGGTTTCACGATATTCCACATAACCGGCGCGTGGGTATACATATTTTCTCTGGAGCGACTCCACGGCGACGGTTACGATGATCGCGCCCAGGATGGCCAGGATGCCGGTCAGGAGCGGGGATGGAGCGTTGAAGGAGATACCGCCCCAAAAGGTGATTCCACCCAGCATCAGTTCGGTGGTCCCGTCGGCGAACTTATAGCGTCGTGTTCGGTGGGCAACCTGGGAGAATTGATCCTTCATTGCGGCTCCTCCCGCGGAACCGGGTTCCGGCGCAGGTAAATGACCAGCGTCACCAGCCCGGAGAGGATCATTGCGCCTCCCAGGGCAGCGTAGAAGATGGACAGGCCGGTGTAATTGCCGAGCCGGGCGAAGGCCAGCCCCAGCCCGGCGAGGATGCTGCAGGCCGCCAGCAGGTAGAGACGCGGCAGGGAGGTCCGCCAGGCCAGGATGGCCAGGACGATGCCCATCAGCAGGCCCGTGACCAGCGGCATGACGTCGAAATCCTCGAACGGCCGGGTGACCAGGGCGGCCACCGTTGCGCCGATCAAGCCACCGACGATCAGCCCGAGGGCGATGCGCAGGCCGCGCTTCATCCCGCCCTCGCGCCGGTAGGCGACGTAGCCGCTGCGCGGGTAGGTGACGCGCTCCTTCCACTTGCGCGTCAGCCAGTTGACCAGGGCCGCTCCGCCGATGAAGACCAGGACCAGCGAGCCGTCCACGATGGCGGAGAGCCAGGTGCCCTCGAGTTGCTTCTCAATGTAGAAATAGGCTGCCAGGATCAGGCACAGCAACCCGAAGCCGAGTTCGTACGTGCCGTCCACGAACCAGTATTGGATGGCGCGCAGTCCGGGGCGGGAGGCGGGGTCTTTCTCGGTCATGATTTCTCCTTCTGTAGACCGGTTTATATTGTAGACTAGTTTATATAATACGATTAAATTCCCCTGCTGTCAAGAGGAGCGAAACCCGGGATTGTGCAACAAGTCGAAGTCAAAATGATGACATCCATGGCAAAATCTCGTTACTGACCAAGGGATTGTCAGATATGGCGGTAGAAACTTGATCTGCCTCGCCTCGGCCTGAGTTGTACGAGTTTTGAAAAACCTGCAACGACCTGTCTGGGGAGCAAAGTGGGACAGAACTGGCCTGTATGGCCTTATTTAGGGGTGCCCATCCCAATATAATGTCGTTTTATGGCACTAAGTGGGACGACATTTTTGATCGACTGGTTGCGTTATCCCAACCCTGCGAGGGCTGGGACGTCCCGTCCTCGTGCCCTTGCAGTAAACCCTCGCAGGGTTCGCAGGGTTAGCGCAACATCATGATCTCATACAACGCCGGGCCGCGCTCGACTGCATGGATCCCCCCCAGGTCGATGGACAGTTCCAGGTCGGCGTTGAAGCGGAAGTAATACGGCCGGACGAAGAGACCGGCGATCTCCCGCTTGAGCGGCGGGAGCCCGATCAGCAGGCTGACCGCCTCGATCAACTGCGGCGCGCGCAGCGCCAGTTGGACGCGCTCCGCCCCGCGCTTCCAGACGAAGTCCACCTCCCGGGGGTAGTCGCGCCCGCCCGCGTGGCGGACGAAGTCCCGAGCCTGCATGGTCAGGCAGCGGGCGTCGTCCGCCAGGACACGGTCCCCTTTCGCCAGCAGGAAGACCGGCATGCGCGTCGAGCCGTATTTCTTCAAGGCAACCTGCTCGACATAGATCAGGGTATAGTCGCCGACCTGGGCCCGTCCCCAGGTCCAGTGGTCCATCACGGCTGGCAGAGCCACGTTGCCCCAGTTGTGATCATGGTAGCCCGTACCCTGGGCGGCGTGGGCCTGACCATCGTAGGTCAGGGTCCCCGCCACGGTGCTGTAGGGGCTTGCGCACAGCCAGGCAAAATAGTGTTCAAAGCCGCCGAAGAAGCACTTTCCGGCTCCTGGTCGCCAGGGCGGAACCAGGCTGCGGAAGGTCAGGTCGGTGGATAATTCATCGGCCTCAGCGTGCAGCGTGTAGTTCCAGGTGCTGTCTTCAGCATGCCATTTGACCCAACTCGATCCAATCCGGACCTCGCACTGGTGTTCGGCGGCCGAGAATGCCTCGGCTGGGAAAAAGGCGAAGCGGGCCAGTTTGATCCCATCGGGGCGGGTGATGGTCAGGGACAGGTTGGGGCGCAGTGGGTCTCCGGGGCGGGTGATCGGCTTGGTGGCGAAGACGATCACGGCTGTGCTGCCATCCTCCAGGTGGGCGTCGAAGTACCACCACTCAAAGGTTCCGCGCCGGGTGGCCAGGCGCCGGCCGTCCTCCCAGGGCAGGACGGCCTCCGTAAGCCCGTCGCGGGCCAGGAATTCGGGTCCAACAGCGAAAAAGACCGGTCGGGTCATGGTGATTCTCCTGATCTGGGATTGTCTCCCCGGCCGTTCCCCGGGCGGAGGATCAGTATCTTTGCCTACAACTGATAAAGCGTAATCACTGTATAATTATCTGACGGGATACCCAGATCTTAATTCTAGCATGGAGGATAGCAAATGAAAGTCTCGCATCGCATTTCACTGTTCGTAAGCATCCTGGCGCTGATGGCCCTGGCCGGCTGCACGCTGCCCTTTGGAGGCCCCGAGCCGACCGCCACCGCCACCGCGACCCCGACCGAGGCGCCCACGCCAACGGCGACGACTCGTCCAACCCTGACTCCGCCTCCGACGCGCACGCCCAACCTGGCAGCCACCCAGGCCTACGAGGATATGGCTGCAGACGTCCAGGGCTATTATGACAACGGCTATATCGAATCGACAAACGGCAGCTATTACCCCCTCGACGAGTTCTTCGCTGACTGGGCCCAGATCGGTTGGTACTCTTGGCAACAGACCGGCTACGATCCAGCCGACTTTGTCTTGCAGGCGCATTTCTCATGGGAGACCGACACGAGTACGCCCAACCCGTCAGGCTGCGGGATCGTCTTCCGGCTTCAGAATGATGGCGCTCATTATGTCATTTTCGTGACGACAGATGGTTATCTTCATTTTGGAGTGAACGATGCCTACTTCCAATTCTCGGGCGGCCAGGGGTACTATGCACCGGCGGCGACAGGCGGAGAGGCCGATTTTGCCATGACGGTCAGTGGCTCCACCTTCAATATGTTCATTGATGGCGAACACGTCAAGACCTATTACGGCCGGACCAATGACTGGCTGGAAGGTGATCTGGCATATACCATTCTTTCTGGTACGAATGCCGGTTTTGGCACCCGCTGCGAGATCACCAACTCGGAACTGTGGGTCCTCGAGCCTTAACAATCCAGGCTTGCGACCGGGGGTGACAGCGGATTAAAAATCGAGGCGCCCGTCAGGTGGTCGCCTCGATCTGCGTTTCGGCCGGGAAGGGTGTGGCCTGGATTCCCTCGATCGTCTGGAACCAGGTCACCGCGTCGCGCAGAGCCTGGCGGGCCGGGTGGGGGCGGTAGCCCAGTTCGCGCTGGGCCCGGGCGTGGCTGATGTTCGAATTGGACTGTAAGGCATCCAGCGCATAGGGGGTCACCAGCGGGTGGCTGCCGGTCAGCTCGGCGATGGCGGGCAGCACTTCGGCAGCCAGGTAGGCCAGCCAGAGCGGGATTCGCACGCCGTAGCACCAGCCCCCGGAGGCCTGCCAGACCGTCTCGGCCACCTCCCGGACCGTCAATCGCTCGCCGCCCAGGATGTAGGTCTCGCCGGGCAGGCCCTTTTCGGCTGCCAGGATGAGACCCCGGGCCACGTCACGCACGTCGACGAAATCATAGGCCCCGTCGATGTAGAACTTGATCCCGCGGCCCATGTTGTAGCGGACGCCGCGGCCGGACTCCGAGCCGTGGAAATCGAACGGCCCGGTGACTGCGGTTGGGCAGACGATGACCGTTTCCAGGCCGTTGGCGGCGGCCCGCTGGACCTCCAGGCTGGCGGATGCCTTCGAGCGGTCGTAGGCCCCGCGAGCGTGGGCCGGGTCGAAGGGCAGTGACTCATCGACGATCCCCTTGGCAGGCAGGCGCAGGGCGTAGATCGAACTGGCGTAGACCAACCGCCGGATCCCGGCCCGCCGGGCGGCGGCGATCAGGTTGCCGGTTCCCTCCAGGTTGACACGCTCGGTCTCCGGGTCCGGGCCGGGAGCGAGGGAGACCCGGGCAGCCAGGTGGTAGACCAGGTCGATCCCCTGCATGGCGTGGACCAGCGAGTCCGGGTCGAGCACGTCGCCGGGGAAGCGTTCCAGGTCCAGATCCTGCAGGGCGGAGGCCCCGCTCCCCGGACGGACCAGGGCACGTACTGATTCGCCGCGCGCAAGCAACTGGCGGGCGAGGACGTTGCCAATATGACCGGTGGCGCCGGTGATCAGGATCAAGCTGGCCTCCGTGGGCTGGTCTGATTGGTATAACCCGCTGGATGCGAGAGAGGCGCGGTCGTTAAAACATACGACCGCGACGCCTGGCGCGTCGCGTCCTGTTTCGGGCCAGATCAGACCTCCACCCCCAGCCACAGGCGGATCAGGAAGCCGATGCCGAAGGAAAAGGCAGCCACGCCCAGACTCAGCCCGGCCATTTCGAGGAAGCGCTTGCGGAAGGGTTCGTCCTTGGCGACCGAGATGTAATAGTTGAAGGCGGCGATGATCAGCACCGCAGTGGCCATGGAGATGGCCAGGTCGAGGTAATAGCTCTGGAACAGCATGTAGGGCAGGATCAGCAGCGAGACGGTGATCACGTAGGCGATCCCGGTGTAGACCGCCGCCCGGACCGGGTGCTTCTGGGTATCTTCCGAACGGGTCGACAGGTATTCGGAGGCGCCCATCGAGAGCGAGGCGGCGATGCCGGTGATCAGCCCGGAGAGAGCGATCAGGCGGGTGTTCTGCAGGGCCAGGGTCAGACCGGCCAGGACACCGGTCAGTTCGACCAGGGCGTCGTTCAGGCCGAGCACCACCGAGCCGGCATAACGCAGGCGTTCCTCGTCGAGCATGGCGATCAGGCGCTGCTCGTGGGCATCCTCGTCGTGGATCAGCGTTTCGATATCCGGGATGACCCCGGCCAGCCGGCCGTAATTCTCCTGGGCCGACTCCTCGCCGCCCTCCATCAGCTTGATGCCGAAGGTGAAACCGAAGATCCGGCTGATCAGGTAGAATTTCCAGATCTTCCACCGGTCGGGCTGGACCTCCTGCCCGGTATACTTCATCCAGGCGTGATAGTGGCGCTGCTCGTCCTCGGCGATCTGGTCGAGGATGGCGGCGTTCTCGGGCGAATTGATCTTGCGGGCCAGGCGCTTGTAGATGTGGTATTCGGTGATCTCGTTGCACTGGAAGGCCAGTACCTGGCGCTTTGTGGATTCGTCGATCTCCATGTTCCCTCCATGATGAAAGCTGGTTCCCCTCGTCGCGGCGACGGATGGTGAAGGCGATTGCCAACGGTTCGTAGATCAGGAAGCAGATCCTGTTGCAGGTGATGAACCGTGCGCTTCTTCCGCGGAAAGGCATTGTGCCTCTGGTCACAATTATACTTGAGCGACGGATTGCTGCGGTATGCTTTGCGCCGGAGATTATGATACACTTGCGCACACGAGGTGACACCATGAAAAAAATGACCACTCTGCTTTCGTTCTTTCTCCTGGGGCTCCTGGTCCTGTCGGCCTGTCAGCCTGCCGAAGCCTGGCAGGTGCTTGCCACACCGCGGGCCGAGTTCCTGACCCTGCTGGTCGGCTTCAACGACACTACCTTCGGTATCTCGATCGGTGAGGATGGGCTGCTCTTCCACACCGGGGACGGTGGCCAGACCTGGCTCGAAGCGGACAACCAGTCGATGGGCCTGTACGGTCTGGAGATCGTCGACGGTGAGGTCGCCTTCGCCTGCGGGCAGGGCAACCAGGTCCGCCAGACGGTCGACGGTGGCCTGACCTGGCAGGTGATGGCCGACTTCGGGGCCGGTTTTCCCAATCACTGCCGTTTCATGAGCTTCAGTGATGCCCGGACTGGCTGGGCTGCCACCCCATCCATGCTCGGTACGACCACGGACGGGGCCCGGTCCTGGACCCAGGCCGGCCTGCCGGATGGCGTGAGCAGCGTGGCGGCGATCTCCCAGTATGCTCCCGGGGAAGGCTTCGTGCTGGACGTCTCGGGCTCCCTGTACGCTACCCTGAATGATACTGCCAGCTGGACCCTGGTGGGGCAATTGCCGCTCGACGGAATCACGATCGAAGCCAAGAGTTACCCGCTGGCGGCGATGCGCTTCCAGAACGCCCGCCAGGGGATGGTGATCGTCTCGGCCCTGGTCGACGGGGCCGGGGTGGTGACGGCCTTCCACACCGTCGATGGCGGCGCGACCTGGACCCGGGAGACTGCCCTGGCACGCTACGGAGCCCTCTTCCTGAGCCGCGACGGGCGCTACCTGACCGTTCTGACCCCGCCGACCAGCCTGACGGTGTTGGAATACAGAGGCGAGTAACAGCGCACGGTCGGGCAAAGTTTCGCCTGGGTAAAGAGAAGCCGGTCATGCAGACTGCATGGCCGGCTTTCTGTCGACTGGATTCGTCCTGGTGCGAAGGGATCTATTCGGCCAGTACGAGAAGGGAGAAACCGCCGAGGACGCGCGCGGCGAAATCGCGATGGATGGAGGCCACCAGAATCCTTGGGATTCTTGCCAACTTCGCCCCCACACCTCTCGCCCGGCTTATTCCTGATGGTGTGTAATTGTAGTCAAGAATGGTATAACCGGTCTCCTTAAGCGCCATGAGGGCAGTATCCTTCATGAAGTAGTGGAGATGTCCCACTAGTTTCCGGTTCTGGACAATCGGTGAGCCCCGGACAACGCTGACGGCGCACATCTCCAGTGGTATATGAAAGATCTTCAATTTTGCCTTCGATCGAAGTCTTCTCAGGAAATCCAGATAATCCTCCACGTGTTCAAAGACGTCGATGCACAGCAAAACATCGAAGAGCTCCCCCTTTTTAAGAAGCAAATCCTCGCAGAAAAAGGATAACCGGTCATTTTCCAGATGCTTGCAGAGTTCAATCGCCTGTGGTGAGATATCGTAACCAAAGAACCTGGTATTCGCCCCCATCTGAAGTTGCAGGTGGCGTAGGATTTCTCCTGCTCCGCATCCGATATCGCAGACCGTGTCCGGCTGTATCCCGTGCCTGGTCAGCATGGCGAGAATCTGTTGTACTTTCCAGGGTGAGTCATAGGCATGGCATTGGGGGTTGTTTCTGGCATATTCACCGTCTGTATACAGGCTGTTTTTCATATGTGCACTCCGGATGATTACTGTGGACATGATCCTGGAAAACAAAAGCGAAGCCAAGCGTGGAATTTTACATTCTGACTCGTGAAAAACGCATGCCTCTTGCTGGCAGGACCTGATCAATCAACAGTCAGGGTCTTGCTCAGATTCCTGGGAAAATCGGGGTCATAGCCCCTCGCCACCGCCATGTGGTACGAGAGCAGCTGCAGCGGCAGGACGGCCAGCAGGGCCGAGATATCGGCCGGGGCGGCCGGCAGGGTGATCAGGTCGCTGGCATTGGCCCGCAGGCGGGCATCCTCCTGGCCGATGGCGATCGCCCGCCCGCCACGGCAGGTCACCTCGTTGATCCCGCTGACGATCAGCGGCACGTCTCCGGGCCCGGCGGCGAACAGAACCGGGAAGCCGGCAGTCACCGCCGAGAGCGGGCCGTGCTTGAACTCGGTCGAGAGCATTCCCTCGCAGTGGGCGTAGGTGATCTCCTTGAGCTTCAGGGCCCCCTCCAGGGCCATTGGGAGGGTGGCCCCATAGCCCAGGCAGTACAGGTCGTTCCACTCGTTGATGGGTGGGACCAGCGCCTCCACCTGTGGGGCGGTCAGCTCCAGGGTCTGCGCCATCAGGGCCGGGATGGCAGCCAGTTCCTTGGTGCCGTGCCCGGCCATGCGGTAGGCCAGGTAAAGGAAAGTCACCACCTGGTTGGTGAAGGTCTTGGTGGCCGGGACCGAGATCTCGTAGCCGCAGCATAATGGCAGGGTACAGGCCGTCGCCCGGGTCAGGGTCGAGCCGATCACGTTGGCCAGCCCGAAGGCGGTCATGCCCCTCTCTTCGGCGGCCTGCAGGGCGTTGAGCACGTCCTTGGTCTCGCCCGACTGGCTGACGAACAGGCCGATGTCTTCGTGGTTCACTGCCGGAAGGTACTGGGGAATGAACTGCGGTGCCAGGACCGGGATGACGGCCCGCCCGGCAAGCTGAGCGAAGTAGACTGCTCCGGCCAGGCAGGCGTGGTAGCTGGTTCCGCACCCGATGAAGTAGACATGGCGTGCTTCCCGCACTGCCTCGATCACCCTTCCCACCTCCGGGCTGCCGTCCAGCATGTGCAGCACCTCGCCCGCCACCTGGGCCTGTTCGTGGATCTCTTTGAGCATGAAATGCGGATAGCCGCCCTTCTGGACGGCGTCCATCGACTCGCTGACCGTCTCTGACTCGCGGGCGATGCGTGCTCCATCCTTGACCGAGCGCAGCTCGACCCGCTCCGCCCACAGGGTGACGATCTCGCCGTCCTGCAGGCGGACGATCTCACGGGTCAGGGGCAGGAGCGAGGGCAGGTCCGACGAGACACAGGTGAAACCCTCGCCCAGGCCGACCACCAATCCGGAGCCCTTCTTGAACGCGTAGAGCCTGTCATCGTCGACCCGCCCGATGACGAAGGCATAGTCGCCCTGCAGGTCGCCGTAGGCCAGACGGATGGCGTCGATGAAGTCGTATCCCTTGTTGAGGTAGCGTTCGACGGCATGGACGCACGACTCGCCATCGTTCTGCGAGCGGACGGTCAGGCCCTCGGCGATGAACTGCTGGCGCAACTCGACGTTATTGACCACATTGCCGTTGTGGGCTCCGACCAGATCGCCGTCCGAGTCGATGTGGGGCTGGGCGTTGACCTGGCTTGGGACGCCAAAGGTCGCCCAGCGCAGCTGGGTGATGCCGCGCTGGCCGGTCATGGTGGCAAAGTCATACTTTTTGGCCACCTCCTCCACCCGGCCGACGTCTTTGCGCAGGTCGATCCTGCTGCCTGAGAGGGTCGCCGCTCCGACCGAGTCGTAGCCGCGATAGGTCAACCGCTTGGCAGCCTCGATCAGGATCGGACCGAGGGGCTGCTCCTCTTTCGTGACGATGCCAAAAATACCGCACATAGGGTTCCTTTGGGGGTTGTTTGTGCCGGTACTCCGGCGTGTGTCCCCGAGTCTACCACAGGATGCCAGGGGCACCACTCTCCACACCTGAAGGTGGGGGGCTTCGGGGTGCCTTTCTGGCAGGGGACGACGCAAGCGCCCCTGCCTGGGGTGACACGGTGTCCCTTCCGGAAAGAGAAGCTTGACTGGCAGCCAGGTGGGATTGCGAACGGAAGGGCAATGGCACCGGGAAACGCCGGAGGCCTGTCCGGGTCGTATCCCCGAGTCTATCCTGGGGCGGCCCAGGGCAGGCATGATCAAGCGCCTCTCCCGGCCATGCCCAAGGGCACGTTTTTCAGCCACTGGTAGGCCTGTTGAAGTGTGACTCCAGTTGTTGTATAGTGTACTTGCAGCCCCTGTCACTATCCTGGAGGTGGCATATGAAGTCCGGGAAATCTCTACTTCCTCCATGGACGATCCTTCTTGTGGTCTTGCTGGCTTGCGGGCCGTTCGCAGCCCCGGTTGCGACGGAGACTCGGCCTGCTCCCCCGCAGCGCCCACCCACATCCACGAACGCGCCTACCCAGCAGCCGGCGATCGCAACGCCGGGGGCAGATCTCCCCCCGCCGCTCGCCTCAACCGGTGTGGTGACCCCACCTCCAGCCCAGCCTCCCGGTGCACCTTACTTTCGACCAGGCGAACCGGTTGTGCTGGATGAGATCCACATGGTGAGTCCGACCGACGGCTGGGCGGTCAGCGGACCGTTCGTTCTGGCGACCTCCGACGGTGGCCAGACCTGGCGCCAGGTCACCCCGCCCGGATTGCTGCCGGAAGGAACCTGGATGGGTGCCTGCGGCTCGCAGGTGGTCGCAACCTCGGACGGCGGCCAAACCTGGCAGGCGGCGGCCGATCCCGGGGCCTTGCATGCCGGCAACACCGTTCGGGCCTACGGTGCTTTCCTGGACTCCCAGACCGCCTGGGTCGTCTTCCTGATCGGGGTTTTTGTTCACCCGGAGACCCGGGTCTGGCACACCATCGATGGCGGTCAGAGCTGGACCCCCAGCCTGACGTTCCGCCCTCAGGTCCAGGGCGACCAGATCTGGGCCCGTTTTTTTGCCCTGGATGATGAAAACCTGTGGCTGATGGCGTGCGCCGCCTGGGTCGGGGCGGGACATCACTTTGACTGCCAGTTCTTCCGCAGTCGCGACGGCGGCCTGGTCTGGGTCCCCATGGAGGCCGGCATCCGCATGTACTACACCGATCTGATCTTCGCTGACCTGGACAATGGCTGGCTGATCTGGGAGACTCTCAGCGCCTATTATTACATTCCGCCCGAATATGCCTTCACATTCGACGGTGGCCTGACCTGGGAGGCCCACACTTTCCCGCCTCCACCTGAGGCACCCGACCTGTTCGACCAGCAGTACGTCTATTGCGAACCGTACCAGCTCAACCTGCTGTCGCCCCAATCCGTCCGGCTGCTGATCGGGTGTTACGACTACGGCTATCCGCCCGAGACCTTCGCCAGTTACCTGTATTCCAGCGGCGATGGCGGCCAGACATGGGCCACGCTGCGCCTGCCTGAGCCGGTCTATGCGCCGGAATACACTTTGATCTTCTTCGATGCCAGCCAGGCCCTCCTGCTCGGCCGCGAGATGTACTCTTCCAGCGATGGCGGCCAGACCTGGACGCACATCAAGACGGTTACCTGGGACGGGCAGTTCTCTTTCGTAGACCGTCAGCGCGGCTGGGCTGTGGCCCGATTGGATGATGAAGTCGCCCTGGTCGGCACGAGCGATGGCGGCGCAACCTGGACGGAGATCCGCCCGACCATCGGAGAGTGAGAGCAGGCGGTCCGGTCAGGGATCTACTCCTGGTGACAGGGCCGCCAGGGGGTTGAGCATGGCCAGCGGGCTTCCGCCGAGGCGGATCGCCAGCCGGTCCGGTTCGAGAGCCAGGATCCAGCTGCCCGCTGCGCCGCCATCCTGGCTGCCGGCGCTGAAGACCGGGGTCAGGGTGGCGGTCTGGAGGGCGATCGCGTACAGAGTGGCGGTGGACTGCTGCGCACCGTGGGCGATCAGCAGAAGGTACGGTTGCCCGCCAACGCTGGCCAGCCGGGCCTCGTCGCCGGGCAGTCCGCCCAGCGAGCGCTCCCAGGCGACCAGCCCGGCGGAGGTGATATGCAGCAGGCGGCGATCCGCCGAGTCGGCGTGGACCAGCAGCAGGCTCTCGTCAGGCAGGGCGACCAGAGCGCCGCGGCTGTGTACGCCGGGCGACAGGGGCAGTGCCCAGACGGCCGTCTGGCCTTCGACATCGAGCAAGTACAATCTGTCTCCCGAATACAGGTAGACCTGGTCACCGGCGCTGGCCAGCCGGCCGCCGGCCGGCCAATCCCAGGCGTGGGCACCACCGGCCTCCACCGACCAGAGCGGGGTGTACGGGCTGGAAGTGGCGAAGTGCATTCCATCCCCCGCATAGACCCAGCTGACGACCGGGGCTGCCGTCTCGGCCCGCCAGAGGATGCTCCCATCGGTGTCGACGGCCGTCATCTGGCGGCGATCAGCGGCGGCCACGCCTCCGCCGGACAGCGGGATCAGGGCGGCCGAGCTGAAGACCCCGGCGTCGGTCTCCCAAAGGGGTTCGGTCGCCGCGGCCAGCGGCCAGGCCTGGATGTTGCCGGACCAGTCCAGGGTGTAGGCCTGGGCGGACCGTCGGTCCAGGGCGGCGTTGACGACCGAGGCGGGCAGCGGCGTGCTCCACAGCGCGGTCCCGTCCTGGACGGAGACCGCCTGCAGCCGGTCGTCCCAGACGAGCAAGAGGGCATCTTCAAAGATCCCCAGGCCGAAGGCCGCCTCGCCGGGAACCGGCAGGGCCCACAGCACGCCGGGGGTCAGGCGCAGGCGGGTGGCGTAGAGCATCTGGGTGGGGGGCAGCCAGCCGGCTCGCAACGGGTCGACTGGCCAGTAGCCAGGTCCGGGCTGTTCGGGCATCTGGGTACGGATCTCGAAGTGCAGGTGGGGGCCCGAGCGCGGCCGGCCGATGGTCCCGATCTGCTCGCCGCGCAGGACGCATTCCCCGGCCTGGACGGTCACGCTGGATGGCTCGAGGTGGCCATAGAATGAGTAGAAACTGACCTCGCCCGGGAAGTCGTGCCGGACGACGATCGTCCCCAGGTCCGGACCCCAGCCGTTGGGTTGGGCATAGGTGACCAGCCCGTGGCCGATGCTGTGGACGGCTTCGCCCAGGCTCGACCCGCCGGCGGCGTACCAGTCCTCGCCGGCATGGTAGCCGCGTTCGGCGCCGCGAAAGTTCCCGAACGGCTGGCCGAGAATGGCCCCGCTGCCGTTGGGCGGGGAGAGGGGGAAGTCGAGGGCGTCGATGTAGCCGCAGGGCGCTCCGCCCACCGGGGTCGGGTTGTGGAGCGGGAGAGGTGGGCTCTCGCCGTTGATGAGCACGCCTTGGGCGGTGGGGGTCGGGGTGGCGGTGGGGAGGGCAGTGACACTGGGGGTTGCACTGGATTCCGGGGCAGGGGCGGCCGTCCCGCCCGGAACGCAGGCGGCCAGCAGGAAGGCGAGCAGCAGGAGAATCCTGCCGGTAGGGGCGGGCCGGAACGGGGTCATGCCGTTTTGAACGTCTGGACCTGCCTTTCGAGCCAATCCAGCCAGGCTGGCAGGCCTTCGCCCGTGCGGCAGGACAGTTCGAACTGGACCACGCCTGGGTTGAGCACCTCGATGCCCTGCTTGAAAAAGTCCATCCGGAAGGGCACGTAGGGCAGCAGGTCGATCTTGTTGATCACCACGGCGTCCACGCCGCGGTACATGCCCGGGTATTTGTAGGGCTTGTCGTCGCCCTCGGGGATCGAGGCGACCAGGAGGCTCTGGTGGGTCCCGAGCTTGAAATCGGCCGGGCAGACCAGGTTGCCGACGTTCTCGACGATGACCAGGTCCAGGTCGGCCAGGTTGAGCTGGCCGAGGGCCGACCGGACCATACCCGCGTCCAGGTGGCAGGCGCCACCGGTGTTGATCTGTACGGCGGTTGCCCCGGCGGCCTGGGCGCGGTCGGCATCGTAGGAGGTGGCGATGTCGCCGTTGATCATGCCGACCCGCAGGCGCCCGGCCAGACCGCGCACGGTCTGCTCGATCAGGGAGGTCTTTCCGGCCCCGGGGGAGGCCATGATGTTGATGGCAAAGACTCGGGCGACCTCGAAGCGGGCCTGATTTTCAAGTGCCAGGCGGTCATTGGCCGAGAGGATCTTTTCGACGACCGGGATGCGTTCGGGCATGCGATCTCTCCTGATTATTCGATATCGATGGCTTCGAGGCGCAGTTCGTCCCCGCTGCGCACCTGGACGCGGGTCCCGGCGCAGTGCGGGCAGACGAGCTCCTCGGAGCTCGGCTGGTAGTTCTGGCCGCAGTCCAGGCAGGCCAGTTCGACCGGCACGCGGCGGAAGTGCAGGCTGGCGCCCTGGGCGATCGTCCCCTCACTGATCATGTCCCAGTAGAACTGGACCGAATCGTCGACGATCGAGGCCCACTGGCCGATGACCAGGTACAGCCCGGTGATGCGCCGGGCGTTCTTTTCACGAGCGTGGCGCAGGGCGATCTCGAGGATGCTCTCGGTGACGGCGAGTTCATGCATGACGGCGGCTGCCTTTTGGGTCAGCAGGCCCTTATTATACAGCAAGGGGGAGGCGGGCGTCCTTCATCCCACCCGGCGCCCGTAGTACAGGTGCCCGCAGGTATGCCCGGCAAACTCGGCCACCTCGGGCAGGGTTCCCCATAACTCGAAGCCGAACTTCTCCAGCAGGCGCGAACTGGCTGCATTCGTGTCCAGCACGATGGCGATGAAGACCTTCTTCCCCAGCCAGGAGGCGTCAGCGATGGCGTGCTTCATCAGGGTCGAGCCGATGCCCTGCCCGTGGCAGGCGTAGTCGACGTAGTACGAGACCTCGGCAGTCCGCTTGAGGGCTGGTCGGCCGCGGTACGGGCTGACCGACAGCCAGCCCAACAGGCTCCCGGCCTCGTTTGCGCAGACGTAGATCGGGTGGGCGTCGGGGGCGTGGGCGGCAAACCAGTCGCGGCGCTCGGCGACGGTGAACGGTTCGGTGTAGGCGTTGGTGTTGCCGGCAGCGATGGCCTGGTTGTGAAGGGCAACGATGGCCGGCAGGTCGGTGGGGGTGGCGAGGCGGATGGTGAGCATTAAATCTATTGTATACCACCTCGTGTTTTGAGTCGCAGGTAAAAGTTGAATCTCGTGTGCTAAAATTGAATCATATGCGTTCATTCCATTTCTCGTTCTTGAGGAGGAAAAATGATTGGTTTTGTAGGGCCCATCGAAAAATTGACCGAAGAGAATAGCCATTTCCGCCAAGTGCTGTACACGGGCAGGTATGCCCAACTGGTCTTGATGTGCCTGCAGCCGGGCGAGGAGATCGGCAAGGAGGTCCATGGCAACGTGGACCAGTTCTTCCGTATCGAGGAAGGTGAGGCGAAGTTCATCTTCGGCGAGGCGGAAGAACACCTCGTTCAGGCTGGCGACGCGGTCATTGTCCCGGCGGGAACAGTCCACAACATTTTCAATGCATCCAGTGAAAAGCCGTTGAAGTTGTACACCCTGTATTCCCCGCCAAATCATCCAGACGGTACCATTCACAGGGACAAGGCGGAAGCTGAGATTGCCGAAGGACACGAGCAGCACTAAACTCTGGAAGTATCCATGCGACGCACCCAACCGGTGCGTCGCATGGATACTCTTCTAGCGAGGGTGGAGACGCGGGTTCGCCCCTGGTGGACTATCCTTTCTCTTTGTAATCCTCCGGCAGCCAGCAACACAAGACCAGTTCACGGGCCGCCTTGACCTCGTCCATGCGCCCGAAGGGGGTCGTGTGGGGCGCTTCATGGAGCAGTTCGGGCTGGTCCCTGGCCTCAGCCGCGATCTGGATCAGGGCCTCGGCAAAGGCGTCGAGGGTGCCCTTGTTCTCGGTCTCGGTCGGCTCGATCATCAGCGCCTCGTGGACGATCAGCGGGAAGTAATTTGTCGGCGGGTGGAAGTCGTAGTCCATCAACCGTTTGGCGATGTCCAGGGCGCGGACGTCAGAGCCTTCGATCCGGCCCTCGGCGACGAACTCGTGCATGCAGATGCGCTCGTAGGGTACATGGTAGGTGTCGCGCAGGAGGGTCTGCAGGTAGTTGGCGTTCAGTACGGCGTTCTCGGCGATGGCCCGCAGGCCGTCAGGCCCGTGCATGGCGATGTAGGTGTAGGCTCGCACCAGCATGCCGAAGTGGCCGTGGAAGGCCTTCAACCGCCCGATGGTCTTGGCAGGTGTGAAGTAACCGAACAACGGGGGCATTTCCCCCTCGCCCTCTTCGACAACCCCGATAAGCGGGGTGGGCAGGAAGTCGACCAGGTGCTCGGCGACACCCACCGGCCCTGAACCCGGTCCGCCGCCCCCATGGGGGGTCGCGAAGGTCTTGTGCAGGTTGAAGTGCATCACGTCAATGCCCAGGTCTCCCGGGCGGACGATTCCCAACAGGGCGTTCAGGTTGGCTCCGTCGCCGTAGACCAGACCGCCGCAGTCGTGGACGATCTTGATCACTTCTTCGACGTTCTCATCGAACAGGCCCAGGGTGTTGGGGTTGGTCAGCATTAAGCCGACGACGGTGTCGTCACAGGCGGCCTTCAGGGCGGGCAGATCGACGTTGCCGCGCTCGTCTGAGGGGATCTGGAGGATCTCGAGCCCGACCACGCCCGAGGAGGCCGGGTTGGTGCCGTGGGCTGAATCGGGGATCAGCATCTTGACGCGTTTCGTGTCGCCGCGTGAACCGTGGTAGGCGCGCATGATCAGCACGCCAGTCAGTTCGCCGTGGGCCCCGGCAGCCGGCTGGAGGGTCACGGCGGCGAAGCCGGCGATCTCCTTCAGCCATTCCTGCAGTTGATACATCAGCGCCAGGCTGCCCTGAACGGTCTCGAAGGGCTGCAGCGGGTGGGCGTGGGCGAAACCGGGCAGGCGGGCCATGTCCTCGTTGATCTTGGGGTTGTACTTCATCGTGCACGAGCCGAGCGGGTAGAAGCCGCCGTCGATGCTGTAGTTGAACTTGGAGAGACGCATGTAGTGGCGGACCACGTCCACCTCGGCCAGTTCCGGCAGCGGCAGGTCGGCGCGCAGCAGCGCCTCGGGCAGGGGTGCCGTCGGCACGTCGGGGGGCGGGAAGGTCACGCCGGTCCGACCGGGAGCGGACAGATCGAAGATCGTTGGCTCGACCACTTTGGGGGCCGGCATCTCGGGAGTTCGTTTCCGATCCTGGTCACTCATAGCTGGCCTCCTTCAGGACCTCGACCAGCATGTCGATCTCTTGCTTGGTGTTCATCTCGGTGACGGCGATCAGCATGTGATCCTTGAGGGACGGGTAGTCCTGGCCGAGGTCGTAGCCTCCCAGGATGCTGTGCTCGAGCAGGTGGGCGTTGATCTCCTCGACCGGGCGCGGGCAGCACAGGGCGAATTCGTGGAAGTAGGGTTCGGCAAAGCACAGTCCGAAGCCGGGGATCTTGCTCAGTTCGGCGGCGGCGTAGTGGGCCTTGTGATAGCACAGTTCGGCTACCTGGCGCAGACCGGTCTGGCCGAGCACCGACAGGTAGATCGCCGCGGCCAGGGCGATCAACCCCTGGTTGGTGCAGATGTTGGAGGTGGCCCGTTCGCGCTTGATGTGCTGCTCGCGAGCGGTCAGGGTCAGGACGTAGGCCCGCTGGCCGCGGCTGTCGACTGTCTCGCCCACCACCCGGCCGGCCATCTTATGGATGTACTGCTTGCGGGTGGCGAAGAAGCCCAGGTATGGGCCGCCGAAGGAAAGCGGGATGCCGAGCGGCTGGCCCTCGCCGACGACGATGTCGGCGCCCATCTGCCCGGGAGCCCGGAACAGGGCCAGGGCGGTCGGGTTGACCGCCACACAGACCAGGGTGCCCCTGGCGTGGGCGGCTTCGATCAGTCTGGTATAGTCGTAGATCCGCCCGAAGAAATCGGGATACTGGACAATGACCAGGGCAGTGTTCTCGTCGATCAGTGCCTCGAGGCGTTCCGGGCCTGTGTCCAGGTCGGCGTTCGGATCATCACCAGCCAGTTCCAGACTCATGCCCTGGACATAGGTGCGCAGGGTCTGGCGGTATTGCGGATGGACGGTCGGCGAGAGGACAACCTTGGTGCGCTTGCCGCGAAACTGGGCATAGGCCATGTTGACCGTCTCGGCTACAGCGGTCGCTCCGTCGTAGTGAGAGGCGTTCGAGACCTCCATGCCGGTCAGGTTGGCGACCAGGGACTGGTACTCGAAGATCGTCTGCAGGGTGCCTTGCGAGACTTCGGGCTGGTAGGGGGTGTAGGCGGTGTAGAACTCGCCGCGCCGCAGAATGTGGTCGACGACTGAGGGGGTGTAGTGATTGTAGGCACCTGCACCGAGGAACGAGATCAGTTCGCGAACCGTCTCATTGCCGAGGGCCAGTTCTTCCAGTTCGCCGGCGGCCTCGATCTCGGTCAGCGCAGCTGGCAGGTCCAGCTGAGGAAAGCGGTGGCCGGACGGGATGGAATCGAAGAGATCCTCGATCTTCTTGACGCCGATCGTCTTCAGCATCGCCTCCCGTTCCGAGGGAGAAATCGGAATATACGTCATATGACCTCCATGATTGTTACGGTCTCACGGTCCTGCGCGGATCGCTGCGGATGTTGAAGCAGGGCAGCGAAGCAATGTCGGCGCAGCTAGTGGTCGCGTTCTTCACAATACTTGATGTAGGCGCCGGCATCCATCAGGCCGGAGGCGTCGCCGCCCTCGATCTTGATGATCCAGCTGGCACCGTAGGGGTCGCTGTTGAGAGTCTCGGGGCTGTCGCTCAGGCCCTCGTTGACTGCGGCCACCGTGCCGCCGACGATAGCGTAACTCTCAGCGGCCGCCTTGACCGACTCGACCGAGGCCACCGGCATCCCGGCCTCCAATTGATCCCCGGCCTCAACCAGGATCTCGACGAAGACGATATCCGAAAGCTGGCCCTGGGCATAGTCTGTCAGGCCCATGGCACCCGTGGCGGGATCGAACCACTCATCGGTTTTGCTGTACTTGAGATTGGAGGGAATGTTCATCTTGCGCTCCTTGGGGGGTAGGGTTTGGCGAAAGAAAAAAGGCGCACGCGTAGACCGCATGCGCCTCTGTTATCAACCTGAGAGATTCTTCCTTCGTTTCGGGCCTGGTTTCGCTCGGCCCTCCGCTCGGGACTTGCCCCGTCGGTGTTTCCCGGTGGGAAAACTTTCCAGAGGTGACCGGTACAGGGTCCATTGTACCTGAGAGTTTCGCCTGGTTTCGCCAACCAGGTTTGCACCTTCGGTGCCCCTTTTGCGCCTTGTCTGTACACTGCCAAGGGGTCTCTTCCCTGTTGCCGTTTCGATTGTTGAACCATCCCCATTCTACGGAAGTGAGGGGGAAAAGTCAAGACAAAATGCGAATAAAAAAGCCGGTGCGTGGGGCACCGGCCAGAGAATTTTAAAATGGTTAGTAGATCTCCTGCGACGGGGCATTGGCCTGGGCGAAGTAATCTTTGACTTCAGGGTCATTGTACACGACCAACGCCACAATGCCAGCTGCCACCGCGACCAGGTTGCCGGTCAGGATGCAGATGATTTCCATGATCGCGATCGCCGGAGAAGGTTGATTGGTCTTCATGGGCGTCGCCAGCAGTTTGCTGGCGAAAACGATCTCAAAGACCCCCAGCACGATCGGCGGGACAAAGAAGGGCAAGGCCAGGCAGCCGATAAAGGCAGTGCCCAGGCTTGTGATCATGTAGAGCAGGAGCATCCAGAGGATGTTCGTGATTCCACTGATCAGAGTCAGGATCGCTACGGCCTGGATCTTTCCGGGTTTTTGTGGGCCGGTGAGCAGAGGGAGGGCTTCCGTCATCTAGGTTCTCCTTGGGAGTCGGTGAGAATTTCCCTGATTATACTCGAGGATGGACGAGCGCATGATGATCGCTCACGTCAACCCAACGAGCCCTCGCCTCAGGCGAGGGCTCGTTCCGGTGTGGGTGGAGGCTCAGCTGTGGGTGTTGATCTTCGCGAAGTAGGCCTTGACGACCGGATCGCTGTAGAACACCAGGGCCAGGATACCGACGACCAGCGAGACCACGTTGCCGACCAGGATGCAGCAGATCTCCAGCACGGCGATCGTCTGCGAGGGCTGCACCGGCTGGGGCGGGTTGGAGAGCAGTTTCGAGGCGTAAACGACCTCGAAAATCCCCAGCACGGTCGGCAGGATGGTCAGCGGAACCAGACAGATGGTCACGATACCGGCAGTCACGCCCAGGGAGGCCCCCAACCCCCACAGGATATTCAGGATGCCGTTGATCAGTGTCAGGACGACAAGGGTGGTCACCAGGCCGGGTTTCTCGTCGGGCTGGTAGCCCGGGGTCTCCGCAGGGATGATCGGTGCGGAGGTCTCTCCCGCCGGCGGGACGATCTCATTGACAGACTCTTCGGAGGAATTCTTCTTGGTTGGCATGTTCTTTTTCCTGCCTTTCTTGGTAAGTATGGTTGATCAAAAGATATAACGAAAGCAAGGCGGAAAAGTTGCTTAAACAACCAAGCCCATCCAGAGGACGGGCTTGAGGAAAGGTGCAAATCCGGGCGGTCAGGCCCAGCCCTGCTTCTTGACGAAATCGGTCAGCACGGGCACGGTCACCCAATTGCCCTGGAAGGACTGGACAGCCAGGACGATGGCGTAGATCAAGCCCACTGCATACAGGCAACCGACCGTGATGGCCCCGACGATGGTGATGACGACCCACAGGGCCAGGGACAGAACTGCATTATATTTAATGAAAGGTCGCGTTTTCTTGTCTTCCATCAGGAGCATGATGACGCCAACTGGCCAGAAGAGCCAGCAGAGCAATGCCCATAGTTTATCATCCTGGGTGAGCTCGGGATTGACGGGTTGTTCGGTCATTTTTTTTGCCTCCAAATTAATAGAGAAGATGATGAGCTAAAGTTATGCCGTATTGTACAACGAAAGTGGACAAAAAGCAACCGAATTTATCCCGGATAGGAAGAATGGGAGAATGTGCTACAATCACGCCATGGCCACCGCCCCCCGAATCGTGTTCATGGGATCGCCGGACTTCGCCGTTCCGATCCTGGAAGCCCTGACCCGGGCGTACCCGGTCGTCGGCGTGGTGACCCAACCCGATCGTCCGGCGGGGCGCGGCCGGATCCTGGTTCCTCCGCCGGTCAAAGAGACGGCCCTGCGCCTGGGCCTGCCGGTCATCCAGCCCGAGCGGTTGCGCCAACCCGTGGCGATGGACCAGCTGCGGACCTGGGCCCCTGACCTGATCGTCGTGACAGCTTTCGGGCAGATTCTCAAGCCCGAAGTGCTCGAGTTGCCCTTGCACGGCTGTATCAATGTCCACGCCTCGCTGTTGCCAAGGGGACGCGGCGCAGCGCCGATCCAGGCCGCCCTGCTGGCCGGCGATGCTGAGACCGGGGTCACGATCATGCGGATGGACCCAGGGGTGGATACCGGTCCGCTGTATGCCAGCCGGGCCATCCCGATCGCCGCCGAGGAGACCGCCGGGACGCTGTTCGCCAAACTTGCCCTGCTCGGGGCCGACCTGTTGCTCGAAACCCTGCCGGGCATCCTGAACGGGGAACTCCAACCCCGACCCCAGCCGGCCGAGGGGGTCACTTACGCCGCGATGCTCAAGAAGGAGGACGGGCGGCTTGATTTCACCCGGCCGGCTGTCGAATTGGAGCGCCGGGTGCGGGCGATGAATCCCTGGCCGGGGGCTTTCTTTGACTGGCAGGGCGCCTCGCTCAAGGTCCACAAAGCGCATACCGCCTTCGCCTTACCCTACGTGTTCCAGCAAGCCGGCACACGCAGCGTGCACGCTGGCCAGCCGGCAATCTACGGCAGTGACAATACCATGCTGGTCCTCGATGAGGTCCAGCCGGCAGGGAGGAAGCCCATGTCCGGCAAGGCCTTCCTGGCCGGGGCTCGGGAGTGGAGCGCCTGAGTTGCTGGTGGGGTATTGTGGAAAAGTTCACAAAAAGGTATCATACGTACAGGCACCAGGCGCTCGCCTGCCGCTGCACAAAGGAGATCCAATGGCTGATCAACCGCAAGGATGTGCTCGCGTCACGGGCAAACCGATGGGGGATTCCTCGCCCCCCGCTCCCGGTCCTGAGACCCCCGAACTAAAAAAGGAGATGCCGATGACCGCTCGCGTGGGGCAGAAGGCCCCTGATTTCCAGGCCCCGGCGTATTACCGGGGCAAATTTACGTCTGTCAAACTATCCGACTACATCGGGAAGTGGATCATGGTGTGTTTCTACCCGGGTGACTTCACCTTTGTCTGAGCGACCGAAGTGTCGGCGGTCGCCGACAAGTACAAGGTCCTGCAGGACCTGGGTGTCGAGGTCATCTCGGTCAGCGTGGACAGTCACTTCGTCCACAAGATGTGGAACGACAACGAACTGGTCAAGATGGTGGAAGGCGGGGTGCCCTTTCACATGGCCTCCGATCAGGCCGGCAATATCGGGAAGGCGTTTGGCGTCTATGACGAGAACCAGGGCATCGAGATGCGCGGCCGCTTCATCATTGACCCGGACGGCGTCATCCAGGCGATGGAAGTCCTGACCCCGCCTGTCGGACGCAAGTTTTCCGAGACCGTGCGCCAGGTCCAGGCTTTTCAGCACGTGCGGGCCAGCAAGGGCACCGAGGCCACCCCGGCCGGCTGGGAACCCGGTGAACCGGCCCTCAAGCCCAACCCCGACCTGGTCGGGAACGTCTGGAAGGTCTGGAAGCCTTCCATGGAGAACTAAGCGCGGCAAAGCCAGGCGAGCAATCCACGATCAAACCCGGGATGGAGCGCACCTCCGTCCCGGGTTTCTATCCGGTCGGGGAAATTTCGTACTCTTTCCACCCCATCCAACGACGATGCCAGGAGTGCATTCTCCACCAGCTGTCTTGCGGATGGCTCAGCGATGATAATGGAAATGACCTGCCGTCTTCCGACCAGATCTGGTGCTGGTAAGCGATCGGCAATCTGGTTGCCCTGATCGGCATGCGGTCCCTGTTCTTCCCGATTGGCTATGATGTTGGAAAGCAAGCTCTTCTCCGAGTTGTCTGCAGAACCCGCTTCCTCCAGGGAGCCGCGATGGTTTTTCTGCACAGGCCGGGGCGGATGGAACCTGTTGCCTGGTTGGGCGATCTTCCCGGGGAGGATTTTAAAAACGGATCTTTTGATTTACAATAGAATTTCGAGGAGGAGCCCATGTCAAAATATGTTGCCGCTATCGACCAGGGAACGACCAGCACACGTTTCATTCTTTTCGACCATGGAGGCAACGTGGTGGCCGTGGACCAGAAGGAGCACCGGCAGATCTATCCCAGGCCCGGCTGGGTCGAACACGATGCCATTGAGATCTGGACCCGTACCCAGGAAGTCATCGGCGGGGCGCTCGGCAAGGGCGGCATCGATCCCAAGGAGCTTGCCGCCGTGGGCATCACCAACCAGCGCGAGACGACCCTGGTCTGGGAAAAGGCCACTGGCAAGCCAGTCTACAATGCCATCGTCTGGCAGGATACCCGCACCGATGGGATCTGCAACGAACTGGCGCAGCGAGGAGGCCAGGACCGTCTGCGCGGCAGGACCGGCCTGCCGCTGGCGACCTACTTTTCGGGCCCGAAGATCAGGTGGATCCTCGACAGCCTGCCTGGCGTGCGGGCCCGAGCCGAAAAGGGCGAATTGCTCTTCGGCACCATGGATACCTGGGTGATCTGGAACCTGACCGGCGCACATGTCACCGATGTTACCAATGCCAGCCGGACCCTGCTGATGGACCTGGCCACGCTCGATTGGGACGACGAGATCCTGGCCCTGCTGGGCATCCCACGGGCGATGCTGCCTGAGATCCGCTCCTCGTCCGAAATCTATGGGACAGCGGGCGGCACGATTGACGGAATCCCGGTGGCTGGCGACCTGGGCGACCAGCAGGCAGCCCTTTTTGGCCAGACCTGCTATGCTCCTGGTGAGGCCAAGAATACCTACGGCACCGGCTGTTTCATGCTTCTTAACACCGGGGAGAGGCCTGTTCCGTCGCAATCCGGGCTGCTGACCACCCTGGGCTACAAGATCGGGGAGCAGCCTGCTGTCTACGCCCTGGAGGGCTCGATCGCCATTACCGGGGCCCTGGTCCAATGGCTGCGCGACAACCTGGGGCTGATCGAGAAGTCGTCGGACGTGGAGGCATTGGCCGGCTCGGTCGAGGACAGCGGCGGGATCTACTTCGTTCCGGCCTTTTCCGGGTTGTTCGCCCCCTACTGGCGGTCCGACGCCCGCGGCGTGATCGTCGGCCTGACCGGTTACATCACCAAGGGCCACCTGGCCCGGGCCGTCCTGGAGGCTACCGCCTATCAGACGCGCGAGGTCCTGGATGCCATGGAGAAAGACTCAGGCGTCAAGCTGACCGCCCTGAAGGTCGACGGTGGGATGGTCTTTAATGAACTGCTGATGCAGTTCCAGGCCGACCTCCTTGCTGTGCCGGTCATCCGCCCCAGGGTGGCTGAGACGACTGCCCTGGGCGCGGCGTATGCTGCCGGTCTGGCGGTTGGTTTCTGGAAGGATTACGATGAACTGCGGCGCAACTGGGGCCAGGACAAGCAGTGGCAGCCGGGCATGGGTGCCGAAACCCGTGACCACCTGTATGCCGGTTGGAAGAAGGCCGTGACGCGCACCTTCGACTGGATATAGGATTTCATGGTCGTCGGAGAGTGGACCAGGCGCACATTGTCTGCAGTATGATCCACAGATCCAATCCTGTCCTCGATCCCGGCAAGACCCGTGCTGTCCTGCGCCAGGCAGGGGAAACCCGGCATGGATTGGGCTTGAAATACGCCCCTTGTTGCGTGTCACCGGATTGGTCCGTTAGGCGAGCCGTGAAAAAAGCCTCGCTGTGGCCAGAGCGAAACAGAGGTTCGGCCGCGGGCAGTCAGAGAAAAGGACCGTGGGACTGGCCCCAAGCGACAATGGAATAATCCAAAGGATGAGTCCTGTACATGAATCGCCAAGATATGCTTTCCTTCCTTAAAACCCATTCCCCGGAGGTCTTGATCGTCGGGGCAGGCATTAACGGTGTGGGGACCTTCCGCGACCTGGCCTTGCAGGGCGTGGATGTCCTGCTCGTCGATCAGGGCGACTTCTGCTCGGGGGCCAGCGCGGCCTCCTCGCACATGGCCCACGGCGGCATCCGCTACCTGGAGAACGGCGAGTTCCGCCTGGTGCGCGAGGCGGTCCGCGAGCGCAACCGCATGATCGAGAATGCCCCGCACCTGGTTCACCCGCTGCCAACCACCTTCCCGATCTTCAAGCTCCTTTCGGGTTTGTTGAATGCCCCGCTCAAGTTCCTCGGCCTGCTCGAGAAACCAGCCGAGCGTGGCGGGCTGGTGATCAAGATCGGCCTGATCTTCTACGATGCCTTCACCCGCCGCCAGGGCACCGTTCCGGCGCACGTCTTCGAGGGCCGCCGGAAGTCGCTCGAGAAGTTCCCGGCGCTCAACCCGGAGATCAAGTTCACCGCCACCTACTACGACGGTTCGATCTTCAGCCCCGAGCGTTACACTGTCGAACTGCTGCTCGATGCTCAGGCCGAAGGTGACCATGCCCGGGCGCTCAACTACGTCTCGCTGGCAGGGGTTCAGGGTCAAGCGGTCTTGTTGCGGGACGAAGTCAGCGGCGCAATGATCCCGGTGCGCCCGAAGTTGCTGATCAACGCTGCCGGACCCTGGATCGACCTCGCCAACCGGATCCTCGGCCTGCCGACCCATTATATCGGCGGGACCAAGGGCTCGCACCTGGTTCTCGACCATCCTGAACTGCGGCGGGCCATCGGCGACCACGAGTTCTTCTTCGAGAACAAGGATGGCCGTATCGTGCTCCTCTTCCCGCTTGGAGACAAGGTCATGGTCGGAACCTCCGATCTGCCGATTGACGATCCCGACTCGGCCCGCTGCACCCCGGCCGAGGAGGATTACTTCATCGAGATGATCGGACGGGTCTTTCCGGACCTCGCCATCCGCCGCGAGCAGATCGTCTTCCGCTTCTCCGGTGTCCGCCCGCTGGCCTACACCCAGGCTCGCATTGCCGGGCAGATCACGCGCGACCACCACATCCAGGCGGATCGCCTGGGCGCCATCCCGATCCTCTCGCTGGTGGGCGGCAAGTGGACCTCCTACCGGGCTTTCTCGGAGCAGGTGACCAATCAGGCCCTGGCCATCCTGGGCCTGCCACGCAAGGCGGATACCCAAGAACTGCCCATCGGCGGCGGGGCTGACTACCCCTGGAGCGGGTACGAACAACTCCAGTATCTGAACAAGCTCCATGCGCTGACCGGCCTGCCCGGCACGCGTCCGAAGGTTCTCTTTGACCGTTATGGGACGCGTGCCGCGGCCATCGCCGGCTTCCTGGCAGGCCGCACCGACGCGCCGCTTGCCCACTATCCCGAGATGACCCGCGGCGAGATCGTTTTCTTGGTCACGCAGGAAGGGGTGGTCCACCTGGATGACCTGCTCCTGCGGCGGACGATGCTGGCGATTCTCGGGCAGCTTACCCATTCGCTGGTGGAGGAACTCGGGGAGATTTGCGGTGCAACGCTTGGCTGGTCGCAGGGGGAGCGTCAGGCCGAGGTGAAGCGGGCACTCAAGATCCTGGCTGATCGGCACGGGGTCCGGTTGTGAGCCGCCAATGCCTGATGGTAAAATTGCCCTGATGCAGTGCTCCATTGTCATTCCTGTCTATCGCGGTGAGGCGACCCTCGAGCCGCTGGTCGAGCGGCTGGGCCAGATCCTGCCTGGCCTGGCCCGCAAGTTCGAGGTCATCCTGGTCAACGACGACAGCCCGGACGACTCCTGGACTGTCATCGAGCGCCTGGCGAAACGCTACCGCTGGGTGACGGGCATCCGCTTGATGCGCAACTATGGCCAGCACAATGCCACCCTGTGCGGGGTGCGGGCGGCGCGCTATGAAATCACGGTAACCATGGATGACGATCTGCAGCACCCACCGGAGGAACTGCCGCGCCTGCTGGCCAAATTTGACGAGGGGTTCGACGTGGTCTACGGGGCACCGAAACGCCTGCCACAGGGTCTGCTGCGCAACTGGATGACCAGGACGATCAAGACCCTGCTGGCACGGGTGATGGGTGTCCCCTCGGTGCGCAACATCTCCGCTTTCCGGGCCTTCCGGACCAGCCTGCGGGATGCCTTCACGAACTTCCGCAGCCCGTCACTGACCCTCGATGTGTTGCTCTCCTGGGGTACCAGCCGTTTCACCTCCGTGCAGGTCGACATCGAGACCGCAGATGGGCGTTCGAACTATAACTTCGCGGCCCTGGTCAAGGCTGCCATGCTGATCCTGACCGGTTTCAGCACCGCCCCGCTGCGCTTTGCGTCCTGGCTCGGTTTCGCGTTGACGCTGTTTGGGATGGCGGTGTTCGTCTATGTCATGATCATCTATTTCACTGCCGGCAGCCTGCCGGGATTCCCGTTCCTGGCCTCGATCATCTCGATCTTCGGCGGGGCGCAGTTGTTTGCCCTGGGCATCTTCGGCGAATACCTGGCGCGCATGTTCGATCGCATCATGGACCGGCCGCCCTACATCATTTCCAAGCAGGTTGGCGGCCAGAAGTGAACGTTGTCATCCTGCAGCCGTCCTACATCCCCTGGCGCGGCGTCTTCGACCAGATCCATCGGGCGGATCTGTTCATATTTTATGATGACGTCCAGTACGACAAACACGGCTGGCGCAACCGCAACCAGATCAAGACCGCCCAGGGTAAGCAATGGCTGACCATCCCGGTCCACAGCGCCGGGGTGACCCAGGGTCGCCAGATCAACGCGATCGAGATCGACTGGTCCAGGCCCTGGGCGGCCAACCACTGGAAGGCGCTGACCTTTGCCTACGCCAAAGCGCCCTTTTTCCGTCACTACGCTGGCTTCCTTGAGCCTTTTTACCAGCGCCAGGACCAGTTCCTGGCCGATTTCACCATCGACCTGACCGTCGCCCTGGCCCGCCAGCTGGGTATCGTCCACACCCGTTTCATGCGCGCAAGCGAACTGGACGGCATCGACGGCGAGAAGACCGACCGCCTGATCCGGATCCTGACCCGGGTCGGGGCCGGGCACTACCTCAGCGGCCCCTCGGCCAGGGAGTATATCGAGCTGGAGAAGTTCGCCACCGCCGGCATTGGCCTTGAGTTCGTCGAATACGATTATCCTGAATATCCTCAACTGTATCCGCCGTATGATCCCTTTGTCAGCATCCTCGACCTGCTCTTCATGACCGGGCCGGAGGCCCTTGCATCCATTATCAAGCCAGGAGATGAAAATCCGTGAGTCTCAAAGACACCCAGAAGAAACTGAATGACTACTTCGCCGAGAAACTGGACCAATTCGGTGCGACCCCCAAGGGCGTAGACTATAATGGTCCCGAAGCCCAGGCGGTTCGCTTCGAGCAGCTGGTCGGGGTCATCGATCCGTCCCGGCCGTTCACCGTTGTCGACTACGGCTGCGGTTACGGGGCGATGTTCGACTTCCTGCATGCCAAAGGCTGGCAGTTCGAGTACTGGGGCGTGGATCTGATCGAGAAGATGGTCCTCGCCGGGCGCGAGACCCACCGGGAGTTCCCCAACGCCCACTTCACCACCGACGAGACCGAGGTCCCGCCCGCCGAGTACCTGCTGGCCGGGGCGATCTTCAACATCAAGCTGGAGGCCTCATACGAGGATTGGCGCGCCTTCACAGTCGAGACCCTGCAGCGTATGGACCGCCTGTGTACGAAAGGCTTCTCGTTCAACATGCTGACCAGTTACTCCGACGCCGATCGCATGGCCCAGCGGCCCGATCTCTATTTCGGTGATCCGCTCTTCTATTTTGATCACTGCAAGCGCAACTTCTCCCGCAGCGTGGCCCTGCTGCACGATTACGGTCTGTACGACTTCACCATTTTGGTGCGCAAAGACTTCTGACCCTGCGGTTATGAACCTGATCTACGAAGCGCGCGCCTCGACGATCCTCTACAACATCCTCGTCGCGCGCCGCGACCGCCGCCCGTTCCTGCTCCCGGCCAATATCTGCCCGATCGTTCCGCTGACCTTCCTGAAGGCGGGGATGGGGTTCGAATTCGTGGATATCTCTCCCGCCACGCTGCACATGGACCTGGATGCGGCTGCCAGGTTGCTCGGGACCGGCCGCTTTGGCGGCCTGCTCTACGCACACACCTACGGCGAGCCGTCCACCCCGGCAGCTTTCTTCCAGGAGCTGCGTACGGCCGCCCCGTCCCTGCTGCTGGTCGACGATCGCTGCCTGTGCGCCCCGGACCTGGCACCCGACCTGTGCGATCCGGCCGACCTGATCCTTTACAGCAGCGGTTATGCCAAGGTTGTCGATCTGGGCTTTGGTGGCTATGCTTTCCTGAGAGATGAGATCCCCTATGCACCCCAAACACTGCCCTATCGGCGGGAAGATTTGGAAGCCCTGGAGCGGGCCTACAAGCAGAGCGTCGCCATCCGCCAGCCGTTCGTTTACGCTGACAGCGACTGGTTGGAGACCGGCCGCGACCGGCCTGCCTGGGACGAATACGGCCGCTCTGTGACGGATGGGTTGGCCCGGGGGTTGGCCCACCGCCGGGCGATCAATGCGATCTATGCCGCCCGCCTACCGGCCGAACTGCAACTCCCGCCGGAATACCAGGGCTGGCGTTTCCACCTGCGACTGGAGCGCCGCGACCTCGTATTGCAGGCCATTTTCGCCGGCGGATTGTTCGCCTCGGCCCATTACGCCTCGCTGGCCGGGATCATGGCACCCGGGTCCTGCCCGCAGGCTGAGGGCCTGGCGGGCCAGGTGCTCAACCTGTTCAATGACCATCACTTCACCGTGGCGATGGCCGCAAAGACCTGTGATCTCATTCTGGAGGCCCTGGCATGAACGCTCCGATCCGAATCGACTTCAATCGTCCTGTCCTGGTGGGGAAGGAAATGGAATATATCGCCGAGGCTGTCCAAAACGGCCACCTCTCGGGCGACGGGCCATTCACGAAGAAATGCAACGCGGTGTTCGAAGAGGAATTGGGCGTTCGCAAGGCCTTGCTGACCACCTCCTGCACCCACGCCCTGGAGATGATGGCCATCTTGCTGGACATCCAGCCTGGCGATGAGGTCATCATCCCCGATTTCACCTTTGTCTCGACTGTCAACGCCTTCGTGTTGCGCGGCGCCCGCCCGGTTTTCATCGACGTGCACCCTGACACCCTCAACCTGGACGAGAACCAGCTCGAGCCCCTGATCACCCCGCATACCAAGGCGGTCGTCCCCGTGCACTATGCCGGGGTCGGCTGCGAGATGGATGCCATCCTCGAGGTGACGAACAGGTGCGGGGTCCGGGTGGTGGAAGACAACGCCCACGGGCTGTTCGCGACTTACAAGGGGAAATATCTCGGCACCTTCGGCGCCATGGCGGCCCAGTCCTTCCACGAGACCAAGAACTTCTCCTGCGGCGAGGGCGGAGCCCTGCTGATCAACGACCCGGCCCTGGTCGAGCGGGCCGAGATCATTCGCGAGAAGGGCACCAACCGCAGCCGTTTCTTCCGTGGCCAGGTCGACAAGTACTCCTGGGTCGATATCGGCTCGTCGTACCTGCCGTCCGATCTGCTGGCAGCTTTCCTGTATGGCCAGCTCGAGCAGCGGGTCCGCATCCAGGGTCATCGCCAGGCCTTGTGGCAGACCTATCAGGCCGGGCTGCAGGACTGGGCGGCGCGCAAGGGGGTGCAGCTGCCGACGGTCCCGGTGCATACCGAGCAGGCCTACCACATGTTCTACATGCTGCTGCCCGACCTGGAGACCCGCCAGCGCCTGATCCTGTACCTGCGCGAGCGCGGCATCTACAGCGTCTTCCACTATCTGCCCCTGCACCTCTCTGACATGGGCCGCCGTTTCGGCTACGGAGCCGGCGACTACCCGGTCACCGAGCGGGTCAGCGATCGGTTGATCCGCCTGCCATTCCACAACGGGTTGTCGCACAACGATCAGGAACAGGTCATCGAGGCGCTCCTCAATTTCGATATTTGACTTCCACCCTCATTCTCCTCTGTCCCTTTCTGGGGCCGTGGAGGGCTGCGGGCAGGCCAGGAGGTGTTATGAAAAGCATCCTCATCACCGGCGGCGCCGGTTTTATCGGCTCGAATTTCGTGCGTACCCTGCTGCGGCTCGAACCGGATGCCCGGATCGTGAACCTGGATGCCCTGACCTATGCCGGCAGCCTGGAGAACCTCCGCGACCTGCCCGCCCCGGAGCGGCACACCTTCGTCCAGGGCGATATCTGCGATCGGGAGCTGGTCGAGGACCTGTTGCGCCAGCACCAGGTCGACACGTTGATCCACTTTGCCGCCGAGTCGCACGTCGATCGCTCGATCCTTGGTCCGGCGCCCTTCGTCCAGACCAATGTGATGGGTACTTTCACCCTGCTGGATGCCTGCCGCCGGGTCTGGGGCGAGGCGGATGGGTTCGCCGGGCGGCGCTTCCACCACGTCTCCACCGACGAGGTCTATGGGTCCCTCGAGCCGGGAGCGCCCGCCTTCCAGGAGGCGACCCCCTATGAGCCGCGCTCGCCCTACTCGGCATCCAAGGCCGCCTCCGACCACCTGGTGCGGGCCTACTTCCATACATATGGAATGCCGGTCACGATCACCAAC
This sequence comes from Anaerolineales bacterium, assembly GCA_016934715.1. GTDB lineage: Bacteria > Chloroflexota > Anaerolineae > Anaerolineales > Villigracilaceae > JAFGSI01. The sequence continues at coordinate 78,980 of JAFGSI010000030.1, forward strand.
TGCTCGAACAACTACGGTCCGTATCAATTTCCGGAGAAACTCATCCCGCTGATGATCCTGAACGCCGTCCGGGGTCAAGCGCTGCCGATCTATGGAGATGGCAAACAGATCCGTGACTGGTTGTACGTCGAGGACCACTGCGAGGCCATCCACCGGGTCGTGCAGGACGGAAAACCCGGTGAGACCTATAACGTCGGGGGCGGGAACCAGCCGTACAACATCGACCTGGTGCGGGAAATATGTGCCATCCTTGACGAACTGCGCCCGGGCGCACGACCGTATGCAGAGCTCATCCAGCACGTCCCCGACCGGCCCGGTCACGACCGGCGCTACGCCATGGACATTTCCAAGATCCGGGCTGAGCTGGACTGGGTCCCGCGCCACGATATTGAGAGCGGCCTGCGGGCAACCGTCCAGTGGTATCTCGACCATCCTGATTGGGTCCGGGCTGTCCTGGAGCAGGACGGTTACCAGACCTGGCTGGACAAAAACTATGTAGAGCGAGGTGGAAAATGAAAGGCATGATCCTGGCGGGTGGGCGCGGCACACGCCTGTACCCGCTCACCCTGGGTGTGAGCAAGCAACTGCTTCCGGTCTACGACAAGCCGATGATCTACTATCCATTGTCGATGCTGCTGCTGGCCGGAATCCGCGAGATCCTGGTCATCTCCTCGCCGGAGGACTTGCCCCAGTTCCGCCGCCTGCTTGGGGACGGGAGCCGCTGGGGAGTCCGCTTCGAGTACGCCGAGCAGGCCGAGCCGCGTGGTCTGGCGGATGCCTTTCTGATCGGCCGGGATTTCATCGGCGACCAGCCCAGCTGCCTTGTGCTGGGCGACAACATTTTTTTTGGCACCGGCTTGTGGGACCACCTGCGGGAGGCTGCCCAACTCCGAACCGGGGCGCTGATCTTCGCTTACCCGGTGCGCGACCCGAGCAGCTACGGTGTGGTCGAGTTCGATCAGGATTGGAAGGCGGTTCGCCTCGAGGAGAAGCCCAAACGCCCGCGTTCGAAATATGCCGTCCCGGGCCTGTATTTCTATGATCCCCTGGTGGTGGAATACGCTGCGAAACTGAAGCCCTCGGCGCGCGGCGAACTCGAGATCACCGATGTCAACCGCATCTACCTGGAGCGCGGCGAGTTGCGTGTCCTGCCGCTGGGACGAGGTGTGGCCTGGCTGGACGCCGGGACGCATGAGACCCTTTTGCAGGCCTCGACCTTCGTCCAGGCGGTCGAGGAGCGCCAGGGGCTGATGATCGGTTGCCCGGAGGAGGTCGCCTACCGGATGGGTTTCATCGACGCTGGCCAGCTGCGCCTCCTGGCCAGGGAATTGCGTCACAATGGCTACGGCGATTACCTGCTGCAGCTGCTGGAAGAATAACGCCAGCTCTTCTACGAGCACCCATTTCTGGACCTGCTGCAGGGCGGATGGGTCCGGCCTGCAATACCATAGTAAAATTCTCCCTAAATGAGCGAAGCCCCCATCCATCACATTGTCTTCCTGCGCCATGGTGAATCGGTCGGCAATGCCGAGCAGCGTTTCCAGGGCCAGGCCGATTTTCCACTGACCGGGCGCGGCCGGGAACAGGCCCGGGCCCTGGCCGAATGCTGGCAGACGCAGGGCATGACCTTCGACCGCTGTATTGCCAGCCCGCTGCTGCGCGCCCGCCAGACGGCCGAGATCGTCTGCGCCGCCTTGGGCCTGGCGATCGCATTCGACCCGGACTGGATGGAGGTCCATAACGGCAGACTGGCCGGTCTGACCCACGAGGAAGGGAACCTGGCTGCCCCTCGCCCGGCATTCATGACCCCCTACACCCATTTTGGCCAGACCGGTGAGAGCCGCTGGGAGCTGTACCTGCGGGCCGGGCGCGGCCTCCAGAAATTGATCGACTCGCCGCCGGTTCGCTCCCTGGTGGTGGCCCACGGTGGAGTGCTCAACATGGTCATGTACGCCATGCTCAATATCCCGGTCCAGGCCGACTCCGCCGGGCCGCGGTTCCTGTTCGGGAACACTGGTTTTGCCACCCTCGAGTATCAACCCCGGTTCCACAACTGGAATCTGGTGGGCTTCGACGGTGGCCAGATGCGAGAGGATGAAGTCGAATGAGTTCCCTGCGGATCCTGACCTTTGGGGCTGGGGCGATCGGTACGTATATCGGCGGGTCACTGGCCCTGGCCGGGCACCCGGTCGTGTTCGTCGAAAGGCCGGAGGTGGCCGCTGAATTGAAGCAGCGCGGCCTGCGTCTTGACCTGACGGTCGACGAACGCCGGAAGACGAGGGAACCAGCCCTCGTCGCGCCGTCGGATTTTACCTGCGTCGGTTCTCTTCCTGAGGCTCTTGAACACGGTCCCTTCGACGCGGCCCTCTTTGCCCTGAAATCCTTCGACACCGCTGCCGCTCTGGACGGGATGGCCCCCCACCTCGATCGGTTGCCGCCCGTGCTGTGCCTGTCCAACGGTGTCGATAACGAGCCGGACCTGGCAGCCGCTTTGGGCCCCGGGCGGGTCCTGGCCGGGACGGTGACCTCATCCGTCGGCCGGCGGGCTGCCGGGGATATCGTCCTCGAGCGCCTGCGCGGGGTCGGGGTGGCGGCTCTCCCTGAGGGCAGCGAGGCCGGCGGACGAGAAGCGCTTCCTGCACGCCTGGTCGCTGCTCTCGACGCGGCCGGTCTCAATGCCCGCCTCTTCCCCGCGGCAGCGGACATGAAGTGGTCCAAGATGCTGACCAATCTGCCGGCCAACGTCACCGCTGCCATCCTGGATATGACCGCCGCCGAGGTCTTTGCCCACCCCGGCCTGTTCGCCCTGGAGATGAGGAGCATGCGTGAAACCCTGGACGTCATGAAGGCCCATGCCATCCGGGTTGTGGACCTGCCCGGTACGCCGGTGCGGGCCCTGGCCTTCGCCTGCCGGCTTCCGGCCGGGTTGTCGCGCCCGCTGCTGGCCAGGGCCGTCGGCGGAGGGCGGGGCGGCAAGATGCCGTCCTTCCACATCGATCTGCATTCGGGCCGTGGCCGGTCCGAGGTCGGCTGGTTGAATGGGGCGGTGGCCCGCTTCGGCGAACAGGCCGGGGTGCCGACCCCGGTCAACCGGGCCCTGACCGAGATCCTGATCGCCCTGACCGAGGGCAGGATCCCGCTGGAAGCCTACGCCCGCCAACCGGAGAAGCTGCTGGCCTTGAATTGATCGAGCCGTCGTCGGATTGATGATACAATACGGTTCGTTTTGCAGGAGAATCGATGAGCAGACCCAAGATCGAACGCGTTAACCCGCGCCCCAGTGTGGAAGTCCATCTTCCCGAGGGGCGTGTCCTTTCGGGGCCGCGTGGGGCCAGCGCCGGAGATTTCCTGGCTGAGATCCAGGCCGACCTCCCGGCGATGGTTACCGGGGCGGTGGTCAACGGGGAGCTGCGCGAACTGACCTACCCGATCCGGATGGACGCCAGGCTGACCCCGGTGACGATGGCCGATGCCGATGGGGCCCGCATCTACCGCCGTTCACTGACTTTCCTGCTTGGCGCAGCCTTCAGCGACCTGTATCCGGAGGATTCCCTGGCGGTGGACCACTCGGTCGCCTCGGGCGGTTACTTCTGCCAGGTGACCAATCGCGACCAGCTGACCGGGGGCGAACTGTCCGCCTTGCAGGAGCGCATGCGCTCCTGGGTAGCTGTCGACGAGCCTTTCAAGCGCCAGGAGGTCTCGGTCGTGGAGGCCACGACATACTTCGCTGCCAAAGGCGATACCGACAAGGTGCGCCTGCTCTCCTTCCGCCAGAAGGAGTACGTCACCCTCTACCGCTTGGGCGACTACCTCGACTACCACCATGGGTACATGCTCCCCGCGACCGGCTATCTCAAGTGGTTCGACCTGTTTCCGCTGGGAGACGGCTTCATCCTGCGCTTCCCACAGCGTAAATCACCAACCGAACTGCAGCCGATGCCCGAATATTCGCAGCTCGTGGCCGCTTTCCGCCAGTACGGCCAGTGGCTGCAGCGCCTGGGCATCGACTCGGTCGGGGCCTTGAATGAGGCCATCCAGTCCGGGCGCAGCCGCGAGGTCCTGCTGGTGTCGGAGGCCCTCCATGAGCAGAATATTGCGGAGATCGCCCGTCAGATCTCCAGCCGGCGCGAACAGGTGCGGATTGTCCTGATCGCCGGGCCGTCGTCATCGGGCAAGACCACCTTCTCGCGCCGGCTGGCTGTCCAGCTGCTGGCCCAGGGCCTGTCCCCCTTTGCCCTTGAACTGGACAGTTTCTTTGTCGACCGCGATCAGACCCCCCTGGATGAGAACGGGCAGTTGAACTTCGAAGCCCTTGAGGCGGTCGACCTGGGCCTGCTGGCCGACCACCTGCAGCGCCTGATCGCCGGACAGGCGATCACCCTGCCACATTACAACTTCAAGGCCGGGAGGCGTGAGCCGGGGGAAGAAGTCCATTTGACCTCCGATCACATTGTCATCCTGGAGGGCATCCACGGGCTGAACCCGGGCCTGCTCCCGGGCCCCCTCTCCGAGCGTGCCTTCCGCATCTACGCATCTGCCCTGACCCAGCTCAACCTCGACAGTCACAACCGGGTCTCGACCACCGATACGCGCCTGATCCGGCGCACGGTGCGGGACGCCCGCGAGCGCGGCTACACTGCCCAGCAGACCATCCAGCGCTGGGAATCGGTCCGGCGCGGCGAGGAGCGGTATATCTTTCCCTTTCAGGAGAACGCCGCCGCGACCTTCAACTCAGCCCTGGCCTACGAACTCTCGGTCTTGAAGCCGCTGGCCGAACCGCTCCTGCGCCAGGTCCCGCATGGGACGCCCGAGTTCATAGAAGCCAAGCGCCTGCTGGCCCTGCTGGACTGGTTCCTGCCGATCGAAGCCGGCCTGATCCCCGACAACTCGCTGTTGCGCGAGTTCGTCGGTGGTTCGATCCTCAAAGATTTTCGAATCTGGAAAGTGTGACCTCACCTCTCCCTGCCCCGTTCCTCTTCCTGGGGGCCCCCCCTGCGGAGGTGCTTCGCGCCGGGATGAGGAGTGCCGTGGTTCGCCGGGAGGGATAGAATGCGCTCCGGATCTACATGAACTTCTTCGAAATCCTTCTCATTGCGATCGGTATGGCCATGGATGCCTTCACCGTGTGCCTGGGAGCCGGGACGAGCGGCCAGGTCTGCGGCCCGCGCCCGACCTTCCGACTGGCATTCCACTTCGGCCTGTTCCAATTCCTGTTGCCGATCGTCGGCTGGTTCGCCGGGACGACCATTGCAGCTTACATTCAAGCTTACGATCACTGGATCGCCTTCGGCTTGCTGGCCTTCGTGGGGCTGCGCATGATCCGCTCCGGGCTGGATCCCAACGGCGAGGCGAAAAAGAATGACCCGTCGCGCGGCTGGACGCTGGTGATGCTCTCGATCGCTGTCAGCATTGACGCCCTGGCGATCGGCCTGAGCCTGGCTTTCCTGGGTGTCTTGGTCTGGTATCCGGCGATCGTCATCGGTCTGGTCACCGGGCTGCTCTCCTGGCTGGGCCTGCGCCTCGGCAACGGGGCTGGCAGGTTGTGGGGCAAACGCGTCGAGATCCTCGGCGGCCTGATGCTGATCGGGATCGGGCTGCGCATTGTCTTGACGCACCTGCTTGGGTAGTGGAACGAGAAAGCAATTGTTCTGCAGAATCACCTTCAACGATCGGCGATCCGGCTGTGGTTCCCGGTAGGCCATGGGGGGGGGTGTTGCGCTATCCCTCGACTTGAGACCTGTCCGAATTTTTCAGCGGGGATGACACTCATGCTGCCCTGCCAGAGCTGGGGGAGGGCACGGTGATAAAAACCTGGCTTGGAACGGAATTTCCATAATCGAGGAGGAGAGATGGATATAGCGAAAGGTCAGAAGGACAAATTCGGCCAGCCAGGCAAGCGGGGCAGCAGGATGGGCTCTGGGATCGCGATCGGGGTCGCCATCGACAATATCGGCGCCGGGGTCGCCATTGGCGTTGCCATCGGGGCAGCGATCGGGGCCGGGCTTGACCAGGCTGACAAGAAGAAACCGGAAAAATGACCGGGCCGGCAGACGGGCCGCTCTGAATCCCCGCCCAGCCCATTTGCATACCAGCTGGCGATGCCCGTCGGTAGGTTAGGGTGTGCATGCACCACCCGGCAGGGCGTTTGCCGGGCAGGGCGAGACGCATTCGAGTTCCTGCCTGTCGTTGTAGACCAGGCAGCCGCTCTCGGGCTCGGGAGTGTAGGTTCTCTCCGCTGGGGGGGTGGGCGTCGGGGGTTCAGGCAGGACGCTCCAATCGCCCGGGCTCCCCTCCACGGTGATCGCTTCGACCCATACCCAGCATGCGCCTGCGCCGCTCAAGACCTGCAGCCAGGTTCCGTCGGCGTTCTGGCCCTGGATGGGCGCCGTTTCGCCGGCGGTCAGGGTTGTCAGGACGTCGTATTCGGGGCCGGGGCCGAGCCGGCAGTTGGTTTCTCCACGGCTGACTGCCGACGCCGGAAGCGGGGTGGGTGTGGCGTCGCCCTCGATGCAGAAGGTCCAGGAAGGAGAAGGCGGACCGTAGGAATCGGGAGCGTAAGCCTTGGCCCGCCAGTAGTAGCAGGCACCTGGCAGCAATTGCCAGTCGCGGCTGGTCTCGCGGTGATCGAGGGTGCCGAAGCCCAGGCTGAGGTCGGCGAATCCGGGGTCTGTCGAGATGTCGACGCTGAAGGCGTAAGGATAGCAGCCGGGTTCCGGGTAACTCCAGGTGAAGGTCACCGCGGCGAAGCCGGGCAGTCCAGCCGGGATGAACGGCAGCAGGCTGCCGTCCGCCGGGGCGATCAGAACTGGCGGGACGAGTTCGTCCACCGCGCATTGCGGTTCGGGATGGTAGGGGCCAGGAAGGTTGCAGGATGTCAGGAAGACCAGGACCAGGGCGACAGTCCCTGCCCTGCGCAGGAAGACAGGATTCATTTTTTCACCTCCTCTCTATATGATCTATGGTAGCATATAGTCGCCTTGCTGGAGGTCGCCCATTGGGTGGAAAGACAGGATAGTCAACAAAAAAAATCTTGACCTGGAGGAGTGATATGGACGCATTAGAAGCCATCCGCACCCGCCGCAGCATCCGGAAGTTCACCGGGGAACCGGTCCCCAGGGAGGACCTCGAGACGATCGTGGACGCCGGGCGGCTGGCTGCCACCGGCAGCAACCGCCAGCCGTGGGATTTTATCGTGGTCCAGGAGAAGACCACGATCGAGCAGTTCCTGGCTGCCGGGCCGTGGATGAAAACTGCCGCGGCGGTGATCGCCGTGGTCCTCGATCCGGCCTCACGCTGGTGGGTTGAAGATGGTTCGGCGGCGATCGAGAACATGCTGATCGCCTGCAATGCTCTGGGTTACGGAGCCACCTGGGTGGAGGGCGATGCCCTGCCGCGCGAGGAAGCCTTCAAGCAGCTCCTCGGGGTTCCGGGCGAAAAGCGCCTGCTGGCCCTGGTGCCAGTCGGAGTGCCGGACGAACACCCGGCCCGTGAGAAGAGGCCGCTCGAGCAGGTCATTCACTGGGAAAGATACTAACCGCTTGATCTCGGGAGCAGATCTTGTCCCCCGGGTCGAGACCTGCGGGACAGACTGCCATCAGTGGTTTCGGATATCCCCGGGCGCCCGTGGAAGATTATCTTTCCAGCATTTTGTAATCCTGGGCGGAGTAGAGGCGCCCGGTTGGCCCATTGTCATCCAGCAGAGCCGGGACCAGGGCTCCGGGTAAGACGGTCTCGACGTCCTCCCAGGCGTTCGGCCCGCCCAGGTCGGTCTTAAGCCAGCCAGGGTCGAGATAGTTGACCAGCACGTTGGCGTCTTTTAGCTCGCAGGCCAGGTCGCGGGAATACTTGTCGACGGCGGCCTTGGAGACGCTGTAGGGAGCCAGGTTGGGCTGGTCAGCAATGCCGGAGGTCAGGTTGATGATCCGCCCGTAGCCGCGTTCCCGCATCCCGGGGGCGAAGGCGTTGCACAGGCGGATCATGGCGAACAGGTTGACCTGGAAGGTCTGCAGCCAGACCTCCATCGGGAACTCGAAGAGCGGGGTCGAGCGGTTGGAAATGGCAGCGTTGTTGTACAGAATGTCCAGGGTACCCGGATGCGCGTTGACCCCGTCGATCACGGCCCGGATCCCCGGCTCAGTCGCCAGGTCCCCGGCGACAAGGTGGGTCTGGACTTCGCAGCCGGCCAGCAGTTCGATCGTCTTTCGCCCATTTCTGGCCTCCCGTCCGTGGACGATGATGTTACACCCCCGGCGGGCCAGCCCGAGGGCGATCTGCTGTCCGATGCCGCGGCTCGAGCCGGTCACCAGAGCCCATCTTCCTTCCAGTTTTCTCATGGGATTCTCCTTGAAGAAAGCCTGTCAGACGGCCAGGAAAAAGAGCACGCCGGACAGCGCCCCTGTTACCGCGCAGGCAACGTTGACCAGGTCGTTGTTCAGCCACCTCCAGCCGCGGATCTGCACGGTCGGCGCGCCGCACTTGTGGTGCGGGTGTTTCTCGGTCTCCTTGTCGCACTGCGGGCAATGGTAGATGGCCTGCAGGGTGGCCCCGAGCAGGGAGTCGAGCATGGCTCCCAGGAGCCCGGAGAAAGAAATGATCACAAAAAACAAGAAGGAGGCCGGAATGACCAGAATCGCCAGCAGGGCGATGAAGGCCGCCCCGCCGCCGGCGGCCAGGGTCCCGAAGGGCGAGACCGCACCGGAGGTGCCCTTTTCGACCGCCCTGCCGTTGGTGATCAGGCGTGGGGCAGACGGATTGAGCACGCCCAGTTCGGTGGCCCAGGTGTCGGCGTTGACGGCGGCCAGCGAGGCCGCGAACCCGGCCCAGGTCCAGGCAGCGTCGGGGAAGGCGAGGTGCAGCAGGACGAAGAACGAGGCGACCCCGCCGTTGGCCAGCACCTGGTCGTGGTCACGTGTGCCGCCCTTGTCAAATTTCTCGTCGAGGGTTGATTTCTTCTTACCGAACAGGCGGGTCAACAGGCTGGAGGAGAAGAAGAATCCCAGCAGGAGAACGGCCCACTGCCAGCCGCCCAAGCCGAAGATGATCGTCCCCTCCACCAGGGCGGCCAGCGCGCCGCCCCTGCTCAAGCTCCCGGCTCGATAGGCGGTGTATGCGACCAGGATGGCGACGGCGAAGCCGATGACGATTTGAAGGAGCATGCATTCACCACGGGAAAGGAATGAGGCGGATCACGATCTGTCCTGACTACCCTGGCGTGGTGACGATGAACATCACCGCCAGCAGGAAAAGCAGCGAGGCGGACAACCCGCCCGTCCAGACCACGTAGGCCGCCATGCGATTCTTCACCCGGCGGAAGAAGGTCAGCCCAACCCCCCAGCTGAGCAGGAAGAAAGCGATGCTGCTGAGCGGCAGGATGATCATCTGCGCGGCCGGGACGTGTCCGGCCGGTGCGCCGGTTGGCAGAAAGCCGAAGGGCACCATTCCCAAGGATTGGGTCATCAAACTGACCCACAGCAGCATTCCCACGTTGATCAGCAGGCCCGCCAGCCAAAGGAAACGCGCCGCCAGGCTCTCCCAGGCCTGGGCGATGACGAAGGCCGGGTAGAGCGACTGCGCCGGGGACGGGGCCAGGCTGCCCATCTCCATGGCCCGCTGGACATTTTGCACGAACCCGGGCACGTCGGCTGGAGAAATGGCAAAGATGCGCCGGGCGGTGGCGATCAGCAACAGCCCGCCGGCATCGGCGGCGATGAACTCGATCGGCCCCAGGTCGGGGTGACGGCGGGTGCCCAGTACTGACCCGGGCAGACGCAGTGGAGGCTTGGGCAGGCGTCCGATCAGATCGCTCTCCGGGCGGACCCACTCCACATCCGAGACCGGGATCTGCTCGACCCGCAGGCCCCAGCTGATGGTCAGTTTGTCGCGGTCGAGGGCGTAGCTGGCGCGTGCCAGGGCATACAGGCGGTAGATCAGGAAGGGGACCGGGAACAGGGCCAGGCCCGCCAGCAGGATGATGATCGTCAGGGTCACGCTCACTTCGATGCCGGTCGCCTGCCAGATCAGGTACCAGCCGGCAACGGCCAGGAGGACGATCAGCACAACGTGCAGGGTAATCCCAGGCTGGCGGGGAGGAGGAAAGGAGAGATTCATGCGATTCAGTGCGTCAGCGAGTCGGCGAGGGCCTGACAGACCTGGTCGACCATCGCCTCGGTCATCACGCTCGAGAAGGGCAGCGCCAGGCCGCGCCGGCCGAGGTCCTCGGTGACGGGGAAGTCGCCGGGATGGTAGCCGAAGCGCTTGACCATGTAGGGCTGGAGGTGAATCGGGGCAAAGTAAGGCCGTACCGGAATGCCGCGCCCTTCGAGTTTCTGGGCCAGGGCGTCGCGATCGACCCCCTGGCGAAACTTGACCACGTAGACGAACCACGACATGCGAGTGGTGTCTGGTTCGATGACATAGCGCTCAACCTGCGGGAGCTCGTCCAGGCGGTCATCGTACCAGCGGGATACCTGTTCACGCTTGCGCAGCAGTTCCTCGATGCGGGCCATCTGGGCCACGCCCAGGGCGGCCGACATCTCATCCAGACGGTAGTTGTAACCCAGGAGGGTGTGCTGCAGCCAGGTGTCGCCGGGGGCCCGGCCCTGGTTGCGCAGGGCCCGCATGGTGGCGGCGGCCTGGTCGTCGTCGGTGACGATCACCCCGCCCTCCCCGGTGGTGATCTGTTTGTTGGGATAGAAGGCAAAGACGCCGTAGTCGCCGAGCGACCCGGCTTTGCGCCCCCTGTACTCCGAGCCGAGCGCCTCGCACGAGTCCTCGATGACTTTCAGCCCATGCTCGTCGGCGACCTGGCGCATCAGATCCAGGGCGGCTGGCTGTCCGAAGACGTCCACCGGCAGCAGAGCCTTGAAGGCGGAGGGATTTTCGGCTCCCTTACGCGGCAGCCACTTGCGGGCTTTGGCCCCGCCGGCAGCCAGGTCACGGGCGGCCTCGGCGGCCAGATCGGGGTCGAGGTTGCCGGTGGTCGGGTTGACGTCGACGAAGACCGGGATGGCGTTCTCGAACAGCAGTACATTGGTCGATGCGACGAACGAGAACGGGGTGGTGATCACCAGGTCGCCGGGGCCGATGCCGGCGGCGCGCACGCACAGGTGCAGGCCGGCCGTCCCGGAGTTTACACCGATGGCATGCTTCGCTCCGATGTAATCGCAGAAGAGCTGCTCGAACTCGCCGATCTTGGGTCCCATGCTCAGTCCATGACCGTCGAGGATCTTCAACACGGACTGCAGATCTTCGGCCGGGACGCCGGCCTGGCGCAGGGTCTCGGCGACCTGCTGGTGCTCGGCGTCGGACAGGTCGGGCGAGGACATGGGGACTTTGTGATTGGCGGTCACGTTATGCCTTTGGGGGTTCAGCGGGGGGGGCTTCGGTCGCCGGGGCTTCGGGGACGCTCTCCAGGCCCAGGTCGACGGTATCTTCCATGCGGATCTGGCCGCGCAGGAACGAGCCTTCCTCGGTTGCGAATGCGACAGTGACGATGTCGCCCCAGATGCGTCCGGTGGTGCGGATCTCGACCTTCTGGGCGGTGATGTTGCCTTTGACTGCCCCGGCCACGATGACGTGATTGGCGCGCACGTTCTCGCAGGTCACCTTGCCGGTCTCGCCGACGACGAGCATGCCCTTGAGGGCGATCTGGCCTTCAAAGGTGCCTTCGATGCGTACCCCACCCGAGCCGGTGATGTCACCCTGCCAGATCACACCCGCTCCGAGCACCGAGGTGATTCGTTCCACGGCCTGGACGGTCGCCGGTTGGGTTTGTTGTCCGTTGCGTTTAAACATCGATTTCTCCAAGGTAATGAAACAGGGCACGGGATGCCCGCGCCCTATTTTATCACCTTCGTGTGCTTTGCGTTCCGTGGATCAAGCAACCTTCTCAGGAACGCCCATGATGTTGTACCCGCTGTCCACGTACAGGACCTCGCCTGTAATGCGGGCCGCCATGTCCGAGCAAAGGAAAACCGCTGCGTTGCCAACATCCTCGGCTGTGACGTTCTGTCGCAGGGGGGCCAGTTCGGCGAACCGCCCGTGGAGGTCCTTGAAATTGCTGATCCCCGCTGCAGCCAGGGTGCGGATCGGACCGGCCGAAATGGCGTTGACCCGGATGCCCTGCGGACCGAAATCATGGGCCAGGTAGCGGGTTGAGGCTTCCAGGGCGGCCTTGGCCACGCCCATCACGTTGTAGCCGGGGATGACTTTCTCGGCCCCATAGTAGGTCAGCGAGAGCAGTGCCCCGCCGGGCTTGAGCAGCGGCTGGAAGATGCGCGCCAGGGCGACGAACGAGTAGACGCTGACGTCCATCGCCAGGTGAAAGCCCCGCCGGCTGGTGGTGTAGTACGGTCCGTTCAGTTCGTCCTTGTCGGCGAAGGCGATCGAATGGATCAGGATGTCGATCTCGCCGAAGGCCGCCGCGGCTTTGCCGGCCACGGCCTCGATCCGCTCGTCCTGGGTGACGTCACAGGCTTCGAGAAACGTCGCTCCCAGCCCTTCCGCCAGCGGTCGGGCATACTTCTCGACCACCGGTGCATAGCTGAAGCCCAGCGTGGCGCCCTGCCGGTGGAAGGCGTTGGCGATCCCCCAGGCGATGCTGCGCTCATTGGCCAGGCCGAAGATCAAGGCTTTCTTCCCGGATAAGATGCTCATGGAGTGCTCCTTCTGAAGGCAAACAATAATTATACTATTTTTGTCTAAATTATATGGGATTTGTTCCCTGTAGATAACACGCTCCTGGCGGAGAAGTCGCGCGAGAAAAGCCGGACGGGCGGGAGACTACCCCGCCCGTCCGACCAGCAAGGAGGAGAAGGAATGAAGTCGATCAATTTGCCAGCAGGCGCGCCTGCACCTGTAGCGGGATATCACTTGCGTTGCCGATCGCCCGGGCTGCGGCGTGAATGCGCGTCAGGCTGGTGGGGATGTAGACCTGCGCCAGGTCGCGCTTGCTCTCTCGCAGGGCGGCGTCGCGCAACAGGAGCCACGAATTAACCAGATGGACAGCCATGTCGGCGAGGTCACTGGCGTGGTAGTCGATGACCGGGCGCGCTTTCTCTTTCAGAATGGCAACCGATCCCTTGAAGAGTATATTGGCCGCGACGAGCTGCTCTTTGAGGGCGGCCTGTTCGGGGCCGTAGTCGCGGGCGGTCCATTCGTCCAGCAGCGGGTCGAGGCCCTGGCCGAGCAGCTTCCCCAGGGCGGCCACGATCTGCAACTGGCTGGTACCCTCGTAGATATTGGTGATCCGCACGTCCCGGCAGTGGCGCTCGATGTTGAACTCGCGCATGTAGCCAACCCCGCCGTGAACCTGCATGGCCTGGTAGCAGACCCGGTTGCCCATCTCGGTGGCATAGTACTTGGTCAGGGGGGTCAGGATGTCGGCCATATTGGCAGCTTGCTTCTGCTTCTGGCGCAGTTCCAGGTCGGGACTCTCCGCCTCGGCGACGGCCTGTTCGTAGCATTTCAACAGGTCAACCCAGCGGCCGGTCTCGCAGATCAGCGCCCGGGCGGCCTCGATCTCGCCGCGCATCTCGAGCAGCATGCGCCCAACAGCCGGCAGATCGCGAATCGAGCGACCGAACTGGGCCCGTTCGCCAGCGTAGTGGGCAGCCTCCCGATAGGCGGCCTCGGCGATGCCCAGTCCCTGGGCGCCGACCGCCAGGCGGGCGCCGTTCATCAACGCCATGGCGTAACGCAGCAGGCCGAAGCGACGCTTGCCGATCAGGGTCGCCGGGGTATCCTTGTACTGGATCTCGCAGGTTGGCGAGGTGTGAATGCCGAGCTTGTTCTCGATGCGCCGGATGCGGACGCTGGCGTCGCGTTCGACCAGGAACAGCGACAGGCCACGCGCGTCAGCCGAGCCCTCCTCGCTGCGGGCCAGCACTAGCTGGACCTCGGCATTGCCGTTGGTGATGAAGCGTTTGACGCCGTTCAGGCGCCAGCTGTCGTTGGTCTCGTCGTAGGTGGCGCGGGTCTGCACGGCCCCCAGGTCGGACCCGGCATCCGGTTCGGTCAGAACCATTGCCCCTCCGACCTCACCGCGGGCGAACTTGGGCAGCACCCGGGCCTTGGTCTCCTCGTCGGCATACTCGTTGACCGTCGCGGCGACCTCCTGCAGGCCGAAGATGGTCATCAGCCCGGCCTCGGCCCGCGAGACCAGTTCGACCATCATCTGGTAGACGGTCTCAGGCAGGTTCAGGCCGCCGTATTGCCAGGGCAGCATGGCACCCATCAGTTCGGCCTGCTGGATGGCTTCCATGGCCTCCTGCGTGGCGGCCGCGTAGAGCACTTCTCCGTCGTGGAAGGTGGCGCCCTCCTCGTCGGCTTCGGATGCGCGCGGGGCGATCACTCTGGCGCAGATCTCGCCCAGCACTTCCAGGATCAAGCGGTAGTTATCCCGGGCGTCGGCGTAGTTGCGCGGAGCGGCGGGAATCTCAGCATGGAATCGGTAGCCTTGCTCTTTCATTTCGAGGATTTCATGCAAGTCCAACTGGTCGAGCCGGAACTGCAGATCGGAGTTATCCAGGAAGAAGTTTTCGCTCATGATGTGCCCTCGTTACTTGGCCTTGGCGCGCAGAGCCCTGATCAGCAGCGGCAGGACTTCGGACAGGTCGCCGACAATCTTGTAGTGGGCCACCTGGAAGATGGGCGCTTCGGGGTCGGTGTTGATGGCGATGATCTTGTTCGACTCGTTCATCCCGGCCCGGTGCTGGATGGCGCCCGAGATGCCGGCGGCGATGTACAACCGCGGCCGGACGGTGGTCCCGGTCTGGCCGATCTGGTGTTGACGGGAAATCAAACCAGCATCCACGGCGGCGCGTGAGGCGCCGACCTCGCCGCCCATCAGATTGGCCAGGTCATGCAGCAGCTGGAACTCAGCGGTGTCCCTGACCCCGCCGCCGCCGGCGACGACCACCGGGGTATCCTTCAGATGGACGGTCGGTGGGCGCATCTCGCGGCTGAGCACCTGTAAGGCGAAGTCTGATTCCTCAAAGTGCGGGGTGACCGTCTCGACGGTCCCGATCCGTTGCGGGTCGGGGGGCAGGGCGTGCATGACCCCCTCGCGCACGCTGGCCATCTGCGGGCGGGTATTGGGGTTGACGATCGTGGCGATGATGTTCCCGCCAAAGGCCGGACGGATCTGGTAGAGCAGGTCCTTGTAAACCCGGCGCTCTTTTTTATTGGTGTAGTCGCCGATCTGCAGGTCGGTGCAGTCGGCGGTCAGGCCGACGCCGGCGGCCGAGGCGATGCGCGGGGCCAGGTCGCGCCCGACGGGCGTTGCCCCGATGAGGAAGATATAGGGCCGGTGTTTTTCGATCAGGTCGAGGGCCAGGCGGGTGTAGGGCAGGGTGCGGTAGAGCTGCAGTTCGGGATCCTCGGCCAGCAGGACGTGGTCGGCGCCGGCCTGGATGATCTGCCCGGGCAACTGCCCGACCTGATGTCCGGCCAGCAGGGCCCAGACCTGGCCCTGGAGCTGCCCGGCCAATTCCCGGCTCTTGCCAAGCAATTCCAGGCTGACGTCGGCGATGCGGCCGTCCTCCTGTTCGATGAATACCCAGATGTTGCGGTTGTCGGCCATGTGTTCTCCTGCGCCCCTAGCCAAGGATGTATTCCTGGACCAGTTCGTCGATCAGCGCCTGGATGCCCTCCGGGGTGGCGGGGATCTCCTTGCTTTCAGCCGCTTCCAGGACGACATAACTGACTTTGTGGACCTGGGTCGGGGAGCCGCCCAGGCCCAGCAGGGCTTCGTCAGCGGCCAGGTCAGCGGCGGTCCAGACCGGGATCGCAAGCCCGTTCTTCTGCAGGTAGGACTGCAGGGCGGCCGGGTCCCCGAACTCGGGCCACTGCGCCAGCAGGGCTGGGATCTCGGAAGGGATGGCGGCCAGCTTGTTGCGGATCCGCCGGCGGGCCGAGGCGGGGCGCGGCCGGTTGGCTGAGTCGACCACAGTCAGCAGGCAGGGCAGCTTGCACTTGACCACCTCGGTGCCAAGATCGAAGGCCCGCTGGACGATGATCTCCCCGGCTTCCAGGCTGACGATGCTCTCGGCGTAAGTGATCTGGGGCAGACCCAATTTCTGGGCTACCTGCGGGCCGACCTGGGCGGTGTCACCATCGATCGCCTGGCGGCCACAGAAGACCAGGTCGAATTCCCCGACCCTGGCGATGGCGCATTTGAGCGTGTAGGAAGTCGCCTGGGTATCGGCCCCGGCGAATTTGCGGTCGCTGAGCAGGATGACCTTGTCAGCGCCGCGGGCGAGAGCCTCGCGCAACACGGTGGCGGCTTGGGGAGGTCCCATGGTGATGATTGTCACCGTGCCGCCGTACTGGTCGCGCACCTGCAGGGCCATCTCGAGGGCGTTGAGATCCTCGGGGTTGAGGATCGCCGGCAGGGCGGCTCGGTTCATGGTGCCGTCGGCGGTCATCACCTCCCCGCGGATGCTGCGGGTGTCGGGGACCTGCTTGACGAGAACGATCGAACGATAAGGCATGTGCCCCTCCTTAGAATTCCTCGCCGGACGAGCAGGCTAGCAGGAGCCCCCCGGCAGCCTGCCTGCATGCAGATGCCAGACTCGAGCACGTGGGATCGATTGTCAACACGTGCTTACTGGGCGGGAAAATGTACCCGGCGCAGGCGAAAGCGCCAGGGGACCGATTTCCACGGCTCTGGTACGTTTAAACCCACGCGCGGTCCCAGGGTCACGCTTTTTTCGGGAATTGATTCCCCCGTTTCGATCCACAGGCCGGCCTCTGGCGTGCACAGGTCGATGCCGTTCAATCCCCCATCGATCCCCAGGGCCTGGGTCAGCTTAGCCGGCCCGTCTGCCCCGCGGCCCTGGCGGCGGGCAGCGATGATCGCAACTCCCTCGACCGGCTGAATGGCCCGGATCAGGACCGCGGCCGGGAAGCCCTCGGCCTCGGTGACAGCGTTCAGGCACCAATGCATCCCGTAGGTGAAGTAGATGTAGGCGCGCCCGGGCGGGCCGTACATGACCTCGGTCCGTTTCGTGCGCCCGGCCCTGGCGTGG
Organism: Anaerolineales bacterium; assembly: GCA_016934715.1. GTDB lineage: Bacteria > Chloroflexota > Anaerolineae > Anaerolineales > Villigracilaceae > JAFGSI01. Next base: position 96,007 of record JAFGSI010000030.1, read on the forward strand.
CAGCCCAGATCCTGCTCCCCGATGTAGGCCTCGGTCTCAGTGATGATCCCTGCCAGCCGGGCCCCATCCAGGATGCGCACCAGCCGCATCCCGAGCAGCTGTCGGGCGACGATCAGGGTCGGGTGGGCGTAGAAATCCCGGGGATTGATTTTCACATCAACGCATCCACTTTCATCGGCTTTTTCGACTTCGTAGTCCCCGTTCTGTCGATGTGCGCTGTGGGCCGCCCGTCCGGGTCGCGCACTGCCCTGGCGGATGGTGCCAGGGGATGCCGGGATCCATGCGCGATTAACCTTTGAATCTCGGATCGCGTTCCAGGGCCAGGCGCAGGCCCTGTTTGAGCCCGATGGCGGGTTTATAGTTCAGTTTCTTTTGGGCCAGGGTGATGTTGGCGCACATGCGCGAGACACCTCCCTCGACCTGCTGGTTGTAGACCACGTTGGCCTGGCTGCCGGTTGCTTCCATGGTCAGGCGGGCCAGATCGCGAACGGTGGTCTCATAGCCCGAGCCGATGTTGATCACCAGTCCGTTGATCGTCGGGGCGGTGGAGGCGGCAACCATGGCGCTGACCACGTCGTCGACATAGACGAAGTCGCGCGTCTGCCCGCCGTCGTGATGGACCACGATCGTCCCGTTGCGGATGGCCTGGCGCAGGAAGTAGGGCACCACCGGCGGGTGGGCCGGAGGCAGGTGTTGACCGGGCCCGTAGGCATTGAAAATGCGCAGCGAAATGGTCTCGATGCCCCACAGCGCGCCGATGGTGCGGACGTAGTACTCGGCGGCCAGCTTGGAGACCGCGTAGGGCGAGCGCGGCTTGGGTGCCTGGCCCTCCGACAGCGGCTGGACTTCCTGGTCGCCGTAGATCGCTCCCGAGGAGGCCAGGACCACCCGGCGGATGCCGACGTCGCGCATCGCCTCCATCAGGCTGACGGTCCCGCCGACGTTGACGGCATTGTACTCGCGCGGGTAAAGGATCGACTCGGGGACCGAGACCCGCGCCGCCAGGTGGTAGACGCAGTCGACGTCTTGGAGCAGGGTCCACAGCTTTGGCCGGTCGTTGACGTCGCCGCGGGTGAAGTGAACGCCCGGTTCAAGCACCTGCGGCTCACCTGCGGACAGGTCGTCCAGGCCGCGGACCTGGTGGCCCTCCCGGGCGAGGTGGTTGGCGAGTGCAGAACCAAGGAAGCCGGCCGCGCCGGTGATGAGAAAGTTCACAAGAAGAGATTATAACGCGGATGGGGAGAAAAATTGTCTTGCGGATGGGTGTTGGCTTCAAGCGCCCAGGGTGCGCACGAGCTCCTGGTGTGTGCAGCCGTTCCAGATCTCCTGCGGGTAGATGATGTTGTTGGCCCCGGGCAGGGTTTCGATCGACAGGCCGGTGTTCAGGTCGATACCGCAGTGCAGGTAGGCTACGTAGACCAGTTGGCTGCAATAGAAGGCTTTCTCGGACCTGGCATCAAGGAAGTTGAGATTGTACGGCTTGCCGACCTGGGCCAGGCAAAAGTTGGCCACCTCCCGGCGGATGGCTTCCTGTTCGGCGGGGATCAGGCCGCGTCCCTCCAGCGGGTAGGCGATCCCGATCAGTTCATCGAGCAGCAGGCCGCGCTGGGCGACCAACTTTTCCGAGTCCCAACTGTCGCCGGGCAGGTCGAAGGTGATCACCCCGCGGGTCCCCGACTCGATGCAGCATCCGCCCGGGCCGAGGTAGATTGATACGTGATCCACGTTTCCGGGGACCAGCCGCCCGATCAGGCGCCAGAACTCGCCCGGCAGGATGTCGGGTTTGCCATTCATCGTGCAGATCACGTCACCGGTCTGCAGGGGGAGACCGTTCAGTTCATACGAATGGATCATGAGCGCTCCTGCCTTGATATACGGGTACTCCTGGGGTCGGTTTCGAACTGCCTCGGGAAGGTTGCATAGGCCACTGCATTCTTGGTGCTGACCTTGACCCGGTACATCAGCTGGTCGGCCAGGCTGATCATCTGGCTGACGCTGCCTGGTGGTTGCAGGAAGGTCATTACCCCGATGCTGAAGGTGATCTTCCAGTCTTGAGCCTGCATGGCCTTGTGCAACGCCTGCTGCAGGCCTGTGATGGCCGCCTCAAGTGCAATCCGGTCGGTTTCCATCAACAGGAGGATGAATTCGTCCCCTCCCAGACGGGCCAGGGCATCCTCACCCCTGAGCTCGCCTGCCAGGGCGTGGACGACGGCCGTCAGGACGATATCTCCGACAGCGTGTCCGAACTCATCGTTGATCGGTTTGAAGTTGTCCAGGTCGATGTAGACCAGGGTGCAGGATGGCGGCCCTGGCTTGACGAACAAGATTTGAGAATTGACGAGTTCGTAGAACGCCCGCCGGTTGAGAGCCCCGGTCAGCGGGTCGGTACGGGCAAGGCTGCGTTCCTCATCGATGGCGCGCCGGAGTGCATGGAGCAGTAAGCTGATGATAATGAAGAAGACCATCAGCATCAGTGTGTTCCAGACGGCCGCGAAGGTGTTTGGGTAGACCTCTCCGGCCAGGAAGTTGGCGGTCGCCCAGAGCGCTGCGCTGAAGGCCGAGACGACCAGGCCGGCACGCCGGTCGACCCCCCAGGAGACGATCGCCACCGGAATCAGGTAGAAGAAAGAGAACGACATCTCGTAGCCGGTCAGGTAGTCGATCGTTCCCAGCAGGGCTGTCAGCAGGGCCGAGAGACCTACCAACCTGGTGCGTGATTGGTTCTCGAGATAGACGAGCGAGGCATAGAACGATACCGTACGCAGTTTCATAGGAGCCGGATTAATCATAAATGGGTTAGTGCATAATGTCAAAGCCAAAACCTGCCGATTGTGATTAGCCCTCCTTCCCATTCTGTTTTACAATCTATCTGGTGGAACCCGTTCTTGAGAATCGATCTAAACCACAGAAATGGAGCCATGGGATGATCAAAATGCTCTCTGGCAATGAGGCCGTTGCCCGCGGGATGTGGGAAGCCGGCGTGGGGGTGGCCGCCGCCTATCCGGGAACTCCCAGCACGGAGATCCTGGAAAATTACGCCCGCTTCCCGAACGTGTACGCCGAATGGGCGTCCAACGAAAAGGTGGCCGTCGATGTGGCGGTCGGGGCGGCTTATGCCGGCCGGCGGGCCCTGGCGGCGATGAAGCATGTCGGGGTCAACGTGGCAGCCGACTCGTTCATGTATGCCGCCATGACCGGCGTGGAAGCCGGGCTGGTCATCGTCAGCGCCGATGACCCGGCGATGCACTCCAGCCAGAACGAACAGGACAACCGCACCTTTGCCAAGTTCGGGCGTGTTCCCTGCCTGGAGCCGTCCGACAGCCAGGAGGCCAAAGACCTTACCGTTATTGCCTTCGATCTGAGCGAGCGCTTTGACACGCCTGTTCTGCTGCGCCTGACCACCCGGATCTGCCATTCACAGAGCACGGTGGAACTGGGCGAGCGCCGCGAGCCGGCGCAGGGGGGCAAGCCCTTCCCGCGCAACCCGGCCAAGTACGTCATGGTGCCGGGCAATGCCATCAGGCGCCACCCGGTCATCGAACAGCGCATCCGCGCGGTGGCGGCGTTTGCCAATACCTTCTCCTACAACCAGGTCGAGCCGGGCGAGCGCACCCTGGGGATCATCTCTTCGGGTGTGGCCTACCAGTACGCCAAGGAGGTCTTCCCGAACGCCAGCGTGCTCAAACTGGGCATGTCGTGGCCGTTGCCGGAGCGGATGATCCGCGACTTTGCCGCCTCGGTCGATCGCTTGATCGTCATCGAGGAGCTGGACCCGTTCATCGAGGAAGCTGTCCGGCTGATGGGCATCCCGGTGGAGGGCAAGAGCATCTTCCCCTTGACCGGCGAACTGGACCCGTACGTGGTGCGCGCCTCGGCGGTCCGGGCCGGGCTGCTGCCCACCCCGGTCGCCTCGACCGGGCCCGAAGCCCAGAGCGGGGCGCTGCCCGGACGCCCCCCGGTGCTGTGCCCGGGCTGTCCGCACCGGCCAACTTTCTACATCCTGAACAAGCTCAAGGTCCCGGTCAACGGCGACATTGGCTGTTACACCCTGGGCCTGATCCCGCCCCTGAGCGCCATCCACACCTGCGGCTGCATGGGCGCCAGCATCGGCGTCGCCCATGGGGCCGTCCAGGCCGGCAGCCCGGAACGGCACGTGGCCGTGATCGGTGATTCAACCTTCTTTCATTCTGGCATCGCACCGCTGATCAACGTGGTCTACAACCAGGCCCCGGTCGTGACGATCATCCTGGACAACCGCATCACCGGCATGACCGGTCACCAGCAGAATCCCGGCACCGGGCAGACCCTGCTCGGCAAGGATGCGCCGGTCGTGGAACTTGAACCGCTGGTCAAGGCCTGCGGGGTGACCCATGTCAAGACCGTACCCGGATATGATGTCAGGAGCATCGAGCAGACGCTCAAGGAATACATCCAGTTGGACGAGCCGTCGGTCCTGATCGTGGTTGAGCCCTGTGCCCTGCTGCCCGAGGCGCGCAAGCGTTGGGTTCCACTGGAGGTCCTGGCGGACAAATGCAACGGCTGCACGCTGTGCTTCCGCATCGGCTGCCCGGCGATCCTGAAGAGCGAAGAACTGGATGAGAAGACCCAACGGCCCAAGGCGCTGATCGACGCTGGTTTGTGCACCGGCTGCGAGGTCTGTGCCCAGATCTGCCCGCGGGCGGCGATCACGTTCCGTCCTGCTATGGAAGAGGAGCCGGCATGAAAGCGACGTTCAATTTTCTGCTCTGCGGAGTGGGTGGTCAGGGCACTGTGCTGGCCAGCGCTGTGCTGGTCAACGTGGGCCTGGCGGCCGGATTCGACGCCAAGCAGGCTGAAGTGCACGGCATGTCGCAGCGCGGCGGCAGCGTTAGCAGCCATGTGCGCTGGGGCCGCAAGGTCTATTCGCCGATCGTGGAACTGGGCGAGGCGGATGTCCTGCTGGCCTTTGAAAAACTGGAGGCTCTGCGCAACGTGGGCGCTCTGCGGCCCGGCGGAATCGCGCTGATCAACACCCAGGTCATCGAGCCGCTGACGGTCATCTCCGGCGACCAGACCTATCCGGATGACGAGGCGATCCAGGCTGCTTTTACGCAGGTCACGCCGCACGTCCAGTATGTCGACGGCGAGCGGATCGCCGGGGCGTTGGGCAACCCGCGGGCCGCCAACGTCGTCCTGCTGGGAGCGCTTTCGGCCCTGCTCGAAGAGGAATGGCTGGCGGGTTCGGACCTGGATGCCGAGGCCTGGCTGAAGGTCATTTCCGAACGGGTGCCGCCCAAGCACGTGGAACTCAACCGCAAGGCGTTCGAGGCCGGTCGTAGCGCGATCGAAAAATAAAAAGGAAAACAAAAAACGCAGGCCGGTTTGCTGCGCCGCGTTCAGCGTGGGAGACCGGCGGCGGTTCAGAGTCCTGCGCCAATATCCGAACCGCGATCGTTGCTGGCACCTGCTGCGCGGCAACTTTCGTTCAGCGATTTCTGCAAGAAGCAGTAAACGCCAAAAGGCCCGGCTTCCACCAGGGAGCCGGGCCTTTCCGATCATCTTCTTACCCATTAGCGCCGTAAAGCTCCCCCCGCCTTCAGACGGGGGGAGCAGTCACTTTGCCTTGATCATGTTCTTGCGCGCATTTTCGATGCCCTTGTTGAGCGCCTCGAGGTTCTTGGGCAACAGGTGCTTGTGACGCCCGGGCATGTGGGCATTGAGGGCGGCCTCGATGTCGCTGGCGGTCAGGGCCTCCAGGCCGCCCAGCAGGGCGCCGACGGCGACCATGTTGGCCAGCTTGGGGGTGCCGATCTCCTCAGCGATGTCGTTGCAGGCCACCGGTACCACGGTGATGTCGCTGCGCATGGCGCTGCGATCGACCATCGAGGTGTTGATCACCAGTACGCCGCCTGGCTGGATCATCGGTTCGTACTTGTCCAGCGAGGGCAGGTTCATGACGACCGCCGCCGATGGATTCTTGACCAGCGGGGAGCCGATCTCCTCATCGGCAATGACAACCGTGCAGTTGGCCGTCCCGCCGCGCATTTCCGGGCCGTAGGACGGGATCCAGGTGACCTGCTTCCCGATGTCCATGGCGGCATACGAGAGGACCTGGCCGGCGAACATGATCCCTTGCCCGCCGAAGCCGGAGAGAATGATCTCGGTTTGCATTGGTTTCTTTGCCTTTCTTAAATCTTGGCCGCCGTGATGGCGGGGGCGATCTTGTAATCGCCCAACGGGTAGAAGGGCAGCATGTGCGACTCGACCCACTTGAGGGCATCGACCGGGGTCATGCCCCAGTTGGTCGGGCAGGTCGAAAGCAGTTCAACCAACGAGAAGCCCAGGCCGTGCGTCTGCACTTCGAAGGCCGTGCGAATGGCTTTCTTGGCCTTGCGGATGTTGGCCGGGTCGTGCAGCGAGCGCCGGACGATGAAGCCGGCCCCTTCAAGGGTGGCCAGCAACTCGGCCACGCGGATCGGGTAGCCCTGGGTTTCGACGTCGCGCCCGGAGGGCGAGGAGCTCGTCTTCATACCGGGCAGGGTGGTAGGGGCCATCTGGCCGCCGGTCATGCCGTAATTGGCGTTGTTAATGAAGATGACCGTGATGTTCTCGCCGCGCGCCGCAGCATGGACGATCTCCCCCATGCCGATCGAAGCCAGGTCGCCGTCCCCCTGGTAGGTGAAGACGATGTGGTCGGGCAGTACGCGCTTGATCCCGGTCGCCATTGCCGGGGCACGCCCGTGCGCGGCCTCGACGAAGTCGGTGTTGAAGTAGTTGTAGGCGAAGACCGAGCAGCCGACCGGGGCCACGCCCACGGTCCGGTTGGCCAGACCCATCTCGTCGAGCACTTCGGCGACCAGGCGGTGGGCCACGCCGTGGGTGCAGCCCGGGCAGTAATGGGTTGGGGAGTCGGTAAAGGACTGCGGCCGTTCGTAGACCAGGTTGTCGGGAATTGTCAGAGTCGCCATGTTCACCTCACCATCGCTTCCATACGCTTCATCCAATCGGCCACCGGGTTGCCATCCAGCTGCAGGTCAGCAGTGCTGATGCGCTGGATCTCGTCCAGGATCTCGTCCGGGAACGGAACCACGCCGCCCAGGCGCCCGTAGAATTCGATCGGGATGCGGCCGTTGACCGCCAGGCGCACGTCATCGAGCATCTGGCCGGCATTCATCTCGACCACCAGGAAAGCTTTGGCCTTGCCGGCCAGTTCGGCGACCCGGGCGTACGGGTACGGGCTGAGAGACACCGGGCGGAACAGACCGACCTTGAGGCCCTTGGCCCGGGCAGCCCGGACCGCCGAGAGGGCCACCCGTCCGGCCGTGCCGAAGCCGATGACCACGATCTCGGCGTCGTCGAGGAAATATTCCTTGGAGCGGATCTCGTTGGCCTGGATCGCCTCCCAGCGCTTCAGCAGACGCAGGTTGGTCTTCTCTTCTTCGGGCGGGTCCAGGTAGATCGAGGTCAGGATGCGCCGCGGGCGGTTCTTGGCCCCGTTGGTGGCCCATGGGAAGTCTTTGCGTTGGGCCGGGCGCATCTCGGGAAGTTCGATCGGCTCCATCATCTGGCCGATCGAGCCGTCGATCAGGACGCAGCAGATCGTGAGGTACTTCTCGGCCAGGTCGAAGGCCAGCGGCATCATGTCGACCGCTTCCTGGATCGAGGCCGGGGCGAGCACGATCACATGATAGTCTCCATGGCCGCCGCCCTTGCAGATCTGGTTGTAGTCGCCCTGCGAGGGGGCGATGTTGCCCAGTCCTGGTCCGCCGCGCATCACATTAACCAGCACCACCGGGATTTCGGTGCCGGCGATGTACGAAATGCCTTCCATCATCAGGCTGATCCCCGGGCTGGACGAGGAGGTCATGACCCGGGCACCAGTGCAGGCTGCCCCGTAGACCATGTTGATGGCTCCCAGTTCAGCCTCGGCCTGGACGAAGGCTCGCCCGAGTTCGGGCATCCGGTGCGAGAGCCATTCGAGGATCTCGTTCTGCGGAGTGATCGGGTAACCGAAATACGCCTCCAGCCCGGCCCGGACGGCGGCCTCGGCGATGGCTTCATTGCCTTTCCAAAGTTCACGTGCCATTTCAGCCTCCTGCCTCTGCCGCTGCGGCGGCCTTGGTGACCTCGCGGTAGACCGTGATGGCGGCATCCGGGCAGACCAGTGCACAGATAGCACACCCGGTGCAGCCTTCTTTGAAAATGTGCGCCGGGTGGTATCCTTTGGGGGTCAGGCGCTCCATGTCGAGCGCCAGAACTTGAGGCGGGCAGGCTGCGACACATAACTCACAGCCTTTGCAGTACAGATCATTGACTACGATCGTACCTTTGGCAGGCATGTACTTGGCCTCCTTGTAAGGGTATGGAAACAGGAATAGAACGGGTTTTTCCCCCGTCCATGCTTGATTATGGCTCTTTCCCAGACGGGCGTGTAGTGCCTTGCGTCATAATCCCCCGGAACGAATCTCCTCATCCTTCAATGATTGCATGTGACGTTTTCCGGGTTGTATAGTCATGATCGTTAACCCGGGAAGCGAGCCCGGGTTCTCCAGGACGTAGTCGGGATCTGAAGGTCATCCCCAGCAGTGAAAGAATGCTCGGGAAACCCTGTTTGGGGTACAATCGGTTTGATTGCACTGTCATCCATTCTGGGAGGTTCCATGCCTGAGGCTGTCATTATCGATGCCATCCGCACGCCTGTCGGCGCCCTGGGAGGAACGCTGGCCGCGGTCCGCCCGGACGACCTGGCGGCACACGTGCTCAAGACGATCCTGGAGCGCAACAAACTGGATCCGGCGCTGGTCGAGGAGGTCTACCTTGGTTGCGCCAACCAGGCCGGGGAGGACAACCGCAACGTGGCCCGCATGGCACTGCTGCTGGCCGGACTGCCGGTCGAAGTGGCCGGCGTGACAGTCAACCGGTTGTGCGCCTCCGGGCTGAATGCCGTCAACATGGCCGCCCGGGCGATCCGGGCCGGGGAGGGCGAGATCTTCCTGGCCGGTGGGGTCGAATCGATGTCGCGGGCGCCCTACTCGCTGCCCAAGGCGGAGGGCGGTTATCCTTTCGGCAACCTGACCGCCTACGATACCGCCCTGGGTTGGCGCTACATCAACCCAAAGATGCAGGAGATTGTTGGCACCGAGCAGATGGGCGAGACGGCCGAGAACATCGCCGATAGGAAGCCCCACCTGACCCGCGAACTGCAGGATGCCTTCGCCCTGCGTTCGCACCAGCGCGCCCTGGCTGCCATCGACGATGGCCGCTTCGCCGAGGAGATCGTCCCGGTGGCGATCCCCCAACGCAAGGGCGACCCGCGGGTCGTTGCGACCGACGAGCGCCCGCGGCGGGACACCACCCTGGAAGCCCTGGCCCGGTTGCGCCCGGCCTTCCGCCAGGACGGGACGGTCACGGCCGGCAATTCGTCTGGCTTGAACGACGGGGCAGCGGCATTGCTGGTGATGAGCGCTGAGCGGGCCGGCGAACTGGGCCTCAAGCCGCTGGCCCGTATCGTGGCCGGCGCCGCGGCCGGTGTTCCGCCCCGCACCATGGGCCTGGGACCTGTTCCGGCAACCCGGAAAGCCCTGGCGCGCGCCGGTCTGACAGTGGCTGACCTGGGCCTGGTCGAGTTGAACGAGGCTTTCGCCGTCCAGTCCCTGGCCGTGATCGAAGACCTGGACCTCGACCCGCAACTGGTCAACGTCAACGGCGGGGCGATCGCCATCGGCCACCCGCTGGGCTGCTCGGGGGCGCGCATCCTGACCACGCTCCTGCACGAAATGCGCCGGCGAAGCAATGTCAGCTACGGCCTGGCAACCCTGTGCGTGGGGGTCGGACAGGGCGAGGCGATGATAGTAGAATATATTGGATGAGGTCCCCCCCGGATCCCGGGGTGAGGCTGAAAGGAGACCCTGATGAGAAAACATTTTTCTTCCCTGCTGGCAGTTGGCACCGTCCTGGTCCTGGCCGTCCTGGCCTGTGATTGGTTGCCGACCACGGTCACCCAACCGCCAATCCCGCCGACGGAGACGCCGCTCCCGCTCCCGGCGACCGACACGCCTGAACCGGTCATCCCGACCGACACCCCGGAGATTTCCACGGTCACACCCTATCCGATAATCGTCAATCCGGCGATCATCTTTCTTGACATGCTCGACGAGTTCAATGGCTGGGCGCTCTCCGACCTGTATGTGCTGCGCACCAACGATGGCGGCGCCACCTGGCTGAGTGTCACCCCGCCGGGGGTGGTCGGCCTGGGGTATCCGGCCAGTGCGTTTTTCATGAACACCATGAATGCCTGGGTCCTGCTGCCCATCGATGCGACCTCCGGCACGCTCTACCAGACGTCCAACGGTGGCGTGACCTGGATCGAGATCCCGGTCCCGTTCTCCAATGGCGACCTGCAATTCCTCGACCCGGCCAATGGGTCTGTACTCGCTTCCCTTGGGGCTGGCGCGGGGTCCGAGGCCGTGGCGCTCTATCGTACCAGTGACGGCGGGGCCACCTGGTCCCAGGTTTACGTCAATGACCCGACCCTGCCTGGTGCCAGCAACAGCCTGCCATTGGGCGGCCAGAAGTTCGGCCTGTCCTTTATCGACCTGAATCATGGCTGGGTCGGCGGGGCCCAACCGATGGAAGGGTTCACCTACTTTTACACCACACGTGACGGCGGTACGACCTGGGCCCAGCAGGTGCTGTCCCTGCCGGCCGGCTTTGAGACCAGCATGACCGAGTTCGATGCGCCGTTCTTCTTCAATTCCACCGACGGAATCACGCATGTGCGGCTCTTCTCGGGTGGCGATGTGTTCACTGTCATCTATCTCACTTTCGATGGTGGCCAGACCTGGGCACACACCTTCACGATCCAGGCCTTCGGGCAGTGCTCTTTCGGTTCGATCTTCGATGTCTTTCTGTGGGATGGCGGCGGGAACCTGTATTACTCGAACGACTCCGGCCTGACCTGGAATACCACTGTGCCCAACATCAACGTCAGTGATACGCTGATGAGGATCGAGTTTGTCAACGCCACGACCGGCTGGGCCCTGACCGGCGATGCCAGCGAACACCACTCCCTCTACAGGACAACCGATGGCGGTACCACCTGGGTCCCGCTCATCCCGTAGATCTTGACTGCCCCGACGGGATCCGCCGGGGCAGTGTCTTAGGATGAAAACGATGCGCCCCTGGTGTGGACTTCTACTCGGACTGCTCTGCCTGACAGCCTGCCTGCCAGCGGCGGGATCTCCAACTGCGCCTGCAGCTGTCCCGCAGCCGACCCCGACGCCTTTTGTTCCGGACCCCGCTGACATCGCCGGCCCGCCCCTGCCGGATGTTCTCTACGATCCGTTGACCGAAGAACTGATTCGCAATGCCCAATACATCCTGGCCGGTCCGAACGGCCTGGAGGCCGTCCAGCTGGTTGACGGGGTCTTTCAGCAGGGCCAGGGGGGGGATTTCGTCTCGATTGTGCTGCTCGCCCCAATAGCCTTCGGCGACCTGAATGGCGACGGCAACCCTGATGCCGCTGCCCTGGCGGCCGAGAACTACGGCGGCAGCGGGCAGTTCGTCTACCTGATCGTCTATCTCAATCAGATGGGCCAGCCGCTGATCGGGATGACGCGTTTTATCGATGACCGCCCGATCGTCAACGCCCTGGATATCGTGGATGGCCGGATTGTGCTCGCGGCTGTCATCCACGCTGCCGTGGATGCCCTGTGCTGCCCATCCTTCCAGGTTGTCGAAACCTATGGGCTGGGCCTGGGCCTGGTGCGGCTGACGTCGTTCACCCCGTTGGGCTATGAGCGGGCGATCACGATCGATGCACCGGCCGACGGCGATGTGGTCAGCGACTCAGTGCGGGTGGCCGGAAGCATCACGATCGCCCCCTTCGAGAACAACCTGGAGTACCATGTCTATGACCAGACGGGAGGAGAACTGGTTTCAGGCCCGCTGCTGGTCTCGGCACCCGAACTTGGCGCTCCCGGGACTTTCGACCTGGTCATCGACCTGAGCGCCATTCCTCCTGAGGTGGGGGTGCGCCTCGAGATCCAGGATGTCAACATGTCCGACGGTTCCCTGTTTGCAATGGATTCGGTCAGCCTGACCATACGCTGACGCCGCTCTCGTGACTCGCCTGGCAACTTTTCCTCCCCGCCGTCATCGAAACCAGTAGTTCCCCCAACCTGTCCAGGTTGAGCAAGGAGGCTCAAATAAAACTCAAGTTGAATGAAGGCCCTGTCGATCGTATCCTCCGGGTCGCGCTGGGCATTGTCCTGATGGTCCCTGGCCTGACCGGCGTCGCGGCTGGCATTTGGCTGTGGCTGGCTTTCCTCTTCGGCGCCATCCTGCTGGTCACCGGCCTCGTCGGCTTCTGCCCGCTCTATACCCTGTTCAAGATCAACACGGCCAGGAAGTAATTCTCTGCTCTTTCACAAAAGGAAGGGCTCCCGTCCATCTGCGGGAGCCCTTTGGTATACCAGGAGGGCATGATTCTCTTCCCCGCCCCTGTCTGTTCATCGCTCTACAACCAGGCGCAGCAGGTCTTCCAGGAAGACTCCCTCTGCCGGGATCAGATCCTGCCAGCCTGGGAGCAGCCGCTCGAGCAGGAAGCATTCGGCCATGCCGGTCATGTAGAAGCGCGTCTCCGGCGAACCAGACGGGTTGCGCAACTGGACCAGTTCTTGCGACCAGCGCTGTTCGAAGGTCTGGTAGCCCTTGAAATCCGGGTCGGTTTCCATGGAGAGGAGTGGGGCATAATCCCCGGCCTGATAGGCGATCTGCAGGCTGGCCACCTCGACGTACTTGGCTGTCCCCTCCTCCCACTCCAGCCAGCGTTCATAGTCGACCAGTTCCGGGGAGAGAGCATAGGCCTGGCGCCGGTCGTCGCGGGCCTGGAGGAACAGCCAGACCAGGTCGACCGCCTCGAGATCCGATTCGGCCTGCAGGGCCTGGGCGAGCAAGGCATATTCCTCTTTCATTTCACCTGCGAACGCCTCGGATGCGGCATCGTATTCGTCGGTCAGGTGATGGGCGGCTTCGGCGATCTCCATCCGCCCGGGAGCGGCGGTCATCATGTAGGCGTGAAAATCTTCGTGCAGGAGGGCGCCGATCTGGGTCTCGCTTGGCTGAATCAGCAGGCGGTAGGGGAAGATCTGCTCGATGATCGGCGGGAACATCTCCCTGAAAGCACCGATCAGGAAAGCGTCGGTCTCGGCCTTGGTGGCGATGCTGCCAGCCCACTCGTCCCCGACCGGGACGGCGAAGTTCTGCGGGTTTTCTGCCGGGCGGCGATGGTAGGTCTCTCCGGGGACCGCCTCCCAGTCGGCCGGTGGCAACCCGGGGTAGCCGATCAGGAACTCGTAGGCCGAATTCCAGACGATGACCGGCCTTTGGGCCGCGTTCCAGCCCGGCCAGACCCGCTCGCCCAGCTCAGCGCGCAGCTGGAGCGCTTCGGCCAGGCGGGCCTGGTCCAGGTCCGAGAGCCGATCGGCGGTATCCGGTTGCGGCAGGCCGAAGTTGCTCAGGGCCGAGGCAAGGCTGAGCAGCAGGCACAAGCCGGTCACGGTGAGCACGCCGGTCAGGCAGGTTTTTCGCTTACGGGGCTTTAAATTGACTGGCATGATTTTCTCCGAATTCATTATAATCAATCCTGGAGGTTTGATGAAAACGACCCTGCTGCTTGTTGACATCCAGAACGATTACTTTCCTGGCGGAAGGATGGAATTGGACGACAGCCCGGCTACGGCCGCCCAGGCCCGCCGTCTGCTGGGCCTGTTCCGGGAACGCGGCTGGTCGGTTGTCCATGTCCAGCACGTTTCCACCCGTCCCGGGGCGACCTTCTTCTTGCCAGCTACACCGGGGGTGGAGATCCACCCCGAAGTAGCCCCGCTGCCTGGCGAGACGGTGATCCAGAAACATTTCCCCAATTCCTTCCGCGAGACGCCCCTGCTCGAACACTTGCAGGGCCTCGGTACCGGGCGGTTGACCATCTGCGGCATGATGACCCACATGTGCGTTGACGCCGCTGTGCGCGCCGCCGCCGACTTTGGTTTCCAGGTGGTCGTGGCTGCCGACGCTTGCGCTACCCGGACCCTGGTCCACGACGGCACGACCATACCGGCGGCGCATGTTCAGGCGGCTTACCTCTCGGCTTTTAAGGCCTACGGGCAGGTGATGACGGTGGATGAGGTGCAGGCCCTCCTGACCCAGGACTGAGCCCTCCCTGAAAGAGACCTCCCTTCGTCGTCACGACGAAGGGAGGTTGATTGTTCTTGTGTCAGATGCGTCGATTCCTGCGGCTCTGTTCGGCCCGGAAGGCGCTTACCTGGCGCAGGTAGTCGAAGATGTTGCGCCGCCGGTGGAGCGTCTGGCGTGTCCAGCTGGCGATGACCCTCGTCCCGCTGGGGTTGAAGCGGATGATCGGCGTGACCTGGCGCTGGAGCAGGGCTTTCTTCAGGTCCTTGGCCGACAGGCCGGTGAAGCGCACCAGGCCGCTGCCGACCAATTCCTTGACGTGGGCGTCACTGGCCGAGATCTCACACAGGCGTAACTGCTGGGCCAGCCCGCGCAGGGGGGCGGTGTGGCTGTTGACCACCAGGCAGCCGGTGAAGACCTCCAGTCCGACCAGCACTTTGGAGGCGTCTGGGTGGGTGGCGGCCCGCAGGATGTCCCCGTTGTGCAGGCTGTTGGCCAGCGGCGAGTTGGGGTGGGGGATGATGACCATCCCGCCCATCTCCCCGATCCGGATCAGGGTCTCGATCAACGGGCGGCGGGGCGGAAGGTTCTGTTCGATGAACAGGGCCAGGATGTGGCCCTCCAGGGTGGTCACCTCCATCCCCGGGATGGCGTCGATCCCATAGCCGGGGGCCAGTTCGACGGCTTCCAGGCTGCCGCGGATCTCGTCGTGATCGGTGATGGCGATCACATCCAGGTTGTCGTGATAGGCTGCCTGTTCGAGCAGCTCCCGGATGGTGTCGGTGCCATCGAGGCTGTAGATGGAGTGGATATGCAAATCGGCTCTGCCCATGTCTCACCGCCCCTGCTGAGGGTCTGAAGGGATTATATCACCTAGACAACCCTTTCGTGAGAGTACTGCGTACATATTCGAACCGAAATCGTTGCTACCCCCTGCTGCGCGGCAACTTCCGTTCAGCTAGTGCTGCAGGAAGCAGTCGCACACACAAACCAGGAACGCTCTGAAGTGTCCGAGGGAAACATCAGGAAGTCTCCCTACCCTTGGCTGCAGCCCGGGCGGTGAAGCGGCTCTCGTCAACGATGAACCGGTCGTGGATCGCCTGGCCGACGATTTCGACCTCGTCGCGAGCCTCGATATGGAAGGTCAGCTGGCGGTCCTGGACCTCGACCAGGCGGGCCACCGCCCGGACCTTCATCCCGACCGGGGTCGGAGCCGTGTGGTGGACGTCGATGTGTCCGCCGACGGTCGTCTGGCCCTCGGACAGGTGTCCGGCCAGGGCCTGCACGGCGGCATGTTCCATCAACCCTACCATGGCCGGGGTTGCATAAACCGGCACCAGCCCGCTGCCCCAGTATTCGGCAGTGTCGGCCGGGCGGACGGTGATCTCAATTTCGGCGCTCAGGCCGGGGGTCAGGTCGCTCATACCGCCTCTCGCCAGGTTCGGGTTTGAATCCAGCCATCCTTTTCAGGACGGCTGGTCTTGCTTGCCTGTCTTGGTTTTCTTTTCCCGCTTCGGCCTGGGTTCCACTTTCTTCTTTTCCCCGGGTTTACCTGGAATCCGGGCGGTCCACAGCACGCCGAAGAGAACGATCATTACCAGCAGGACCGACATGGCGATGATCCCGCCGGTATCCGGTGATTTCAGTACTGGCCCGGTGGGGGTCGGCGTCGCGGTCGGCGTCTCGGTTGGCGTCGGGGAGGGGCTTGGCGTGGAGGCATGCGGCGAGCGGGTCGCCCGAACCGTCGCGGAAGGGGTGTGGGTCGGGGCCAGCCGCGCCGCCCCGCTCAGCGCGGCCCCGTCGACTGCGGCCCGGACCGGGGCAAAGGCCCGCACGGTCCCGACCAGCAGGGTCAGGCCGATCAGGGTGGCAATCAGGATGATCAGGGTGCGATGGGAAAGACGATTGGTCATTGTGATTTAGGTGGTCAAGGGTGTGCCAAGTATATCATGATCGTTAAAGGCTGCCGGGGCGGCGCACGCCGCCCCGGCGATGGTTAAAATTCCCTTATTCCCCGTCGCCATCCCCGTTGGTCTTACGGGTCAGGGCATAGACCAGGATCATGCTCAGCCCTATGAAAAGCGGTAGCAGGCCCACGATCATCCAGGGACCGAAGCCGAGCGGATAATCGCCATACGCCGCGCCGATGGGCCACATCCCGAGGATCACGGCCAGGCCGATCCCGGCGACGATAACCCCGGGGGTCAGCAGGGTTGACTTGCCGTTCTTCTTCTCTTCCTGCAGGCGCAGCAGGCCTTTCTCGGCCAGAGCCAGGGTCTCCTTGTAGTTCAGGAAGCGCAACAGGAGCAGGAAGGCGAACAGGAGCAGAAAGAAGGCCGTCCCACCGAAGCAAATTGCTGCAAAAGAGACATCCTCAAGCATGGGGAACCTCCTTACGGATTGAGGGTTTCGATGCGGATATCACCGCTGTTCGTTCTGGCGGACAGGCTGGCGCCGCCGCCATTCATGTTGCCGACCCACTGGTCTTCACCGATCTCGCCGCTGATGGTCACTTCGATGGCGGAATAGATGCTCCCGAAATCGGTTTCCAGCTCGAAGGACAGGGCCGTGTTGGCCGGGATGACCAGCAGGATGCTGCCGAAGTCAGAGGCCAGCGCATGCGGGCCTGCCCCCAGCGTACCGTAGAAATCGATATCGCCGCTGTTGGTGGTCAGGTCGAGGGTCACATCTTCGCCGTTCCGGACGGTGATATCGCCAAATTCGTTCTCAATTGTAACAGCTCCTCTGACACCGTCGGCGAGGATCGTTCCACTGCTGGAGGCCAGGTGGTAGGATGTCGCCTCGACAGCCTGGACGGTCAGGTTGCCGTTGCCGACCCGGATGTCCAGGCTGCTGGACAGGAGCAGGCTGGTCAGGGTCACGTTGCCGCTCTGGGAGTCGATGCTCAGGGCGGCCGCCGAGCCGGTGTTGAATTCGATCTGGCCGAAATCGTCTTCCAATTCCACAGCGCCATCAACCTGGACGTCGCGCAGGCGCAGGTCCCCGCTGTCGGCAAAGGCCTGGCAGGTCTCGGCGGTGATCGCCTCCAGGCTGATCTGGCCGAAGTCGTTTTGAACAACCAGCGCCCCTTGCACCTCCAGGCGGATCAGGCCCACGTCCCCGCTGCGGCTTTCGACGGTGAGGTTCGCGGCGCTGCCCGTGTGGAAGTCGATCTGGCCGAAATCGTTGCCCAGGACGATGTCGCCGGTTACGGCCACATCGGTCAGCAGGATATCGCCGCTGCTGATGGCAACGGTGACATCGGTGACGCGCGCCCCATTCAGGCTGATATCACCGAAATCGGATTGCAGGTCCACGCTCCCGCCGCGAACATCCTTGACAATCACATTGCCACTGTTGGTGTGGGCCTCCAGATCGCCCTCGACCTGTTCGGCCAGCACGTCGCCGAAATGGCTGTTCAGGCTGGCTGTGCCATTGGTCCCGGTCAGGTCCACGTTCCCGGAGCCGGTGTCGGCCTGTACGGACGTTCCCTCGGGTATGTAGATGGTGAAGTTGACCGTGTCGGGGCGGCAGTTGATGCTCATGACGCAGACAATTTCGGGCTGGACGACCCGCACGCTGACCGTATTCCCCTGCTGCAGGATTTCGATCTCCATTTCCTCCAGGTCCGCGTTGGCTTCCGCCTGGCTGTCGCCGTAGGCGAGCTTGTGAGCTTCGATGACGATCTGGTCGTTCTCGCCGCCCAGGATGGTGATGTCTCCGCTGGTATTCGTGACCACCAGCCCGGCGCCTGTACTCACCTCGAGGATCTGTTCTTCATCGGCCTCTGCCCGGAAAGCGTTGGTAGAACCGAATTCGACCTGCACGCCGCTGCGAGTGGAGTTCAATACACTGGTGGTCAGGGTATAGATGACCAGCGCTCCGACCCCCAACAATGCTAAAATCAGAACGGTGATGGCGATCCATTTTCGTTTCATCTTTCTTTCTCCATTTCAAAAATCAGTGATTCGCTTTCACTATGTTTGACCGGGAATCGACGTACATGTTTCACTTCTGCCCGTGCTGAAACTATTCCGCTTGCGGGCGGTCTAACTTGATAGTAGGAATTCCCTTGGACCATAATGAAGCCAACCTGATCCGGCTGGCCCAGACCGGTGATCGAGAAGCCTTTGGCCTGCTGGTCGAAGAGCACCAGCGTTATGTCTACAACTTAGCGCTGCGCGTGGTTGGCAGTCAACAGGACGCCGAGGACCTGGCCCAGGAGGCCTTCGTGCGGGCCTGGCTGGCGATCCCCAATTTCCGGGCCGAGGCCCGCTTCCGAACCTGGATCTTTCGCATCGTCACAAACCTGTGTTACAACCGCCTGCCGAGCCTGCGGCGTGAACTCTCCGAACTGGGTGAGGATATCCTGGTGGATGTCCCCGACGACCGCGCCCCGAACCTTGATGGGCTGGCCGGTCTCGAAGCGCATGAGCGTCGGGCCCTCCTGCAGCGGGAGATCGACGCTCTGCCCGAGAGCTATCGTCTACTGGTCGTCCTGCGCTACCAGCAGGATCTGGCGTACGACGAGATCGCCCGGGTGGTCAGCCTGCCGCTTGGCACGGTCAAGACTGGCTTGTTCCGGGCCAAGCAGCGTTTGCGGCAGGCTTTGCTGGAACACGATTCTCAGGAGGTTTTGGCATGGACGGCCTGAACGAATGCGAACGCAAGGAATATGCCCTGGTGGAGGATGCCGCCCGGACCTATCCGCTGGCCGACACGCCCCCCGGTTTTGCCGTCCGGGTGATGGCCCGTTTGCAGAAGATGGCCCCGGTGCCTCATTTCCGTCTCTCCTGGTTGGAATATCTGCTCAGCCTGGGCCTGGCGGGGATGGGCCTGTTCGGGTTCCTGGTCTGGTCGGCCCTGCCGCCCCAGGTGATTGCCTACGTCCAGAATCGGCTGGTGCTGTCCTGGAAGATCCTGCAGCTCGAAGGCCTGGAGGTGGTTCTCGTGGCCGGGGGCCTGGCATTGATCCTGATGGGGATGGCCCTGATCCTGGGCCTGCTCTGGGCCCGCTGGGGCGGTGGAAAGAGCAGGCTGGCCAACCCGCTGCGGTTGTTCTCGTGATGGATCGAAACACCCCTGCGGCAGGGATGTCTTCATGGCGGAGAGGGCGGGATTCGCAGTGTCCCCTTATGGGGAA
>JAFGSI010000031.1 GCA_016934715.1 Anaerolineales bacterium
ACGTGCGAAGTGTTCGCTCACGGAAGCGATTATATCCCGGATTCTACGTCGCGCGCTCAGTAAAGGAAAGGCTTACGAAGGGAAAAACCGCCATTTCGAGGCAAAAAGAGGCCGTTTGAGCCAATTTTCGGTCATTTTTCAAGGAAAAACCGCTGTTTTGTGGCATTTTGTAAGCATATTCAAAGCCTGGATTCAGACCCAATTTTTCACCCAATGGGTGAAAGGCATTTAGCAGAATATCCGCATGTTAAAATGCGGAATCAGGAAAAATCATGCCCCAAAGGATGTGGATGTGATCAGGAAAATCGAATTCTCAGCCAGGAACCTCACCTCGAATGCCGGTCTGCTTCTCCTGCTCGAACATGTCAGGAGAAATGGGATCTTCGACCTGATCGATCATGATCTGGTCTTTGATGTGCAAGCAACCAACAGGATCAAGATGAACCACATCAAGACCATGCTCTGTGGCAATTTCGTTGGCATCGACAAACTGGAACGGCTGAAGCTGCTGCAAAGCGATCCCCTGATCAATGAGTTCGACATTGCGATCAGAGAACCGGAAACGGTATCACGGTTCCTGGGGAACTTCAGCTACAAGACGACCCAGATGCTGAGAGAGATCAATTTCAAGGTCTTCAGAAAGCTCCTGAGGAGAAGCAAGCCCAAAACCATCACCATCGATATGGACAGCAGTGTGGTCAACGTGGAAGGTCACCAGGAGGGAACAGCCAGAGGATACAATCCCAAGAAACCAGGCAACCCCTGCTACAACCTCCAGTTCGCCTTCTGTGATGAACTCAAAGCCTACCTGACGGGTTAGGTAAGAAGTGGGGACACCTATACCGGCAATGGTGCGGCTGGAATGATCCAGGAGATCATGGCCCATCTCGAAGAAGAGGATCTGGAAGTCACCTTTCGCATGGACAGCGGCTACTTCGACGAAGAACTCCTGAAAACGATCGAATCGCTAGACTGCAGGTATGTGATCAAGGGAAAGGCCTATCCGACACTTGTGGCGAAGCTCACCGATCCGTCTATCGTCTTTAATACCGGTGAAGAAGGCCAGGAAACCACCGAGCTTGTCACAAGCCTGAACACATGGAAGAAGAACAGAAGGTTCGTCGTATCCCGAGTGCTGAAAGATGAGGAGGACCGCGCCCAGTTGTCCTTCCTGGAAGGTGAAGAATACGTTTACTCTTTCTTCGTCACCAACACGGAACTGTCCCCGGAGGAAGTGGTCGAGTTCTATCAGAAGCGCGGCAACTGTGAGAACTACATCAAGGAAGCCAAGTACGACATGGCGGTTGGGCGCCTGCTGCTCAATTCATTCTGGTCCAATGAAGCCAGCTTCCAGTTGATGATGCTGGCGTACAACCTGTTCCTGCTGTTCAAGATTGACTCACTAAGGACTTCGGAATACCGGCAGCAGATCAAGACCTTCCGCTTGAAGTACATCTTCCTGGCGGGGAAGATCGTCAGAACTGCAAGGAGTGTGGTGAAGAAACTCTCGGAAAGGTATCCCTATCGAGAGATTTATGAGCGTAGTCTCTCTGGATGAAACGTATCTTCAAATGCTCCAGCTTGTTTTAGCATTTAAGTGGATCGGGAAAAACTGTCTCAAACGACCGAATTGGCGAGATGGATCGTTGAAAAATGATCAAAAATGATGAAATCGACCTATACTTGAGCAAGTCTTGTCACTCAAGTTCACCTGATAGGATGAAAAATGGGAGTAAAATTATCGAAACGTGGAATCCCGGCAAGTTCTTTCTTATGGGAAAGTGAGGCTTACTTCATGAACCCCGATGATTTGAAAGACGGCGGACAAAATGTGGCTATTCTGGCAGATCAGGTGCTACTTCATCTCCCGGGACTCACTGCTCAATTCATATCATCGACCATAACAATTGGGGACTTATTTGCCTGCGAAGATAAGCTGGTTTATATTCCTCTTTCCTCGACAAGCTATTATGGCAAGCTAGCTGGTATTGGTTTCTTAATTGGGGGATTGATTGGCGCAATCGCCACTACCATTTCCGACTCGCAAAATCTGGAATACGCACAAACGATGGCGAAGGTTGCCCGTCAGTCCGAATATGGCACATCACTGGTGGAGCGGGTCGAAAAGCATAAAGGTGTGATTATAAAAAAGGGTGATATCGACGCCATCGAGATGTTGGACGATTCCCAGGGGATACGGGTCGTTCACAAGGGAGGCCAGCTTTTACTCGGTGCAGATAAAGCATCAGAATGCTGCCAACAACTGAATGACTGGCTTGCCGGTAAATTGCAAGGGCATGGGGATGTGCAGGGCACTAACCTGGCCCTGCCAGCAGCCGCCACATTGATCCAATGGTTTGCAAGAAATGAGATAGCCAAGAATCTCTCGGTGCAGGCTCACGCAAGCGTCCTTTCGGAGCCAGATTATTTAATTGGATTTTTACATGAGTTTGACCTGAAACAATATTCTGTAAAGGTAGCTGTTATAAATACCGCCCGGGGTTTTTCGGACAGATGGATGATCATATTCCGCGATCACTTGGAAGAAGTCAGGCCGAAAGCAAAACAGAAAGTCTGGTGGGGAGGCGTGGTTGCTGCCACTGGTATCCTGAGCGTTTGTTATTATTTTCTTTCCCCTGTGGCCCATCGTCCATCCGCTAACATGTTGGTATTTGGGTTTCTCCTGGCAGTGTTTTCCATCCCTGTGCTACTTATGTTGGTTTCAAATTACCGCAGAATCGGAAAATTGATACAGATGACCAACAAGGCTGATCGATAACCATCTACGAGATATTTTGACTGTTTTTAACCCAGATTGTGTATCCCAAAGGGCGGTTTTCGTTAAGGGGAAATGGGATTTTGACTCTACTGACGATTACCAGTAAGTTAAAGCCCATATGCGCTTATGTTAATTATCTTCCTCAGAAGCATGGGTTGGCTCCATAGTAATTGAAATACCCTCGGAGCTTGGCATTCAACTGCTTGAACAACTCTGGCAACCGTAAGTGCCGGTTTTCCTTTATATCATTTCTTAACAATCTGAACATCCGAGCGTTGTGCGCGTTCAGCCCCCGGTCACGCGCACTAGCATTTCGGCCGTCTCGATCACCTCGGCCTGCAGGGCGCCAGCCGAGAGTGCGCGCAGGGCGGCCTGGAAGGCCGGCAGCGCCTCGACCGGCAAGCGCAGGGTCATGGTCACATCGGCGGCGAAGTCCTGGCTGGCGATCTCACCCTGGTGGGCGGCGACGAGCCTCCGGACCGGCTCGAGCAGCGGGTAGGTGCACACCAGCAGGGCGATGTGGACCGGGAGGCGGCGGGCCCGCGGCACGTCCCGGACGACCGCCTGGACCGATTGCGTATAGGCGCGCACCAGCCCGCCGGTCCCAAGCCTGGTCCCGCCGAAGTAGCGGGTCACCACCACCGCCGCGTCCCCCAGCCCGCTGCCGCGCAGCACGGCCAGCGCCGGGCGTCCGGCCGTGCCTGCCGGTTCGCCGTCGTCGGAGCAGTGCTCGGTGACTGAGCTTCCGCCGCCGATCACGAAGGCCGGGACGTGGTGGCTGGCGTCAGGGAACTCGGTCCGGAGGCGGGATTGGAAGCGGCGGGCTTCGTCCATCGAGGCGGCCGGGGCCAGGGCGGCGATGAAGCGCGAGTTGGCGAAGGCCAGTTCGCGGCGGATCTCTTCCGCAGGGATCAGGTAGGACATGCAGGGATTGTATGCGCCAAGTCCGCAGAGGGCAAGGTCGAACAGGCTCCCCGCTGGAAGTCAATCCGCCGGGGAGGCGACCACCTCGTGGCTGAGAGTCATCAGGGCGGGCTGCAGAACCGCCCAGACTGTCGTCAGCAGGATCAGGCCTCCCGCCAGGGCGAACAGCCCGGTCAGGGTCCAGTTCTTGAGGAGCAATCCGGTCAGGATCATCGAAAAGGGCACCAGGCCGTTGCCGGCGAACAGCAGCATGCTCATCATGCGCCCCAGCATCTCCTTGGGCGTGCGCTGCTGGATCCAGGTGAAGATTACCAGGCTGATGTAACCATTGCCGGTGCCCAGCAGCAGCAGCAGGGAGAAGTCCACCCAGGTCTGCGTGATCCACCCGAATGCACAGAGCACAAGGCCGAAAGTGATCAGCAGGCCGATGATGGAAGCGCTCAAGGTGCGACCGTTTGGCCTGGGCAGGGCGCCGGCCAGGGCGTAGCCGAGCAGGTTGCCGCCTGAGTATGCTGACATGAGGAAGCCAAAGGCCTGGGCCCCCTCGGGCAGGCGCTGGTCGGCCAGCACGGGGATGCCTACCAGCAGCGGCCCGGTGAACAGGAAGTTGACTACGGTCATCACGATGAACATGAAGCGCAGGCCATCCTGGTTCACCAGATGGCGCAGCCCGATCGAAATGGAGCGCCACAGATCCTCCTGCCCCGCATCCGTGGTTGCCCCGGCTGGCCGCGGGCGGCGTCCGCCGCGCATGGCCCACAGGGCCAGCGCCGAAACGGCGAAAGTGACCGCGTCGATGGCCAGGGCGATGGCGATCCCGCGCGTGGACTGGGCGTAGATCCCGACCACGACCCCGGCCAGCGCCGGCCCGACCAGCCCGACCAGCTGGGAAGAGCCCATCGAGATCGAATTGCCGGCCTGCAGGTCATGCTCCGGGACGATCAGCGGCACGATGCTGTTGGCCGCCGGGATGACGAAACCGGACAGCAAACCGGTGAACAGGCCGAACAGGTACAGCATCCAGACCTGGATCATGCCGGTGAAGACCAGCATGGCAGACAGCCCGACCAGGACAAAATTGATCCAGTCGCAGGTCAGCAGGATGACGCGCGGCGAGAAGCGGTCGCTGATCGCCCCCCCGATCAGCATGAAGGCCACCCGCGGGATGCCTTGCAGGGCCAGGATCGCGCCCAGCGCAAGTGGGTCGTTGGTAAGCTGCAGCACCAGCCAGGGCATGGCGATCAGCGAGAACTGTGAGCCGAGCATCGAGATGGTGCCACCGGACCACAGCAGGAGGAAGTCGCGGATGGTGAATACGTGCAACAGGGGATGGGACGGTTTCGAATGGGTGTCCATGGGGTTCGCTCCAGGACCATGATACGGCAGACCATTTGGAGCGTCCTAACCGGCAGCTAACAGGGCGCCATCAATCCTCTTCCCGGCAGGCAGGGTTTACGGCCCGCGCCGGGGGACGGCGATTGCCCTTCAAGAAGGCGGGACACGTTCGGCCCGCCTGCAGTTCTGTGGTCAATCCTGGGGTCGAAGACGAGGTCCGGCTTCTCCTGCCGCCCCGGGCGGGGGAATGCGCACCTGCAGGGCGACGAAGAAGTTCACCCCGGCGATCAGGATGCCGAGCAGGAAGACGTACTGGAAGCCGAAAGCGCTCCAGATCAATCCGCCCAGCAGGGCTACGCTGATCGAGAAGAAGTGGTCGATGGTTACCCCGGCGGTCAGCGCGGCCTGGACGTCAGCGTCTTGCTTGGCGATCTTCTTGATGTACATCGCCCGGGCCATGCTGACCGAGAAGAGCATCTGGTCGACCAGGAAGCAGATGTACATGATGATCCGGGCGGTGTCCTCCGGAAAAATGAACTTGGCGAAGCCGTATCCCAGGCAGACGAAGACCAGCAGGACCGCTTCAGAGGCCAGGATGGCCCGTTCGCCGAGGCGGTCGATGGCCCGCCCGAGCAGGGGCTGGAACAGGATCCCGATCACCCCGCCGATGGTCAGCAGGGTGGCGATCACCTGGGTCGGTTGTTCGAGGACCGTCACGATCACCCAGGGGGCGAAGGTGATGAAGATCTGTTTGCGGGAACCGTAGAGCACGTTCAGCCAGTAAAAGAGCTTGTATTCCTTGTGCAGCGCCAGGAAGGTCTTGGGCCGCCGGATCTCCTGCCGGCGCATGCTGAACATCAGCCCGGCCGCCAGCACCAGCCCGATGGCGATCAGCACGAAGGTGTGCTGGAAGGTGAACCCCAGGAAGGTGAAGCCCAGGAAGACCAGGAAGCTGCCCAGCACGGCGGCCAGGTTGCGGATGGCGTTCAGCTGTCCCAGCCGGCGGCCGGTCTGGCCGTCGCGAGCAAGCTCCATGCCGATCGTCGAGGCCAGCGGCATGATCAGGTGCTGCCCCATGCTGTATAGGAAAAGGAAGAGGACCATCACCCCGTAGCTGGAGGAGGCGAATCCGATCAACAGGGTCCCGACGGCGCTCAGCAGCAGGGAAACCACGCTCAGCCGCCGGCTGCACAGGAACCACAACAGCGCCGAGACGAAGACCACCAGGAAACCAGGCAGTTCGCGCGGAAATTCGAGGAAGGAGCGCTGGAAGCCGGTCAGTTCGAAGCGGAAATCAAGGAAGTTGTTGAAGGTGGCGTCGTAGATACTGTAGGCCATGCCCATCATCAGCGAAGCCAGGGCAAACAGTTTCAGCTCCCGCGGGGTGCGGGTCAGGCGGTCGATGAGTTTCATGATGACATCCCGGAGGAACCCTTGCGATCAAGAAATGGTGGTCACGATGGCCTTCCTGGCGCCGGCGGCCAGCAGGGCTTTACGGATGGCCTCGGCCTGCCCGGCCTCGGTCAGGGCGATCATGTTGCCGCCGCGTCCGCCTCCCGAGAGCTTGGCTCCCTGTGCCCCGGACCGGCGGGCTGCATCAACCAGCCGGTCCAGTTCCGGATTGGAAACGGTCAGCTCCTGCAGCAGGGCATGGTTGGCGTCCATCAGGGGGCCGAGGGCGGGCAGGTTGCCGAACTCGATCGCGATCCGGGCCTGGAGGCCGAGCGTCTCGATCCGGTCGAAGACCGCCTCCCAGCGGGCCTGGTCGGCCTGCCAGAGTTTCCGCACCTCGCCGACGACCTCGCGGGTCGGGGCGGAAATGCCGGTGTCGGCGATGACCAGGGTGAAGGGTTTGCCAACCTGCAGTCTCTCGATCGGCTGGCCCTTAATGAAGTACACCGGCCGGGCATAGGTGACGACCGTGTTGTCGATCCCCGAGGGTGTGCCGTGGTGGATTTTCTCGATCTCGAAGGCCAGGGCGTTGATCTGCTCGTCGTCCAGGAGCCGGCCGAGGTGGGCACTGACGGCCCGCAGGATGGCCACCGTGACGGCTGCGCCAGAGCCGAGCCCTGAGGCGACCGGGATGCTGGAGGTCACCCGCACGGTCACGGCGGGCGGCGCCGGCAGGTCCAGGGCGGCGAAGCCGCTGCGCAGGGCGGCGGCCAGCGGGTGGTCGGCGGCCAGGGCGGCCAGCGGGGAGCGCAGGGCAATGTCGGGGGCCTCGATCCAGGTCTGGCCGTCTGGCGCGTTCCTGACCTCTGCCCGGGCCTGGACCTGGGTCACCGGCACGGCCAGGGCCGGGCGTCCGTAGACGACGGCGTGTTCACCGAACAGGATGATCTTACCGGGTGCAGAAGCAGAGGTCATGGGGATCGGCCGAGAACCCAGATCTTAGAGGTAGAAGATCGCCAGCACTGCCAGCCCCCACAGCAGGATGCCGGCCTGCAGCGGTCGGTCGGAGAGCAGGATCTCCTCCGGCGCCCCACCGCTGTGCTTGACCTGGATCAGGTACAGGTAGCGGAAGATGGCATACAGCACGAAGGGGATGGTCAGCATCAGCGTGTGGTCGTCCGGCGCCTCAGGACGGAAGAAGGTGTACAGCGAGTAGGAGACGATCGTCGTCCCGGAGACGATGGTGATGAACTGGTCAAGCAGGGGGATGGTGTAGCCGTCAAGCACCCGCCGGTGGGAGGTGGACTCCTGGGCCAGCAGGGCCAGCTCAGCCCGCCGCTTGCCGAAGCCCAGGTAGAGGGCCAGCAGGGTCATCATCACGTACATCCAGGGCGAGAAACGCTCGATGGTGATCAGGGTCGTCCCGGCGTGCACACGCAGGACGAAGCCGGCGGCAATGATCAGCACGTCGAGGATCGGAACGTGCTTGAGCCACTTCGAGTAGGCCAGCATCAGGACCAGGTAGCCCAGCAGCACTGCCGCAAACGGCCAGGCGAGCAGGAAACCGGCCCCTGCAGCCAACAAGGTCAGGGCCAGGGCGGCGGCTGCCGCCAGCGGGATGGGCAGTTTTCCGGAGGCGATCGGGCGGTCGCGCTTCTCGGGGTGCCGGCGGTCGCTCTCCACGTCCACCAGGTCGTTGATGAGGTAGACCGCGCTGGAGATCAGGCAGAACAGTCCGAAGCCGGAGAGCGTGCGCAGGAAGTCGTCCAGGTGGAAGAGCTTGCCGTCGAAAACCAGGGCGCCGAAGAGGAAGATGTTCTTGGTCCACTGTTTCGGGCGCATTGCTTTCAGGAGGGCTTGCAGCATGGGTGTATTTTACCCCATCGGGCCCCCTTTGTTCTGATTCCCGATCACGGTACAATACCGGCATGGATAAAAAACTCCAGCACGTCATCGCTCGCATACCGGGCTGGGCGGACGCCAGCGACCTGCACGTCGAGCGCATCGCCGGGCTGACCAACGCCAACTACTGCGTGACAGTCGGCGGCGAGCGCTTTGTCCTGCGCGTCAGCGGCGAAAACACCGCCCATCTTGGTATTGACCGCCGGCAGGAGAGGGACGCCCTGCAAACCGCAGCCACGGCTGGCCTCGCCCCGCAACTGGTGGCGTTCCTGCTACCCGAAGGGCATCTTGTCACCCGCTGGGTTGAAGGGCGTCACTGGGAAACTGCCGAATACCGCACCCCGTACAATGTCCGCCTGCTCACCGCCACGGTCAAACGCCTCCATGCCCTCCCGCCGACCGGCGCGGTCTTCTCCCCTTTCCGCCGGGTGGACGCCTACCACGAGACGGCGCGCAGGCATGGGGTTCCCCTCCCGGACGGTTTCGACCGCTGCCTCGAGACGATGAAAATGGTCGAGGCGGATCAGCAGGCTGACCACTCCGACTGGCGGCGCTTCTGCCACAATGACCTGGTGGCGGTCAACTATCTCTACGACGACAGGAACGGGTCGATCATCGTCCTCGACTGGGAATTTTCCGGGCTGGGAGACATTTACTATGACCTGGCAACCGTGGTCTACACCCACGACAGCGTAGGTCCCGTCCCGCCCGAACTGGAGCAGGTCATGCTGGATTGCTACTTCGGTGAAGCCTCCGACCACCACCGCCGGCGCTTGCAGGGGATGAAATATATGCTCATGCTCTTCACCGGCATGTGGGGGCTGGCACAGCACGGCATGCAGCTTGCC
The DNA here is from genome assembly GCA_016934715.1 of Anaerolineales bacterium. Lineage (GTDB taxonomy): Bacteria > Chloroflexota > Anaerolineae > Anaerolineales > Villigracilaceae > JAFGSI01. The sequence continues at coordinate 9,181 of JAFGSI010000031.1, forward strand.
GGGCTGATCCCCCCCGTGGAGGGTTTCGATTACCTCGAATTTGCCCGCTACCTGTTTGCCCACGATATCCAGGAGTTGCGCTCTTCGCTGTAGAAGAAGCCCCCGGTCTCGAAGGAACAGACCGGGGGTTTTTGTTATTCTGCCAGCGCCTCCCATTCGTGCATCAATTCCTCCAGGCGCGCCTGCGCCCGGGCGACCTGCCAGCCGAGTTCCTGCACCCGTTCGAACTGGCTGCTGCCGGCCTTCTGCAGTTCGGCGGAAAGGCGCTTGAGTGTGGTTTCCTGTTGGCGGACGCGCGCCTCGACCTGGTCGAGGGATTGTTCCCGGCGGCGGGTCTCCCGGCTGTTGTCGCGGGTCAGCGGTTTCGGGCTGAGCAGCAGCTGCCGATCCCGGGCGCTGGAAGCCTGGCTGGCCTTGCGCAGGACATACTGGCGGTAGCTCCCGTCGAAGATCTCCAGCCGTTCGGCGCAGATCTCCCAGATGCGGGTCGCCAGCTGGTCGATCAGGAAGCGGTCGTGGGTGACCATCAGGATGGTGCCGGTGAAGTTCTCCAGCACTTCCTGCAGGGCCTCGCGGGCCGGGATGTCGAGATGGTTGGTTGGCTCGTCGAGCAGGAGCAGGTTGGCGCCATCCAGGGCCAGGATGGCCAGGGCCAGGCGGGCGCGTTCGCCGCCGCTCAGGGCGCGCACCGGCTTGAAGATGTCATCGCCGGTGAACAGGTAGGAGGCCAGGTAGTTGCGCGCTTGGGCGGGCTGCATGTCCTTGTGACGCAGCAGTTCGTCGAGCAGGCTGTGCTCGCCGTTCAGGCCGTCGTGTGCCTGGGCGAAGTAGCCGACTTTCAGGCTGGCACCCATGCGGATCTCGCCCTCGAGCGGGGCCAACTGCTCGAGCAGGACCTTCAGGAAGGTGGTCTTGCCGGATCCGTTCGGGCCGACCAGGGCGACCCTCTCGCCGCGCCGCAATTCCACTTTCCGGGCTTTGAAGAGCGGGTTGCCGGGATAGCCGACCGTCAGCGCGTTGATGCGCAGGACGAAGGTTCCGCTGGGAGGCGCCGCGGGCAGCCGCGGGCGGATGCGCCGTGGGCGGCCGCTGGGCATGCGGATGGCGTTGACCTTGCGGATCGCCTCGATCACGTCGAGCGGGCGCTGGGCTCCCAGGTCCATTTCGGACCAGCTGCGGCCGTCGCGCAGGGCCAGGATGCCGTAGGCGTCGACGATGGCCAGGTCGCGGGTCAGCAGGCGCAGGCGTCCGAGCGCCCGGGCATGGGTGCTGGCCCGGATCCAGTTGCGTTGAATGAAGTCGGCTTCCTTGAGCAGGCGGGCTTTCTCTTCTTTGAAGACGCGCTCGTAGTACTCCCAGCGCTCCTGGCGCTGGAGCAGGTAGGCACTGTAGTTGCCGGAATAGACGTCGATGCCGTCGGGCTTCATCTCCCAGATGGTGTTGACGGTGTTGTCGAGGAAGAAGCGGTCGTGGCTGACGATCAGCACAGCGCCGTCCCAATCGCGCAAGGTCCGCTCGAGCCATTCCACGGCCTCGATGTCCAGGTGGTTGGTGGGCTCGTCGAGCATCAGCAGGTCGGGTTTTTCGAGCAGCAGGCGGGCCAGCAGGGCGCGCGTCTTCTGCCCGCCGGAGAGGTGGTTGAGCGGCATGTCCCAGGCCTCACGGCCCAGGCCGAGCCCGGTCAGGGTCTGCTGGATGCGGACCTCGTAGTCGTAACCACCGGCCCGGTCGAAGGCTTCCTGCAGGCTGCCGTAGGTTTCGAGCAGTGCGTCGGAGACGTTACCGTTTGCCATTTCGGCCTCCAGCGCGTGCAGGCGGGCCTGCCGCTCCTGCAGGTCGGCGAAGACGATCAGCATTTCGGCGTAGACGGTATTGCTGCGGTTGGCAAAGGCCTCCACCGCCTCCTGGCGCAGGTAGCCCAGCCGCCGGCCGCGAGCGAGGTGGACCTCGCCGGTGGTCGGGGCGTGGACGCCGGTCAGCAGCAGCAGGAGCGAGGTCTTGCCGACCCCGTTGGGGCCGATCAGCCCGATCTTCCCGTCGGTTGGAACGGTGACGGTTACCCGGCGGAACAGGTCGAGAGCTCCGAAGGATAGACTGAGGTTGGATGCGGTCAGGATGGACATGGCAAACTCCGTAAAGAGGGTTCAACACCAAAAACAAAAGGCCACGGTGTGCCCGCGGCCGGTGGGGGATTGCCTGTCTGGGTTGCGACAAACGAAAAGGCCACGGGCGGAGTGCACCGTGGCCAGATACTATGCGTATAGCTTAGCGATCAGGGGGCGCGCTCCGAGGAGGGAAGGCTTGCGCCACCCGCCAGGACACTCAGGAGGAAAGACGCCTTATTCATGGGAATCGCCATTCTTTCGTTCATCGGGGACGAGTTTATCATGGGTTTCGAGGATGCGTCAACCCTACTGGAGAGGTGTTCGGCTGCCCGTCATCTGATTTCACTGCGCAGCTCGTTGCGCCGATGTGACGTATAATCAAACCATCTCATCCACAGGAGCGCAGACATGCCGCCGATCAAGGATTTTGCCAGCAAGCTGGATGAAATGCTCGCCAGTCTGTATCCCGCCGACAAGCCCGGGGCGGCGGTGATCGTCGCCTGGGGAGGCAAGGTTCTCTTCCGCAAGGGGTACGGGATGGCGAACCTGGAACTGGGCGTCAGCATCGAACCCGAGATGGTCTTCCGCCTCGGCTCGATCACCAAGCAGTTCACCGCGGTCAGCATCCTGATGCTCCAGCAGCAGGGCAAGCTGGATCTCCAGGATGACCTGACCCGCTTCCTGCCGGACTACCCGACCGGCGGGCGGCGCATCTCCGTGGAGCACCTGTTGACCCACACTTCCGGCATCAAGAGTTACACCGACATGGCCGAGTGGCTGCCGCTGTGGCGCAAGGACATGTCCCTCGACGAGTTGATCGCCCTGTTCAAGGACCAGCCCTTCGACTTCGAGCCGGGCGAGCAGTTCTGCTACAGCAATTCCGGCTACATCCTGCTGGGGGCGATCATCGAAAAGGTCTCCGGCATGTCCTATGCCGACTTTGTCCAGAAGCACATCTTCGACGCGCTGGGCATGGCCCATTCCTCCTACGATCAGACCGAGCGCATCCTGCCCGGCCGGGTTGCGGGGTATACCAGGGGGGTGGATGGCTACCTCAACGCCCCCTACTTGAGCATGTCCCAGCCCTACGCGGCCGGGGCGCTGGTATCCAACGTGGACGACATGGCCAGGTGGGACGCGGCGCTCTACACGGAGGAACTCCTGCAAACGGACCTCCTGGCAAAGGCCTGGATCCCGTTCCAACTCCACAATGGCGATCCGACCGGCTACGGGTATGGCTGGGCGACGGGGGAATACGAAGGCCTGACCTTCATCGAGCACGGCGGCGGGATCAACGGATTCGCCACCGGCGGCGTGCGCGTCCCGGCCGAGAAGGTCTACGTGGCTGTCCTGGCCAACCTGGACGTCTCCGACCCTTCGCCGGATATGCTGGCCTTCAAGATCGCCGCCATGGCGGTCGGTCACCCGGTCAGGGAGCCGGTCGCCATCCAGGTGCCGGCCGAGGTCCTGGCGGGCTACGCCGGCGTCTACCGGATCAACGCCGGCGAGGACCGCTCCGTGACCTTTCAGGACGGCAGGCTGTTCTCCCAGCGGACGGGCGGGAGGAAGATCGAGTTCATCCCGGTCGGCCCGGACGAGTTCATGGTCAAGGACCTGCTCGACCGTTTCCTGTTCGTGCGTGATCCACAGGGCAAGGTCACAGGGATGACGGTTCTGCGCCGGATGGGCCTCCCGGAGCGTGCGACCCTGACCGACAAGCCGTTGCCCGCCCAGCGCCAGGCCATCGCCCTCGAGCCGGCGTTGCTGGAACGTTTCCCCGGTTCGTATGAACTGGCTCCCGGTTTCGCTCTGGCGATCACCCTGGAGGATGGCCAGTTGTACGCCCAGGCCCCCGGTCAGGAAAAACTGAAGCTGTTCCCCGAGACCCCCGGGCGGCTGTTCGCCAACGAAGCGGACCTGCATTTCGACTTCCAGTTCGATCCGCAGGGGAAGGTGGCCGAATCGATCCTGACCCAGGGTCCGAGGGTCATGCCGCTGAAGAAGGTCGGCTAGATGCCCAAGATCCGCCTGGACCTGCTGCTCGTCGAACGCGGGCTGGCCGAAAGCCGCGCCAGGGCCCAGGCCTTGATCATGGCCGGGCAGGTTCGAATCGATGGCCAGGTGGCTGAGAAGGCTGCCTCGAATGTCTCGAATGAGGCGAAGATCACTGTGGATCAAGGCCCGCGCTTCGTCTCGCGCGGCGGGGACAAGTTGGAGTCCGCGCTGGCGACCTTCCCGGTGCTGGTCGAGGGGCGCGTCTGCGTTGACGTCGGATCTTCGACGGGTGGATTTACCGACTGCCTGCTCCAGCACGGGGCGGCAAAGGTCTATGCCATCGACGTGGGCAAGGGCATCCTGCACTGGAAGCTGCGCTCCGACCCGCGCGTGATCGTCATGGAAGAGACGAATGCCCGGCACGTGGAGTCCCTGCCCGAGCCGGTGGGGCTGGCGGTGGTCGACGCCTCGTTCATTTCGTTGAAGATTTTGCTCCCTGCGATCAAGGGTTGGTTCGACTTCTCCCTTCTCCCTTCTCACGCAGATCAGAAGGAAGAGCGAGAAGGTAAAAGGGATGTGATCGCTTTGATCAAGCCCCAGTTCGAGGCCGGGCGCAGGGAGTCGGCCAGGCATAAGGGCGTGATCCGCGACCCGGCGGTCCACCGCGCCGTGCTGCTCGACGTGCTGGCCTTCGCGCAAGAGTCCGGCTTCGGCGTGCGGGGGTTGGTACGCAGCCCGGTGCTGGGACCGAAGGGGAACGTCGAATTCCTGGCCTGGCTGGAAATGGGGTTCAACGCCGAGGTGGATGTCCAGGTTTTGGTGGATCGGGAAGCGGGGAAGCCCGATTCGTAGTGGTCAATCGAGGTGCTCATGTTCCATGGTCGCGGCTGGTCTTCATACATTCGTTCGGGAGATGAAAAGCATCCCCGGGTGACCCGCGCGCTGCTCCTGCGCGTTCTGTCCTACGCCCGTCCTTATTGGGGGCATATCGGCGGGATGCTGACGATGATCCTGCTTGGCACGGGGCTCTCGCTGGTCTCGCCGCTTATCTTCCGCAGCCTGATCGACCAGGTCCTGCCCTCCCGTGATCTCAACCGGCTGGTGCTGTTTGCCGTCGCCCTGTTGTGTGTGCCGATCCTGAACGGCGGGATCCGCGTCGTCCAGCGGCGGCTCAACGCGGCTGTCGGTGAGGGGGTGATCTATGATCTGCGCGCGGCCCTCTTCGGCCGTCTCCAGCGCATGTCCCTGCGCTTCTTTACGAATACCAGGGTCGGCGAGTTGATGAGCCGCCTCAACAATGATGTGGTCGGCGCCCAGAATGCCATCAGCAATACCATCGTGAATATCATTACCAACCTGATCGAGACGGTCGCCCTGCTGCTGGTCATGGGAACCCTCGAGTGGCGGCTGACGATCATCAGCGTGTTGATCATGCCGCTGTTCATCCTGGCTGCCCGGCGGCTGGGCACGACCCTGCGCGACATTGCCCGCAGGGGCATGGACCTGAATGCCCAGATGAACGCCCATATGAACGAAACCCTCAATATCGGCGGCGCACTGCTCGTCAAACTCTTCGGCCGCGTCCGCGAGGAAGAGGCCCGCTTCCGCACTCGCGCCGCCGGCGTGCGTGATAATGGCGTGCGCCGTGCCCTGATCGGCTCGACCTTCTTCATGATCCTCGGTCTGGTCAGCGCGGTCGGGACGGCACTTGTCTATGGCCTGGGCGGCTGGTATGTCATCCAGGGGACCTTCACGGTCGGCACCATCGTTGCCTTTGGGGCCTACCTGGGCCAGTTGTACTCCGCCCTCCAGGGCCTGGCCACGGCGCCGGTCGATTTCAGCACTTCCATGGTCAGTTTTGAGCGCGTCTTCGAGGTGCTTGACCTGCCATACGATATCCTCGAAAAGAAGGAGGCCCTTTCCTTGCAGGATATCCACGGCGGGCTTGCGTTCGAAAATGTGACCTTCCATTACAGCGTGGACGAATCCATGCTGCTCAAGGGTGTCAGGCGCTACGGGAAGATGGAAGACGTGGGGGCGGTCTTCTCGCTGGCCGGGCAAGAAAACGGGATGAAAAGTGTGGAAGGACCGCCCCCGGACTCCGCCGTGAGCGAAGCGGCCTCCCAGGCGCGGGAAGTCGCCCTGGAGGGGATCTCGTTCGAGGCCCCGGCCGGGAGCCTGGTCGCGCTGGTCGGCCCCTCGGGGGCTGGCAAGACCACCCTGACCTATCTCATTCCACGTCTCTACGACCCGACGAGCGGCGTCATCCGCCTGGATGGGCACAACCTGCGCGACCTGACGCTCGATTCGCTCTCTTCCGCCGTCGGCATGGTGACCCAGGAGGCTTACCTGTTCCACGACAGCATCCGCACCAACCTGCTGTATGCCCACCCGGACGCCTCGCAGGCCGAGCTCGAGTCAGCAGCCCGGACCGCCAACATCCACGCCTTCATCACGGAACTGCCGGATGGCTATGATACGATTGTTGGCGAGCGTGGTTACCGTTTGAGCGGCGGCGAAAAACAGCGGATCGCCCTGGCGCGCGTGATCCTGAAAGACCCGAAGATCCTGGTCCTCGACGAGGCCACCAGCCATCTTGACAGCGAATCAGAGGCGCTCATCCAGGAGGCCCTCAAGCGCGTCATGGCCGGCCGGACGAGCATTGTGATCGCTCATCGATTGAGCACGATCCTGGCGGCAGATCTGATCCTGGTATTGGACCGTGGCCGGATTGTCGAGCGCGGCACCCACGGGGAACTACTTGCTCATCATGGGCTGTATGCACAATTGTATGATACGCAGTTCAAGAGGGAGAAAGCGTGATGTTCAGGATCCTGCCAGGGAGTGACCCGGCGATCGCCCCATCCCACTTTCGGGCAGGATTCTATCCGGAGGGTGTTGGTTCAGCACCCGAGCATTCCTTGTTCAGAAGGAGGACGCGATGCGGAAGCCCCGCAACGGCATCTCCAAATTTTTCGTGGCCGCGCTGATCCTGAGCGTGGCCGCCTGCGGTCGGGTGGCTCCGTCGCCTGCGGCGACCCTCCAGGCCGGAACTGAGGAGCGGACCTTGACCATCGACGGGCTGGAGCGGACCTATCTCCTGCATGTCCCGGCCGGGCTGGACGCCAGCCAGCCCCTGGCGTTGGTCCTGTTATTTCACGGTTTTCAGGAGAGCGGGAATTCGGTTCGCCTGCTGTCGGGCATGGACCGGACGGCAGACTCAAACGGATTCCTGGTGGCCTATCCGGATGGGACTGGTTTCACCAGCCACACGCTCTCCTGGAACGCTGACGGCTGCTGCGGCTACGCCCTCGAGAATGCTATCGATGATCAGGCCTTCATCCGCAGAATCATCGCCGACATCGGCACAGTGGCCAGCGTCGATCCCAGGCGGATCTACGCGGCCGGGTTTTCGAACGGGGCGCTGCTCACCTTCCAGCTGGCCTGCAGGATGTCGGATATCTTCGCCGCGGTTGCCCCGGTGGGGGGTGTCCTGATGACCGATCCCTGCCAACCCCAGGAGCCTGTTTCCCTTCTTCAGGTGCACGGGATGAACGATCCTGTAGTGCCGTACGAAGGCGGGCAGAATCCTCAAGTTGCTGCCGGATTCCCCCCGGTCGAGGAGAGCTTGGCCAGCTGGGCTGAGTCGGATGGTTGCAGCGGCCCGCTGCAGGTGGAACAGGAGGGGATCATCACCCACACCACCTATGGCAATTGCCCGGCGGGCATCGCGGTCGAACTGTATGCCCTGGAGGGGCTCGGGCACAGCTGGCCGTCGATGTACATCACGGATCCGTCGATGAACGAGGTCCTCTGGGCTTTCTTCGCCGCTCACCCCAAGCCATGAGACGTAGCGGCCCCCGGAGATCTCCGGGGGCTTTGGCTCAGCTCTTCACAGCGAACGTGCCATTCGTTTTGAGAATCAGCGGCCAGGAGGATCTCCCAGGCCCATCCTATTCCAGGCAGACCAGCGCCGAATTCTTTTCCAGCCAACCTACGGCAATTCGCCGAAGATGGATTCAAAAGGGACTTCAAAGCTGGATGTATGCCTGTCTCCAGTGCTATGCCCGTCCCACAAAAAGGATGCCACCAGCACCCACTCTTCGCTTGATAACCGGTACAGTTCCACCCAGGTGGCCCCCAGACCACCGCGCGCGATCTCAAAGACGACCGGGTTCCCCCCTTGCCCCTCCCGAAATTGGATCTCAAAGGTCACTGCCACCTGATTCCCCGATTCTGCCTGGTGGAGTGGTTGGTTCAGGCTTAAATGACCATCGTCCATACCCGCGTGGGTTATTTCCCCGGTGGTTGAGACCAGATCGGGATTTTGCCAGAGGGCGCCAGAGATTAAATCCAGTTCTGTCCAATCCGAGGTGGTTGCCATCCGCAGGCGAAGCACTGTGGTCTCCGGCCATGCATAGGCCAGGAAGGCCTCCGACCATTCACGCGTCATCGCCAGGTAGCCATCCGGAGCTAAAGTCTCATAGTCCAGATAGGCGTACCCGTCCGGCGTGGTCATCCCAGATGCCGCCGGCTCAATTTGGGTGCCCTCGTGCCATTCGTTGAAAGTCGTGATCGCCACCAGCGCCGGTTCAACGCCGACCGCAAACATACGCTCCCAACGGTCGTTATACGTGTCGCCATCCCGGCGGGGGGTATCCACCCAGTCTTCATAGCCAATTCTCCTGGCAGAAAATCCCGGGTTGATCCCGGGCACATACCAGGCACCTGTGGGCAGGCCGAGCGCCCATGTATACCCGACCTGATCCTGTTCCAGCACACCATAGTTATAGGAGCCATCAAAATGGCCGCCCATCACCCAGTGGGGGTCATTTTGATCGGTCAGCACGATCGCACCCGGATTTTCAGCATGCAGGCGATCCATTGCTTCCTGCCAGTATTCCGGGGCAACGACCGCCGAGTTGCCATCCGGGACCGCAGACGCCCAGATGAAGAAGACGCCTTTGGGGCGATCATCGCTGCTGTAGCGGCTGGTTTCGTTGGTCCAGAAAAATGCGGGGTGATCACCGTATTGGTCATAGAGATAGTGAATATCCTCTACCAGGCGTTCTGCCGATCTCCCGTCATACGGTTCGATATGAAAGGCGATCTTTAAGCCGTAGTGGTCAGCAATCGCAAACATCAACGGCAATGCTTGATCGGTAGGATTGCCCCGTCCCCACCATGAGGAGATGATCACGCCCACCCCGGCCTCCCGCAGCCAGGCGAAATGCTGGGCCAGCACCTCCGGATCCGACGCGCTGTATGCGCCTAATACTGGATAATAGTCGCTCGCAATGTCCAGCGGCGGATCAAATGGTCCTTCATCCCAGTGGTCCCACCCACCGTCAAATTCCGGGGTGAAATACCAGGGATAGTAGAATGCCGCCATCCGGATAGAGGGTTCCGGTCCAGTCACAGGCGGCCAGGACGATTCAACCTCCAAAGGGCCCGTTTCGATCACATCTGGAAGAGCTGTCGCTGTATTCCCGGAGGCCTCTCCAGCCGCGGGTGTTGAACACGCCGCGCTGAAGAGCAGAATGAAGAACACGCCCAATGCAGCCTTTCGCATTTCTTCCTCTTCTTTCTTGATCTGCAGAGATCCTGATCCCATTCCATTATATGCCAGATGCCGGCTCAAAAATGGTTGGATCCTTCTTGTCCCCGGCTTGCGTACCAAGAAACAAGGGTCGAAAATCCTGCTTTTACGGCGGTGGTGGCCGGCCGCCCCGCCTCAGGCTCGAAACCAACCCGCTCCGTATTTCGCGGGGTCTTCGTGTTCCTCTGTGGACAAAATTCGATTATACTTCCCCACGCTGAATCCTATGTCTGACCACATCCGTAACTTCTGCATCATCGCCCACGTGGACCACGGCAAGTCCACCCTGGCCGACCGGCTGCTGCATCTGACCGGGACGGTGCCCGAGCGCGACACCACCGAGCAGATTCTCGATGCCATGGACCTGGAGCGCGAGAAGGGGGTGACGATCAAGGCCTCGGCTGTGCGCATGCGCTACAAGGCCCAGGATGGCCAGGAGTACGAACTTAACCTGATCGACACTCCTGGACACGTGGACTTCGGCTACGAGGTCTCGCGGGCGCTGAACGCCTGTGAGGGGGCCGTCCTGGTGGTCGACGCCACCCAGGGAATTGAAGCCCAGACCCTGGCCAACCTGTACTCGGCCCTCGACGCCGACCTGGAGATCATCCCGGTGATCAACAAGATCGACCTGGCCTCCGCCCGGCCGGACGAAGTGGCCGAGGACATCGGCAGCCTGCTCGGGGTCCCGCCCGAGGAGATCCTCCAGGTTTCGGCCAAGGATGGAAAGAACGTCGCGGCGGTGCTGGAGGCGATCGTTGCCAGGGTCCCGCCGCCCCGCGGCGACGCCACTCTACCGTTACGGGCCCTGGTCTTCGATTCGCACTATGACTCGTACAAGGGTGTCATCGCGTATGTGCGCGTCGTGGAAGGGCGGGTCAGCGCCAACGACAGCATTCACATGATGTCGACCGGGGTGGATGTCAAGCCGATCGAGGTCGGCATTTTCGCCCCGACCCTCAAATCGGTCGCCGGCCTGGGCGCCGGGGAGGTAGGCTACATCGCGACCGGGCTGAAGACAGTCCACGAGGCGCGCGTCGGTGATACGGTCACCAGCACCGCCCGCCCCGCCACGCAGCCCCTGCCCGGATACCTGACCCCCAAGCCGATGGTCTTCGCTGGCATTTACCCGGCCGAGGCAGACGATTACCAGGATCTGCGCGAGGCCCTTGAGAAACTTCAGCTGAACGACGCCTCGCTGGTCTTCCAGCCTGAGACCTCCCAGGCGCTCGGCTTCGGTTTCCGGGCCGGTTTCCTGGGCCTGTTCCACATGGAGATCATCCAGGAGCGCCTGGAACGCGAGTATGACCTCGACATGGTCTTTACCGCCCCGACAGTGGCGTACGAGGTGGTGCTGCACGACGGGACTACGACGGTGATCAGTTCCCCGGCTGACCTGCCCGACGAGGGCCTGGTGGCCGAGATCCGTGAGCCCTGGATGACGATCGAGATCATCACCCCGACCGACTACTACGGCCCGATCATGGAATTGGTCACCAAGCGGCGCGGGACCTTCAAGCAGCAGGAATACCCGGCCCCGCACCGGGTCCAGCTCGATTACGAGATCCCGCTCTCGGAGATCATTGTCGACTTCTTCGATGAGTTGAAGTCACGCACGCGCGGTTACGCCTCGCTCGATTACCAGTTCGCCGAGTACCGCACCGACGAACTGCAGAAACTCGAGATCCTGGTCAACGGTGAGCCGGTGGACGCCCTGGCGACGATCGTCCATACGAAAAATGCCTATCACAAGGGCCAGCGGATGATCACCAAGCTCAAGGAGTTGATCCCGCGCCAGCTGTTCGAGGTGGCCATCCAGGCCTCCTCAGGCGGGCGGGTGATCAGTCGGGCCAATGTCAAGGCCTTGCGTAAGGATGTGCTGGCCAAGTGCTACGGTGGTGACATCACCCGCAAGCGCAAACTGCTCGAAAAACAGAAGAAGGGCAAGAAGCGCATGAAGATGATCGGCAACGTCGAGATCCCCCAGGAAGCCTTTCTGGCGGTTCTGCGGTTGGACGAGGAGTGAGGGCGGACAGGACAGGTCCGCCCTTTTGTGGGAACTCATGAAGAGGTTCTGGCGTTCCGCCCGCCGCTGGCTGCCGGGAGTGATCATCAGCCTGGCTGCGGTCTCGGCGATCCTTTATTGGGTCGACCTGGAAGAGTTTGGCCAGGCAGTCCGTGCGGCAGAATGGCGCTTCCTGCTGGCTGGCGTGCTGGTCTCTATCGCCTGGGTCTTCGTGCGTGGGGCGGTCTGGCGGGCCCTGCTGCAGAACAAGGCTTCGTACAAACACGCCTTCCTGACCGTCTGTGAAGGCTACCTGCTCAACAACTTCTTCCCTTTCCGGCTGGGGGAGGTCGGGCGGGCGTTCCTGCTCAGCCGCAAAACGGGCCTGGGGTTTATGGAGGTCCTCTCAACGATCGTCATCGAGCGCCTGCTCGACCTGGCCTTCTCGGCGGCCGTCCTGCTGGTCGGCGTGTCGGTGGTCGTCCAGGCGGCCGGGGCGGAGAAGGTTGGTTTCCTGATCGGCGGGTTGATGGTCCTGGGACTGGCCATCCTGTACCTGCTGGCCCGCAACCGCGCCTGGGCCATGGGCCAGTTCGAACGGCTCAGCACCCGTTGGCCGGTCCTGCAGCGCCTGGACGGCTTCCTCGACTCGCTGTTCGCCGGGCTGGGGGCCCTGACGGACGGCTGGCTGTTCCTGCGGGTCCTGGCGTTGATGGCCGTCAACTGGAGCATGGCGGTGCTGCAGTTCTATTTCTTCGTGCGGGCCTTCTTTCCACCTGCGCAGTGGACCTGGGCCGTCTTCGGGCTGGGTGCGACCGCCTTTGGCAATGCGATCCCGTCCCTTCCGGGGGCCGTCGGGACCTACGAGGGCGCCTTCGCCGGGGCCCTGACCCTGCTTTCCGGCGACGAGGCCACCGCCCTGGCCGTGGCCCTGACCGCCCACCTGATCGCTTACCTGGTCAACGGGATCCTGGGGGTGTATGCCTTTTCGACCGAGGGCGAGACGCTGATGGGGGTCTACCGACAGCTGCGCAGGCGCCAGGAAGAAAAAGAGCAAGCCTAGCGATCCCTGGGGCCCGGTTCAATCGAACGGGCCTTTTTGGTTGGATCGCTTGACAGGGGAGCATCCTTGATTATAATATGAATGCTTGCTCAAGTATTCAATGAATTGTGAACCGACCATGAAGATCCATGAACACACTGCCGCTCATCTCGCCGACCTGTTCCGCACGTTGAGCGATCCGACCCGGGTGCGTTTGATCGCAGCCCTGCTGGATTGCGAACTGCACGTTGGCGCCCTGGCGGATCAACTGGGGATGACAGAATCGGCAATCTCGCACCAGTTGCGCGATCTGCGGCTTCAGCGGGTGGTCCGGGCGCGCAAGGAGGGGCGCCAGGTATTCTATTCTCTTGATGACGAACACATCGCCGACCTGTTCCGCAAGGGGCTCGAACACATGCAGCATTCTGGCTGAGCATCCGAAAGCCAGATGGATTTGCGCGCATGGAAAGACGCGGCAGGGCCGTTCGCCGACCCTGACAGGACCCACTCCCGAACGACGTCTGCGTTATAATCAGCCCGTTCTATGACCCAGGTTCACTCCCACCCCCACCTGCCCGACCTGACCCGGGCGGCCATCCGGCGCATGGCGCTCTCGCTGGGCATCACCCTGGCGTTCGTCTTCGTTGAGATCGCTGCCGGGGTGGCGGCCAATTCACTGGCCCTGCTGACCGACGCGGCCCACAACTTCACCGACGTGCTGGCCCTGGGGCTTTCCTGGTGGGCCCTGCGCATCACCACTCGCCCGGCCCATTCCGGCAAGACCTATGGCTATCACCGGGCCGGGATCCTGGCGGCGCTGGCCAATTCGACCACCCTGGCGGTCATCGCCCTGGGCATCTTCTACGAGGCCTACCGGCGTTTCGCCGCCCCGCCCGAGGTCCAGGCCGACCTGATGATCATCGTCGCCGCGGTGGCGGTGGTCGTCAACGTGGTTACCGCCCTGCTCATCCGGCGCGGCAGCGAACACGATCTGAACCTGCGCAGCGCCTTCCTGCACCTGATGGGCGATGTGCTCTCCACGGCCGGGGCGGTCGTGGCAGGGATCGCCATCCGCTTCACGGGCTGGGATTGGCTCGACCCGCTGGTCAGCGTCTTGATCGGCTTCCTGATCCTGTGGAACGCCTGGGGCATCGTGCGCGAGTCGATCGAGATCCTGATGGAGGCTACCCCCGCCGATATCGACATCCAGGCGCTGGTCGACAGCATCCAGGCTGTGGAGGGGGTGCGCGGCGTCCACGACCTGCACGTCTGGTCGATCAACCAGTCGCTGCGCACGCTCTCGGCCCATATCGTCACCGAGGATGTGACCGTCAGCCAGGGAGCGGCGATCCAGGCTGCGGTCAGTGGCATGCTGGCCGGCAGGTACGGGGTCCAGCATGCCACCCTGCAGTTGGAGTGCGTCGACTGCATCCCGGCCGAGTTGTTCTGTGACATCACCGCGGAGAGCCATCCGCATTGACCGATGAAGATCTTACTGACCCTCACCTATTACCGTCCGCATTATTCCGGGTTGACGATCTACGCCGAACGGCTGGCCATGGCCCTGGCCCGCCGCGGTCACACGGTCACCGTCCTGACCTCGCAGTTCAGGCCTGACCTGCCGCGCCTGGAGCGCCTGGACGGGGTGATTGTGGTGCGCGTCCCGCCGCTGGTGCGGGTCAGCAAGGGGCTGCTCATGCCGGGCATGCCTTTCCTGGCCTGGAAGCTCGCCCGCCGGGCCGACGTGGTCAACCTGCACATGCCCCAACTGGATGCCGCCTACATCACCTGGATCGCCAGGCTGCTGCACAAGCCGGTCGTGCTGACCTATCAGTGTGACCTGCGTCTGCCGCGTGGCCTGATCCATGCCATTGCCAACCAGGTCTCGCACGTGGCCAACCACGTCGCTGCCCTGGGCAGCGATGCGATTGCCAGCATCACCCAGGATTACGCCGACCATTCCCCCTACCTGATGCGCTACATCGATCGCGTGCGGGTGATCAATGCCCCGGTCGAACTGGCTCAGGCGGGGGCGGCAGAGGTGCGGGCCTTCCGTGAGAAATACGGTCTCCAACCCGGCCAGCGGGTGATCGGTATGGCCGCCCGCCTGGCGACCGAGAAGGGTGTCGAGGTCCTGGTCCAGGCGCTGCCCGAGGTGTTGAAGCACTTCCCCACTGCCCGGGTCCTGTTCGTCGGCCCGTACCAGAACGTGGTCGGCGAGGAGAAGTACGCCGAGCGGATCCTGCCGCTGATCCACGGGCTGGAGGAGCACTGGACTTTTTTGGGCATCATCCCGGATGTGGAAATGACCGCCTTCTTCAAGACCTGCGAGGTGCTGGCCTTCCCCAGCCTGAACAGCACCGAGGGCTACGGCCTGTCTCAGGTTGAGGCGATGACCTGCGGAACCCCGGTCGTTTCATCGGACCTGCCGGGCGTGCGCGTCCCGGTGGGCGAGACCGGCATGGGCCAGGTCGTCCCGCTGGGAGACCCGGCCGCGCTGGCCAGGGCGATCGTCGCCATCCTGTCCGCGCCGGAGCGTTTCCGCGGTGACCCGGACGAGGTTCGACGCCGGACTTCGCCCGACGTGATGGCGGCTGCCTACGAGAGCCTGTTTGCAGAGTTGGCGGAGAAGAAATCGAAGCGCTAGGGCCTCTGGCGCTCGATGCGCACGTACAGGACCCCCTGGTTGTCGTCGATGACGTTATCGTTGATGCGCAGTTCCAGGAAACCGGAAACGGGGGCAGCCGTGGAATAATGAGTGCCGATGCAGAAGGCGGAATTTTGTGATATTCTGCCTATCAAGGCGGCATGGTGACAGCCGCCCAGGACGTTGTTGCTTTGGTCGCGATCGGATTCGGGATTGCCGTTCCCATCCCGGAAAGGGCAGCCGTAGTTCGGACACTCGGACCATTCCCCGCCGGTCTGGGTGATGGTCAGCCGGTCACCTACCTCGACCAGGATGTGGGTCGCCTGCCAACCCTGGTCGGCTACCACTGCGATCGAAAAAAGCCGCTCCGCTGACCGGAGGTCGTCAGCCAGGCAGCCCAGCGCAAATCCGAGCGCCCCGACGGTGCAGAGAAAAAGGGTGAAACCGATTCCCAGGAGAAAGAACGTTATTTTAAGCCGGTCCGTTTTCACAACCGGATTATAACCGTGATGCCCGAAAAAGATTTTCTCTTCCTGCACCTGCGTGACCTGCCCTATTTCCGGGCCCTGCTGCGGTCCGTGGAGGCGGCCTTCTACCAGACCCTCGATCTGCCCGCCCCGACCCTTGACCTGGGCTGCGGCGATGGCCACTTCGCCTCCCTGACCTTCGACCGGCGCCTCGACGTGGGCCTCGACCCGTCGCCGGCCTCCCTGGGCGAGGCGCGCGCGCGCGCGGCCTACCGGCTGCTGGTCCAGGCCGATGGGGCCGGGATGCCCTTCCCCGACGGCACCTTTGCCAGCGCCGTCAGCAACTCGGTCCTCGAGCACATCCCTCACCTGGACCTGGTCCTGGCCGAAACGGCCCGGGTCCTGCGCCCGGGGGCGTTGCTGGCCTTCTGCGTGCCCAACCCGCGCTATTTCAGCGAACTGTCGCTGCCGCGTTGGCTGGGAGCGCGTTATACCGAATGGTTCCGGCGCATCTCGCGCGTCCACCACGCTGACGGTCCCGAGGCCTGGCAGGAACGCCTCGAGCAGGCCGGGCTGCGGTTGGAAAAATACTGGCATTATTTTTCCCCGGCAGCCCTGCGCGTGTTAGAATGGGGGCATTACCTGGGCACGCCGGCCCTGCTGGTCCGCAAGGTTACCGGCCGCTGGCTGCTGGCCCCGTCGCGCTGGAACCTGTGGCCGGTCGAGCGCCTGCTGCGCCGCTACGCCCAGGCCCGGCCGGACCGGGATGGGACCTTCACGTTCTACCTGGCGCGTAAAACCTGATGTCCTTCGACGAAACATATTTCTCGTCGCACGCCTACCAGCACGTCTCGTTTGCGCGCTTCAGCCAGTACTGGTGGGCCAACCGTTTCTACGCCATCCTGGCCCGCCGCTACGGACGGCGCGGCCGCCTGCTGGAGATCGGTTCCGGCCTGGGACACCTGGTCGGGCTGCTGGAAGGCACATTCCAGACCTTTGCGGCCGACATCAATCCCTGGGCGCTGGTGCGCTCGAAGGACGCTGCTGCCGGCACCTCGCATGCCCTGGCTTCGGCCGAGGAACTCCCCTATCGGGATGGCATCTTTGAGGTCGTCATCATCAAGCACGTCGTCGAGCATCTGGCGCATCCCGAGCGGGCGATCGCCGAACTGGGGCGCCTGCTGGTTCCCGGAGGCACGCTGATCCTCTCGGCTCCCAACCTGGCCTCGGTCGCCCGCCCGTGGAAAAAGGAGAAATGGATCGGCTACCAGGATCCGACCCACATTGCCCTCAAGGAGCCGGACGAGTGGCTCGAACTGCTGCGGGGGGGCGGGTTCTGCCCGCGGCGGATCTTCTCCGACGGCCTGTGGGATGCCCCCTACCTTCCGGTCGTGCCGAAGGTGATCCAGAAACTGGCCTTCGGGCTGCCGGGTGGAATGCAGGCCGTCACCGGGATCGTCTTCGTGCCCTTGCGTTGGGGTGAGACGATGGTCGTCATCGCCCAGAAAGAATCCACGAAGAAGAGCACGGAGTAGAACAGAGCAACCACAGAGGTCTTACGTAGGATGCAGGAACCGAGCGTTCTGGATTACGTGAAATCCATTTTCAAGGACTGGAAGTCGTTCTTCCGCTTTCTGCGGGCGGTGTTCAACACCGCCCGGTTACAGGACTTCAGCCGGACGGTGGCCGAGGCCTATCAGGCGCCTCCGCCACCGGAACCGGGGCCGGTCCTGGCACCCGAGCGCGGGATCGTTCCCTGGCGAACGCTGTTGGCGCTCTTCCTGGCCCTGGCCGGGCAGTATTTCCTCGAGCCGGCCATCCGCCAGGTGCCGTTCAGCGTGGTCCTGTACCTGGCCGCTGTCGGCCTGGCGGTGTGGGCCTTCCTGCGCGAAGAGTGGCTGCTGCCCGCGCCCCTGGCCCCCGACCTGCCGCCCGAAGTGCCTGCGTATGCCGAAGGGCAGAACCCTGTCCTGGCGACAGCGCTGCCCGATCCAGCCGGGGAGGCACGGCCGGCCTTTTCCCCCGAGCCGCTGACCGTGCGCCTGATCCCCCTGGGCCTGGGGCTGGGATTCGCGGTGTGGTCCTTCCTGTCCTTTGGCAACAACCTGTTCACGATCGGCAACCTGCTCCTTCTCTTCTTCGCGGTGTTCTTCTTCGCCGGGGCCTTCTGGCTGCGCCGCCCGCGCCGCCGGCCCCTGCCTTGGCCGCGCGGCCGCAAGGAATGGACCCGGGTCCTGCTCTCGGCCGGACTGGTCGGGCTGGTCGTGGCGATCATCGCCTTCTTTCGCCTCTACCAGCTGAACGGGGTCCCGGCTGAACCGTTCAGCGATCACGCCGAGAAGATCCTTGATGTCTACGAGGTGACTCTCGGCCAGACCCACATTTTCTTTTTGCGCAACACCGGGCGCGAGGCCCTGCAGATGTATCTGACCGCTGCCGTGGCGCGGATCTTCAAGACGGGTCTGTCGTTCCTGAGCCTGAAGATCGGCACGGTGATCTGCGGCCTGCTGACCCTGCCCTACATCTACTTGCTCGGCAAGGAACTGGGCGGCAAACGGGTGGCCATGCTGGCCCTCTTTCTGGCCGGGGTGGCCTACTGGCCGAATGTCATCAGCCGGGCTGGACTGCGCTTCCCGCTCTACCCGCTCTTCGTCGCTCCGGTCCTGTTCCACATCATGCGGGGCCTGCGCAACCAGAATCGCAATGACTTCATCTGGGTCGGGATCTTCCTCGGTCTGGGGCTGCACGGCTACAGCCCGTTCCGCATCGTCCCGCTGGTGGTCGCGGCGGGATTGGCTGTCTACCTGCTCCACCTGCGCACGAAACAGGCCGCCACCCGCAGCGCGGTCTGGCTGTCGGTGGTCACGATCCTCACGCTGGTCATCTTCCTGCCGCTGCTGCGGTATGCGGTCGACAACCCGGAATTCTTCTCCTACCGGGCCCTGTCGCGCCTGGGGTCGTTCGAGCAGCCCCTGCCCGGGCCGGCACTGGAGGTCTTCGCCTCCAACGTCTGGAAGGGCCTGCTGATGTTCAACTGGGACGATGGCGAGATCTGGGCCCATTCGGTGACTCACCGTCCGGCGCTGGATATCATCGGTGGGGCGCTGTTCCTGCTGGGAGTCGTCCTGCTGCTGGCCCGCTACGTCCGGCGGCGGGATTGGCGCGACCTGTTCCTGCTGCTTTCGATCCCGCTGCTGCAACTGCCTTCGACCCTCTCGCTGGCCTTCCCGGCCGAGAACCCGGCCCTCAACCGGGCCGGAGGTGCCTATGTCCCGGCCTTTGTCATCGCCGCCCTGGCGCTGGAGGGCCTGGCGGCAGCCCTGCGGTCCAGGATGAGCCGGCGGATCGCCTCCCTGGCGGCGGAGGGGCTGGTGGTCCTGCTGCTGCTCTGGTCGTCGTTCCAGAACTTTGACCTGGTCTTCAATCAATATGAACGCGCCTTCCGCTCGGGGGCCTGGAACTCATCCGAGATGGGCCAGGTGATCCTCGATTTCGAAGAACGCTACGGGACCGCTGAGACGGTCTGGATCGCGGCCTACCCGCACTGGGTCGACACGCGCCTGCCGGCTGTCTGGGCGGGCATCCCCAACCGTGACATGGGCATCTGGCCTGAGCAGATGCAGGTCACCCTGGCCATCCCGGGCCCGAAGCTGTTCCTGCTGCGCCCCGATGATAGCGCTGCCCTGGACAGGCTGCAGCAGCTCTACCCCCAGGGCGAACTGAGACGCTACACTTCGCCTGTGGAAGGGCACGATTTCCTGATCTACCTCGTGCCCGAGTCTCTCCAGCCATGAACGAGGAATGAGGATGGATCACGTCAAAGCACACGATCGCAAATGGGGCTGGGCCTACGATTTGCTGTTCCTGCTGGTGCTGCTGGCCGGGACGGCTCTGCGGTTCACCGGCCTGGACTGGGGCAACCTGATGCACCAGCACCCGGACGAGTTGTTCCTGTCCTCGGTGACGATCGACGTCCAGCCGGTCGATAACCTGGGGGACTACTTCGATACGGCCAACTCGACGCTCAACCCGCAGAATCGCGGTCACGGTTTCTTCACTTACGGCACCCTGCCGGTCTTCATGGTCCGCTATGCCGCCGGCTGGTTCGGGCAGATCGACATCAAGTACTTCGGGCGCCAGGTGTCGGCGGTGATGGACCTGGGAACGATCGCACTGCTGTATTTCATCGTCGCCCGGGTCTACGGGCGGCGGGTCGCCCTGCTGGGGGCGGCCTTTTCGGCCCTGGCGGTGATGCAGATCCAGCAGTCGCACTTCTACACCTCTGACAATTTCGTCAATTTCTTCATGTACCTGACCCTGCTCTTCGCGGTCCTGATCGCCACCCATCCGTGGCGGCGGGAGACGGCGGAAACCGGATCCCGGGAGGAGAGACCTGCCGGGCAGGGCCGCCGGCTGGCCCGCTGGCTGCGCGATCCCCTGGCCTGGTACAGCCTGGGCTTCGGCCTGGCCTTCGGGATGGCGATGGCCTCCAAGGTCAATGCCCTGCCACTGGCCGCCCTGCTTCCGGCGGCCCTGGCGGTGGCCTATTTCAGGGAGGCTGGAGCGCGACCTGACCTGGAGCGGCCGCGCTTCGAGGCCTTCATCGTTGCCGCCTGGGCCTACGCCCTGATCGGTGGGCTGGCCTCGCTGCTGGCCTTTCGTGTCTTCCAGCCGTATGCCTTCAACGGGCTGATCCTCAACCCGGCCTGGTTTGCCAGCCTCAGCGAGCAACGTGCCCAGGTCGGGGCCGACCTGCCCTGGAACCTGCAGTGGGTCCGGCGTTCGCCCCTGTACTCGTTCGAGAACCTGACCGTCTGGGGGCTGGGCCTGCCGTTGGGGATCCTGGCCTGGGCCGGCTTCGTGTGGATGGGCTGGCGCATGCTCCGCCAGCGCGAATGGAACCAGCACATCCTGCTGTGGGGCTGGACGGCGTTCTACTTCACCTGGCAGTCGCTGCAGTTCAACCCGACCATGCGTTACCAGCTGCCGGTCTACCCCTTGCTGGCGATGATGGCCGCCTGGGCCGTCTTCCAGCTGTGGGTGGGCGGCAGGCGCAGTCTCTCCCCTGAAAAACGCGCCCGGCAGTCTGGCACACGGACGAGCTTTCCCGGATTCTGGTCGTTCCTTTCCGTTTTCGTCGGGGGGGCGGTCCTGGTCGCGACTGCCATCTGGGCAGCTGCTTTTACCGGCATCTACACCCGCACCGAACCGCGCGTGGCGGCCTCGGAATGGATCTACGCCAATGCCCCCGGGCCGATCAATCTGCAGATTGAGTCGATCGACGGGACAACCTACCAGCAGCCGCTGCCGCTGTTCGCCGGGACCCTGTTGCAGCAGGGCCAGCCTTACCCGGTCCACTTTGTCGCCCAGCGGGATGGCCTGCTGACCGGGGCGACCTTCCCGCACCTTGCTGACAGCAGCGGGTCGCGCCTTTCGACCCTCAGCCTGTCGCTGGTCTCAAGCGCCGCCCCCGACCGGCTGTTGACCTGGGGTTCCCTGAGCGGCGATTTCACCCCCGGGGCGGACGCGCGCGGCGGGCCGCAGGCCATCGTTTTCCCGGATCCCGTCCCGCTGGATGCCGGCCAGCTGTACATGCTCAACCTGGAGGCCTTCGACGGCATCCTGACCCTCTCCGGCTCTGCGCTGGTCAACGAGACCGACTATGACTTCGGCCTGCCCTTCCGGGTCAGCGGTTACGATGGCTTTGGCGGCATCTACCGCGGCGATCTGAATCTGCAGGTCTACTGGCCCGACAATAGCGAAAAGCTGGCCCACCTGGTCACGACCCTCGAAGAGGGCGATTACATCATCATCCCCACCAACCACCAGTACGGCCAGATCACCCGCATCCCTGAGCGCTACCCTCTGACCACTTACTACTACCGCGAATTGATCGGCTGCCCGCCCGAGGCGGACATCCTCTGGTGCTACCAGGTTGCCGAACCGGGCACCTTCCAGGGTCGCCTGGGCTATGAACTGGTGGCGGTCTTCAATTCCTACCCGACCTTCGGCTCCCTGGTGCTCAACGATCAGGCAGCCGAGGAGGCTTTCACTTTCTATGATCATCCCAAGGTGATGGTCTTCCAGCGCAGCCCCGGCTTCGACTCCCGGCAGGTGGCAGCCAGCCTGGGAACGGTCGATCTCAGCCGGGCGGTCCATCTGACGCCGCTCCAGGCCGACGACTATCGCGACATGCTCCTGCCCGCCGACCGCCTGGCGGACCAGCAGGCCGGCGGGACCTGGTCCGATCTGTTCGACCGCGCCGGGCTGCTGAACCGTTACCCGGCCCTCGGCCTGGTGGTCTGGTACCTGGTCATCTTTGGCATCGGCCTGCTGGCTTACCCGATCGTCCGAGCGGCTCTGCCGGGTTTGCCCGATCGCGGTTATCCGCTGGCCCGCTTTGCCGGGCTGCTGCTGTGGGCCTGGTTCGCCTGGATGGCCGGTTCGGCCGGCATCCCCTACAGCCGCATGACCATCCTCCTGGCCCTGCTGGGTTTGGCCGTCCTCGGCGGCGGACTGGCCTACCGCCAGCGCGACGAGCTGCGCCAGGAGTGGCGGACCCGCCGCAGGTACTTCCTCATGGTCGAGGCGCTCTTCCTGCTGCTCTTCCTGGTCGACCTGGGTATCCGCCTGGGCAACCCCGACCTGTGGCACCCGGCGAAGGGCGGCGAACGCCCGATGAACTTCTCGTACTTCAACGCCATCCTGAAGAGCACCAGCTTCCCGCCCTACGACCCGTGGTTCGCCGGCGGCTACATCAACTACTATTACTACGGCTACGTGATCGCGGCCACGCCGGTCAAACTGCTCGGCATCGTCCCATCCGTGGCCTGGAATCTGCTGCTCCCGACCCTCTACGCCATCCTGGGTCTGGGGGCTTTCTCGGTGGGCTGGAACATCACCTATCGCCAGGACGCCCCTGACAGCGGCCGGTGGTGGTCCCAACTGGCCACGCCGCACTTCCTGGCCGGGTTCGGGGCCCTGGCGGCGATGGTCCTCCTGGGCAATCTGGGGATCGTGCAGTTGTTCTTCCAGGGCTTTGCCCGCCTGGGCGCCCCGGGCGGGATCATCACCGACGGGGACATCTTTCAGCGCTGCTTCTGGGCCTTGAAGGGCTTCTTCCAGACCCTGCGGGGCGTGCCCCTGCCCTTCGGCCGCGGCGACTGGTACTGGTTCCCCAGCCGGGTCATCCCGGCGGGCGCCGGCAACGAGATCACCGAGTTCCCGGTCTTTACCTTCCTGTATTCTGACATGCATGCCCACAACTGGGCCATGCCGGTCCAGGTACTGGCCATCTCCTGGGCGTTCTCGGTGCTCAAGAGCCGGGCCCGCTGGGGGTCGGTCTTTAACCTGGTGGTCTGCTTCCTGTTTGGCGGGCTGACCATCGGGGCGCTTTACCCGATCAACCTGTCGGACATGTACACCTATCTCCCGCTGGCTTACGTCGCCCTGGCCTACACCCTCTGGCGCCACGCCGACGTGGACGCCCTTCCCTGGCCGGGGAAGCTGTCCCCGGCAACCCGGCGCGTCGTCCTGATCGTGGCGAGCATCGTCACCCTGACCGGCCTGGCCTTCCTGTTCTACCAGCCCTACCGCCACTGGTATGTCCAGCCGTACGGGGATGTCGCCATCTGGAAGGGGCCGCGCACCCCGCTGTCATCCTACCTGGTCCACTGGGGCCTGTACCTGTTCGTCCTGGTCTCGTGGATGGCCTGGGAGACGCGCCAGTGGATGGCCGCCACGCCGCTCTCGGCCTTACGCAAGTTGAAGCCCTACACGACCCTGATCCTGGGCAGCCTGGCGCTGCTGGTGGGGAGCATGCTTGTCCAGCAGATCTCGGTGATGCTGAAATCGAATTATGTCCCGTGGATGGGTGTCAGTGTGATCTGGCTGATCCTGCCGCTGGCGGCCTGGGCCGGGGTGCTGCTCCTGCGCCCTGGGCTTTCCGACCCCAAACGGGCGGTCCTGTTCCTGTTCGGGACGGCCCTGATGCTGACCCTGATGGTCGAGATCGTCGCCGTGGTCGGTGACATCGGCCGCATGAACACGATCTTCAAGTTCTACCTGCAGGCCTGGATCCTGCTCGGGGTTTGCGCCGCGGCGGCCTTCACCTGGCTGATGCCCGAGATCGCCAGCTGGCGCTTCCGCGCCCGGGCGGCCTGGCAGGGGACTGCCACGGTGCTGATCACCTGTGCGGCACTCTTCCTGTTGCTCGGCGGGATGGACAAGATCCGGGACCGCATGGCCCCCGAGGCCCCCCACAGTCTCGACAGCATGGCTTTCATGGAATCTGCCCAGTTCGCCGACTTCGGCGTGGTGATGAACCTGGACGAGGATTATCGCGCCATCCTGTGGATGCAGGCGCATATCTCCGGCTCGCCGGTCATCGTCGAGGCGAACATCCCGGAATACCGCTGGGGCACGCGCTACACGATCTACACCGGTTTGCCGGGCGTGGTCGGCTGGAACTGGCACCAGCGCCAGCAGCGCGGCGTGACCGAGGCCTGGGTCTGGAACCGGGTCACTGAGATCGAACGCTTCTACCGGACCACCGATGCCACGGTTGCGCGTGACTTCCTGCGCAGGTACAATGTGGGTTACATCGTCGTCGGACAGCTGGAGCGGGCGGTCTACGTCGAAGGCTACGGCCTGGACAAGTTCGAGTGGTTCGAAGGCCGCCTGTGGCGGGAGGTCTACCGCGACGGCCAGACGGTGATCTATGAGGTTCTCCCGGAGGTTTTGAATCCATGAGGGAACCCATCCTGCACATTACTTCCTGGGCCGGGTGGGCTGCGGCTCGCTCCGAGGGGGAGTACCGGGCCGATTCGCTGGCTGACGAGGGCTTCATCCACTGTTCGACCAGGGCCCAGGTGATACGCGTAGCCAATCTTTGGTATCCGGGACAGGCCGAACTGGTGTTGCTGGTGATCGAACCGGACCGGCTGACCGCTGAACTGAAGTGGGAGCCGCCTGTCCATCCGCCCGCTGGGGATGAAGTCCCGCCCCTGGACGAACGCTTCCCGCACCTCTACGGCCCCCTCAACCTGGACGCCGTGGTCGCCGTGCTTGCTTTCGAGCCCGGCCGCGACGGCCGTTTCTCTCTTCCAGCTTCTCTGGTGGGCTGAATTCTATGCTGGCTGCCCTCTCCTGGTACCTGCTCGTCTCGCTGCTTGGCCTGCTGACCTTCCCGCTGGCCTACCGCCTGTTCCCGGGCCTTGCCGACCGTGGCTACAGTCTGGCACGGACCGTCGGGCTGCTGGTCTGGGGTTATGTTTTCTGGGTGATGGTTTCGCTTGGCCTGGCTGCCAACACGATCGGCGGCCTGTTGCTGGCCCTGGCGATCCTGACAGGGATCAGTACCTGGGCGGTCCTGGATTCACGGGAGGGCGGGATGGGGGGCCTGTTCGACTGGCTGAAGTCCAATCTGCGGATGGTGCTCACCACGGAAATGCTTTTCCTGGTCGCCTTTGCCCTGATGGCCGTCGTGCGGGCGGCCAACCCCGAGACGGTCGGGACCGAGAAGCCGATGGAACTGGCCTTCATCAATGGCATCCTGCGCTCGCCGACCTTCCCGCCGCGCGATCCCTGGCTCTCGGGGTATGCCATCTCGTACTACTATTTTGGCTACGTGATCACGGCCATGCTGGCCCGCTTGACGGGAGTGCTGGGCAGCGTGGCCTTCAACCTGATGCTGGCCCTGGTCTTTGCCCTGGGCGCCATCGGGGCCTACGGCATTCTGTACACCTTGCTGGCGCTTTGGGACCGTCGTCACCCGTCGATCGAAGATCGCAAACCTTCGCTCGGTTTTCCGCTCTTCGCGCCGCTGTTCCTGTTGATCGTCAGCAACCTGGAAGGCTTCCTCGAACTTCTTCACCGGCGCGGGCTGTTCTGGTCGTTCAGCGGCGATGGCTCGGCCAATTCGGCCTTCTGGACCTGGTTGGAAATGAAGGAACTGAGCATGCCCCCCAACCAATTTCCGGGCTGGGTGCCGGAACGCTACATGTGGTGGTGGCGGGCTTCGCGCGTCGTCCAGGATTTCGACCTGGCCGGCAACTGGACCGAGGTCATCGACGAGTTCCCCTTCTTCTCCTTCCTGCTCGGCGACCTCCACCCGCACGTACTGGCGATCCCCTTTGGGCTGCTGGTCGTCGCCCTGGCGCTGAACCTTTTTCTCGGCGGCCTGCGCGGCGAAACCAACCTGTTCAACCTGCGCCTGCCCATCAGCCGCAGCGGCTTCGTCTTCACCGCTGTGCTGGTCGGCGGAATGGCGTTCATGAATACCTGGGACATGCTCTTCGTCCTGGCCCTGGTCGGCGGCGGCTACCTGCTCGGGCGGGTGCGCCGGTGCGGCTGGTCCTGGCTGCGGCTGGAGGAGGTGCTGGCCTTCGGCATCCCGATGGGCGTCCTGGCCGTGCTGCTCTACCTGCCCTACTTCGCCGCTTTCTCGTCGCAGGCAGGCGGGATCCTGCCCAACCTGGTCAACGTCACCCGCGGCGCCCACCTGTGGGTCATGTTCGGGTCGCTGCTGCTGCCGGTCTTCGCCTACCTGCTTTACCTGCGGAGGCGGGAGAAGCACACCCCGGCCTGGGGTCTCGGCTTCGGGATCGCCGCCGGGGTCGTCGTCCTGTTGTGGAGCCTTTCCTGGCTGCTGGGCCTGGTGGCCCAAATGGCCCGGCCGGACCTGGCCGTCTTTTTCCTCGACCTGCAGGACGCGGTGGACATCGGGACCCTCTTCTGCATGGCACTGAAGGATCGCTTGTACGACTTTGGGGGCTGGATGACCCTGCTGGTGCTGCTGGCGACCACGCTGGCCTTCCTGGCCGGTTTTGCCCGCCGGCAGGACCAGGGTCTGGATGGCGATCGGCCGGCGGCCTCCAGCGCCCACGGCTTTGTCCTGTTCCTGGTCCTGCTGGCCGGCCTGCTCGTCCTGGCGCCGGAATACATCTACCTGCGCGACCAGTTCGGGACGCGCATGAACACGATCTTCAAGTTCTACTACCAGGCCTGGATGTTGTGGAGCCTGGCCGCGGCCTTCGGGGCGGCGGTCATGCTGCAGAACCTGCGCCCGGTCTGGGACTGGCTCTACCGGGTCGGGCTGATCCTGGTCCTGGCCATGGGGCTGACCTACCCCGTCCTGAGCCTGCTGACCAAGACCAACAACTTCGCGCCCTATCTCGGCTGGAGCCTCGACGGGGCAGCCCACCTCGACTACGAGAATCCAGCCGACGCCGATGCCATCCGCTGGTTCGCCACCGTCCCCGACGGGATCGTCGCCGAGGCCGCCTCCCCGGGCGGGAGCTACACCTACTACGGGCGCATCGCCACCTATACCGGCCTGCCGAACGTCCTCGGCTGGCCCGGGCATGAAGGCCAGTGGCGCGGTGGCTATGAACCCCAGGGCAACCGCCTGGATGACCTGCGCCGCCTGTACACCACCAATTCCTGGGAGGAAGCCCGGGCCATCCTTCAGCAGCACGATATCCGTTATGTGGTCGTCGGCCCGCTCGAGCGCAGCACCTACCGGGTCGACGAGACCAAGTTCCAGCGTTTCCTGGTCCTGGTCTTCCAAAACAGCGACGTGCGAATTTATGCCGTACCCTGAAATGTCACAGTACAATTGACCATCATGTCCTCTTCCCGTACCCTGACCCTCGAACATGGCCTCTACGCCCTGGTGCTCACCGCCGCGGCGGGGATGCGTTTCCTGCACCTGGGCGCCCTGCCGCTCTCCGACTTCGAAGCCCAGGGAGCCCTGCAGGCCCTGCGAAGCGTTGCCGGGGAGCATCCGCTGATCGGCGCCAACGCTCTCTACATCCACCTGACAGCGGTGCTCTTCTACTTTTTCGAAGCCTCCAATTTCCTGGCCCGCTTCTGGCCGGCCCTGGCCGGGGCCAGTTTGGTGCTGGTCCCCTATGCCCTGCGCGGGCGGCTGGGACGCCTGCCGGCGTTGGTGCTGGCAGTTGGCCTGGCTGTCGACCCGGGCTTGGCCGCCCTGTCGCGCCTGGCGAACGGGCCGATCCTGGCCGTGGCTGCCATCCTGTGGGCTGCGGTCGCCTGGCAGCAGAAGCGAGACGCCCTGGTGGGGGTCTGCGCCGGGTTGGCCCTGCTCAGCGGACCCGCGGCCTGGCTTGGCCTGGTCGGCCTGCTGCTGGCCTGGGGCCTGTCGCAGGCCTTTGCGCTCCGGCCCCGCCCGGGCGAGGAAAAGGGCGAATCGCCCGCAGACGGGGAGCAGGCCCGGCGTTCGGCCGGCCCCGATTGGGCCGCCCTGCGCCCGGCCCTGATCTGGGGCGGCGGGACCGTCCTGCTGGCCGGCACGCTTCTTTCCCTGTCTCCGGGTGGCCTGGCGGCACCCTTCACCGCGCTGGCCGAGTATGTGCAGGGCTGGTGGACCTTATCGGATGTCTCGCTCCGGCAGGTCCTGATCGCCCTGCCGGCCTACGCCCCGCTGGCGCTGGTCTTCGGGCTGGTGGCGGTGGTGCGCGGCATTGTCGGGCGTGAGGAACTGTCGCGGCTGCTCGGCCTGTGGGTCCTGACGGCTTTCCTGCTGGCGCTGGTCTACCCGGCCCATCAGGTGGCCGACCTGGCCTGGATGCTCATCCCGCTGTGGACCCTGGCGGCGCTCGAATTCGGCCGCCATTTCGACTTCGCCGGGCGCAACCGTTGGGAACTGGCCGGGGCGATCACCCTGGTCCTGGCCTTGCTGACCTCGATCTGGTTCTTCGCCCTCAACCTGGTCGGCCTGGATCTGGCGCTCGAGTTCGGCCGGGTGCGCCTGCTGATCCTGGTCGGCCTGCTGCTCCTGCTGGCGGTGGCGCTGCTGCTGGTGGCCTACGGCTGGTCCACCGACATGGCGCGCCTGGGGGCGGTCTGGGGTGGGGGGGCGATGCTTTTCTTCCTGACGATCGCCGCCCTGACTGGCGCCACGGGGGTGCGCCAGCCGCTGACCGTCGAGATGTGGTCGCCGGGGCCGCGCACGGCCCAGGCCGATTTGCTGCTCGAGACGGTCGAGCAGGTCTCGACCTGGAATACCAGCTACCCCAATCGCCTGCCGCTGGCCATCGTCGGAGTCGATTCGCCGGCCCTGCGCTGGCTGCTGCGCGGCCGGAGCGTGGAGGAGCTCACTGCCCTGCCGATCGACCGGACCCCGGCCATGCTGGTCACCCCCGTCACCCAGCTCGACCTGGTGGCCGCCTACCGCGGCCAGGACTTCGTCTGGGTCGAGTCTCCGGATTGGGACCGGGCCAGCTCGAATGCCTGGCTGCGCTGGTACCTGGTTCGCCAGATGCCGGTCACCCCCCAGGACGTCATCCTGTGGGTGCGCAGCGACCTGCTGGTCGACGGACAGGACCTTACCACTCCGTGAGCGCAGGATGCCTGAGACCACCAAAGTTGTTGGCGATCTTCGCCATTCGCGTTTCGAAACCAACCCTCTGGATGCCTAATGACCAAACCACAGATCATCGCCATTGACGGCCCGGCCGCTTCCGGAAAATCGACTCTTGGCAAGCGCCTGGCCGATGCCCTGGGTTACTTATTCTTCGACACCGGTGTGATGTACCGCGCCGTGACCTGGGCTGCCCTGAAGCACGGCGTGGAGATCGCCGATGAAGCCGGCGTCACCGCCCTGGCCGAGCAGGCCCAGATCGACATCCGCCCGCCATCCAGGGACGACGGCCGGGCCTGCGATGTGCTGCTGGATGGGGTGGACATCACCTGGGAGACTCGCCGCCCCGAGGTGGACGGCAATGTTTCCCCGGTCTCGGCCTACCCGGGCGTGCGCCAGGCCCTGACGCTCCAGCAGCGCCGCATCGGGCAGCGCGGCCGGGTGGTCATGGTCGGGCGCGATATCGGGACCGTGGTCCTGCCGGAGGCCGACTTGAAGATCTATCTCGACGCCTCGGCCGAGGAGCGCGCCCGCCGCCGCTATCAGGAGATCGTGGACCGCGGCGGCCAGGCTGACTACGAGCAGATCCTGGCCGGTGTACGCGGTCGCGACAAGATCGACTCGGGCCGGGCAGTGGCTCCCCTGCGCCCGGCCGAGGACGCCCTGATCCTGGACTCGGACAGGTTGAATGCCGATGAGGTCTTCGCCCGGGTGGAGGCATTATGGCAGTGAAAGTGCGCTATCGCGTGGCCTGGTGGCGGCGCGGGCTGACCCGGCCGCTGCTGCGCGGGGCGCTGCGCCTGCTGTTCCGCCTGCTGGCCCGGATCGAGATCACCGGCAAGGAGAACATCCCCGCCCGGCCGTACATCGTGGCCATCAACCATGTCTCGATTTTCGACCCGCCATTCATCGGTGTCTTCTGGCCGGTCCAGATGGAAGCGATGGGGGCGGTCGACATCTGGTCCAAGCCGGGCCAGAACGTCCTGGCCATCCTGTGGGGCGGCATCCAGGTCCACCGCGGTGAGGTCGACCGGGCCCTGTTCGACAAGGTCTTCGGGGCCCTGGAGGCCGGACACCCGCTGTTGATCGCCCCCGAAGGAGGGCGCTCGCACACCCCCGGGATGCGGGCGGCCAAGCCCGGGATCGCTTTCCTGGTGGCCGAGGCCGGGGTCCCGGTGGTACCGGTCGGGATCGTCGGTACGACCGACGACTTCTGGTCGCGGGCGATCCGCGGCCGGCGCCCGAAATTGGAGATGCACATCGGAGAACCGATCCACCTGCCGTCGGTGGCTGACCAGGGACCGGCCCGCCGCGCGGCGCGCCAGCGCAACGCTGACCTGGTGATGGAACGGATCGCGGCCCTGCTGCCGGAGGAGTACCGGGGTGTCTACGCCGCCCGCGCCCAAGCCGGTCAGTAAGGTCTGGCGTCCGGAGCTGACCCGCCTGCCCGAGCTGACCCTCGGCCGGCGCCTGTTGCGCGGCCTGCTGCGCCTCCTTTGCCGCCTGACGATCCTGGTCTGCACGCGCCCGACCGTGCGCGGCCTGGAGCACTACCCCCGCCGCGGGCCTGCGCTGGTGGTCATCAATCACCTGGGAGACCCCGATGCGGTCCTGGTTGTGGCCAGCCTGCCAAAGACTCCTGACGGAATTGCCAAGATCGAGCTGCGCTCCATCCCCGTACTGGGAGTGGTGATGCAGGCCTTTGGCGTCATCTGGGTCCACCGCGGCCAGGCCGACCGGCGGGCGCTGGTCGAAGCGCTGAGGGGCCTGCGCCAGGGGCGCCAGGTGCTGATCGCTCCTGAGGGCCGCGAGTCGCTGACCGGAGCGTTGGAGCAGGGCACCGAGGGGGCGGCTTACCTGGCGATCAAAACCGGGGTCCCGGTGGTGCCGGTGGCCCTGACCGGGACCGAAACCGGGCTGGTCTATGCCAGCCTGCGAAAGTGGCGCCGCCGGCCGGTCACGCTGACGGTCGGGGAACCGTTCACCCTGCCACCATCCAGGGACCGCCAGGCGGTCGAGGCCGGGACGCGCCGGATCATGGAAACCCTGGCCCGGCTGCTGCCCCCCGCCTACCGCGGAGTCTACAGTGACAGGGAGGTTGACGATGCCTGAATCATCCGGATACGAGCATGGCCGCTACGAAGGCGTCCGCCGCAACCTGCGTTTCTGGATCCGGGTCGTGGCCGGGATGACGGTCAAGATCGACAGCTTTGAGGGGGCCGAGAACATCCCGGCCGAGGGTCCACTGCTGCTGTACAGCAATCACATCTCCTTGATCGACCCCGTGATGATCATCCATGCTGTGCAGCGCAACATCGTCCCGCTGGCCAAGATCGAGACCTACGCTTATCCGGTCATCGGCATGTTCCCGCGCCTTTGGCACGTCATCCCGGTCCAGCGCGGCGAGGTCGATCGCCGGGCCCTGCAGGGCTGCCTGGACGTCCTGCGGGCCGGGGAGATCGTCTGGGTGGCGCCCGAGGGGACCCGCCGCCCGGCCCTGCTGGAGGCCAAGGACGGCATGGCTTACCTGGCGGCCAAGACAGGTGTCCCGTTGATGCCGATCGCCGTGGATGGGACAATCGGTTTCCCGGTGCTGCCGTTCAGCCGGCGGCGCATCCAGGGCCCGGGAGTTACACTCAAGTTCGGGCGCAGGTTCCGCTTCAAGCCGTTGGAAAACCCGCGCGACCGGGCGAGCTTGCACAAGATGACCTTGGAAGCCATGTACATTCTGAGCGCCATCCTGCCGCCCGAACGGCGCGGCAACTTCGCCGATCTCTCCCGGGGGACCGTGGAGACGATCGAGTGGCTGGACTGACCGGCCTCTGCATGGGCTCGTTTTCGCCTCCTTGCCACGCGGAACTGCGATGAGGTCCATGCCCGATCGGGGGCGCTGCTTTCACCCTGCCCATCTTCGAAATTCGGGGCACGTGCAAAAGGCAGTATAATGTTTCATTGGGGTTGATCCCCGGTCCACCATGACACCCTTGCTGACCCTCCTAACCGAGACTGCCTATATCGTCCCGCTGACCAACCTGTTTGGCTGGCTGGGTTGGTTTGTGCTGGTCGGCCTGATCCTCTGGGGGACGGCCCGCTGGTGGGGGTACCGGGCCCGGGATCCAGATCGCTTGTGGTTGCTGGTCATCTTTGTCGTTCTTATCCCGCTGACCGGTCTCTTCCTGGGTGTGCGCCTGCCCTCCGGGGCGGCCCTGCCGCAGCCCGATATCCCCGAAGCGCCCCATAACCCGGCGATGATCGTTCTGTCGGCCCTGCCGTGGATGTTGACGGGGGGCTTCCTCGGCCCATTGTGGGGAATGCTGGTCGGCCTGCTGGTCGGCCTGACCCGCAGCGTATGGGACACCCACAACATGTTCACCATCCTGCAGCCGGCGGTGCTCGGCCTGCTGTTCGGCGTGGCCGTCCGCCAGCGCTTCCGGACCCTGCTCTACCAGGCCCTGCGCCAGCCGCTGCTGGTGGCTTGCGCATTGATCCCTGTCTACTCCCTGACCTTCATCGCCGGCGCGTTCTTCTCGGTGAACAGCACCCTGGCTGCCCGGCTGGACTATGCCTTTACCAACGTCGGCCCGGCCACCCTGGCCGGCGGCGGGGAACTGCTGATTGCCGGTTTCTTCGCCCAGTTCGTGGCGATGGCTTTCGGGCGGGATTGGGGACAGAGCGAGCCGGTCCAGCCCTCGCCGGGGGAGCGCAGCCTGGAGTCGCGCTTCCTGTTCGGCGGTGGGGCCTTCATCCTCCTGCTTCTGATCTCCCTGTTGATCGGCGACTGGATCGTCGCTGGCAATGCTGCCCAGCGGATGCTGCGCGAGCGGCTGTCCTCCACGGCCAGTTCGGCCGCCGAGAGTGTGCCCTTCTTCCTCGAGACGGGGCAGAACCTGGCGGTCCAGCTGGCGGGCGACCCGCGCCTGCTGGATGGATCGGGCGAGGCCCTCAGCCTCGTCCTGGGTGAGCAGATCCGCACCGTGCCCTACTTCGACCAGCTGTTCGTCCTCGATCCCGACGGCGGTGTGGTCGCCTCCTACCCGGCCGCCGATGCCCAGACCTTCGTCCTGGAGACCGACGAGTTCGTCGGCATCACGCTGGCCTTTCAGGGTGTTGCGGTCCAGATCTACGCCATCCCGCCGGCTGCGGGGGGGCGCGCGGCCCGGGTCTCCTTCCTGACGGCCATCAACGATCAGGATGGCCAGATCCAGAGGGTCCTGATCGGGCGCACCTCCCTGGATACCAACCTGCTCACCCAGCCGCTGTTGAACAGCCTGCGCGGGATGAGCAGCCTGGACGGCGAGGGCATCCTGCTTGACGAGCAGGGACTGGTGCTGTTCCACCCCAGCCCGACCCTGTTGATGGAGCCTTTCTGGGGGGAGCGCGGCACCCAAACCAGCTTCTACGCCATCCCCGCCCCGGGGGGAACACGCGACCTGGTGTATTACCAGCCGGTCCCTGGACGGGCCTGGGCGGTGGTGCTGATCGTCCCGGCCGAGCAGGCCCAGCAACTCTCGCTGGCGATCGCCGCGCCGCTCTCGGCGATGATCCTGATCCTGGCCCTGGTCTCGCTGATCTCCTTCCGCCTCAGCCTGCGGGTGGTGACCACCTCCCTGCGCAACCTGGCTGCCGAGGCGGCGCGCATCTCGCAGGGTCGGCTTGACCATCCGCTGCAGATGGACGGGGTCGATGAGGTCGGCCAACTGCGCCGGGCCTTCGAGCAGATGCGCGTCAGCCTGCATGCCCGCCTCGAGGAGTTGAACCAGCTCCTGCTGGTCAGCCAGGGGGTGGCCTCCAGCCTGCAGATGGAGGATGCCGTTCAGCCGGTGCTGAAGGCGGTCCTGGCGACCGGGGCCAGCGCGGTGCGGGTGGTTCTGCTGCCCAGCCTGTTCCAGTCACAGGACGAGGCTCCCTTGCGCTTCGCCCTCGGTCCTGCCAAAGACACCTATGCCCTGCTCGACGACCCGATCCTGGCCCTGGCCCAGAAACAGGGCCGCCTGGTGGTCAACAACGCCACCCGGATGCGCGGCCTGGCCCTCCCGCCCGGGCAGTCCTTGCCGGCGGCGCTGGTGGCCGTCTCGCTCTACCACGAGAATCACTATTACGGGGCCCTGTGGGCTGCTTACGACCAGACGCGCCAGTTTTCGGAAGAGGATGTGCGCTTCCTGACCACCCTGGCCGGGCAGGCCGCTGTGGCCGCCTCGAACGCCCTCCTGTTCCGCACGGCCGAGGTCGGGCGCCAGCGCCTGGCGGCGATCCTGGCCTCCACTCCCGATCCGGTCCTGGTCACAGACCAGGAAAACCGCCTGCTGCTGGCCAACCCGGCTGCCAAGCAGGCCCTGGGTGCCACGCTGGGCGCCCCTGAGGGCCAGCCGACCGAGCGGGTCATCAGCCAGCAGGAACTGCGCGACCTGCTCAAGACCCTCGAAGACACCAAGCAGTCGGCCGAACTGGTTCTTCCGGATGGCAAGGTCTACTTTGCCACCGCCTCGTCGGTGATCGCCGACGGGCGCCCGGTCGGCCGGGTGTGCGTGATGCGTGACGTGACCCACTTCAAGGAGCTGGACGCCCTCAAGACCGAGTTCGTCTCGACCGTCAGCCATGACCTGCGTTCACCGCTGACCCTGATGCGCGGCTACGCCACCATGCTGGAGATGGTCGGCGAACTCAATGAACAGCAACGCTCGTATACCAGCAAGATCATCACCGGCGTGGAGAGCATGGCCCGGATCGTCAACAACCTGCTCGACCTGGGGCGGATCGAGGCCGGCGTTGGGCTGCAACTGGCCCAGATGGCCGTGATGGATGTGGTTGAGCATGTCACCAGCATCCTGCAGATGCAGGCCGACCAGAAGCAGATCCACCTGGGCGTGGAAATCGATCGCAACCTGCCGCAGTCCATCGAGGCCGACCGGGCGCTGCTCCAGCAGGCCGTCTACAACCTGGTCGAGAACGCCATCAAGTACACCCCTGGCGGCGGGCGGGTGTCGCTCCGTGTGAAGGCCCACCCCGACGGGGTCCTGTTTGAAGTCCAGGACAATGGGGCTGGCATCCCGGCGGGCGACCAGCCGCGCCTGTTCGAGAAGTTCTTCCGCGGCAGCAACCGCCAGGCCCGCGAGCAGCGCGGCAGCGGGCTGGGGCTGGCGATCGTCCGCTCGATCGCCGAACGGCATGGTGGGCGGATCGGCATGGAGAGCCAGTTGGGCACGGGCAGCACCTTCTCGATGCTCATCCCTTATCAACAGGAGCCCGGGCAGAAGCAGGAGCATACCAGGCGGACCCAGCCAGATTAATTCCCCCGAATCAGGTTTGACGCTTTGCATGCCTTTACGGTATAATAGCGTGCCAGTCTCAAGAACCGGCCAACCGACCCCGGCGGGCTGCCTGCCGTTTGGTGTTGAAATTTTTGATTATTGAGGAAGTAGATGGCGACAAAACGTACTTATCAACCTAAGATCCGCCGGCGTGTGCGCGTGCATGGTTTTCGTTCCCGCATGAAGAGTGCTGATGGACGGGCTGTGCTCAAGCGCCGACGCCTGCGCGGCCGCTACCGTC
Source organism: Anaerolineales bacterium (assembly GCA_016934715.1). Taxonomy (GTDB): domain Bacteria; phylum Chloroflexota; class Anaerolineae; order Anaerolineales; family Villigracilaceae; genus JAFGSI01. The sequence goes on from JAFGSI010000031.1 coordinate 44,974, forward strand.
TGACCGTTCGCAGCAACCAGCACGTCAAGCGAGTGCGCTGGTAGGAGAACGGCCCGCGGTTTCAGGTCTACTGCCGCGGCCGTTTGCCAGGGAAGTTCGGTCCAGGAAAAATTGAGGCCCAGGTGAAGTGTCGCTTTCGCCTGACCCGATCGAATGATCTCAAGCGGGTGCGACATGCAGGCAAGTCATACACTCACCCGCTTGTTGTGTTGTATGCCCTGGCGGTCGAGCACGATCGGACCCGCATCGGGGTGACGGCCGGCAGGGGGGTCGGGAATGCCGTCCAGCGCAACCGGGCCAAACGTCTGCTGCGAGCCGCAATGCGGGACCTCTTGACAGAGGTCAGCCCCGGCTTTGATCTGATGTTGATCGCCCGTTCCCCGCTCCTGGGGGCTGAATTCCTCCAGGTCCGGCAAGCGCTGGCAGCACTCCTGAAACGGGCCGGGCTGATCCCCGTACATCAGAATGGCTGAGAACATCTACCTGCCGCAAGACTATCCGGATGAGCCGCGCCTGCGGGACCTGGCACGCGGGCCGCTGTTCTGGCCGCGCTGGGTCCTGCTGGCGCTCATTCGCCTGTATCAGATGACGATCGCGCGCACCCTGCCAGCCGATACCTGCCGCTTCTACCCTTCCTGCTCGCACTACGGCTACCAGGCGATCTACAAGCACGGAGCCCTCAAGGGTCTGGCTCTGGCGACCTGGCGGGTGCTGCGCTGTAATCCGTTCAATCCCGGGGGTTTCGACCCCGTTCCATAGGAGAACAAACGAACTCCATGAAGACCAAATTGTCCCTCATCGTGCTTGCCCTGGCGAGCCTGGCCCTGCTGGTCAGCGGATGCGCCCAGGGTCTGATGCCCTCCTCCTGGCCGGGTGTGACCGCTGATGCAGAACGGGCTTACGTGGCTGCGGGCCCATTCGTCTATGCCGTCAACCTCAATACCGGGGCCGAGGTCTGGCATTTTCCCGAGAAAGCCTCGACCGCCAATCCCTTCAACGCTGCCCCGGTCCTGACCGTTGATGGCCAGTTGATCGTCGCTGGGTTCAACAAGGTCCTGTCGAGCCTTGATCCGGCCGACGGCAGCCTGAACTGGGAGTTCGAGGGCGCCCACGACCGCTACTACGGCAGCGTGCTGGCCACCGAGTCGATGATCTACGCGCCCAATGCCGACTACAACCTGTATGCCCTGACCCTGGATGGAGACCTGGTCTGGCAGTTTGCTGCCGAACAGGCCATCTGGGCAGCGCCGGTCAGCGACGGTGAGCGGGTCTACTTCGGAGCCCTCGACCGCAGGGTCTACGCCCTGGATGCCCAGACCGGCGCCCTGGTCTGGGAGCAGACCCTCAACAGTGCCATCCTGGCTTCGCTGGCTTTTGGCCCGGAAGGGACCCTGTTCGTCAGCACCCTCAACGGTTCGGTGTTCGCGCTGGACAGCCGCAGCGGCAGGACCATCTGGGCCCAGCCCTTCGATGCCGAGAACCAGATATGGGCCGCGCCGGTGATGTTCCATGACAACCTGTACATCGTCGATATGGCCGGCTTGATCTACACCCTGGACCCTGCCCGCGGTGAGGAGAGCCTGCCGCGCCTGGATGCTGACAGCGCCATTGTGAGCGCCCCGCTGATCGCCAACGAAGTGCTGGTCTTCGGTACCGAAGAGGGGACGATGTTCATCATCGACCAGGCGCACAACCCCCAGACCGTCCGGTTGAGCGGCCAGCTCTACGGTGCTCCGGCAGTTTCCGGCGATTTGATCCTTTTTGCCCCACTCGAGACGGATGACCTGCTGCTCGCCGTGACCCTCGAGGGCATCCAGCGCTGGGGCTTTTCGCCGGAAGATTAAGGGAGTCTGAACATGTGGGAAGCAATTGTAAATTTCTTTACCAACACCCTGATCATCATCTACCAGTACACGGGTCAGAATTTTGGCGTGGCGATCGTCCTGTTCACGATCCTGATCCGCCTGCTGACCCATCCTTTGATGGCCCGTCAGATCAAGTCGACCCAGAAGATGCAGGAACTGCAGCAGTCCAAGGAGTGGGGCGACATCCAGAAGAAATACAAGGACAACCGCGAGCAACTGGCCCAGGAGCAAATGAAGCTGTATCAAAAGGAAGGCGTCAGCCCCTTTGGCTCCTGCCTGCCGACCTTCGTCCAGTTGCCGATCATGTTCGCCCTCTACCAGAGTGTCATGCGGGCCCTGGCCTCCTCCCCGATGCAGCTGCTCATCCTGACCCGGGCCGTGTGGACCAACGGCGAGATGTCCAACCTGATCCCTTTGAACAGCCAGTTCCTGTGGATGAATCTCGGCCAGCCCGAGCGGATCTACATCGCGGGCCTGGGAATCCCGCTGCTGGCGCTCATCGTGGCGGTCACGACCTTCATCCAGACCAAGGTCACCATGCCGCCGCCTAACCCGACGAATCCCCCTGACCAGGCGGCGGCGATGAACTCGTCGATGACAATGATGATGCCGCTGATGATGGGCTACTTTGCCCTGACCTTTGCCTCCGGCCTGGCAGTCTATATCATCGTTGGCAACCTGCTCAGCCTGGTGCAGTATGCCCTGCTGGGCCGGGTCTACTGGAGCAACCTGCTTCCCAAATCAAAGCGCCAGGAGAAATCCAAATGAACGAGCGCCCGACTCTTGAGATCATTGCCCCCACGGTGGACGAGGCGGTTGCCCAGGGTCTGGCTGAACTGGGCCTGCCGCGCGAGGCCGTGGATGTGGAAGTGCTGGATTCAGGCAGCAAGGGCCTTTTCGGACTGGGTGGACGCCAGGTGCGCATCCGGCTTACTCTGACCGGCGGCGACGAACCGGCCAGGCCCGCAGCCGGTCCGGCGGATCCCAGCCCGACCCCTGCTGCGGCAGCGCCGGTCGAGGCGGCCTCCCCGCCGCAGGACGAAGACGAGATCCTCCGCCTCGCCCGGGAGACCGTGTCAGGCTTGCTGGAGATCATGAAGATCAAGGCCCGCATCGAGGCCTCCTATGGCGAGGAGGACGAGGAAGGAAACCGGGCTATCACAGTTGACATTCATGGCAACGACTTGGGGATCCTGATCGGCCGGCGGGCCGAGATCCTGAATTCCCTGCAGTACCTGGTCAACCTGATCGTAAGCAAGCAGGTCGAACACTGGGTGCAGATCGTCGTTGACGTGGAGGGCTACCGGGCCCGCCGCATCCGCCAGCTGCGCCAGATTGCCCGCCGCATGGCCGATCAGGCCATGCGCACCGGGCGGCGCCAGGTGCTCGAACCGATGGCCGCCAACGAACGCCGCATCATTCATCTGGAACTGCGCGACCATCCCCAGGTCCTGACCCAGAGCATTGGCGACGAGCCGGCCCGTAAGGTGACCATCGTCCCCAAATGAGATCCTTTTCTTGATCGGGTTTTCATCCCGCGCGCGTCCCTGACGTTGCGCGGGTTTTTATCCCCTCAGGTATAATATCCCTATGCCCGACCTGGTGCCGCTCGAACCGGTGGATTATCTCGTCATCGGCCACCTTGCCCGAGACCTGACCCCGGAGGGGTCGCGCTTGGGCGGGACGGCGGCCTATTCCGCCCTGACGGCCCGGGCCCTCGGACTGCGGGTCGGTGTGGTTACCGCCTGGGGCGGAGAACTGCCCCTCAAAATGCTGGACGGGATCCGGATCCAGGCCGTGGCGGCCGGGCAGAGCACCACCTTTGAGAATCTGGCGACGGTTGATGGCCGCCGGCAGTATGTCCATCATGTCGCGCCCGACATCCTGCCCGGACACATTCCACCTGCCTGGCAGCGGGCGGCGATCATCCATGTTGGACCGATCGCCGGAGAGGCGCGCGGGATGATCGATGCTGATCTGGCCCCCTCGATCCTCGGCCTGACGCCCCAGGGCTGGCTGCGGACCTGGAATGACGACCACCTGGTCCATCCCTGTGATTGGCCGGCGGCCGGCCAGGTGCTTGCCCGGGTAGGGGCAGCGGTGATCAGCCTGGAAGACGTTGCCGCTGACGAAGACCGCATCGAGGCCATGTCCCTGGCAGCCCGCATCCTGGCCGTGACCGAGGGTCCGGCCGGGGCACGCCTGTACTGGAACGGAGACCTGCGCCGTTTCCGCGCCCCGCAGATGGACGAGCTGGATGCCACCGGCGCAGGCGACATCTTTGCAGCGGCTTTCTTCATTCGCCTGCATGCGACCCGCGACCCCTGGGAGGCAGCCCGCTTTGCCACCCGGCTGGCGGCTTTTTCGGTGACCCGTCCCGGGTTGCAGGGCATCCCGTCGCAGGCCGAGATCAAAACTTGCCTCGTGGAGGTTTTTTAGTGGGACGCGTGTATACCCTCGTCAACCAGAAGGGCGGGGTGGGCAAGACCACCACTGCCATCAACCTGGGCGCTTACCTGGCCCATTACGGCCAGCGCGTCCTGATCGTGGATATCGACCCGCAGGCCAATGCCACCTCCTGCCTGGGGATCGACAAGCATTCGATTCGCAGCAGCACCTATGAATGCCTGATGGACAATGCCCCGGCGGCGGCGAGCGTCCTGTACAATGCCCGGCTGAAGCTGGCCCTGCTGCCGTCCTCCCCGGCCCTGGCCGGTGCGGAGGTCGAACTGGTCGAGGCCGAGGGCCGTGAGACCCGTTTGCGTAACGCCCTGACCTCTCTGCTCACACGCTATGACTATCTCTTGATCGACTGTCCACCCTCGCTGGGCTTGCTGACCATCAACGGCCTGATGGCGGCCCAGGACGGGGTCATCATCCCGGTCCAGTGCGAGTACCTGGCCCTGGAAGGGTTGGGCGAACTGACCCGCACCATCCAGCGGGTGCGCACCTCCCTGTTCATGGGGCTGAAGGTGCGCGGCGTGGTCATGACGATGTTCGACGTCCGTACCCATCTTTCGACTGATGTGGTCAACGAGGTACGCAAGTTTTTCGGCGGGCAGGTCTTCCAGGCGGTGGTGCCGCGCAGCATCCGCCTGGCCGAAGCACCCTCGTATGGCCTGCCGATCTCGGCCTACGCCCCCAGTTCCAATGCCGCCATGGCTTACGAGGCCCTGGCACGCGAGGTCCTGACCGGTGACGGCGTGGCAGTCCCGATTGTGGAGGAGTAACCCATGGCACAGAAAACAGGCCTCGGACGCGGTTTGGATGCCCTGATCCCCGGCGGGGAGAGACCCTCTGCGGCAGAAGGCGGCCCGATGATGGTCGCGGTGGACATGCTCTCGCCCAACCCTCGCCAGCCGCGCAGTAATTTCGCCTCGGCTGAGCTGGAGGACCTGACCGCCTCGATCCGTGAGCACGGCGTGCTCCAGCCTCTGATCGTCACCCCGGGCGATGCCGATGGTCATTACGTGCTGATCGCCGGGGAACGCCGCCTGCAGGCTGCCCGCCTGGCCGGCTTGAGTGGTGTGCCGGTTATCATCCGGCAGGCGACCGACCAGCAGCGTCTTGAACTGGCGATCATCGAGAACGTCCAGCGCGCCGACCTGAGCCCGCTGGAGGAGGCCGAGGCCTACCGCCAGCTGGCTGATGATTTTGGCATGTCCCACGAGGAGATCGCCGCCCAGGTGGGCCGCAGCCGGGTGGCGGTGACCAACATCCTGCGCCTGCTCAAGCTCCCCGATTCGGTCAAGAACGCTCTGATCGAAGATCGGATCAGCGAAGGCCATGCCCGCTCCCTGCTGGCCCTGCCGACCTCCGACGCCCAGACAGCCGCCCTGCGCACGGTCCTGGCCCAGGAGCTCAATGTCCGCCAGACCGAGGAGCTGGTGCGCAGACTTTCCGGCGAGAAGCCGCCGGCCAGATCCAGGCCGGCGCCGCCGCCTGAAGTCTCCGAACTGGAGGAGCGCCTGCGCACCAGCCTGGGGACCAGGGTCAACCTGCGCTCGGGGCGCAACGGTGGGACGGTGACCATTCACTATTACTCAAATGAGGAACTGGACGTGCTGCTGGCCCGTTTGCTGGATGATTAGCGGAGCAGATATACCCGTAAGGCATTGCAGGTACGGATGAGATTCCTCCATAATGCCCGCATCTACACAATGGACGAAGACCGGCCAACTGCCACGGCGTTGGCCCTGGACGGCCAGAGAATCCTTGCCATCGGCGGCGAGGACCTGCTGGCCGATTTCGATCCGGCCGGGCGGGAGGACATGCAGGGGCAGGTCATCCTGCCCGGCCTGGTCGATGCCCATCTCCATCTGCTCCAATTTGCTGAAAGCCTGCAGCGGGTCGATTGTGAGACAGAGTCGAAGGACGAATGCCTGCGCCGCGTGGCAGCCCGGGTGCAGGAGTCCGGACCCGGGACCTGGGTCTGCGGCCACGGCTGGAACCAGAACAACTGGGGCGGCGAATGGCCGACTGCGGCTGAACTGGACGCCATCGCCCCGCGGACACCGGTCTACCTGACGGCCAAGTCGCTGCATGCCGCCTGGGTCAACAGCCCGGCCCTGCAGCAGGCGGGTATCACCGCTTCGACCCCCGATCCGGACAACGGTCAGATCCTGCGCGACCAGGGCGGCCAGCCGAACGGCATCCTGCTCGAAGATGCCTATTTCCTGGTCCGGGACAACATCCCACAGTTGACGGTCGAGGAGGCTGCCCGTTGCCTGGACACAGCGCAGCGCCAGTTATGGCAGCTGGGGCTGACCGGGGTTCATGATTTCGACGGCTCGCTCTGTTTCCAGGGCCTGCAGCGCCTGAGGACGGACGGCGGCTTGAAACTGCGGGTGGTCAAGAACCTCCCGCTGGACCGGCTGGCTGAGGCCGTTGCCCTGGGGCTGGGAAGCGGTTTTGGTGATGATCGCCTGCGGATTGGATCGGTCAAGCTGTTTGCCGATGGGGCCCTCGGCCCGCGCACTGCGGCGGTACTTGAGCCCTATGTTGACGAACCCGGGAATCGTGGTATGCTGAACCTGGATGGCAGCCAGGTCGGCGCCTATGGCCGCCAGGCGGCCCTGAGCGGCCTGAGCCTGGCGGTGCATGCCATCGGCGACCTGGCCGTGCGCGAGGTCCTGGAGGGCTTCGCCCAACTGCGTGCATTCGAGATCCAGAACGGCCTGCCAGCCTTGCGCCACCGCATCGAGCATGTCCAGCTCATCCATCCGGAGGATGTCGGGCGGCTGGCGGACCTGGGGCTGATCGCCTCGATGCAGCCGGTCCATGCCCCGTCAGACATGCCCATGGCCGACCGGTTGTGGGGCGCGCGGGCGGCTTTTGCCTATGCCTGGCAGGCGCAACGGCAGCACGGCGCCCGGCTGGCCTTTGGCTCGGATGCCCCGGTCGAGTCGCCCAACCCTTTCTGGGGATTGCATGCCGCCGTCACCCGCTGCCGGCGTGATGGAAGCCCCGGGGAGCAGGGCTGGTACCCGGAGCAGCGTCTTGACCTGCTGACCGCCCTGCAGGGCTTCACCACCGGCCCGGCCTACGCAGCCGGCACGGAGGGTCGCCTGGGGCGCCTGGCACCCGGATGCCTGGCAGATTTGATCGTCCTGGCGGTCGATCCCTTTGCGTGCGATCCGGCCGACCTGCATAGGGTCCGGCCGGCGGCCACCATGATCGGTGGCGAATGGGTCTGGCAATCATGAAGAAATACACCCCCGACCATCGTTCCCTGACCCCCGAAGTGCTCGTCCCGCGCCTGGGAGAATACCTGGTCCAGGCGGGGCACATCAACGAGGACGACCTGCAGAAGGCGCTGGAACACCAGCGCAAGAACAAGGCCCCCGGCTACCGGCTCGGACAGGCTCTGATCGACCTGAAGTTGATCGACGAGCCGACCCTCAATCATGCCATTACCGAACAGATCATCCAGCTGCGAACGGCGCTCGAGGATGCCAACCGTTTCCTCGAGAAACGTGTTCAGGAGCGGACCTCCGAACTGCAGGAGGCCCTGCGAAAATTATCTGAACTCAACCAGATCAAGGGCAACTTCGTCGCCAATATCTCCCACGAATTGCGCACGCCGCTGACCCATATCAAGGGCTACCTCGAGTTGCTGGCGACCGCTTCGCTCGGCCCGTTGACGGAGGAGCAAACCAACGCCTTGCATGTCAGCCAGCGGGCTACGGGCAGGTTGGAGAGCCTGATCGACAACCTGATCCTGTTCTCGCTGGCCTCGCGCGGCGAGATGAGCCTGAAACTGACCACCGTGGACCTGAATAAGGTTGCCAACGAGGTGATCAACTACACCCGCCGGAAAGCCACCGACCGGGACGTCTTCCTGAACATCGACATCCAGCCCGACCTGCCGCCGGTCCAGGCCGATGAGGAAAAGGTCTCCTGGGCGATCCTGCAGTTGCTCGACAATGCTGTCAAGTTCACCCCTGCCGGCGGCCGGGTGACCCTGTCGATCCATCCTGAGGCCAGCGAACTGGTGGTCGTCTCGGTCACCGATACGGGGATCGGCATTCCCAAGGACCGGTACGAAGAGATCTTCGAGCCCTTCCACCAGCTGGATGGTTCGTCGACCCGGCGTTACAGCGGCACGGGCCTGGGCCTGGCGCTGGTGCGCGAGATCGTCGGCGCTCACGGGTCGATCATCGAGTTCGAGTCGCAGGCGGGTAAAGGGACCGTCTTCCGCTTCCCGCTTCTGGTGGCTGCTCCTGCTGGGATAGAAGAATGATCGCCATGAGTCGTGCGTCACTGGCGTATTACACCAATCTCATCAAGACCGTCTCCCGGGAGGATTGGAAAGCTGCCCTGACGGCGTTATTCGTGACCCTGCGCGAGACATTCGTCTTCGATAACCTGGCGATCTATGTGTGTGATCACGCGGGCGGTCTACCGGAGGTGATCTTTGCCCGGGCTGTCGGTCGCGGCAAGAGCCGGGAGGCGGACGCCTCCTGGGGCGAGGAGATCGCCACCCAGGTGCTCGCCGTCGAGGGGATCGTGATGGCCGCCCCGACCGAGGATTCGGATGATCGGATCGCCATGGCCCATCGGCTGGGGCTGCCCCTGCCCCTCGTCGACGGGTGTGGCGTGCTGGTCTTCGTCCGCTTTGGCGGCCCGACCTTTCTGGTCGAGGAGACCTCTCTGGCGGTCCTGGCGGCAGCCCAGACGGCGCGCATCCTTGAGCGCCGCTCCCTGCGCGAGCACATGACCCAGCTTGAACTTGCCCGCCACCGGGCCCAGTTGCAGGATGATTTCATCGCCACTGTCTCGCACGATCTGCACACGCCCCTGGGCTTCATTAAGGGGTACGCCACTTCGCTGCTGCGCCCCGACACCACCTGGGATATCGAAACCCAACGCGAATTCCTGACCATCATCGACGAGGAGTCGGATCATCTGATCGACTTGATCGACCGCCTGCTCGATTCGGCCCGTCTGCAAAGCGGCATGCTGGACATGGACTTCCAGCCTGTCCGGTTGGACACGCTCCTGCGGGACGTCGTTCTGCGCAGCAGGGGTCGCACCCCGTCTCTGGAGGTCAACCTGGATCTGCAGCCGATTGAGCCCATCCAGGCCGACAACGTGCGTCTGGGACAGGTCTTCGAAAACCTGCTCGACAATGCTGCCAAATATGCGCCTGACACTCCGGTGACCATCCGGCTCGAAAGCCTGGACGGGAAGGCAGTCATCAGCGTTTCCGACCGCGGTCCCGGGATTTCAGCGGAGCACATGCCGTTTATCTTCGAGCGCTTCTATCGTGTTCCGGAACAATCCAGCAAGCGGGGTACCGGTCTCGGTCTGTTCATCTGCAAGCAAATCGTCCAGGCCCATCGCGGCCGGATCACGGTCCATACCGCCCCCGGAAAGGGGACCTCATTCCGCATCGAACTGCCTGTCAAACAGGAGAAAGGCAAAAAAGCATGAGCACCCGAATCTTGGTGGTTGATGATGAACCTCGCTACCTGCGTCTGCTCGAAGCCAACCTGAACACGGAAGGCTACGAGGTGACGGCCGTCAAGGATGGTAGCGAGGCGATCGAGACATTCTCGGCCCATCCCACTGACCTGATCCTGCTCGACATCATGCTGCCCGGTATGGACGGCTTTGCGGTTTGCCAGCGCATCCGCCAGTTCTCGAACGTGCCGATCATCATGCTGACCGCCAAGGGTGAGGAGCAGGACCGGGTGCGAGGCCTGGATGTCGGGGCGGACGATTACCTGGTCAAGCCCTTCTCGGTGACCGAATTGCTGGCCCGGGTGCGGGCGGTCCTGCGCCGGGCCCAGGTGGCCGAGGTCGGGCAGGACCGTTTCTTCAGCCATGGCGAATTGCGGATCGACTTCGCCCGGGCCGAGGTCTGGCTGGGCGAACAGCCGGTCTACCTTTCCGCCACCGAATATCGCCTGCTGCTGCAGTTCTCCCATAACATCGGAAAGATCCTGACGGCTGAAGAATTGCTCACCAGCGTCTGGGGCGCCGAGTACCGGGACGACAAGGAGATCCTGTGGGTGACCATCGCCCGCCTGCGCCAGAAGGTGGAGAAGGACCCGCACGTGCCCGAACATATCGTTACCCGCTCCGGCCTGGGATACCTGATGCCCCCGCAGGAAGAGTGATCTGAGTTCTGGAAAGGTCTGCCGTGGAAGAGGTCAGTTCGAGAGTTCTGGTGATCGATCCGGATGCTGCCAGCCGCAACTACCTGGCGGTCATGCTGCGCAAGGCCGGATATACGGTCTTCTTGGCCGGGTCAGGTCGCGAAGGCCTGATCTCTGCCTGGCGGGATTCGCCGTCGGCGATCGTCTTCGAACCAGCCCTGCCCGATATCCCGTGCGTCGAACTGGCGAAACGCCTGCGCCAGGATCGCCGCACGGCCAATACACCCTGCCTCGTGCTCAGCAGCCAGGACAACCCCCAGGAGATGAACCTCCTGCTCTCGGCGGGCTGCAATGAATACCTGGTCAAATCCCATCAGGCATTGCAGCGGCTGGAAGAACTGCTGGGGCGGCTGATACGCGGCGAACGGGTGATTCGCACGACCCGCAAGGGCGGCGTCCTGGTTGTTTTCCTGAGCGCCAAGGGCGGGACAGGCACCTCCTCGCTGTGTGCCAACATTGCCATGTGCCTGGGCAAGAATCAGCCGGAGGTGCACGTGGTTGTGATGGATATGGTCCTGCCGATCGGCTCGATCGCCAACATCGTCGGTTACGGCGATCGCATCAATCTTATCACCGTGGCGATGCAAAACCCGGGCCAGACGACATCCCTGTTCTTCAAGGAGAACCTGCCCAAGATCAATGAATGGTATTTCAAGCTCCTGGCCGGTTCTCCAGACCCCGAATCCGGCAACCAGCTGGCCGCCGACCGGATTACGGACATCGTGGCGGCCTTGCAGGAGGCCTACGATTACGTCTTCATCGACCTGGGGCGAGCACTCTCACGCCTCAGCCTGCCGATCATCCAGGCGGCCGACGTGGTCGCCCTGATTCTGAGCACCGATACTTCTGCGGTCACGCTGACCCAGACGGTCTGGGATTACCTGCGTTCCCAGGGTGTGGACGAGCAACACGTCTACGCGATCCTGAATCGGGCTGTAGGGCTCGAAGGTCTGACCAAGGCCGAGGCCGAGCAGCTGCTTGGCCTACGGATCCGCCATGCGATGCCCTACATGGGCGGCAATTTCGCCCTGGCCAATAATCGTCACGAGCCGGTGGCTTTCAAGTTCCCGCTCGATGCCGCCACCCTGACCCTCAATGATATCGCCAACGAGATCGCCGGACTGGCTCAACAACTGCGCCAGGGCTAGCCGGCTGTCGGGCTGCAAAAGCCAGGAGTGCGACATCTCTGCTATAATGATTCTGACCATTTGCGAGAACCAGTGAGGCAATGATGAGTATTCAGGCACAGATCACCCTGCGGACACGCAAACTGGGCGTGTTGATTCGGGATGCGCGCGCGGCCGCCAGGATGACCATCAAGGAGTGCGCCACCGCCATCGGCATCACTCCGGGTATCCTGCGGGCCTGGGAGGAAGGACGCCGGGCGCCCTCGCTGCCCGAGCTGGAAGTGCTGTCCTACTATCTGGACCTGCCCATTCTGCATTTCTGGCGGAAGGATGCCGTGTCGGATGATCCGACTCCCACCGAGATGCTCAACCTGCCCGCCCTGGCGGACGTTCGTCAGCGGATGATCGGTGTGCTGCTGCGCCAGGAGCGTGAAAAGGCCAGCCTGTCCCTGCGGGCTCTGGCCGAACAGAGCCGGATCTCGGTTTCCCGGCTGCGGGCTTTTGAGCTTGGTGATCGACCCGTGCCGGTCCCGGAACTGGAGGTCCTGGTGGACCTCCTGGGCGGCCAGGTGGAGACCTTCTTCGACACTACCGGCCCGATCGGCCAGTGGATGCTGCGTCAGAATGCGGTCCAGGATTTTCTGCAGCTTCCGCCGGAATATCAGGATTTCGTCTGCAAGCCGGTCAATTTGCCCTACCTCGAACTGGCGCTCAAGTTGAGCAGCATGTCGGTCGACAAACTGCGTTCAGTTGCCGAGGGCCTGCTTGATATTACCCTTTGACCCACCATGACAGAACCTACCCCAACCCCTCAACAGATCGCTGATGAAGCCAGACGCCTCTACACAGCGGGTGATTTTAACGCTGCCGCCGGGGCGTTCCAGCGTGCCGCCGAGGCCTTCGCGGATGCCCGGGACCCGCTCGAGGCGGCCGAGATGAAGAACAACCAGTGCGTGGCCCTGTTGCGGGTCCCGCTCCCGGAGGCCGCACTGGCCGTCGTTCAGGGCACCGAAAAGGTCTTTGGCGAAGCTGGCGACCAGCGCCGTGCCGGTATGGCGCTGGCCAACCAGGCTTCCGCCCTGGAGGCTCTCAAGCGTAAAGACGAAGCCATCCAGTGCTACCGCCTCGCCGCCGCGGCCCTCGAACAGGCGAACGAGGGGGATCTGCGTGCCGAGGTCATGCAGTTGCTGTCAGTCCATTACCTGCGTCGCGGCAAGTTCTATGACGCCATCCTGGCCTTGCAGTCTGGGTTGGCCGGGGCCAAGAATCCCACTCCCCGGCAGAAATTGTTCAAAAAGATCCTGTTCATGCGCCTATGGCGGTAGGAATCGCTCTTCAGGTTCGACCAGCAGTCCTCACCGATCAATCACCCCTGGCTCGCCTGCTGCACCTCGGTCCGCAGGTCCACCGCCACCTTGATTGGCGGACTCCCCTGGATTGGATCGGAACACCGCCTTTTCTGCTGGCCGAACAGAACCAGCGGATCGTTGCGGCCCTGGCCTGCCCCCCCGATCCCGGGCGGATCGCCTGGATCCGCCTGTTCGTGAATTCCGGGGTCCTGCCGCTCGACGAGACCTGGGCTGTCCTCTGGCAGGCCGCCCGCCAGGAACTGGACCGCAAAGGTGGTGGTTTCCTGGTGGCGGCGATCGCCCTGCAGGCCTGGCTGCGGGATCTGCTGCAGGAAGCCCACTTCGACCACCGCCAGGACATCGTCATGCTCGAGCGCTCGGGCCGTCCGCTGGACGAGGTTCCCCTCCCGGAAGGCATCTCGGTCCGGTTGATGATGACCTACGACCTGCCTGTCGTGGCGGAAGTCGATGCCCTGGCCTTTGAGCCGCTCTGGCAGAATTCGCTCTCGGCCCTCAACCGGGCCTACCCGCAGGCAGTCGTGGCCACGCTGGCCGAGAAGGAGGGCCGGGTGCTGGCCTACCAGATCAGCACGCCCAATCCGCTCGGGGCGCACCTCGCCCGGTTGGCAGTCCGGCCGGAGGCGCAAGGCCTGGGCCTTGGCTACACCCTGGTGGCAGACCTTCTCCAGCGCCTGGCACAGCGCAACATCCAGCACCTGACGGTCAACACCCAGAGCGACAACGTCACCTCGCTGAACCTGTATCGCAAGATCGGCTTTCGGGTCACGGACGAGCACTATCCGGTCTACGTGTTCGAAGGATAAGGAGTTGCCATGGTTACTGCAGATGAGGCTGTCATCGTTAACGCCCTGGTTCGGCAGGCACTGGTCGCGACCCAGGAGGTGATGGGGGAGAACGGCCTGCACGCTGTATTGCGCAGCTGCGGGCTGGAGCGTTTCATCGGCAACCCGCCTCCCGACGACCTCACCCCTGGCATCAAGGCGGTCGAATACGCCCGCTTCAACGCGGCCATCGAGTCCTTTTACGGGCGCGGGGGGCGCGGCATGCTGCGCCGGATCGGCAAGGCCTCCTTCCAGTACGGCGTGCGAGAGCAGGGCGCCCTGCTTGGCCTGGCCGGCGTGGCCCTGAAACTGATGCCCCAGAGGGGGCGCATCAAGTTCATCCTGAACGCCCTGGTCAACGCGCTCAAGAAGAGCAACGCCCAGGTCGAGGCCTGGGTGGATGAGGAGGGCGGCAGTCTGGCCTACATCGAGTCAACCTGCGCGATCTGCAAGGGCCGCCAGAGCCAGGAGCCGATCTGCCACCTGTACATCGGCTCAATCGGCGAGGCGGTGCGCTGGGCCACCGACCAGGACTACGAGATCACCGAGACCCATTGCATTGCCAAAGGTGATCCTTACTGCCGCTTCGAGGTGGGAGAGGTACGCGTGTGAGCAACGCGGGGGTCCGGCGGGTTTTTTCGAAAGACCTGCTCGATAGTTTCGTCGAAGTGCTGATCCGCGAGGTCGGTGTCGAGAAACTCCCGATGGTTCTGGCACGCTGCGACCTTTCCCCCGGAATGATCGCCAGGGGCAGCATGGAGGCCCTGGACGGGGCCGGCGCGGCAGACCTGTACGCCCGCCTGCAGCAGGCCCTGCGCCTTTTCTATGGACGTGGGGCGCGCGGAATCCTGATGCGCATCGGCTACGGGATGTGGGAGGGGGTCACTGCCCGGACCTCGCTCCTGACGCGCGCCGAACTGCGGGTGATCCGCAGTCTCCCGTTCCCGGCCCGGCCGCGCCGGGCCCTGGAAGCGGTCGTCGGGCGCCTGCGAGAGGGCGGCGGGTTGGCCTCTGTCCGCAGGATCGACCTCGACCTGTTGCTGGTCGACCATTCCAGTGCCGCGACTTTGGGCCAGGTGGGCGATGAGCCGATCTGCCTTGTCACCCTGGGGATGATCCAGGGCGCCCTGGTCTGGGCCACCGGCCAGGAGGCTGACGTGGAGGAGATCAGCTGCCGGGCGATGGGCGCCTCGGCCTGTGAATTCAAAATCAAATCAGGAGGACCTTCAATCTATGAAAACCATTGATTGGCGCTGGACATCAGCGGATGGCTTGGAAATGGTTTCGCACGGATGGGTGCCAGAAGGCAAGATCCGGGCTGTCATTATCCTGGTTCATGGGCTGGGTGAGCACGTGAATCGATATGCCCATGTCGCGGCGGCCGTGGGCAGGCAGGGATACGCGCTGGTCGGATTTGATCTGCGCGGGCATGGTCAATCGGGCGGCCAGCGCGGCCACATTCCCGCGTTCGAATCCTTCTTCAACGACCTGGATGCCTTTTTCCCCCAGGTCGATGAGCGCTTCCCGGGCATTCCGAAATTCCTGTTTGGACACAGTCTGGGCGGCCTGATCGTATTGACCTATGCACCCACGCGCCATCCGAACGTATTGGGGGTGGTGGCTACAGGCCCCAGTCTGCGCACTGCCATCGAACGTCAGAAGGTGAAAGTGATCCTGGCAAAACTGCTGGGCTCCCTCTGGCCGACCTTCGCGCTTGCCTCCGGGCTCGATCCAAAGTCTCTCAGCCGTGATCCGCAGGTCGTGCAGGCTTATCTTGACGATCCTCTGGTTCATGATCGCTTATCGGCCGCCTTTGGGAAATCCGCCTTGAACACCCAGGCTCTGGTGTACAGACTGGCGCCATCTTTTCCAGTGCCGGTATTGGTCATGCATGGCAGCGACGATCAATTGGGTTTTGCCAGTGGAAGCGAGGAATGGGCTGCATTGGTCCCCAAGGAAAAGATCACCTTGAAGCTGTGGCATGGTCTGTATCACGAGCTCCATAACGAGCCAGAAAGGGAGCAGGTCTTCGAATACCTGCTCGCCTGGCTCGACCGGCATGGCTAAAGTCTGGAGCACTCCCCAAAGGATTAATCCAGGATGAGAAGGACCCGTTTTCAGGCCTGAAAACGGGTTTCTGGCTGGACAAATGGCCATGCTTATGGGAAAATCTCCCCCAATATTGGTCGAATAAGGAGACAGCATGAGCAAACGACAGGAGATCATCGCCCGCCGCCGCCGGAGGGCAATCCAGTCCCGCCTGTTCACGGTCGGATTGGTGGTGGTGGGTGCTTTGCTGGTGGCATTTGCCTTCATCGCCAGTGCCAACAACCAGGCTGGTGCTCAGAACGAGGAGGTGACCGTCGGTCCGATCATGACGGCTGCCCCGCGCACCTTCTCGGTCCCGGAAGATGGGCCGTCGGTCGGGAATCCCGATGCCCCTGTGCGGGTCGACGTGTGGGAGGATTTCCAGTGCCCGGCCTGTGCCAGCTACTCCCAGTCGATCGAAGTCCAGATCATTACCAATTACGTCGAGGCCGGCCTGGTCTTGTACACCTTCCATTTTTACCCCATGATCGACGGGGCGAATAACGACCATTACATATCCAGCCAGTACGGCGTCGGCGAATCTGACCAGGCGGCCAATGCCGCCATGTGCGCCTCCGAACAGGGCCGGTTCTGGGACTACCATGATACGCTCTACCTTAACTGGGATGGTGAGAACCAGGGCGGCTTTGCTGACCCGCGCCTGCTGGCTTTCGCGGAGGGCCTCGGCCTGGACATGCAGGCCTTCAACACCTGCTTCGAGGCCAACCTCTACCAGGCCGAGATCAACGCCGATTTTCTGGCCGGGATGGCCCTGCAGATCAGCGGTACCCCGAGTATCTTCGTCAACTACCAGCGCGTTGACAACCCGGCCGGGCTGAACTATATTCCCACCTATGAGAATATTGCCGATGCGATCGAGGCTGCCCTGGCCGTAACCCCATAACCCGATTGGGGAAGCATGTTCTTCAAACACTTAATGGACCTGGATTTTGCCAATATTTCTCACAAAGCAGGCTATTCATCTGACGCACCTGATCATCCGGGTCTTGAGCGACCTGGTTGTTCGGCAAATGCACCAGGCCCGTGGGCGGCCCCTGGCGCAACTCTCCACGTTCGATCTGCCGCATGCGGCCCTCTTCCATGCGCATTTTTAACAAGTGCAATTCCGCCTCACGCATCGTGCCTTTCAAACCCAGCAACAAACGATCAGGATAGAGACGTGGATCATATACGCCATCATGATCAGCGATCAGCGTATTGAAGACTGCCGCCAGATCAAGCAGATGATCCCCGTCGCTGTTCTTGTGGGCAAGACGTGAGGCTTCGGTTCCAAAGCCGGGCCCCCCATGTCCCAGGGAAACTTCTGCTCCCAGTTCCTTGGATCTATTTCGAGAAGCGCTTTCTTTGCCGGATAGCCCAAGATCTGTGTCAATCACCTGGATCCTCTCCGCTTTCCAACCCAATTGTTCAGCACGCTCTACCAGTTAATATTGGTTGACCTGGCTTTCCTTGTTGTCGACCGGCTGCGGGTTCTTGACCTTTTGGCTCCTGAAGGGCAGGTTCGCCTGTTCTAGCCTAGAGAAAGTGTGGGTGCATTGCCATGCGATACAAAAAAGAACTCGATTCTGTGCTCGCCAAGATCGTTGCCCTCTGGGGCATCCCCGGGCTGTCCGTCGGCATGGTCGCCGGGGGTGAGATCATGCATGCCTGCAACATCGGGGTGCAAAGCCTGGAAACCGGGACGCCGGTCGCTTCGAGTTCGATCTTCTGCCTGGCATCCATCTCGAAATGTTTCGTGGCCAGCGCGGTGATGCAACTGGTCGAACGCGGCTGGGTCGACCTGGACGCGCCGCTTGTCCGGTTTTTGCCCTACTTCAAGCTGGACGATGAACGCTACCCGCAGATCACCATCCGGCAGGTCCTCAGCCACACCTCCGGCCTGCCGGACATCGACGAGTTCGAATACCGCGACCTGCTCTCCCGGCCGGATGACGACGACGGCGCGGCGGAACGCTTCGCGCGCAGCCTGTCCGGCCGGCGGCTGGTCCACGCGCCAGGGGAGAAGTTCCTCTACAGTAACCTCGGCTACGACGTCCTGGGCGACCTGATCGCCAAGGTCTCCGGGGGAACCTTCGAAGCGTACCTTCGGCAGAACATCCTTCTGCCGGCCGGAATGGCCGACAGCAGCTACCTCCCGGCGGACCTGGCCCCGGGACGGCAGGCCGTACCCCACCTGCGCATGCCCGGGATGGCCGTCAACCGGGCCCCGGCCTACGCCCGCGCCGACGGCCCGGCCAGTTTCCTGTACTCGACCGCCGACGACATGTGCCGTTGGGCGATCACCTGCCTGGACAGGGGTCGCCGCCCGGTAGGGCGCATCCTCACGCCAGCCAGCTATGCGCGGATGTGGTCCCCGGCCGCCAGGCGCGATTCCCCTCCCCTGCGGGAGGAAATGGGGCTGGGCTGGAACCTGGGACATTTCGAGGGCCAGCGGACAATCAGCCACGGCGGCGCAGGCCTGGGCTGGTCATCCCTGCTGGTCCTCCTGCCGGACCTGGACCGGGGCGCGGTCATCCTCTTCAACGCGGAAGATGCCGCCATCCATCTCATCAGCCGGGCCGTGCTCCGGGCGCTGCTCGACCTGGAACCGCAGGCCGGGTCCGTCTCGTTCATGGTACCGCTCAGCCAGGCCATGCAACAAGGCGGCATCGGGGCGGCACGGGCACGTTACGCCGAGTTGAAGGAGAGCGGCGGGAATGAATTCTTCTTTAACGAGTACCAGTTGATCGACCTCGGCCTGAACATGCTGAATGCCGGGAAGGTTGGCGAAAGCATCGCGACCCTGGAACTGAACATCGACCTGTTCCCGCAGAGCCTGGATTCTTACATCTTCCTTGCCAAACTCCACCTCCGTAAAGGGGAATGCTCGCTGGCCACAAAAATCCTCCGCAGGGCGCTGGAGAGAGAGCCGGGGAACCCCGAGGCGACCGACCTGCTTGCTCAGGTCGAAGGATGCCCATAGAGTTCCCGTCACAGTTCTTCGATCCTTGAAGTCCGTTATGGAAACCAACAACGAAAAATCCGAACGCCCCACCGGCATGCTCGCCTTCACCATCGTCTGGGCCGGGCAGCTCGTTTCGGTCCTGGCTTCGAGCATGACCCAGTTCGGCCTGACCATCTGGGCCTACCAGGAGACCGGCAGCGCCGTGACCCTGGGCGCCATACAGACGGCCTTCATCATCCCGTTCATGCTGCTGACCCCCTTCGCCGGTGTGTGGGTCGACCGCTACAACCGCAAGCTGATGATGATGGTCAGCGACCTGACCGCCGTGCTGGCCACCTGCGGCATCCTCGCCCTCAGCCTGACCGGCCGCCTGGAGATCTGGCACCTGTACGTGGCGGCCGCCGTCAACGGGCTGGGCAACACCTTTCAATGGCCGGCCTACTCGGCGGCGATCAGCACCATGCTGCCCAAGGAGAAGTACGGCCGAGCCTACGGGATGATGTCGTTGATCGAATCCGGGCCCGGCGTGCTGGCCCCCATCTTGGCCGGCCTGCTGTTGCCGGTCATCCGCCTGACCGGCATCCTGACCATCGACGTGGTCACGTTCCTGCTGGCCATCGGCGGCCTGCTGATCGTCCACATCCCGCAGCCGAAGCGCACGGTCGAGGGCCAGGCCGGCTCGGGCGGGTTGCTGAAGGAGGCTGCCTACGGGTTCAAATACATCTTCGCCCGCAAGGGCCTGCTCAGCCTGCTGATTTTCTTCATCTTTCTTAATTTCGCCATCGGCCTGGCCTTCCCGGTCGTGGCCCCACTCATCCTGACCCGCAGCGGCAACGACAGTGCCGTCTTCGGTGCGGTCGAGTCGGCCTTCGCCGTCGGGGCGGTACTGGGCGGTTTGATCGTCGGCCTGTGGGGCGGCTTCAAGCGCCAGATGAAGAACATCTTCATCGGCGAGGCGCTGACCGGCCTGATCCTGGTCTCGCTCTTCGGGCTGGGACGAAGCCTGCCGCTCTGGATCCCCGTAGCGGTCATCGGCAACATCTTCCCGATCTTCACCAACGGCGCCAGCCAGGCCATCTGGCAGGCCAAGGTCGCCCCGGACGTGCAGGGCAGGGTTTTCTCGGCCCGGCGCCTGATCGCCTGGGTGCCCAGCCTGGTCACGCCCCTGCTGTCCGCCGCCCTGGCCGATTACGTTATGGAGCCGGCCATGCGGCCCGCCGGGCCGCTGGCGGAGCTCTTTGGTTGGCTGGTCGGGACGGAACCCGGGGCCGGCATGGCCGTCCAGTTCTTCCTGGCAGGGATCGCCTACATGCTCATCGTCCTGGTCGGTTTCCTGTTCTTCCCGAGCCTGCGCAACCTGGAAGACGACCTGCCCGACCACGACAAGATGGAAAAAGTGGAAACCAGCCCATAAAGGAGAAACTTTTCATTCTTGTCAGGTGAATGGGGATCATACCAAAATTATACTCCTTGCCCCTCCCCATGCCCGGCGTTATATCTTTGCTAAGCACCTCTTCCGCCACGCCAATGTGCACAAGAAGCCTTGATATTCACGTGTACACGTGTTATACTTTTTTACGTGAGGTGTTTATTGTTCAGGAGGCAGCGATGGAACCAACCCAAAACGTAACACTGGCAATCCCTAAAAATGTTTTGCGCAAGGCCAAGATATTGGCTGTCCAAAGGAACACGTCACTATCCGGCTTGCTGACCCAAACGTTGGCTGACCTGGTCGCTCACCAGGAAGCATACGAGCAGGCGCGGCAGCGTAACCGGGCGCTGTTGAAGAGTGGGCTTAACCTGGGGACGCAAGGGCAGATTCCCTGGAAGCGAGAAGAATTGCATGAACGTTGAGCCCCAGGCAGTATATTTTCTGGATACCAATATCCTGGTTTATGCATATGATCGCTCAGCCGGGCAGAAGCACGCGCTGGCAGCTCAACTTATGGAAGCGTGTTGGGAAAATGAAAATGGATGTCTCAGCATTCAGGTGTTACAGGAATTTTTTGTGACGGTGACCCGCAAGATCGCCCTGCCATTGGACTACCAAACCGCGCGGCAGATCGTTGCAGACCTGGCACAATGGCGTTTGCATGCGCCTAAGGCCAGTGACTTATTCCGGGCCATTGATCTTCAGCAAAGCCATCAACTAGCTTTCTGGGATGCACAGGTGATTCAAAGCGCGGCCAGTTTGGGCTGCAAGCAAGTGTTGTCTGAAGATTTGAATCACGGTCAGATATATGGCGAGGTGCAGGTGGTCAATCCTTTCAAGGAAGTGGATTGATGGACCTCTTCACCACGCCCACGAAACCCGCATGCGCAGCGAAGCCCCTCCCCGCCGCCCGCATGCGCCCGCGCACCCTGGACGAGTACGTCGGCCAGGAAGACATCCTCGACCCCGGCAAGCTCTTGCGCCGGGCCATCGAGGTCGCCCGGCTGTTCTCCTCGATCATCTTCTGGGGCCCGCCGGGGACGGGCAAAACCACCCTGGCGATGGTGATTGCCAACACCACCAAAAGCCACTTCGAGACGCTCTCGGCGGTGCTGGCGGGCTAGGCTGACCTGCGCGTCGTCATCGACGCGGCGCTGGAGCGGCGCAAGTTATATCAGACTAAAACAGTCCATTTCGTAAAGAGATGCGTGCGATGCACCGATCCTGGCGCGAAGCGTGGGAGCAGTGCGCCGCACTTTTTAATAAAAGAGGGAGAGCAGTGCCACGATCAGGGGGGCGATGGCCAGGGCCGGCAGGAAGTTGCCCACCCGGATCGGCTTGATCTCGAGCAGGCTGCTGACGGCGATGCCGACCAGGAGGATCCCGCCGGCGGCGGTCATCTCAGCCATCATTTCAGCGGTGACGAGCGCCTCCAACTGGGAGGCCAGGAGCGAGATCCCGCCCTGGTAGGTCAGTACGACCAGGGCGGCGAAGAGCACCCCGGGGCCCAGGGTGGAGGCGAAGGCCAGGGCGGCGAAGAAGTCGAGCGTCGACTTGATCGCCAGCAGGCGGTAATCGCCGCTCAAGCCATCCTGGATCGAACCCAGGATGGCCATCGGGCCAGTGCAGAAGACCAGCGAGGCGGTCAGGAAGCCGCGCCCGAAGCGCCCGCTCTCATCCCCCCCCGACAGGAAGCGCTTTTCAAAGAATCCCCCCAGGTTCTGCAGCCCGTCTTCGATTTTCCACCATTCACCCAGCAGCCCGCCCAGCAGCAGGGCGCCCAGGACGATCAGGGCGTTGGCGGTCTCGAAGAACATCTTCAAGCCGATGGCGGCTGTGAACAGGCCCAGCCCGGCCATGATGGTCTGTTTGAGGCGCTCGGGCAGGCGGGCCCCGAAGAGCAGTCCCAGGCTGCCTCCGAGCAGGACGGCGGCGACGTTGATCAGGGTGCCGGTCATGGGATCATCCGGTCTCGGCGCCTGTTTTTTTCGCCAGGCTGGTGCTCCGGCCGGCATGCTGGTTCTCGAGCAGTTCGAGCAGGAAGCACACCGACGAGAGGCGGTTGAGGTATTGCAGCGGGAAAGGATCGACCAGGTCGCCCCCGGCGAGCAGGGCCGAGATGCGCCGTTCGGCCCGCCGGACGACCGACCGGGCCAGGGACAGGGCCGCACCGGCCGGGCAGTCGCCGGGCAGGATGAATTCATCCGGGACCTGGACGAGGGCCTCCAGGGCCCTGGCCTGGGCCTCGAGCCACTCGAGGCGTGACCGGTCCAGGGATCGGAAGCGCTCGACGTGCTTGGGGGCCGCGGCGACCTCGGCCATCAGCCGGTACAGGTCACGCTGGACCTCGACAAGCAGGGGGGCGGTCGGAGCGGCGGCCGACAGGGAGCGGCCCAAACCGAGGGCGGCGGATGCCTCGTCCAGGTCGCCGAGGGCCTCGATCCGGGCGTGGTGTTTGGGCAGCCGGCCTTCGCCGAGCATGCCGGTCGTCCCGTCGTCGCCGGTGCGGGTGTAGAAAGGTGCCATGCTGGAATTATAACCAAAGTGGTGGGAAAGGAGTGCCTTTTGGCGTATAATACCTGCGTACAGTTCCCTCACCGGATTGCGTCGATGAACCCGAAATCTTCCCGGTTGGCATGGTTAAATCATATTCCAGCCATCGCCGTTGCGCTTCTGGCGGCGGCGATGCTGGTGTTTACCCCGATCTGGGCCTTCCAATGGCAGCGCATCCCCTTCTTGGGGATGCTGCTTGAGCCCAACCAAGCGGTCAGCCAGATCACCGGGGACGGCTGGCCAGCACGCAATACCGGCGCTGAGTGGTCGGATCGCCTGATCTCCATCGATGGCACCCGGGTTGGCCCGGGCCTCTCAAGCGATGAGGTCATGGCGGTCAACGGCTTCCAACCGGTGGACCTGGTCTTCGAGCGCGAGAACCAGGAGCGTTACGCCATCACTGTGACCCCCATTACAATGCCGGTCTCCGACCTGGTGACCCTGTTCGGCATTCCTTACCTGGTCGGCCTGATCTTCCTGGTGATCGGGGTGTGGGCCTACCGCCTGCGCGGCAACATGCGCGCCAGCCGGGGGCTGCTGATGTTCACCGCCGCGGTCAGCATGACCGCCAGCGCCTTCTACGACATGAACACCACCCACCATGCCGTGCTGGTCTGGGCGTTGAGCCTGCCGGTGGCGGGCAGCGCCCTGTTCTACCTGGCGATGGTCTTTCCACAGCAGTTGAAGGTCGTCGACCGCTGGCCGTGGATCCGGTTTCTGCCCTGGCTGGTCGGGTTGGGGCTGTCGCTCCCGACAGGGCGCGAGATCCTGGCGCCGTCGGCCTCGCTGGCGTACATCACCACCTGGCAGGCAAATTACGCCTACATGGCACTGGCCATCGGCTTCTTCCTGTTTACCCTGACCTGGCAGATCCTGCGCAGCGAATCGGCCATCATCCGCCAGCAGAGCCGGGTGATCGTCTTCGGGGCCACGCTGGCCTTCCTGCCGATCATGGTTTTTTTCCTGCTGCCGACGGCCTTCAGCAGCACCCCGGCCGAGTTCCGCACCGCGATCTATTTTCCCCTGCTGATCCTGCTGCCGCTCTCGATCACCTATGCCATTCTGCGCTACCGGCTGCTCGATGTCGACCGCTTCCTGGGCAAGGTGCTTACCTACACCATGACCACCGGCGCGGCCCTGCTGGCTTTCTACGGCCTGGTGACGGCGCTCTCGCTGGCCCTCCAGCGCAGCATCCCGACCGATGATCCACTGCTGATCGCTCTCTACCTGCTCCTGCTGGTCCTGGGATTGATGCCGCTGCGCGAATTGGTCCAGCGACTGATCGACCGCTTGTTCTACCGCTCCCCGGCCGATTACCGCCGGGTGCTCAACAACCTGTCCAACAGCCTGGTCGTGACCCCCGATGTCTCCCGTACGGTGGAACTGCTTGGGGAGCAGATCGGTCTGGCCCTGTCTCCCGAGGAATTCCTGATCTACCTGTATGACGACGAGCGGGCCCTTTACCTGCCGCACGCCCGCACCAAGGAGAACAAGCCAGCCTTCCAGGCGGACCATCCCCTCATCCGCCGGCTGCGCGATTCGGAGCGGGCCGTGTGGTTCCCGCCCAATTCGGACCTGCCCCCCGAACTGGTGGCGGCACCCGAATGGAAACCCCTGGGCTGCCTGGCCTTTGTGCCCCTGCGCTACGAAGACAGCCTGATTGGCTTCATCGCCCTCGGCCTGCGTCGTTCCGGTGAGCCCTATTCGGGCGACGATCTCGAATTCCTGGCCACGGTTGGCGGGCAGTCGACCCTGGCGCTGGAGAACGCCCGCCTGTTTTCGAACCTGCGCCGTACCCTCGACCAGACCCTGGAGATGAAGAACCTGCTGGATGATATCTTCGCCTCGATCGCCACCGGCGTGATCACCACCGACATCCAGCGCAAGGTGACGCTCTTCAATCAGGCGGCCGAGCATATCCTCGGGGTGCCGGTGCAGCAGGTGTTGGGGAAATCGCTGCTTGAGGCGCTCCCCGGCCTCTGCCCGGACCTTGAACTGGCCGCCCAGGATGCCCTTGAGCGCGGGGTGGTCACCCTGAGTCGCGAAATGACGCCTACCATCCTGCCGCGCGGCGAACTGTTCCTGCGCCTGTCCTGCTCACCGCTGCGGGACGCCTATCTGGGCACCAAGGGGACCACGATCGTCTTCGAGGACCTGACCGACCGGCGCATGCTGGAGGCCGAACAGGAGCGCATCCGCCAGACCTTCGGCAAGGTGGTGGCCCCGCGCGTGCGCGACCGCCTGCTGGCCGATCCCGGCAACCTGCGCCTGAACGGCACCCGCCAGAAGACGACCATCCTGTTTGCCGACCTGTCGGGCTTCACGCACTTCACCGAGATCAGCGAACCGGAAATCCTCTTCACGGTGCTCAACGATTACCTCTCGCTGGCTGCCCAGGCGATCCTCGAGGAAGAAGGCACCCTGGACAAGTTCATGGGGGATGCCGTCATGGCCCTGTGGAATGTCCCCGATTCGCAGCCCGACCATGCCATGCGGGCTGCCCGGGCAGCCCTGTCGATCCTCGAACGCGCTGCCCAGGCCCATGCCCGCATGGGTGACCCAGCCCACCACCTGTTGTTCCGCATCGGGGTGGCCACCGGTGACGCGATTGTCGGCAACGTTGGAACCCGGGAATTGTTCAACTACACGGCTGTCGGCGACGCGGTCAACCTGGCTCAGCGCCTGGAAGTCACCGCCCAGCCAGGCCAGATCCTGGTCGACCAGACGACCTATGCGATCGTTGGGAACAAGGTCGTTGCTGAACCGCTCGAGCCGGTCCTGGTTAAGGGCCGGACCCAACCGGTGGCGGTCTACGTCCTCAAAAGCCTGAAGTAGATCGGGGAGTCCCTGTTGCGCAAGGCTTATCACCGCGCCATCACCGGGCGGGCGCTGGCGGAAACGTTCAGTCGCCCGGCCCTCGCGACCATCATCTCTGCCAATCTCAAGCAGGATGCTATCCTGAGCGGCCAGATCGGGCATCCAGAATACCATTTCGACGAGAATGCCTTCGCTGAAAGCTGGGCCTATCTTGAATCCAATCGTGCCCTGATCCACCCGGCGCTTGCCGCCGGCCAGGTGAAGGTTGCCTGGCGGGCCTTTGGCCGCCTGCTCCACGCTGCCCAGGACCTGTACTCGCACAGCAATTACATCCGCCTGTGGCTAAGCCGCTTTCCGGAGGGGGAATGGCCGGAGCCGGAGGCGATCGATCCCTGCGATGCGGCCTTGCTTGCGAGTCACGATCTGCGCTCCGGCAAGCTGTACTACCCGCTGGAAATCTTGACTTTCCTGCCGGTCGTTGGGGATTGGGTCATGCCGTTCCTGCCGCGCGACTCGCACGCCTGGATGAATCTGGACGCGCCCACGCGTGGCCCGTTGTTCGCCTATGCCTCCGCCGCGGCGGTCAAACGCACCTGCTACGAATACGCCCGCACAGTGGAGGGCTGGCCCCAGGACCTGCTGAGGCGGTTTCACGGATAGATCCACGTTGCTTTGCGCAGCGGTGGACGAAACTCTTCCCCGAGGTATAATGAAGCCATGGAAACCAAGACCAAGTTAGAAAATGCGCTCAAAGAGGCCATGAAGGCCGGCGACCAGGTCCGCAAGCGTACTGTCCGCATGGCCCTGGCAGCGATCAAGCAGGCCGAGGTCGATCGCCAGATGGCCCTGGACGAAGCGACCGTGATTGGCCTGCTGCAAAAGGAAGTCAAGACCCGGCGCGAGTCGCTTGAGGAGGCCCGCCAGGCGAACCGTCCCGACCTGGTGGCGGAGGCCGAGGCTGAGATCACTGTCGTGATGGATTTTTTGCCCAAGGCGCTGAGCGAGGACGAATTGCGCGCCCTGGTCGAGGCGGCGATTGCTGAGGCCGGCGCCACCTCGATCTCGGAGATGGGCAAGGTAATGAAGATCTTGATGGGCCGGGTTGCCGGGCGGGCACCTGGAGACCAGGTCAGCGCCGTCGTCCGGCAGCTGCTTCAGGAATAAGCTGCACAGCATGAACGTTTCTCGGCGTTCGCGGCGTACCACCTTCCTCCCGATCCTGGTCCTGGTCCTGGTCAGCATCCTGACCTACCTGATCCTGGTCCAGACCTGGTCGTTCCGCCAGGGTCAGGAGCCGATCCGGCCAGGGGGTGTGGCGCGCGAGGATCTGCAGGCACCGGTTGACCTGCAGTATGTCAGCGAGGTCCGCACCGAGGAGGCCCGCCTGGCCGCCGAGCGGGCGGTCGAGCCGGTCTATGCGGCTCCGGATCCGAGCGTGGCGCGCGAGCAGGTCGATCAACTCAACGCCGCCCTGCAATACATCACCGCGATCCGCTCCGACGAGAACATCTCTCTGAACGAGAAAAGAGAAGATCTGGCCGGGATCGAGACCATTTCCCTGCAGGCGCCGACCATTGACCTGCTGCTGGCGCTTTCCCCGGAACGCTGGAGCACCATCCAGCGCGAGGCCCAGCGGGTGCTCGAACTGGCCATGCGCAGCCGGGTGCGCGGTGAGGACGTCGAAACCATTCGCGCCGGGCTGCCCCTGCTGGTCAGCATCGGGCTGACCGAGACCGAATCCGGGTTGGTGGTCGAGCTGGTCTCCTCCTTCATCGCCCCCAACAGCTTCTACAGCCCCGAACTGACCGACGCTGCCCGTCTGGCAGCGCGCACAGCCGTCGAACCGGTGACCCAGGTTTACGTACAGGGTCAGACGATCGTCTCGCGTGGGCAGGTCTTCGGCCCGGTCGAGTACGAGGCCCTGACCGAGGCCGGGCTGGTCAATCCGCCCGAGGATCTCACCCGGGGCTACATCGGCGCGGCTTTGCTGGTGATCGTCTCGGCAGTCTTCATCTCTCTGTACTTCCTGCGCCGCCGCTCGCCGATCCTGCGCGAACTGCGCAGCCTGCTGCTGCTGGCGCTTCTTTTCGCCATCTTCCTGGTCGGGGCGCGCCTGACGATCCCCAACCGGACGGTGCTGCCCTACCTGTACCCGATCCCGGCCTTCGGGCTGCTGGTCTCGGCCCTGTTCGGCATGGAGACCGGGGTAATCTTCTCGCTGTTGATCAGCATCCTGGCTGCCTATGGCCTGCCCGAGACCCTGTGGCTGGTTCCCTATTACATCCTGACCAGCCTGTGCGGCGTGCTGGGCCTGGGGCCGGCCCGCCGGGTGGCGCACTTCCTGTTCGCTGCCGGGGCGATCGCCGGGGCTGGCACAGCGGTGATCATGGCCTACCGCTTCCCGCTGACCGAGACCGACTGGGTCGGGATCGTCACCCTGGTCGGCGCGGCGGCTTTCATTGGCGTGGCTTCGCCCAGCATCGCCCTGCCGCTGCAGTACATCCTGGCCCAATTCCTGGGCCTGACCACTGCTCTGCAACTGCTCGAGATCTCCCGCCCTGACTATCCCCTGCTCAAGTATTTCCTGCAGACTGCCCCCGGCACCTACCAGCACAGCCTGCAGGTGGCCAACCTGGCCGAGCAGGCCGCCGAGAGCATCCAGGCCGATGGCCTGTTGACCCGCGTCGGAGCCCTGTTCCACGATGTGGGCAAAACGACCAACCCGGCGTTCTTTATCGAGAACCAGCCGCTGGACCAGATCGATTCGCACGAGGACATGGCCCCGGCCGTGGTGGCGGCCAACATCATTCGCCATGTCACCGACGGCCTCGACCTGGTGCGTAAGCACCGCCTGCCGCGCCGCATCCACGACTTCGTTGTCGAGCACCACGGCACGATGATCACCCGCTACCAGTACAACCAGGCCTTGGAACTGGCTGGCAGAGACGAGAGCAAGGTCGATCTCGAAGATTTTCGCTACCCTGGCCCGGCGCCACGCTCGCGCGAGACCGCCATCCTGATGCTCGCCGACGGGGTCGAGGCCCAGGCGCGCGCCCAGCGCCCCCAGGACGACGAGCAGGTGCGCACGATCGTCCGCAGCGTGATCGAGCGCATCCAGGGCGAGGGGCTGCTCGACCATACGCCGCTGACCCAGAAGGACCTGCGCACGATCAGCGAATCCTTTGCCACCACCCTGCGGGTCACCTACCACCCGCGCCTGAATTACCCCAAGGACCGCCAGGCGGAGGGCAGGGCCCCGACCATCCCCCAGGCCAAGAAGGAAGAATGATCACCATCGAGATCGATGCCTCTGTGACCCTCGCAGTGGATGAAGCTCTCCTCGAGCGGGCGGCGCAGACGACCCTCGACCTGCAGGCTGCTGGTGGGGCTGACCTGACTCTCGTCCTGACCGGTGACGAGCGCATCCGGACCCTCAACCGCGAGTACCGCGCGATGGACGCCCCGACCGATGTGCTTTCCTTCGCGGCCGGCGAGATCGACCCTGAGACCGGCCGCATGTACCTGGGTGACGTGATCCTCTCGATGGAACGTGCCGAGGCTCAGGCGGAAGCCCTGGGGCATGATCTGGCCGAGGAAGTGCAGCTGCTGATCGTCCACGGGGTGCTGCACCTGCTTGGGCACGACCATGCCGGGAAGCAAGAAAAGGAGCGCATGTGGGGGGTCCAGGCCGGCATTCTTACCACCCTTGGCGTTTCCGCGACGATCGTTCATGAATAGGCTGCTCTCTCGATTGAAGCGTTTCTTCGTCTCGCGCTACCATGCCTTCGGATATGCCTTCCGGGGCTGGTGGTATGTGGTTCGCACCCAGAAGAATGCCTGGATCCACTCCGTGGCGACTGCATTGGTGTTGCTCCTGGCGGCCTGGTTGCGTCTGCCGGCGCGCGACTGGGCCGTGCTGCTCCTGGCGATCGCCCTGGTCTGGACGGCGGAATTCATCAACACTGCCCTGGAGGCGGTCGTCGACCTGGCCAGCCCGGGACGGAATCCGCTGGCGGCGCGCGGCAAGGACGTCGGCGCGGCGGCGGTCTTGATCGCGGCCCTGATCTCGGTCATCACCGGCCTGCTGATCCTCGGCCCGCCCTTGTGGGCGCGCCTGTTTCCCTCTCCATAAGAAAAATGGGCGTTCCTGTTCTCCGGAGATCCCATGCCGCTCTCTTTCCGTTTTGGGACCGTCGGTTCCCCGAAGGCGACCCCGCTCCGGCCTGGCGGAACGGTCGGCGGGATCCAGTATGCTGCCACGCTTGGCCTGCAGGCTCTCGAGCTGGCCTGGGTGCAGGGAGTGCGCGTCCGTGCGGCGACCTGCCTTGAGATCAGGGCGGCCGCCGAAGAACACGGCGTGGCGCTGTCTGTGCACGCACCCTACTACATCAACCTGAATGCGGAAGACGGAAAGTGGCCGCGCCTGCGCCAGTACCTGATGGACGCGGCCCATTTTGGGAATCTGGCCGGGGCAACCGACATCGTCTTTCACCCAGGCTCCTACTTCGGCCGTCCGGTGGATGCGGTGCTCGAGAAGATCCTCCCTCGTCTGCAGGGATGCGTGGACGCATTACGGGCTGACGGCAACCCGGTCACCCTGCGGCCAGAGGCGATGGGCAAGACCGCCGTCATCGGTTCGTTGGACGACGTGCTGGCCCTGGCACAGATCCCGGGTGTGGTCCCGTGCCTCGACTTCGCCCATCTGCACGCCCGGGCCACCGATGGGACGATGAACACCTACGCTGAGTGGATGCAGGTCCTGGCGGTGTATGGGGAGGCGATTGGGGAGCAGTCCTTGCATCACCTGCACATCCATCTCTCGGGCATCGCCTACGGCCCGAAGGGTGAGCGTAACCACCTTACCATGGAAGAGGCCGACCTGGACATCCGGGCGATCCTGCAGGCCCTGCACGACACGCGAGCTGGTGGGCGGCTGCTCTGTGAGAGCCCGGCGCTGGAGGTGGATGCCTTGAAATTCAGGGATTTGTGGCTGGAAGTCAGCGGGGAAGGGGGATCCAGGCACAGGCAGAGCAAATAAAAAACGGGATGGATTTGGTGATCCATCCCGTTGGCGCAATGGGTGTCTATGGCTGGTCGACGAGCTGTTCGACAAGCGCGTCAATTTGCGCATAGTCAATCTCCGGAGCATCCCCCCGGACGCGCACCCACAGCCGAAGAAGGGCCGGGGTCATTTCCGGATTACTGGCTGCCAGGCGGAGGGTCTGATCGGCGGCCGCTTCAAGGGCGCCTGTCCGGGCATGGGCCTCGATAAAGGGCAGCCACTCGAAGAGATCCAGGGGGGTGAAGCCCTGGGCGGTGGCCTGTTCGCCCAGGGCGGCCACGCCAGCCCAGTCCCCGCTCTGACGGGCGAGTTCACCCCGGGTGTAGAAGTAACACCAGGTGTGGGCCGGTTCGGGGCCGAAGTATTGTGCCGGCAGGACCGGCGGCTGGGCATCGGCCAGGATCAGGGATGGATCGGAGAGGTGGATGTTGTCGCGCAGATTCTCAGCCAGGTGGGCGAAGGAGATTTCATCATTGTAGGTCAGATCGAGGACCTTCAGACAGCCTTCAGCCGGGTAGTAGAAGACGACTGCCTGGGAGGTCGAGCCGGCGAACTGGGATCTTCGCAGCCAGAAGGCAACCGGCTGGTCGGGTTCGAGCGAAGGCAGGGCCCGGGTCTGGAGGCGTGCTTCCGAGGAGATCAGGGCGTAGGGCATCTCGAACGTGTGGTTGTCCGGGGCATAGATCCAGTTCAGGGGCGCAGTCAGCTGGAGGTCGCTTTGGTACTGCAGGGGCGGTAGGGCGGTCAGCAGCATCGTGCCGGGTTCGATCGCCGGAGCCCGCCAGGAAAGCTGCCAGAAGAACTCCTGCTGGCGTTGCCAGTCACGGCGGAAGGTGTTGGCGGTCTGGAACTGGAAACCGACTGCCAGGGCCAGCAGGAGGCTGACCAGCGCTTGCCGGCGGGGATTGGGCCGGACGAAGTATTCGATCAGGCCGGCCAGAAAGAAGGACGCGCCGAGCATGATGGAGATCATCAACCGGTCCCAATCATAGGTCAGGCGCAGCGGAAGGCTGCCGATCCAGGAGGGCAGGCGGCCGATGAAGATCCCGACCAGACCCAGCAGCAGGGCCTGCCGGGCCCAACCGTCGCTGCCGTCCTCGTCGGGTTTGGGCAGATCGAGCCTGCGCAGGTAGAACAGGATGCCGGCAAAGGCCAGGACGGTCAGCCCACCGGCCAGCCAGAATGTGGCGCTGCGGACTGGCTGGTTGAAGATGGTGATCGTCTGGGTCCAGGCAGAGAAGGCGGAGAGGGTGAATGTGTTCAGGACTTCCTGCTTGAGCATCTCGGCGATCGCCAACGGGGACTGCTGGAAGTTGTTCATCAGGCTGTCGGTCTGGTAGGAGCCGTAGAACCGCGAGCGGTAGAAGAAGAAAAGGAAGACCGCGTTGGCCAGCCAGACGAGCAGGTAGGGCCAGTCTGCCTTGAGCACCTGGATGATCTTCTTGCGAAAGGCTTCCGCTGGCAGGATGAACCAGATGATCAGCAGGCGCAGGACTTCATAGCCGAAGAAGTATTCGGTGGTGATCAGGCCGAAGGCCCCCAGGAGGACTGCCCCGACTGTCCACCGGGTGGCGCGGGATGGGTCCCTCAGTGCCATGGCGGTCAGCCCGAAGGAGAACAGGTAGGCGATCAGCGGGATCCATTCCTGGTTGGTGTGGGTCAGGGCGACCCACTGCTGTCCGTAGCCGGGGAAGACCAGGAAGAACAGGGCTGCGATCAGCACCTGGCGCCGGCGCTCGGGCCAGACCCGGCTGAAGGACCACCAGGCTGCGTAGACTGCTGCGAAGCGGGTCAGCAGTCCGAAGATCTGCCAGGCCAGCGGGTTTTCGCCCAGCAGGCTGAAGGTGACCACGTAGATCGGTCCCAGGAAGGGCCGCAGGGCCAGCGAGGTGGGGATGAATTCTCCCACCCCGTAGGCGTGGGAGATCCAGGCATACAGCCAGTCATCCCAGTAGAACCCCAACCAGGGGATCAACAGGCCGTAGGCGACGAGGATCAGAACTGCAAAGGCTGCTGGAATCGATTTCGTTGAAAAACCTTTTTTTATCATGATCTTTCTCCTCTATGAGCAGGTACCAGCACTTTGGGCGTATGCCCTGGTTTTAGCAGTGCGTCCATTTTGCCGGGAGCGGCGACAATCGTGGGTGTTTACGCCAGGTGAGATAAAACCATGCCGCGCCTGGACCGGTATACAGGTCATCGAGAGTCAGAGGAAAACGGACTTCGACCAGGGGCAGGGTTTCATGGTGAATAGGTTGGGTCATAGCAGTTCATTTTCATAAAGGATCTCGTACTTGTAGCCTTGCTCAGTCAAAAATCTTTGCCGGTTGGCGGCGAAGGTCTGGTCAACCGTCTCGCGGGTGACGATCGAGTAGAAATGTGCCATTACGCCGCTGCTCTTGGGGCGCAGGATGCGTCCGAGGCGCTGAGCTTCCTCTTGGCGGCTGCCGAATGTGCCGGAA
This sequence comes from Anaerolineales bacterium, assembly GCA_016934715.1. Lineage (GTDB taxonomy): Bacteria > Chloroflexota > Anaerolineae > Anaerolineales > Villigracilaceae > JAFGSI01. Next base: position 78,199 of record JAFGSI010000031.1, read on the forward strand.
ATTTCAATGGCGACGCTGGCATCCGGCAGGTCGATGCTGAAGTTGGCAACCTTCGAAACCACCAGGGTCTGGATCTCTCCAGAGCGGAGTCCCGCGTAGAGTTTTTCGCGCTCCCTTACCGGCGTTGCGCCGGTGATAAGCGGGGTTTCCAGCTGCTTTGCGATTGTTTCCAACTGGTCAAGATACATTCCGATCACCAGGATGCTCTCGCCCGCATGACGCTTCAGGATAGCTTGCAAGATTGGGAGTTTACGCGGGTTGTGCGCTGCAATCGAATATTTCTGCCGTTGGGGCGCAAGCGCGTATTCCATGCGCAGGCTTTCATCCAGGGGCGCGCGGATTTCGTGGCAGATGGCGGTGGCAATCCAACCTTGTTTTTCAAGATCCTTCCAGGGAACGTTGTATTTCTGCGGGCCGATCAGCGAAAAGACATCCCCTTCCAAACCGTCCTCGCGCACCAGTGTGGCAGTCAGTCCCAGCCGGCGGCGCGCCTGGATTTCTGCGGTGATGCGAAAGACCGGTGCCGGGAGCAGGTGCACTTCGTCATAGATAATCAGGCCCCAGTTTCGGGCACTGAACAACCCGAAGTGCGGGAATTCATCCGAGCTGCGCTTGCGGTAGGTGAGAATCTGGTAGGTGCTGACCGTCACCGGGCGAATATCCTTTTGCAGGCCGGAATACTCTCCTACCACGTCTTCCGTGAGCGATGTTTTGTCCACCAGTTCACTCATCCACTGGCGAACGGCCACTGTGTGAGGTGTCAGAATCAAGGTGGATGTCTGCAGTTGCGCCATGGCGACCATGCCGACGATGGTCTTGCCGGCGCCGCACGGCAGCACGATCACACCGCTGCCGCCTTGCATCGTACCGCCCGCATGGAAGACTTCGGCGGCATCCTCCTGGTAGTGCCGCAGCTGGAAGGGTTCACCGCTCCTTGTAACCGGCCGGAGCGTGATGGGCAGGTCTTCCCCCACCACATAACCGGCCAAATCCTCAGCGGGGTACCCAATCTGCAAGAGCGCTTGTTTTAGATGTCCTCTCCGACCAGGATCGACCAGCGCCCGGTGCTCATCCAGCTGCGCGCGGATGAATCGCGCCGTAGTCTTCTGGTTCAGGATTTCCACCATCAGCGTCGTGTCGGCGCTGATCAGGATCAGGTTATCGCCCTCGCGCACCAGCTTTACCCGTCCGTAGCGCCCAACATACTCGTCGATGTCGCGCGCCACGTTGGACGGCAGGCCATATTTTGAGAACTCCTCCAATAGCACAATGATCTCGGCAGCGCTCAATCCTGCCGAAGCAGCATTCCATAAAGAAAGCGGGGTGATACGATAGGTATGAATATACTCTGGCGATTTTTCCAGTTCTGCAAAACGTGCCAGCGCATCACGAGCAGCCTCGTAGCGTTCGTTTTGCACTTCAAGAAGCAGGCTTTTATCACCCTGAACGATGAGCGGGTTGGTGGAAGATGGCATATTCGCTCCGCGGAGTGGAAGGACAGTTGTATCCTTGTCTACCCGTTACCCATCCAGATCGATGATGTACTCACCCGCCAGCTTTGCTGCCGCCTTGTCAAACGTGCCCTGCTCTTCTTGCTGTATGCTGATCGTGTGTGAGGCGGGGTCGGATTGGAAAGGACAGCGTAGTTCGGCGAGCATTTTTTGGATGGAATCAAAGGATTCGGCGTCTGGGAATTTGTAACTGATCGTAACTGCGCGGCTCACCCTTACCTGTCTCGGGGCTCTGGAGGCCTCTTCCTGCGCTGATTCTTTGGGGAACATGCTGACGGCAGATTCTGCTATCGGGGCGAATGCACCTGCCGGATGTTGAACCCGAAGCGGAACGTGGTCGAGCATTTCCAGTGTGGAAAAAACCTGTTCGCCGTTGCGAACCAGGCGCAGGGTGGGGGAAACGTGCTCAATGGTGAACCCATCGGCGTCAGCAACATCTTCTGTACTTTCCAAAAGAGAAACCCCTTCATACAGGATAAATTGATCGGCATGCCCGGCCCATTCTTCCAATTCAACCTGGACGTTGGGTGGCAGGTCGTGCTCGCTGAGTTCTGTCAGTAAGGCAGCGACGTCCAGATCGGGGTTTTTGACCTGTGCAGCAGCGACAGAAGTCTTGTTGAGATGGAAAATGCCCACATAGGCACCGTGTCCGCTTGTGGCGCTGGACATTTGCTCGCCCAACGGGGCCACCTGGCGGACGGTCGCCGCCGGATAGAAGGTGGATTCGATCACTACCTCAAAATTGGGTTGAATGGTGATTTTGGGTGCACCTGTTTCGCCGCTCATCAGGTGCAGAAAGCGCTCATTGACCCGAAAGGCCTTGAGCATGCCGTACGAGGGCAGGGGACCGGAGTATGGTGCAGGCTCGTAGGCCACATCCACAAAGCGCATGGTGAGCGGAATGTTCTCGAGAAAACGCTCGACATAGCGGCCTTCGACGCGTTCAAAACCATCGGGAGCGTTGTCGGGGACAGGTTTTCGGTCGTGGAACCACTGTTCCTTGCTCTCGTGAAAATTGCCGTAACGGGTGATGGGATGCCCCCATTTATCGGTCTGGGGTACATTTTTGGGGATAAGGAAAAAGGGATGGTTAGCTTTGAGCCAGGCGATAAGCGATTCGGTGCTCACCCATTGCCCGGCCGGGCAGTCTTTGAGTACATCCAGCAGGAACCGGCGGATTTCGGGAAATTTGAGGGTCGGCATGAGGCCAGTGGCAGCCCCCCATTCATGGAAAGAATCCAAAGATCCCAGGACACTTGACTGGAAGAATTCGTTGTTGTTGGAATCTTCGTGCCTGCGAAGAGTTTTGGCCTGGATGAGTGTGTCAAGAATTTGTTTTTCTTGTGCGGCGGGAGAGAGGGCGAGGAATTTATCAATATTGGCGGTGTTGGAACTGATGTAATTTTCGATGAAAGAGGGCCCGGAGCTGTTGTAGCCGCGATAGGTGCCTTCCAAATCATAGGATATCAGGCCCAGACGCAAAGCAAGGCCATCAATGAAGTCTACCCAGTACTGCTGCATATATCTCCAGTCGTCTTTTTCAGGTGGTTCAATGCCGAGGAGTTTGGCAAGGCGTTGCAGGTCGGCGCGGGGGATTGCGTTGGTGCGGGTCATGCGTTTGACGCTGCGCTCGCTGACATAGTCGAGGTAAGCGAACAGGTCCTGCAGGGGATCGCGGGTGTTGGAGAGGATGTTGAGGAGCTTGGGGGAGTAGGGGCTGAGCATGTTGGATTTGTGGGCCTTGAGTCAAAAATCATTGTTTTATTATCTCGCTCTACCCGCTGCCTACGGCAGCGGGTAGAGCGAGATGGTTCTGCCGTGACGAGTAATTGAGAATGTGGGTGTGGTGAGACACCCTGGAAGGTGTGCAGCCAACCCAAAGGGGACTCATCATGACCCAACGATTCAGGAGGCTATCACATTCTCTAGATGCGTGCAAGTGTCTATTGGGTTCTACCCTAAATTGCGAACCTGGATCTTCAACGCGATAGGGGAGTATGCCAGACAGCCAATGCATCCACAGCGCAAGCAGAAAGAGCAGCAGGAAGTTCAGGAGTTGATGATGCGCGCTGACCATGTGCGTCTGGTGGGTGAAATTCTGCCGCAGTATGCGGTCTCAGAATTCAGGAGAACCCTGAAAGGCAAAAGGCCTTGCGGTTGTTTCAGCAGGATGAAACCCCTGGGCGACGATATGGGGGCGTCACCTGTGGGTGAGAGGGTACCCGTGTGGATACGATAGGAGTGGACGAGGAGAAGATTCGGAGGTATATCCAGCGGCAAGAGCAACAAGAGAAGCAAACGAAATTGCGCAAGGCAAGCTGTTCGGGTATTCTTCACAGTACGCGCGCGCCTTCCAGGTGTTATGGCAAAGCCGCCGCCTTTGGCGGCGGTAGTTCACTCTGGCCGCACCGTTCTGACAACGAATCCTGTCTTTTTGAGCACTTTTTCTACTTCGGAGCGGGCTTCCTGCGGGAAGGCGACGAAGTGGTCGTTGAGCACGACGAGCTTTCGGCCGAGCTCGCGCTCCAGCTGGACGCGCAGGTTCAGGTCGCGGACTCGGGCGACGAGCAGGTTTTCGTGCAGGATGGTTTTGCCCCATTTGGCATTAACCGTTTCGATGGCTTTTGCGTGGGCGGGAACCTTTTCCGCCAGCCAGAGCGAGAGCGGGGCGCTGCGTTGGATGGGGGTGGCTCGCCCCAGTTTGATCAGGCTGGGGGATGCGTAAAGGGCTCCGCTGTTGACCTCGAGCTGCATCAAGGAGTTCAGCAGTTCAAGTTCATGGAGCGGAATCAAACGCAGGTCAATCTTGACGGTGCCAGGCCGGGAGGCAGGATCTGCCCAATGCGAGATGGCGGGCCGGGGCGAGTCTGATCCGCCCTGATCGGCTTTTGGGGCGAGACGGTAATGGGGCACTCGGTTAATCTCCAGACGCGAGAAAAAGCCTAATTCCCAGCCCCTGTTGAGCAATTTTTCGGTCGAGGGCACTTTGAGGCCGTAAGAGTAAATCGCGAAGGCGGCTTCGAGATCCCTGGGGTTTGTCCAGTTCCGGGTGTCAAGTAATTTGAGCGCAGCAACTGTGGGGGCAAGCGAGGCCGGAACATCAGGTTTGAAGGTCTTCAGGGAGCGTTGCCATGTGTCAAGTTGCCAGAGCCGAAAGGAGGCCAGTGAAAATGGGCGCTCATTGAGAAAGATGCTGCCGTGTTTTACCTGGATGGGGAACGGGGTGTTGGGCATTGCCGGACCGTCCCCAACGAGTTCGAGCAGTTTGCTGCGGATGGCGTTTTCGTTTTCTGTGCCGGGGGCGCTGTTCTGGATGGTGGGCAGGGGAGGCAGGAAGGGGGCGAATTCGGGAGGCAGGGAAAAGCGCCAGCGTTCGAGTAGGACGGTGTCGGCGCGGGTTTTTATTTCGGCCATGATCACCAGGCCGCGCCGGAGAAGGTTCTTCTTGATATTCTCGAAGACCGGCCGGTACATTTGCGTGTACGTGCCGTATCTTTCGCCAACAGGATAGAGGCGCTCAAAAAAGGGCACATCCACCTCGCCGGTCTCATGGAGCAGGCGCAGGGTAATGGCTTCCTCGGGAGTCAGGGCGGCCATGTTCTCGGCTACGCCGATGGTTGTGAGGAAGAAACTGGCAAAGGAGGTGCGAGAGGCGGTTTCGCTGGCGCTGAACCCACGCGCTTTGCGGATGGCGTTCAGGTCGGCGTCTGAGAGGTTGGCACACATGCTGCGGAGGAGTTGAGGAATAGACATGGGGGCGATTATCCGGGAGAGGCAGGAGGATTTCGGGGGTTGGGCTGGCCTCCAGTGAAAGCAGCACGCAAATCTGACCGACTTGGTGTTCGGTAGCATTTGCGTATCGGGATTTTCCAGTGCTTCCTGAAGAAAAGGACTCGTGCAGGCAGCGACCGATCAACGGGCTACTCTTACAGCAGATAAGGGTGTTGGGCGGCAGGGGGGCGTGGAATTTTGGGATCCACAACCTTTTCGACGGCATTTTTCTCGAAAGGCCCCAGG
>JAFGSI010000032.1 GCA_016934715.1 Anaerolineales bacterium
ATCCCCACCGCGTAAGCGTGGGGCTTTACGGCGCTTTTTGGTAAAATTATTCCGCTTGTTTCAGCGTTCATCCTCATCCTGTGAATTGAGGTGTACATGCCGATCTATGAATACGTTTGCCAGGATTGCGAGCAGGTCTTCGAGACCCTGCGTTCAATGAGCCAGGCCGACGATCCGATCCCCTGCGCCGCCTGCGGCGGGAGGCACACCCGGCGCAAGCTGTCGGTCTTCTTTGCCGAGAGCGGCGGGAAGGCCGTGGCGGGCATGGCGGAGCCGGCCTGTGGGTCGTGTGCTGGCGGTGACTGCTCGCACTGCGGGCACTGACGTCCACCAAGGGGACGAGGTTCACGAAGATTTGTGGACTTCCGCGTCCTTTTTATTCTATGCATCACCCATAGGAGGAAACCATGGAACACACCCAACTTGGCCGGACCGGCCTGCAGGTTTCCAGGCTGTGCCTGGGGACGATGAATTTCGGCCCGCAGACCGAGGAAAAAGACTCGTTTGCGATCATGGACAAGGCCCTTGAACTGGGCATCAACTTCTTCGACACGGCCAACGTCTACGGTTGGAAGATTGGTGAGGGCGTTACCGAACAGATCGTCGGGCGCTGGTTCGCCCAGGGCGGCGGGCGGCGGGAGAAGACCGTCATTGCCACCAAGGTCTACGGGCGGATGGGCGAGTGGCCGAACGAGTCGCGCCTCTCGGCCCTGCATATCCGCCAGGCGGTCGAGGGCTCGCTCAAGCGCCTGCAGACCGACCACATCGACCTGTACCAGATGCACCACGTCGACCGCAACACGCCCTGGGAGGAGATCTGGCAGGCCATGGAAGTGCTCGTCGGGCAGGGCAAGGTGCTCTATGTTGGTTCGTCGAACTTCGCCGGCTGGCACATTGCCCGGGCCCAGGAGGCGGCCGTCCGTCGCAACTTCTTCGGCCTGGTCAGCGAGCAGAGCCTGTACAACTTGGACGCCCGCACGGTCGAGCTGGAAGTCCTGCCGGCCTGTCGGGCTTACGGACTGGGAGTCATCCCGTGGAGTCCGCTGTGGGGCGGCCTTCTGGGCGGCGTACTGGAGAAGATCGAGAAGGGCCGTCGGGCATCCGACGAGATGGCCAAACGGATCGAGGAGAACCGCCCGAAACTGGAGAAATGGGAAGCCTTCTGCAAGGAACTGGGCGAGCAGCCCGCCGACGTGGCCCTGGCCTGGCTGCTCAAGGACCCGGTGGTAACCGCTCCGATCATCGGACCGCGTACCCTTGACCAGCTGACCGGTTCCCTGCGGGCCTTAGAGCTCAAGCTTGATGAGCAGGCGCTCAAGAAGCTCGACGAGATCTTCCCTGGCCCTGGTGGGGAAGCCCCCGAGGCCTACGCCTGGTAGAATCAAGTCGAATCGATCCTGAAAGTCCCATGCTTTCAGGATCGATTTTTTCCTCCCAGCGCAGTACGGATTTCTGCAGGGAGAGCGCCTTTCCCATCCTGGCCCTGGCCGACACCCTGCTCTTTCAGGAGCAACAGGCGGGCGTGAGCTCCTGCCAGGTCGGTTGGAACGGGGGCCGGGGGTGGGGGTGAAGATCCCGCGGCGGAGAACAGGGCGGCGATGACAATGGATGGGTAGAAAAGGCGTTTCATCGTTTTCCTGATACCTGTATAATCGCTCTTGTGGTGTGACCCTCACCTGATCTATGCCTATTTTGTCGCCATTTCGTATTTACAGAAGAGGTGCCTTTCTCAACATGCCGGCCCTACCAGAGTATGCTTACCCTGCGGCAGCATTGACCGGGCTCATCCGGGACATCCTCCTCGGCCGGCAGCGTTCTTTCCGTGACGATGGGATTGCCTGCCTGCGGCACCTGCGCCCGCCGCTGCGCCTGCTGGGGGCGGAGCATATTCCCTCCACCGGCCCGTGTGTGGTGACTGTCAATCACTACGCCCGTCCGGGCTTCAACGCCTGGTGGATCGCCCTGGCCGTGGCCGGGACGGTGCCGGTTGAGATGCATTGGCTGATGACGGCCGAACTGACCTTCCCGGGGCGCTGGTACGGGCCGCTCGGGCGGCCGATCTCGCGCGGTTTGATCCGGCGCTTCAGCCACAGTTATGGTTTTACCACCATGCCGCCGATGCCGCCCCGCCCGCAGGAGGTCAGGGCGCGTGCCGCCGCGGTGCGCAGGGTGTATTCCCATCTGAAGAAACATCCGCGAACCATCCTCGGCCTGGCGCCGGAGGGCATGGACATGCCTGGAGGCGCTCTGGCCTGGCCGCCGCCCGGCGTCGGGCGCTTCACCCTGCTGCTGGCTGACCTCGGGCTGCCCTTCGTCCCGGCCGGGCTCTACGAGGCGGAGGGGGCGCTGACTTTGTCCTACGGCCCGGCCTACCGGCTGCAGGTCCCGGACGGGCTTGGCGGGGTCGAGAAGGAGCGCCGGGCCGCGGCCGCGGTTATGAACGCCATTGCTGGCCAACTTCCGGCCCACCTGCAGGGCCAGTTTCCAGTGGTAAGATTGGGCCCATCATGAAGAAATCCATCTATATCGTTGGCCTCTTCACGCTCCTGATCATGGCGGTCATTGCGGCCTTCGTGATCTGGGGGGTGCCCTATTTCTTCGGGGTCAGCCTGCCTGAGCCCACCCAGACCGGCTTCGGGTCCGAGACGGTGCGGGCGCGCGTCGCGCGGGTGATCGAAGAAGGCCTGATCGACCTGGGCGGCATCGAGCAACCCTACCAGATCATGCAGGTCGAAATTCTGGAAGGGGAGTACCAGGGGGTGTTGATCGAAGTGGACTACGGCCGGCGCCAGGTGCGGCCGGAGGGGATGCGCTTCGGGCCCGGCGACGAGATCCTGATCACCCTCGGCCTGCGCCAGGACAACCTGTTGGTGGCCTATTACGCCGATGCGGTCCGCTGGCGCCCGCTGCTGGTCCTGTTCGGGGTATTCGTCGCCGCCACCCTGCTGATCAGCCGCTGGAAGGGGCTGCGCTCGCTGCTGGCCCTGGCCTTCAGCCTGCTGGTGATCGTCGGCTACATCATTCCGCACATCCTGGCCGGGGAGGACCCGGTGCGGGTCAGCATCATCGGCTCGGTCATCCTGCTTGGGGTGACGCTCTACCTGACCTACGGCTGGAACCTGAAGACCCATGCCGCGGTCGCCTCCATGGTCTTGGTGCTGGTCGTCACCGGGACGCTGGCCTACCTGTTTGTCGTCTTCACCCGCCTGACCGGGGTCGGCACCGAGGAAGCCCTGTTCCTGTTCCAGGTGCCCGGCCTGCAGGTCAACCTGCGCGGGCTGGTGCTGGGCGGGATGATCATCGGCGCCCTGGGGGTGCTGGATGACCTGGTGACGACCCAGGCCGCGGCGGTCTTCGAACTGCACGCAACCGATCCGACCCTTGGCCTGAAGGCCCTGTTCGCCAGGGCGATGCGCATCGGGCGCGACCACGTCGCTGCCACGGTCAACACTCTGGTGCTGGCCTATGCCGGTGCTTCACTGCCGATGCTGTTGCTCTTCACCCTGGCGCGCGGCAATTATGCCTACCTGGTCAATCTGGAGACGGTGGCCGAGGAAATCGTCCGCACCCTGGTCGGATCGCTGGGACTGATCGCCGCCGTTCCGCTGTCGACCCTGGTCGCCGCGGCCCTGGCGCTGCATGCCGACCACCTGGGTTGGCTGCGGGACCTGCTCGGCCCGGCGGACGGCCACGACCACAGCCATGGATCCCTGTCACACGAGGAGCATCTGTGAAGAAGACCACCTCCATTTTCCGGATCCTGGCCTTGAACACTTTCTGGTTGGGGCTTTCGTTCAAGTGGAATGCCCTGCACCCGATCATCCTGCCGGCGGTCCTGCTCAACTACGTCCCCGATTCGCAGAAGAACACCTCCCTGGGCCTGATGACCTTCGTCGGGCTGATCGTGGCTATGCTCGTCCAGCCGATCTCCGGGGCGCTGAGCGACGGCTGGGTCTCGCGCTTTGGCCGCCGCCGCCCGCTGATGGTTCTCGGGACCCTGTTCGATTATGGCTTCCTGGCTATCCTGGGCTGGGCCGGCGGGCTGACCTGGCTGTTCATCGGCTACATCGGCCTGCAGTTCAGTTCCAACATCGCCCATGGGCCGGCCCAGGGCCTGCTCCCCGACCAGGTGGCGGACGAGAAGCTGGGCCAGGCCAGCGCCATCAAGACCGTCATGGACATGCTGGCCTTGATCGTCGCCTCGCTGGTGGCCGGCAACCTGCTCGACCCAAGCGGCCGCGACCCATCGCTGGTCATCCTGGTGACCATGGGGGTCATGTTCGTCACCACTCTGGTGACCATCTTCTTCACGCCCGAGGAGCCGACGGTTCGCGCTGGAGCGGTCCCAGGCCGGGCGGCGGTCTGGCGTGGGCTGCGCGACCAGTTCCGGGTCGACTTCCGGGCCAATAGCTCCTACTGGTGGCTGATCGTCGAGCGGCTGGTCTTCCTGCTGGCCATCTACGGCGTCCAGCAGTTCGCCCAGTATTACATACAGGACGTCCTGCAGGTTGAAAATCCGGTCCAGGCGACTGGCAACCTGATGGCCTCCCTGGCGGTCGGGCTGGTGCTTCTGTCGCTGGCGGGCGGCTGGCTGTCCGACCGCTTCGGCGCCAAGCGCGTCCTGGTGGCCGCCAGCCTGCTTGCCGCTTCAGGCAGCCTGCTCCTGTTGCTGGTCGATTCGGCTGCTGCGTTGGGGGTCTACGGCAGCATCCTCGGGGCGGGAGCGGGGCTGTTCCTGACTGCCAACTGGGCCCTCGCCAGCCGGCTGGCCCCGGGCGAGGAGGCCGGCAAGTACCTCGGCCTGACCAACATCGCCACCGCCGGCTCAGCGGCGCTTGGACGCCTGTGGGGTCCGATCCTGGACTGGCTCAATGACCCGGCCCAGGGAGTCTGGACCGGCTACTATGCCATGTTCATTTTTGGGGCGCTGTGTGCCCTGGCGAGCATCCTGCTCCTTACAAAAGTGAAAGGAAAACACACCTGAAATCCTGCAACCCCCTGTACCTTGCAGCGTATATCCTGTCAGAACGACCCATTCAGGAGCCACTGTGAACGACGAGAAAGCCTGGGTACTCCAGGCGCAAAGCGGCGACGACGAGGCTTTCACGAAACTGGTCGAAACCTATCAAACGCCGGTCTACAATCTGTGTTACCGCATGCTGGGCGAACCGGAAGCGGCCGAGGATGCCGCGCAGGAAGCCTTCCTGAAGGCGTACCAGAACCTGACGCGCTACGATCCCGAGCGTTCCTTCGCGACCTGGTTGCTATCCATCGCCGCCCACCACTGCATCGACCGGCTGCGCCGCAGACGCTTTGCCTCCTTCTCGATCGATGGTGATGGCGATGACGATGATCCTCCCATTGAAATCCCCGACCGCAACGCCCCCGACCCGGAGGCTGAGACCCTGCGCCGGGAACAGCAGCGCCGTCTGCAGCAGTTGCTCCAGACTCTCGACCCGACCGATCGGGCTGCCATGGTGATGCGGTACTGGCACCAGGCCTCGGAAGTTGAGATCGCCCAGGCTCTCGACCTGACCGTCCCGGCGGTGAAGAGCCGCTTGCACCGGGCCCGCAAGGCCCTGGCCGGACGCTGGCAGGACGAGACAATCGAACCCATCGCAGAAAGGATGCCCTATGGATCACCGGCCTTTTGAAGACTGGCTGCTCTCCGAGGAGCCCCTGACAACTGAACACAAGAGCCAGCTCCAGGCCCACCTGCGAACCTGCAAGACCTGCTCCACCCTGGCCGAAGTAAACCTGGCCCTCAAGGGTGCTCGTCAGGCGGCACCGGTTCCCGGGTTCACCGCCCGCTTCCAGATCCGGCTGGCAGCCCAGCAAAAAGCCCAGCGCCTGCGCAACCAGATCGGTTTCTTCGTCCTGTTTGCGGGCGTGATGGCTGTGTTCACCTGGCTGGCCTGGCCGTTCCTGCGAACGGCGCTCGCCTCCCCGGCAGACCTGCTGGGGTCCTGGCTGGTCACCCTGGTCGACCTGTGGCTGTCGCTGCGGGCCTTCGGTGACACGGTCTCAGTGTTCCTGCGTGTGATCAATGGCTTCATCCCCTTCTACGTCTGGGGTTTTGCGGCCTTCGCCTTCGTCGGCGGGAGCCTGCTATGGGTCACTTCAATGAAAAATTTCAACAAGACCCTGCAAGGAGTATAACCATGCACCCAAGTGTAAAAATTCTCGCACTTCTGCTGCTCGTCCTGGCGAGCTTCGCCACCCCGCAGCCGGCCGCCGCCAAGGGCGCCCTGGATGTCGTCTTCGACGACCAGGTGATCTTCGGCATGACGTTCGTCCTCGATAGCGGCGAGACACTGGAAGGCGACCTGGTCGTCTTCGGCGGCTCGGCAACGATCGAAGAAGGCGCCACCGTTGAGGGGACGATCATCGTCGCCGGCGGAACCCTGGTCATTGACGGTGAAGTCGAAGGGGATGTTGCCGTTGCCGGTGGATCGGTGACCCTGGGCGAGACTGCCCATATCTATGGCAGCCTCTCGACGGTCGGGACTTCGGTCGTGCGCGCGGAAGGCGCCCGGGTGGACGGCGCGATCAATTCGGATACCGGCTGGATGGTCGACGGCCAGGAGGTCGCCATCCCGGACGTTCCAGAAGTGCCCGATCTCCCGTATGTCAACGTGCCGAGGCCTTCCATTCCCAACCTGTCAGTGAATTTCAATCCCATGGCTGACGTGTGGAATGCGATCGTCTGGGCCGCGGTGGCCATGCTGGTGATGCTGTTCCTGGCGCCGCATGCCCAGCGCGTTGGTCTGGCGGTCGTCCGCCAGCCGCTGATGTCAGGCGGCGTCGGGTTGCTGGGGGCGCTTGCCGGGGTGGTGGTCTTCGTGGCCCTGGGCCTGCTCAGCATCCTGGTGGTCACGTTGATCGTCACCATCCCCTTGATGATCGTGGTCGGCGTGGCCCTGGCGATGGCCGCTGCCTTTGGCTGGATTGCCCTGGGCCTGGAACTCGGCCAGCGCCTGGCGCGGGCCGCCCGCCAGGAATGGCATCCGTCGTTCTCCGCCGGGCTGGGCACCTTCCTGTTGATGATCGCCAGCGCCGTGCTGACGGCTGTGCCGGTCCTGAACTGCATCGGTGGCCTGGCTGTCTTCCTGGTCGGTCTGGCGGCCTTTGGAGCGGTGATCATAACCCGCTTCGGGACGCACCCCATCAGTCCGCTGGCCGACACGACCGTCATTGCCACGGCTTCCCCGCCGGAGGGCGGCCTGCCCCCGACCGCTTAACCGCGGCCGCTTGAAAGTCCGACCTCGCTTCGTCTGTTGAAGCGAGGTCTTCGTTGTGTGCCCGAATGAATGATAGAATTACCTGAGCAATCCAGAGCGAGAAGGAACCGATGAGCGCGAAAACTCCCCAACACCCCAATCCGCCGCCGCTGGTGCGTGTCTCCGGGACCCACCGCGAGATGGGCCGCCAGATCGGTGAGGCCACCCGCAAACAGGTCCACCACGGCATCGAGAACAGCCGCCAGTTGTTGGAAAGCGCCTACCAGCAACTGGAACTGACCTGGGACGGGGCCCAGATCCAGGCCCGCAAGTACATCCCGTTTGCCCAGGAACGCTACCCGCAGTATGTCGAAGAGCTGGCCGGAATCGCTGAAGGTGCCAACGTGGCCTTTGATGACCTGGCGGTCGTCAACGCCATGGAGGCGGTAACGGTCGACGCCCTGCACCTGACGCGTTGTACCAGCATCGCGGTCAACGACGAACGCACCTCCGATGGGCACATCCTGATGGCCCACAATGAAGACTGGGTCCCCGAAGATGAGGATGATGTTTTCATCGTGCATGCCAGTCCCAAGGAGGAACCTCCGTTTATGGCGATGACCTATGGTGGGCTGCTGCCCAATATTGGTTTCAACGCCTACGGGATCGCCCAGATGTGCGACACGGTCTACCCCAACGATTCGCGCATTGGGACACCGCGCGTGGTGGTCTCGCGGGCGGTCCTGGCCTGCAAGGTGCCCGATGAGGCCATTCGGACCATGCTCTCAGCCCAGCGGGCGGCAGGTTACAACCACGTCCTGGCCCATGAAAGCGGGGAGTTGTACTCAGTGGAGGTCTCGGCGCGCAAGTTCGGAATTCTCTATGGCGAGGACGGTTACGTCGTGCACACCAACCATTTCATCTCGCAAGCCATGCTGTCCGTGGAGGATGGCCCCGAAGAACTGATCGCCTCGCGCATCCGCTATTTCCGGGCTCTGCGGCTGGTCAAGCGCGAAGAACGTCACACCATCAAGACCCTGCAGGCGATCCAGCGTGATCACGTGAACCATTCCAACTCGATCTGCAATCACGCCATGCACGGCGATGACCCGCTCGACCGGGAGAAGACGATCAATGCGATGGTGATCGACCTGACCGCCCGCCAGATGCACATCGCCTGGGGCAATCCGTGCGAGAATCCCTACCACACCTATCACCTGGACGCCTGAGTCCAGGTCGAACATGGGTCCGATGCAAAGAGGCTGCCGGGAAGGCAGCCTCTTTATTGGAATCGCGTTGGATGGCCGGAGCTACGGAAGCTCGCGGGTCCCTTCCCAGCAGCCTTCATCGCCGTCCGCGTCGACCATCGTGCCGCTGATCGTGTTGCCGTTGAGGCGGCCAGTGTAGGTCGTCCCGCCGGGATAGATCAAGTTGAGTTCCCCGGAAGTATAGGCCCAGCTGCCGCTGCCGCCCTGGCTGTCGGAAAAAGTCCTATCATCATAGATATAGAAGGTACCCGTCCGGCTGTCGCCGTCACAGTTCCAGTCGTACGAGAAGTTCCAGGTTCCGACTGCAGAGCCGCCCCCGGCGAGGAAACCGCCATCGCGGAAGCCAAAGTAAAGGATGGCTGCGACAAGGGCGATGCAAAGACAGCAGGCCAGAACCCCGCCGATGATGCCGACGATCGTCCAGGCCTTCTTGTTATCCTTTGGAGGAGGTGGAGGGGGCAGGACAGATTGTGCTTCCATGGTTTCTCCTTGCATGTGGATGGATCTGGCGACCTGGTCCGAGCGGCAGGTGCCCGAAGACGTAGGTCAGGGTCCTCGATAGGTCGCCGACCAGCAGCCAGTAGCACCGTCGAAGGCGACCATCGTGCCCTCCATGTAATTGCCGATGATCTCGCCGATGTAGGTCGTGGAATTGTCGTAGACCATCGTGAATTCGTGTCCGCTTACCGACCAGAGACCGTGCAGGTTCGAAGCGGTGTCAAAGGTGCCATTATTGTTTATGTAAAGCGTTCCCTGGGATGGGCTCCCATCACAATCCCAGTCGAAGTCCAGATCCCAGGTGCCGACGACGGTGAACTCCGGCGTGGGCGTGGGGCGTGGGGTCGGCGTGGGGAGCGGGGTCGGCGTGGGGAGCGGGGTCGGTGTCATGCCCAGGCTGGCCAGCGGACCAATGCCCTGGGTGCCGAGGGCCAGGATTGTGGCTGCGATGGCCAGACAGCAACATACAATCACTGCGGCGACGATCCCGACGATCAGCCAGGGTTTCTTGCCCGCGTTTTGGGGAGGTAGAGTAGGCGTTTCCATAGGTTTTGTAAACTCCTTGGGGATGCTTGCCCGGGTTTACGGCCCCCGGTAATAGGCTTTCCAGCAGCCGGTGGCACCGTCAAAGGCGACCATGGTCCCTTCCATGAAGGTGCCCGAAATCCGACCGGTGTAGGTCGTGCCGTTATCGTAGACCATGGTGAACGAAGTTCCTCTTGTCGACCAGGTGC
This sequence comes from Anaerolineales bacterium, assembly GCA_016934715.1. GTDB lineage: Bacteria > Chloroflexota > Anaerolineae > Anaerolineales > Villigracilaceae > JAFGSI01. The sequence goes on from JAFGSI010000032.1 coordinate 9,721, forward strand.
CGTGCAGGTTGGAGGCGGTATCGAAGGTGCCGCCATTGTGAATGTAGAGCGTGCCCTGGGAGGCGCCGCCATCGCAATCCCAGTCATATTCCAGGTCCCAGGTCCCAACGATGCTTGTGCCGGATCCGATCAAGTCGGACAGCGGGCCGATGTCCTGCGTGCCCAGGACGACCAGGGTGCCGGCGATCGCCAGACAGCAGCAGACCAGGACCGCCACGATGATCCCGACGATGATCCAGACTTTTTTGTTATCCTTCGGGGGAGGCGGGGGGGGGAGGAAAGATTGTTCTTCCATCGCAGTTTCTCCTTGTTTAATAGTTGATCGATTATTCACCAGAGACCTACCTGAAGTTTCTGGGCGCAGAACCATTTCACAAACTGCTTTATAGTATATACTAATCATGGCAATCAACGCCACACTTTTGTCGGGTGACTTTTTCTGCGCGAATCACCTTTTCTGCCCTTTCGAGGAGGTCCGATGCGTTTCGGAATCATGGCCATGCAGCTGGAAGCCCTGGTCCCTTCCGGAGAACCCGCCGAGCAGGTGATGGCAAACATCATGGGCTTCGACCACGCCGGCCTGGTGAAAAGCCTGTTCGAGAAAGGCTTCAACCCGATCGAGTTGGGCGGGGACCTGGGCATGTTCCTGCCGCATGCCTACAGCCAGGAAGCGGTCGAGAGGCTGGCCGCCCTCAAGGCGGATGGCGTGACCTTCACGCTCCACCTGCCGCTGTGGTCGGTGGAGCCCTCCACGCCCCTGACCCCGGTCCGGCGCGGCTCGGTGGATGCGCTGGTGCAGTCCATCCGGGTGACCCAGCCGCTTGAGCCGGAGGTCTACGTGCTGCATGCCAGCGGGGCACTGGCGGCCGAGTTTTACAACATGAAGGTCTCCGAGATGGCGCGGACTCTGATCCTGCGCCAGTTTCAGAACGGGGCCCGTGAAAGTATTCAGGCGATCCTGTCCGAGACCGGCATCGCATCACGCCGGCTGGCGATCGAAACGATCGAGTTTCCGCTCGACCTGACCCTCGAACTGGCAGACGAACTGGACCTCTCGGTCTGCCTGGATACCGGGCACGTCCTGGCCGGTTTCCCGGGTTGGTTCGACTTCTTCGAGGTCGTCGAGCGGGTCCTGCCGCGCCTGGCCGAGGTCCACCTGCACGACTCGAAATGCATGCCCGAGGGAACCCGCGGTTACGGCGAGGATCACAAGCCTCTCGGCCGGGGCGACCTCGAGTTGGACCGCCTGCTCGACCGGCTGTCGGAGGCGAATTTTGACGGCCCGCTGGTGTTCGAACTGAACTCAGCCGAAGCGCTTGAATCGCTGGAAACCGTCCGGGCCATCCGGCCTGCCCTTCTGAAATAGATTCCGGGGATCGCCAGGCGCAAGTCGTCGGCGAAGTCAGGCCCTCTCCAGGACAGATCGGACTTCGCTCTCCGCCTTCCATTGCTGCCTGCATGCTCTTCCGGTCCGAAGCGGCAAAGAGCAAGCTGCACACGAAGATTCGAATGCAGTCATTGAGACCATACTCAGCAACAATCGTCCGGCTTGCTTCGCGGTGAATTCCCAATCCTGACTATCATGCAATCAAGTCCTTTCACACAGGAGATAAGATGAAAAAGATCTCGTATCTGCGCATGTTTGTCATCAGCCTGCTGGGGTTTGCTCTGACTTTCTCCTCCAACATCCAGGACCCGCCGCTGATGACCTTCAAGGTCCGCCAACTGGCCCCGGACCTGCCCAACACCACCCTGGGCATTTTGGGCTTCATTGGCCTGCTGGTGGCGATGGCCGTCCAGCCGATCATCGGCGTCTTCTCCGATCGGGCCAAGACGAAACTCGGCCGGCGCCTGCCTTACATTATTGGCGGGGCGGTGCTGATCGCGGCATCTCTGTTCCTGCTGGCAGCCGCCCCGACCCTGTGGGTGCTGCTGTTGGGCGTGATCATGATCCAATTCTCCTCCAATATCCTGCAGGGACCCTGGCAGGCGCTCATTCCTGACCTGGTGCCGGAAGGGCAGCGCGGCAAGGCTTCCAGCCTGAAGGCGGTGATGGACATTCTTGCCCTGGTGGTCGGAGGGTTGGTGGCCGGGATGATCCTGGGCGAGAACGGCATTGCCCGTTGGGGCGATAACGCCGTCTACGTCGCCGCAGCTGCTCCGACAGCGGTCTTCTTCCTGTTCGTTGTCATCACGGCCATCTGGGCGCGTGAAAAGGAGGGCGAGACCTCTGAGGCGGTGGCCTCCCGTTCCATTGGCGAGGCGCTCAAGAACGCCTTCTATGTCAACTTCCGCGAGCGGCCGGTCTTCGGCTGGTGGTTTGCCAACCGGATCCTGTTCTGGGGGGCGTTCATCGCCATCAATTCTTTCCTGATCAACTACCTGATCGACGTGATCGATATGACCGAGGCCGAGGCCCAGGGTTTCTACGGGATGTTGAAGGTCATCCTGGGCGGGGCGCTGATCTTGCTGGCGCTGGTCTCCGGCTGGCTCTCGGACCGCTTCGGACGCAAGCCGGTCGTGCTCATATCGGGACTGGTGGCCTTTGCCGGAGCGTTCCTGCTCCTCTTCGTCCGGGACCGGACCATGATCACGGTCGCCGGCGCGATCGTTGGCATGGGCGTCGGGACCTTCCTCACTGCCTCCTGGGCGCTGGCCACCGATATCGTGCCGCGCGAGGAAGCCGCCCGCTATCTGGGCATTGCCAACATTGCCACCTGCATCGGTTCCGGGATGGCGCGCCTGCTGGGCGGGGTGCTGATCGACCCGATCAACCGGGCGCTGGGGTCCAGTTCGTCGGGTTACCTGCTGCTCTATGGGCTGGCGGCGCTGTTCTTCCTGGTCAGCGCGTTGGTCGTCATCCCGCTGCCGAAGAACCAATGAGGCGAGTCGGGCGCACATTCTGCGTGACGGCCCCCGGGAGTTGTCAGGCTCTGAGCACGACCGACACATTGAGAAGGTGCGAGAACAGTAGACGAACGAGCGGGTCCTGCGAAAAGGCCCGCTCTTGATCAGCGTGTGATCCCAAAAGCGGCGTCGAAGAAATCCACCATCCGCGCAGCGTACTCTTCTGGACGCTGGATCGGACCATCACAGTGGGTTGCCTCCGGGATGATCCATACCTGGGTGTGCAGGCCGGCGTGCTCGGCGTAGTATTCGACGCGCATGGATTCGGCCCCGATCAGCGGTTTTTCCGTGCCGCCTGCCACCAGCATGACCGGGCGCGGCTCGATCTCGCCGATGATGTCGATCAATGCCCGGGGGAGCTCCCGGTCGAGAGCATTAGCCGTGAACCAGTCGACCATGTAATTGGCGGGCGTGCCAATCAGGGTGAACCAGTTCCGTGGCCCCCTCAGATCGCGGGTGGTGATGCCGGACGGCCCGTCAGCCCAGACGGCGCCGATCTGTGGGGAGTAGACTGCCCCCTGCAGGGCGATCTGGCCGCCGATCGAGCAGCCGGCAATGCCGATCCGCCCGGGGTCGGTTTCAGGCAGGGCGTTCAGGTGATCCAGCGCGCCGGCCACATCAGCCGGATCCTCCCAGCCGAAGGAGCGGTGATCGCCCTCGCTCTCGCCCGAGGCGCGCTCGTCATACAGCAACACCCCGTAGCCGGCATTGACGAGCACCTCGGCCTGCCAGAGCATCTGGGTTCGGTTGCCGCCGTACCCGTGCAGCAAGATGACCGTTGCCCCGTTCTGCGGCGGGACGTACCAGCCGGCCAGGGTCAGATCCTCTTCGCCCTGGAAAGTAACCTCCTCCAGCGTGAACGGCAGGTCGGCAGGGGCCTCCACCTGGCTGGGGGCAGGCTCCATATCCTGCATGGCTCCCTGGTAGCTGACGAAGACAGTCACGCAGAAGAACACCACGACCAGTGAAACGATCGCAAACCCGACCAGGCGCAGGGTGTACAGCCCGGCGCGCTTGATCTTTTCTCCCCGGATCCGGGGAGAAGCGGGTTTTCCCCGCCCGCGCCTGCGCTGGCCCAGGTAGACAGGAACGAACAGGATCAGGGTCAGCACGACGAGAAAGAGAACCACCCCAGAATTCAAGAGACTCATCTTCCCTCCAGCGGGAGTAATGTCCCGAGGATCGCAGACTTGACGGAATCCGGTTCCCGCGAGACAATGGCCCTTATGAAACCCGAACTCCTACTCGATGTTCATGCCGAACTCGGCGAAGGACCCTGCTGGGATGCCCGCCGCGGGGTGCTTCACTGGGTTGACATCCACGCCGGGCAGGTGCACACTTACGACCCCCGCAACGGTGCGGACCGCGTCCTTGCGGCGGGGGAAGCGGTTGGCTGCGTTGTCCCGGCCTGGAACGGGGACCTGCTGCTGGCTCTGCGGAGCGGGTTCGCCCGCCTCGATCTGCAGTCCGGGGCACTGACCCGCCTGGTCGTGCCCCCAAACCATCCTCCCGCCAACCGTTTTAACGACGGCAAGTGCGATCCTGCCGGTCGCTTCCTGGCTGGGACGCTGGACGATGCCGGGCAGGCAGCCAGCGGTTGCCTTTATTCCCTGGACCCTGACGGCGGGCTGCAGACGCTTGTCACCGGCGTGCGTATCTCCAATGGCCTGACCTGGAGCCCGGACTACCGCACCTTCTACTACATCGATACGCCCACCCGGCAGGTGATGGCCTATGACTACGACCTCGCCACCGGAACGCTCGCCAACCGGCGTCCGGTCGTGACCGTCCCGCCCGAGCTGGGTTGGCCTGATGGGATGACCTCCGATCAGGAGGGCATGCTCTGGATCGCCATGTGGGGCGGAGCTGCCCTGACGAGGTGGAACCCACGCACCGGTCAGCTCCTGGATACGATCCCCTTTCCGGCCTGGAACGTCACCTCCTGCGTCTTCGGCGGCCCGGACCTGGGCGACCTGTACGTCACCTCAGCCTGCATGGAGACGGATGCGGACTGCCTGGAGCGCTATCCCCATTCCGGCGGCCTGTTTCGTCTGCGTGCAGGCGTGACCGGCATGCCGACCTATGTCTTTGGAGAGTACTCGCCTCCGGCCTGGCAGCACTGAGAGCAGGCGAGCGCCGGGAGGTCGTGTGGCCTTCCGCTTGGAATGGACAAATCACAATCCCCGCAGGGTGTTGCCTGCGGGGACTGAAATTTACCTGCACAGCATGGGCGGATTCATGGTGATTGTCTCACCCCGCCTGGCGGTGAAATCAACGGATCCGGCTGTGTTGGCCACGATCACATTGTCGATCACCCTGCCCACCACGTTCCAGGAGCTGTTCCTGGCCAATCTCGGCTCAGCACATGCGGCGATGTCTTCTTCGGGAATGAGGATGTGAACATAATAGGTGCCGGGATCAACGACCGGGAGTTGATAATAGCCGTTGGCATCCGTGTGCGTGGAGGCTTCGAGCGTGTCAGAGTAGGCATCGTAGATTTCGACCAGGGTGTTTCGGATCGGATGACCGGTATCGGAAAAGTACGCTCGCCCTCTGACGATGGCTCCATCCGGGATCGGAGTAGGAAAAAAATTCCCAAGGGCAGGTATTTGTGCACGTGTGACGAGAAAAAATCCGCCCAGCAAGGCCAGCGAGAGCAGCGTTCCTGCGATCGCATAGAACCAAATCTTTCCTTTTTTCCGACGGTAGGTCCCCTGCGGGAGGAGTGGAGCCAGGGCTCCGGGTTGGGTGGGTTGATCCATTGTGGCACTCCTCTTTGCCTCAGCGATCGCCGAACAGAATAAAGTTGTCAAACTCGGCCAGGATCTCTCCCGGGTTCGCGGTTGTGTCGATGCCCAGACCAACCGAGCCAAGGTCGATCTGCAAATCGTCCATGCGATCGACTGCCCAACCGTTTATGTAGAAGACCGCCTGGGTCCCCCTGGCTGAGACACCAAGCCGATTCGTTCCACTGCGACGGATATGGATAGCAGGAGTCCAATCGATGATTGTCCGCCGGATGTCATTTCGGAAATGGAACACGGCGTAGGTTCGCGCAGCACTGTTGACGACGAACAGATAATAATTCTCACTGTTGCGGTAGCGAAAAACGATCCCCAGACTGCTCGCCTCCGGCCCATCGATGGGTTGGGTTTCCACGAAGACATCAAAATCAGTGACCCGACCGATCTCCGGGAATAGTTGCAGGGTACACCTGCGGATCGGGGTTACTTCCGAGAGGAGAGAGCCATTGAGAATGTAGGTCCTTTGGCGGGCGCATCCTTCGGATGAGCTCCCTGTTGGCCAGCCATTCTCATTCGATGAAAAATCGTCGTTGAGGTTGACAGTCCAGTTCATCAGGTAGGGGCCCAGGGTTGGATGGGAAGTGACCAGGGCCTGGTTCATCCACAACCAGATCCCGGCTCCCGCCAGGACCAGGCAGAGGACTGCCGCCAGAGAGCCGCAGGGAAGCAGGCATCCCCGGTATGCGCGTTTCTTTTTCCTCATAGGCTGGCTTGCTGCTCTTGGGGCTGCGGCAGGTGCGCTCGTAGCTGGAGGGGAAGTTGGCGTGGCGGGCGGCGGCGGGAGGGCTTCGGGCGTTGCCGGCGGGGGCGCCTGCCTCTCGGAGGAGCCGATCCCGGGCCGCGGCTGTGGCGCGGGTGGGGCGGCGGGTGCCGGTCGTCCACGAAGCCTGACATTGGAGCGAACCTTTTTGGTGCGGTGGCGGCGAAGGACATTCTCGAGTCTGGCAGGCGTCATTTTCTTGACCACTGCCGGTGCCAGGGTGAGGCGCGATCCGCCGGTCGCGTAATCGAAGTCGAGCACGATACCGCATGGTGGAGGTGCGTAGAGGAGATCCTGCGCTGGCGTCATCGCCAGCGCCAGCAGGGTGAAGGAGCTATCCACAGGGATACAGTCGAGTGGTTCCGCGCCGTAGTGGGCACTGCGCCTGGCGATGAAGTCCAAGGCCCTGTCTTCCACACTGAAAATGAGAACGTGGGCTCTTTTCCCGCCGGGGGGAATGCCCTGCAAGGGGCGTTCCTTGAAACAGACAATCCAGCAAAGCGGATTGGGCACCGTTTGCTGGCGCAGGCTGTTGATCTGTGTCTCGATGAGCATTGGAGTATCCTCTCGCCCGATGATGTGCGATGCTGCTACTGCCGTTTCATAATACAACCATTATACAATAGACAATGCTGGACCACTTGTAATTGGTCAGCAATTCTCAATATGGCAGGAAAAGGGAGATGCAAGAAGTGGAAAAAGGAAAGCCGGGTTTGATAAAAAAACTCAGGTAACGATGGGCAAGAGCAACGGTTTCCATGTTGGATGAATCGAACCAGGGGCTACCGATCTACTATCGACGGAGCCTACTATCGAAAAGGTGGTCAAGAAAGGATCTGTCATCCGGTGTCCAATTCAAGACCCTGGAACATGAACGAGAAAACGCCATCCCAGGTGTCGAAGAAGAAATAACGGAGCAAAGCTTCCAGATCTTGAAAAAAGGTTCGGCGTCTTCCCAATGCCTGGCGGATGGCGCGGTATTGCTCATTTACCAAATCCAGGATGGTATGTAACAGGAAAGCCAGAAGGTTGAGTGAGAGCAGGATGGAGGCCAAATGCTGCTCTCCATGCCCGAAATTATGTTCAAGATGATAGCCTTTGGTTTTGAGGACATTGTTGTTCTCGTTTTCGACTAGTTTTTCGACAGTCTCGTTGGGCAATTTTTCTTATTGCACATTATTG
>JAFGSI010000033.1 GCA_016934715.1 Anaerolineales bacterium
CCCAAATTCCTTGTCAAGTCAATTAAGATGTGCTATGATGCAATTGGAGAAAATATTATGGCTGATGAGATTATGATCGTAGACAATGAATATGCGACCCTCGTGTGCCTTCCCGACGAGAAGATCATCTACCACACTTTCCACAAGCCGATCGGTGGCGAGATTCTTCGCAATGTGCTGAACAAGGGGACAGAAGCAATGGCGAAATATGGCGCTACGAAGTGGCTGTCCGATGATCGCCTGAATGCTGTCCTCTCGCCTGAAGATACTGAGTTCGGCAAAACCGACTGGTTCCCCCGAACACTACAAGCCGGGTGGAAATATTGGGCCCTGGTGGTTCCCTCGGATATTCTCGGCCAGATGAGCCTGAAGGAAATCATAGACGATTACTGGGAAAGAGGGCTCCGGATCATGGTGTTCTCGAAACTAGACGAAGCCAGGGAATGGTTGACCAATATCGCCTAAAGGAAGAATTCCAAGCCGAATAGAGGCGCCTGAACGGGTGCCTCTTTTTGTTTTCTTTACCGCTCAACTGTAAACTCGGCCTCGGCCTCGGCGCTGTTGCCAACCCGGTCGTAGGCTACCACCCGCAGCGTGTGGGCCCCGCTCCGGGCCGGCCAGGAGAAAGCGTACGGGGCAGACGTGACCGTCCCGACCAGGGTTCCGTCGACGTAGAATTCAATCCGCTCCAGATACGGATCGCTGACCTGGACCTGGAAGGCCACCTGGCGCTCCTGCTCGAAGTCGATCTCCTGCCCATCCGTCGGGTAGCCGATCCCGATCTGAGGCGGGGTGTTGTCGACCGCCACCTGGATTACCGCCCGGCTGACACGCTGGTCAGCATAGACCACCAGCAGGCGCACGGCATACAGCCCGTCCAGGCCGGCCGTGTCCCATTGAACCAGCAGGCCCTCGTCCACCGGGGTAGTGACATCGCTCCCGATCTGGACCCAGGCCTGCGGGTTGAGACCCTGGCCATACTCCACCCGATAGGAGACGAAGTCCTCGCCCATGGCACTGCCGCGCAGGTTGATCTGGCCGCGCACGTCAGCGAACATCCCCGGCGAGGTGATATGCGCACCTGGCAGGACCACCGGCTCCTGGACCACGTCGTAGGCGGTCGGCGGGACCGCGACCCCGGCCCCGTCGGCCCAGGTGCGGGCCTCGGGCGGGACGATCATGTAGACCCGCTCATCGATCAGCTCGGGCGGGGTGAAGACGGTCGCCAGCAGGCCGGTCTCGCGGTTGACAGCGTAGGTCTGGAACAGCGTGTCGGCCTGGACCGGCTCGTTGCCCGACAGAAAAACCTCGCTGACCACATTGGGACAGGCACTGGTCGGCAGCTGCCCGGATGGGTCGCAAACCTCGCGCCGGACGATCCCCACCGGGACCTCCCAGCTGGCCAGCGGAGCGCGGTCGGCAGCGTACTGGATCAGGGCATGCCAGACGCCCATCGAGAGAGTCCGGGCTGCGGTCGGGGCGGTACCCGACTGGGCCGGTTCGGCTCCGAGGGCCGCTTCCTGCCCGACCCAGACGACGACCACCCGGTTGGGTGTATACCCAACCGTCCAGGCAGCCATTCCATCGCGGAACTGGCCGAGTTTGACCCCGGCCGGGAAACCCACCTCGAGCGGGTTGTCGCGTCCCAGCGAAGGCCAGCGAACGGTCTCGTCGCTCATAATATGGGTTATCAGGTAGGCCAGCTGCGGGCTGACGATCGCCTGCGTCACGGGGGTCGACCAGTCGGCCCAGACGGCGTGATCGGTCCCGGTGACGGTCAGGATGGTCACCGATCCAGGACGTTCACCGGAAAGCGCTCCCCCGGCCAGGGTCCCCTGGTTCGCAAAGATTGCGTAGGCCCTCGCCAGTTCGAGCGGCGTGGCGCTGATCGCATCCCCCAGCAGATCGGCGCCGGGCGGGATGGTCAGCCCCAGAGGCTCGCTCAGACGGCGGACGCTCTCCGCGCCCAACTGGTCAAGCAGGGCTGCTGTCGGGGGCAGGTAGTCATTGGCCAGGGCCAGGCGCAGGCGGACCGGGCCGCGGTACTCCCTGTCAAAGCCGGCAACCCGCCCGGGGATGTCCCAGCCAAGCGAACCCGGGCTGAAACCGCGCGTGAAGGCGGTCAGATAGACGAGGGGAGTCAGGGCCGTCCCGGCCGGGTGGGCTGAGAGGAAGGCCGCCTCCTGCCCAAGGCGCAGATCGCCGACTGCCGCCAATACCTGCCCGTTGGTCGGGTCAAGCACCAGGGCGCTGACGGTGACACTTTCGGCCTGCAGCCCGGCTGGCAGGATCGGCAGCAGGCGGGCAGCCTCGCACGGCCGGCCGTCAAAGGCCAGGATTTCGACGGCCTGGCCAGCAGCCCGGGCGAGTTCGCTGCGCGCGGCGCATTCGGCCTGGACCTGCAGATCATAGTCAAGAGAAGTGACCACCACCAGCCCGCCACGGGCGGCCCGTCCATTGCCGAATTGACCATCAAGCTGGGCCAGGGCCATGGCGACGAAAGCCGGGGCGAAGGGTTCGTCCTCCGGGTAGGCAACCGGGACCGGCGCATCGGCCTGGGCCTGGGCGAGTTCCTCAGTGGTGAGCATCTGCAGGGCCAGCATGATGCGCAGAACCTCCTGGCGTCTCCCCTCGGCTGCTTGGGCGGCGTCCAGGGGGTTGAGGGCCGGAGCTTCGGCCACCGCCGCCAGCAGGGCCGCCTCCCCCAGGTCGAGATCGGCCGCCGACTTGCCGAAATACAATCGGGCAGCAGCCTCGATCCCGTAGGCGTCGCGACCGTAGTCGGCACTGTTCAGATACCACGCCAGGACCTGTTCCCGGCCGTAGACCGCCACCAGCTGGCCGGCCAGCAGGCGCTCGCGCAGGGCGCGCCGGACCGACGGAGACTCATCCCACAGGAGCAGGTCAGCGACCATGCGCTGGGCGATGGTCGGGTGGCTGAGGGGGTCCTGCCAGCCAGTGACCTGGTAGCCCGCGCTGGTCCAAAAACCCGGCTCAGCCGCCGCGACGGTGGCCTCGATCAGGGCCTGCGGCAGGCGGTCGTAGGGGATGTATGTTCGGCGGGAATCTTCAGGCGCCAGGACAGCCAACAGGTGCTGCCCGCTGCGGTCATACAGACGAGTAGGTTCAAGCAGGCTGCCGGAGTATGGGTCGAGCAGGGCCGGCAGCGTCTCCACCGGCGGCAGACCACGGGTCAGGTCGGCATAGGCCAGGGCTCCAGCCACGACCAGCATCACAGTCAGGATACCAAGGAAGTAACCGAAACCGAAGAAAGCCCGGCGGGCGCGCCCATCGGCACTGCGACGGTGGCGATCGCGGCGGTTACGGCGCTGGCGGATGATGGTGAGGGTCGAGGACATGCTTCCGTTGCCTGACAGAGTATCGCTTGAGCAGGCCTTCGCCGGACAGGCTACTTCCTCCGGATGATGGCATCGGTCATCTTCGCCACCCGGACCATGGCTTGCACGTCGTGGACACGCACGATGTCGGCGCCGCGGGCGATCCCGACTGCCACCGCCGCGGCAGTCCCTTCGAGGCGCTGGTCGGCTGGCAGGTCGAGGGTATAGCCGATGAAGGATTTGCGCGACGGCCCGAGCAGGACCGGGAAGCCCAGCTCCCGGACCTCGTCCAGGCGGGCGATCAACTCGAGGTTCTGTTCAACCGTCTTGCCGAAGCCGATCCCGGGGTCCAGGATGATGTGGTCATCGGGGATGCCGGCCCGGCGAGCGAGTTCGACCGATTCCATCAATTCGCGCTTGACATCGGCCAGCAAATCCTGGTACTCGGCCCCGAGATAGGCGTTGCCCAGGCGCAGGCGCACCTCGACCGTGGCCGGGTTGCTGCGGTTGTGCATCAGGATGACCACCGCCCGGTGGCGGGCAGCCACAGCGGCCAGATCGGGATCGGCGCGCAGGCCCCAGACATCGTTGACGATCCGCGCGCCGGCCTGCAAGGCCGTCTCAGCCACGGCCGCCTTGTAGGTGTCGATCGAGATCAGGGCTTCCGGAAATTCAACCGCGATCGCACGGATGATCGGGATGACGCGGTCCATTTCCTCGGCGGCGGTCACTGGCTGCGACCCCGGGCGGGTTGACTCACCACCCACGTCGAGCAGGTCGGCCCCGGCCTCCAGGAAGCGACGGGCCACCCTCACCCCCTGCTCTGCTCCTGCCTCATTTCCAGTTGACATCGAGAGTTTTGGAGGAGGCAACAACCCATCCCCCGAAAAACTATCGGGGGTAACATTCAAGATGCCCATGACGTAGGTGCGTTGCCCCCACGCCAGGCTGCGGTTTCCGAGGGTCAGGGTTGACACGGTCAGACGATCTGATCGAGTGGGCGGGAAAGCCAGGCCTCAGCCTCGTCGATATCGGTGAAGATCTTGATCGCCGCCGAGGCTTCCGTCGCGGCAGCATAGTAGATCTGGCGGATGCCCTCCGCCACCTGCGGGCTGGACACAATGACCGCCAGGCGAATGTTACGGGCCGCCGGGTCACTGTTGACCGTGACTGCCACATTGATCACCTTCTCGGGGATTGCTTTCACCTGGCGCAGGTCATACAGGTTGCGGGTCAGGCGGTCAGCGCCCAGCAGGTGTTCGGAGGAAAATTCCTGCCAGTGGGCGATGGTGGCATCCGAAAGGTCCGTGAAGGTCAGCGCCATGCCCCCATCAGGGCGGCGGACGACGGTGTAGCCGATGCCGGGTTCGGATTTGTAGTAAAGGGGTTTCTGTTCGCTCATGCGCCTCTCCTGTTTCTGTCTCTGCAATGATTATAACCCAGCCGGGAGGAATGGGCCTCCCGCTTCCCTGGCAAGCCCACTTGGATTTAGTCGTGGTTCGATTTCGGCATCTGAGGGATGATCCAGTTGATCAGCGCCTGCGGGGAGCGAGTCTGGATGAACAATCTCCCCGGACCGGTCAACTGGATGACCAGGCCTTCGCCTGAGAGCAGGGTCGACTTCAGCCCGCCGACGGTGCGCGGCTGGACCTTGACCGTGCCATCAAAAGCGACCAGGTGCGACGAGTCGACGATGTATTCTTCGCCGGAGGCCAGGGTCTTCTCATAGATCGCCCCGTAAGATGAGACCAGCAGCTTTCCGGCCCCCCTGGCCTCCAGGATGGACAGACCCTCGCCAGCCATGAAAGCCTTGCCGCTCAACTTGGCGTCCACTTCGACGCCGATCTCGGCTGCCATGAAGGAGCCGATCTGAACCATGACGGTGTTCCCGGCCAGTTCAAGCAGGGTGATGTCGCCGGGCAATTCGGGGGCCAGGGTCACCTCGCCACCCTGGGGACCGGCCTTCCAGAAGTTCTGGAAGAGCGACTCGCCGCCCAACACAGCCCGGCCGAGTGACTTGAACAGGCCGCCTTCCATCTTGGTTTCGATCTCAATCCCCGCCGAGTAACTGACCATCGCCCCCGCTTCAGCACGGACGCGTTCGTTGGGCGCCAGCCGGGCCACGGCCAGGGAATAGGATGGACGATGCAAAATTTCGATATCCACGATTTATCTCCTTCTCAAGGTATCTTCCTCTGCACGATCGCGCGCTCCAGGTTTGCGATTGGGATTGGCCTCAACGCAGCGAGCGGATGAAATCAAAGATCAGGTCTTCGTCCCAGTCCTCCGCAATCCCCTGGACCATCAACATGGCCTGGCCATCCTTGCCCGGGAAGACGGTCATCAGCTGCCGGTAAACCGACCCGGTATTCGCCGAACCCTCAAGGATGACCACCTCCGTCTGGGCGTCACGAATGACCATCGTGCGCGTCTCGACCACGCGCATCTCCAGCCCGGGCTGGCCGCTCTGCTGCTCGAAGGAGCGGCGCAGCTGTTCGGCCATATCTTCGGAACTGAGGCTCGAGCTATCGCCGAACTGGGCCAGCATGATCATCAGCCCGCGACCGGTGACATAGGATTCCGGGCCGATCACCACGAACTCGTAAAGCCCTATGTCCATCGCCATCTGTTCATGATAGCCCGGCGGTAGGTCGTAATCCGTGATGGCATGCGCAGCCGCAGCGGCCTGGGCCGGGTCCATTTCGATCGACTCAGCCAGGTTGGCGAACAGCTTGCCAATGGTGAAATAACCGACGATACAAGCCAGGATGCAGATCCCGGCCACAACGCCAACGATGATCAAAATCGTCTTGGTTTTCTTCTCCATGCTTCAGGATCTCCTTGTCGATTCTTTGTCTATTCTTGCTGGCAGGATGGAACCGGCCCCAGTGCTACGAATCCGGTCCGGGTCGCGACACAGTCACCCAGATCTCGGCCAGCAGCTGTTCGGCAGCCCTGGGGTTCGAGGGCGGATCGGATACGCCCATCTTCTGGTACTTGAATTGCCCAGCATTATTTCCTGTAAGGATATGCCGGCTTTCCGCAGGCTGCAACTGGTTCGTGCCTCCCCTCGGAACCTGTATTTTTCGAGAAGAAAGCAAGCCGCGCAGATCCACCCAGAAACACGCCAAGGCCGCCGGCTTTCTCCCTTGAGCAAGCCCTGACCACCTACCGTCCGGCAGCCTTCAATACCGCCAACGCCTCGGCGGTGACGAACGGGTTCAGGCGCACCTTGCTCGTTCCGCCCCAATCGATTGGCGAGTACCCGCTCAGTTCAGGGCGGGTGGGACGCGTATAAGCCTCCTCGGCCGGGAAGCCGCCGTCGGGCAGGCGCTTCGACTCGAGCAAATCAAGAGCCTCCCGGCAGCGCGGGTCGGCCAGGAAACCGGCCTCGGCGATGACCTTCAGGCCGAACAGGATATCGTAATGCCAGAACGGGGGATAGTGCAGACGGACGAAGTGTGGGTCCATCACCTGGCCGTCCGAATGGCGGCGGAACAAACACCGCCGGAGGAAGACCTCGGCCGCGCGTTCCGCGGACGCGGCCGCCTGCGGAGCACCTGAGACCCGGGCATAGAGCGCAAGTGCCCGCAGTGGAATGAGCGTCTCCATGAACGAGGAGGTATCCGCCTCAGGGCGCTTGTCGCAGTTCCAGCCGCCGTCAGGCCACTGCCAGCCCAGCAGACGGGAGACCAGTTCCTCGGTCCGACCGTCGGCCAGGCCCAGGCGCAGCGAGTACCAGACTGCGTTGCCCTCCTGGGAAGCGCAGCGCCGCGTCCGCCCGGCGATGACCCGGATGTGCCTGGCATGCTCCTTTCCCAGCCAGGTCTGGTAGCAGGCCGACATCAGCGGGCGCAGGGCCGCCTCCCCCGGTGGATAGCCCAGATCGGCCACCAACGACAGGACCCAATGGGCCCCGTCCCACTTCTTGTAGACCCGGCCGGTGTCATCGATCGTGGCGAGTAACTGCCGCACCAGCGGGGCCTCCCGGACCTTCTGGCAGGCCCGGGTCACCCGAGCAGATTCAGAGTCCGCCGCGCCCGCGGCGGCGGCCAGTTTCCAGGCCAGGGCTGGTTCAGACTCCAGTCGCGCCAAAACTGCACTTGATATCTCCATCACGGCCTCCATCGCAAAGATTATACCGCCGATGGTCTGGTTGACGGAAAAGCTTTCTGCTATATAATGGTTACATGGGAATCTGCAAGTTTTCGTGGTCGGGAGTTCCTCGAAAGCACAACACCACAGGTTTCCACGACCAAATCTTTCTTCCGCCCCCAAGCAGGATTCGATGCCGGATCAAGGACAGCTCACCCTCTTTGCACTCGACTGCGGCACGACCAACTGGCGGCTCTACCGGGCAGAATATCGCCTGCGCGGTGCCTCCGCCAGGATGCCGGGCGAGCCCCAGCCGGCCCCCTTGACCAGCTTTGTCGACCGCCGCCTGCCAGCCATCCTGTGCCTGAACCCCGCCGGCACCGCCCTTGAAAGCTTCGGCGAGGTCGCCCAAGGACAGCTCGACAATGAGCAGGTGCGCGAGCGGGTGCGCGAACACTTCAAACCCTGCATCGGCGCTCACCTGGAAGAAAACTCTCTCCCCCATCAAAAACGCCACACGCATGCCCAGGCTCTGGAATACACCCGCCTGCTGTTGGAGGCCGTCCTGGAACAGATCCGCCAGGAAAAATGGCGCTCGGCTGCCTTTGACGACCGGGTGGCCTTTGCCCTGGCCTACCCGGTTCACTGGCGCTACGACCACGGCGGGCAGATCTTCGACGAGTTCGCCCGCACTGTGCGCACCTGCTTCCCGGAGGGCTTCGCCGGGCTGCGTTTCGTGGCCGAGCCGGAAGGAGCGATCCTGTGCCTGGCGCGGCGCGGCCTGCTCGAGGCAACCCCAGCCGGCGACGTGGCCCTGATCGTCGACGTTGGCGGCAGCACGACCGACATCGTCGCCGGTCGGGTGCAGGCTCGCAGCGGGCGTCTGGAATTCCTCGGCCGCCACGGTGAAGCCTTCGGCGGCGGCCTGTACGACGCCGAACTGGCCGGGGTCATCGCCGACGAGCTCAAGGTCCCGGCCTCGGCCCTGTCGGACGACCCATCAGCCCTGATCTCGTTGCGCGTCTCGGCCCAGCGCCTGAAGGAGTCTCTCAGCCGGCAGCTGCTGCACGCCGGCCCGCTCAACCATGTCCCCCAGCGGACAGTGACCCTGGTCATGCAGGACGGAAGCATCTACCGGCGGGTGATCGCCCTGGACGAGGCCCGCTTCCGGGAGGCCACCGCCGATCTGGAGGCGCATTTCAGCAGACTGATCGATAACGCCCTGGCCAGGCTGCAGTTGCGCGAAGATATACTCGGCCAGGTCGTCCTGGTAGGCGGTGGCGCGCAACTCTTCACGCTGATCGGCCACCTGCGCCAGCGTTTCGGTCCGGAGAAGGTGGTGCTGGCCGACAACCCGGAGGAGGTCGTCGTTCAGGGACTGAGCCTGGAGTTTGGAGCTTCGATGGAAAAACTCGAGCCGACGATCCAGTTCCCGTCCGCGGCCTGCGAAGAAGAACCGGCAGCCGTCCCCGCCCCGCAGGGCAGCGGCTGGACGCTGGTCGGGGACGAAGCACAACCGGCCCCACTCCCGATCGGTGTGACGACCGTCGGCCGGGGCGAAGAAAGCGACCTGCAGGTGAGCGACCCGAAGGCCTCCCGCCGGCACGCCGAACTGCGGGCCACCCCTGCGCGCCTGGAACTGGTCGATCTGGGCAGCACCAACGGGACCTACCTCAACGGGAAGCGCCTGCCAGCGCACCAGTTGCAGGTGCTCAGCCCCGGCGACGAGATCTTCTTCGGCAAGGCTCGCTTCGTCTGCCAGCAACAGGTGAAACCATGACCGACGAGACCCAGATCCAGACCACCCCTGACTCGCCCTCCGGCTCCGAGGAGAGCCCCTCGCCCGAAATGCTGATGCAGGCCGGGGATGCCCTATCGAAGTCGCTGCTCTTCGCCCTGGAGCGCGGCTACCTGGACGGCCCGGTCTTCGCCAACAACTACGTCCGCCTGCTGCCCGGCGAAGAGGCCGGTCAGGCCGATCTGGCCTTCCTGGAAGTCGAACAGGTTGGCAAGCCGGTCGGCGAATCTGGCGCGGAATACTTCCGAGCCATCCAGACCACCCTGGCCGCCTGCCATGACCCGCGCTATACGCTGGTCTTCATCATCAGCAGCGACGGGCTGCGCAACCGCATCTATATCGGCGTCAACGCCCGGGTTCCGGACGCCCAGCCGAAGATTTTCGCCGAGCAGCTCGGCCAGTTCCTGTGCTCCAACTGGCCCGGGACGCGCGTCCGGGCGATCAGCGACTACAAACAGGTCGTCGACCACGTTCACCTGCCGCTCAGCACCTACCGCTACGCCCGGGCCTTCACCGGCATCCCTTCGGCCAAGACCAGCGATAAACCCGGCGAGTACCCGCAGAGTCTGGACCGCTTCATGCGCGGCCTGCGCGGCAAGCCCTACGTCTACATGGTGATCGCCAACCCGATCGCTGAACGCGATGTCGCTGACATCGTCACCGCTTGCCATACCCTGTCGGGGCAGGTCCACGCCTTCACCAAGTCGACCATCAACCGCAGCACCAGTCGCGGGACCTCCGAGTCGGTCGCCCAGACCGACAGCGACTCGACCTCTACCGGCACGACCACCGGCACGTCCGAGACCAAAGGGGCAACGGCCAGCAAAGGCGCCCTGGGCACTACCTTGGACAAATCCAGCGGGGCCGGCAAGGGCCTCAGAGCAGCAGGGCTGGCAGGCATCTCAGCCCTGCTGCTGGCCGCCGGAGGACCCTTCCTGCTCTCCGGCATGCTGGGCATGTTCGGGCAGCTGCTGCCCTCCTCAGGCACCTCCGACAGCAGCGGAACCAGTACAAGCGATTCCGAGACCACCAGCAAGTCCACCGGCACCTCGACCAGCCAGGGGACGACGACCGGCGAATCACTTTCCTTCGGGCAGGAATACCTCAACAAGCACGCCGAGGCCTGCGTCCGGCTGCTGGAGAAGACCGCCGCCCGCTTCGAGACCGCCAAGGCCCTCGGCTGCTGGAACGTGGGGGTCTACATGGTCAGCAACCAGGGCGAGTCAGCCGCCCAGGGCCAGGCCCAGTTCAAGGCCCTGGTCAGCGGTGAGAAGAGCACCTCCGAACCGGTACGGGCCCACGACCTGGCGCCACTGTGGGATGGGCAGATCCAGACCTCCCTGGACGCCTTCCGCCACCCGCCGCTGCGCCTGTTCGCCCCCGAGGGCAGCGAACGGTTGCACCATCCCTGCGGGGAGGCCTTCGAGAACCTGACCACCCCCCTCAATACCGAGGAACTGTCCCTGCTGGCCAATCTTCCGCTGCGCGAGATGCCCGGCATGCCGCTCCAACTGGCAGCTTCCTTCAGCCTGAACCCGCCCCGGGCTGCCGACAGCGGGTCGGCGCTGCAGATCGGTCAGATCCTGGAGGGCGGTGAGGAGATCGGCGACCTGAACTACGAGGTCGACCTGGACACCCTGACCCGCCACGTCTTCATCACCGGGATCACCGGCAGCGGCAAGTCCAACACCTGCCGCCGTCTGCTGGCCAGCCTGATGGAGTCCGGGCGCAACTTCCTGGTCATCGAACCAGCCAAGGACGAGTACGTCCAACTGGCCCTGGCCTACAACCAGGCCAAGACCTTCGACCGGGGGATCGCCGTCTACCTCCCCGGGCGGAGCGCGTGGGGCGGCCAGCCGCTCGAGCAACTGCAGCTCAACCCGTTCGACATCATCCGCCTGCCCGGAGCGACCGCCCAGGTCATGCCGCACCTTGACCGGCTCAAATCGATCTTCAACGCCAGCTTCCCGATGTACGAGATCCTGCCGATCATCCTGGAAGAGGCCCTGGTCGATCTGTACGACAGCCAGGGCTGGCTGGAAGAGAGACTGCCTCCGGATAATATCCTGTGCCCAACCCTGGGGCAGCTCCACGACCGGATCACCGGCCTGGTGCGCGCCAAGGGCTACGAACAGCGCATCACCGACAACATCACCGCCGCCATGCGGACCCGCATCGGCAGCCTGATGCGCGGCTGGAAGGGGCGCCTGTTCGACCAGCCGGCCTCGACCCCTTGGGCCGACCTGTTCGACCGGCCGGTGGTCATCAACCTGGGGCTGATGGGTGACGATGCCGACAAGTGCTTCACCATGGCCCTGTTAATGAATTTCATGTACGAATACCGCCAGGCGCAATACGAGCGCGATGGCTCGCCCGAGTCGAGCACATTGCGTCATCTGGCGATCATTGAGGAGGCCCACCGCATCCTGCGGGCGGCCCACTACACCGCCGACAACGCCAACCCGCAGGCCAAGATGGGCGAGATGTTCGCCGACATCCTGGCCGAGATCCGGGCCTACGGCCAGGGGCTGGCGATCATCGACCAGGTCCCGTCCAAGCTCGTCCCCGACGCGCTGAAGAACACCAACCTCAAGATCGTCCACCGCCTGGTCTCGGCCGACGATCGTGACGCCATGGCCGGCGCCATGGCCCTGAGCGAAGACCAGGCCAAGGTCATCGCCCGGCTGAAGGTCGGGCAGGCCATCGTCTGCGGCATCCAGGACGACACCGCCTCGTGGGTGAAGGTCTTCCACACCCCGATCCCCAGGTTCAATCCGCAGCAGTCCTCGAAAGCCAAGAAGGAGACCTGAGATGTCCAAGCCGATCCCGGTCGACGTGCTCAAAAAAGCCATCACTTACCATTACCTGCTTTCCTACAGTCCTGCGGAACAGATCGACACCTTCAAGAAAAGCACTGCCGCATTGCGGAAGGGCCTGGCTGAAAAAGCCGGCATGCAGGAGGCCGCCTTTTTCAAGGCGGTAATCCCGGAGGTCGCTCAGCGCATTGCCGCTTTCCACCACGACAGCCGCGAGCCGGATCCGCAGTGGGTGGAGGCCCTGGTGGAGACCGCCGGTCCAGCGGGTCAAGCACCGGAAAAGGCGGCCGCCTTCCAGGCCGTGATGTCCAAGGTGGCCCGCCTCAAGCCGCGCGCCCTTCCCGAAAACAGGCTGCACCGTAAGAAGGGCTGCGCCTTCTGCCGCCTACCCTGCTATTACGGCTACTTCAGCCTGGTCTCCGAACCGGATTTCCGGATACTTCAGCGTTTGCTCGAAGCTGAAGCCGGCCTGCCAAAGGAACGGCAGAACCCTCTGCGGCCGGTCATGGCATTTACCTTCTCACACCTGGTGCAGACCACCCAGGCCGAACGGGGCGTCATCCAGCGGGTCCATCTCGGCAACCTGGCCTACTGCCTGCTGCTGCTGTCGATGGCCAAATCGCGCCTGGCCCTGCCGGAGGCTGAGCTGCAGGCCTTCCAGGCCAATGCCCAAGCCTGGATCATGGCCAGCTAGACGACACTGGACATTTCCGCGGCACAATAGGCGTCCCAATCGATAACCTGCACGACTGCCCACACCGGGCCAGCCAGTAGGAACAGAGACCTATTCCCTTTTTGATGCGTTCGTATACAATATCATCACAACTGAATATTCCTGAGAACACACTTCCAATAGCTCCTTACTCCGCTCAGGACTGATTGCCAGACACCCCGGTGTCGGCCGTCAGCCTGGTGCATTGAGAAAGGAGCTTATTGTTTTCCGACCAGAAAAGGAGATGGCAGATCGAAAATTAACTCCACATACCCCCAAGGCCATTCTTGTGAGGTCATCTCCCATAGCAGCCCGACTCTCCTCACAATCCCGCAACCTTTCATCAGAAAAGTAAACCATCAAAGAATAGGAGAGCAAAAATGGACGAAATCCGTACCCAACCCGAAGGACAACTTGAAACTGGCGAGGCCCTCAGCACCGAGCAGCAGGCCCTGGATGACACCACACTCAATCCCCGGGCCTATGTCGAGCAGACCGGCGACTACCAGCCGGCTGAGGCGATCCAGGCCACCCTGGCTGAATTCACCAAAAATGAAACCGGTGCAGCCGGGAACGATGGCGTCCCACCGCTGCTGATCCCGCGACCTGAGGACCAGGGCATTATTGGCAGCCAGCCGAGGATACGCGGCGACCTGGACCAGGCAATCACAGCCAGCGGAGACGAACCTGAAGGAGATGATGCCACCCCGATCAACCTGCCCGGTCCCCAGGCAGCATCCGTAACTGATTTTGGCGCCACCCCGCTGCCCATTCCCTACGTAGCTGGTCACCCAGAACAGTCCGGCAGAATTGGCGTAGACCCCCTGACCGGCAAGGAGTTCGGTGGCGAAGAGCAGGAAGGTCACCCGCCGGAACCGCTGGATCTGAATCACGATCTGTCTCCTGAACATTTTATGGATACCTCAGAAATGGACACCGGCATCGGGCAGATGCCCAAGATGCGCCAGGATCTCAGCAATCTCACCGCAACCGCTTCACAGGACAAGGAAGAAGATGGGAAAAACGAAGCCACCCCGATCACACTGCCGGGCCCTGAGGGCATGGCCAGTGTGGAGGCAGATGCGGCTTCCCAAGCCGATCCCCATCGTCTCACTCCTGATGCACTGCCCGAACAGGCCAAGGACTTCGCCGGCGAAGACATTCACGGGATGGTCGATAAGAGCAAGGGGCCAGGCACCGGACCCAACCTGGGCCAGAAAATGGGTCCTGGCAAGAACATGGGGCTCGGCACCGGTCCAGGAACCAGTGGCTCCGGTCCCGATCGGATTGGCAACCAGCCTGGTATGACCATGCCCGGGGGAAAAGGCCCGGGAAGTCCGAGTGCCCCGACGAAGGGATCCAAAGGTGGGTCAAGCAGTTCCGAGAGCGGACCGCCGATCAACACCGGGACTGTCCCAGGAGGCGGCGGCAAGAGCAGGGAACCAGGTGCCCCCGCCGGCGTGGACCAGAAGGCCTGGGGGAAACACCAGCGCTCCCTGGATGTGCAGGCCATGGAGAAAGGTTCTACAACGGTCAAGGACAAGGACACGGGCGATACCTATACGATTGGCTCCGGAGGGGTTTGGCGTAAGCAGGAAGACGATCCCGAGATCCCGCCACAGGGCGACCCGATCGACGGTATGTCTCCGATGCCCTATACGGGCAAGAGCAGCGGGAGCAAACCCGAGCCTCACGTGGTAGGCGGCAGGGATATCGAGAGCGGCAAGTTCACACCAATCGTCAGCATCGGCGGTAAGACAGTCGGTGGCACCGGCACGGTCGGCCCCGACGATCTGGACGACTCGGGCAAGTTCTACGGCGGGATCTCTGCCAGCATCGGTCGCCCCAACAACCCCGATGATCCTGATTACTACACACCGGACGTCCTCGAACAGGCCGAGAAATCCAAGAAGATTTCCTAAATGATCCTGGCCGGCGAGGAAGCCCTCGGTTTCCTCGCCGACAATCCATGAATGATGACTTGAAAGGAGTACACAATGGAGAACCTTCGAGAGCAACCCGCAGAGCGACAAGAAACCGGAGAAGGATCCAATCTCGAACAACAATCCCTGGATGATGCCACGCTGGACCCGCGCGCCCACATCGAGCAAACTGGCAACTACCAGCAGGCCGAGGCCATCCAGATTACCCTGGAAACCACCGCAGAGAACGCATCCACAGCCTCTGGAGCAGCGATCCCCGCTGCGACCGGCGAAATCGATGAGCCCGGCCAAGACAGAACAGCCAAAGACCCGCTGACCGGCAAGGGCGGCGATCACCCGCCGTCCGACAGCGACTCACCGGATTCCATGCTGGCCGCCGACTTAAGCGCTGGAGACCCTACTGAAATCATGGCTACCCCCCAGGCGCCCCTCGAGACGGTCGATCCAGACCCCGGTTCGGCTGGCGCCGATGCCGCCTCCATCGACGGCAATGAGCCCATCTACCGTATGGATCCTGACACATCCGAGGCCGAGAAAGAAATTGGCCGTGGCACCGGCAAGCCCGCAGACAAAGTCGGCCAGATCGGCCCCCAGCGGATTGACGCCCAATTGCCTGATGCCAAGAACCTGCCACTAGGAATGGAAAAGGGCGGTTCGCAAAAAGCACCCGGGGCCTCGGGAGGCACCTCCGGTGGCGGACCACCAGTCAAATCCCCAGGCGGCTCAAAAGGCCAAGGAAGCGAAAAAGGCAGCAAGGGCACCGAAGGCGAAGGCTTCCACTCCGTCACCGGCGCGATTGGACGCTGGCTGTGGATAAAATCGCAAGAATCCGGGAAGAATTACGTGGAAGAACCCGATGGCAAGGGCATCTGGGTTCAGGACAAGGATGGAGATTGGTGGTACCAGGAAACGGACGAAGAAGAAGCTCCCGCTGAAAAGGGGCCACCGCAAGGTGACCCGATCGACGGCGATTTCAGCATGCCCTACACCGGCAGCAGCAGCGGTGGATCAAAACCTGACCCGCAAGAACCAGTTGGCGGCCCCGATCTTGAGAGCGGTCATTTCGCACCCGTCTACGGCAAAGGGGGCAGCAGCAAGGGCGGCGCCGGTACTCCTGGTGACAAGGACGGCGACGACGACTCTGGAAAATTCCTGGAAAGTGACAAACACCACGGCGGCGGGATGGTCGATCCCGGTGACCTCGACTATTACACTCCCAATGCTAAAGAGCAGACCAGGGATAAGCCGAGAGGGAAAAAATAAGGAGCGAAACCATGGACGAAATCAGAAGTGCCCCCGAAGAGGGAATCGAATCCGGTGAGGCCCGCGACGCCGAACTGCAGACCCTGAACGACGCCACACTCAATCCGCGAGCCTATATTGAACAGACCGGCGACTACCAGCAGGCCGAGGCCATCCAGACCACTCTGGCGAACATCACCGAAAATGCCTCCCGTGCAGCCGGGAACGAAGGCGCGACCCCCCTACCGATCCCGCAGCCTGTGAACGACAGTGTGGTCGGCAGCCGGCCAGCAGCACGCGATGACCTGGATCAGGTCACCGTGGTTGAAGACAACGACCGCCACGAGGCGACCCCGATCCCTCTGCCCGGCCCACAGGGTGCCAGCGCCACACCGATCACCCTGCCGAATGTGATGGCACAAGCAGAGGAAGAAGAGGGGCACCCGCCCGAACCCCCCGACCTCGATCACAGCCCCTTGCCCCAACAGGTTATGGATACATCCGGATCGGACAGCATCCGCGGGCAGATGCCGAGGATGCGCGATGACCTGGACCAGGCGACCGTTGGTGTGGATGACGACCCCCACGATGCCACCCCGATCAACCTGCCTGGCCCGCAAGAGGGCAGGATTGGCAGCCAACCTGTTTGGGGCGGCGACAAATCTGCAGAGCTAAGCGATGCCGCCCAGACGCCCGAGAGGCCACGGCAGGAAGCCAACTTCGAGAAGCCGATCCTGCACCAGGAGCTGGAAGACCTGGACAGCGGCCTGGAAGGGCTGGACGATCTCGAAGGACTGATCCCCGGCCCGGGCAAGATCGGCGGCAACTCCGGGGAAGGCCAACCCGGTGATGATATCCTGGGCGGGCTGCCCGGCTTTGAAGGCGGTCCGGGCGACTTAAAGAATAATCTCGGCGGTCCTCATGATGAACCACCTCCGGGGGGGTTCCCTTCCCGGGGAGAGATGAAGGGTATCGAAGGTAAGGGTACCAACATCTTCTGGTCCTGGAACTTCGTGCCCGGGAATGAGTCAAGGTATACGCACTCCAAAGAGATGACAGAGGGGCCAACCGACGATGAACCCTTGGAGTACGATCCCAATTGGGAGGCCGTCCCAAAAGGGCAAACGATCGACCCCTTCGAAGAAACCATTGCGCCAGCAGTTCCGGCCGATTACGAAGAGCACGAGGCGGAAATGACCCGCTTTACCAAGGCACAGAAGGAATTTGGTGAAGAAAAGAGAGGCGAAGACATCGCTGCTACAATATGGAAATTCCTGGGCTTGATGGAACCGGATGAAGGCGGTGCCAAGGGTGGATTGGCAGCAGAACAGGTGAACGCTCCCAATCCCAAGTACGATTCGGGTCAAATCTCGAATTACCCCGAAGATCATATCGCCGGCAACCAGGGTGGGGGAATGGTTTCAGAAGAACATGCCGAGATGATCAAGAGATCACTGGAGAAAGATGGCAAGATCGCCGGGACGCACCCCAAGGCAGGTGCCGAACAGATCACCGACCCGCCCGAGCACGACCCGGGGAAGAAATCCGAGACCAGTGGGAAGAGCAGTTAAATCGAGCAGGAGGGAGCGGCGGCTGACCGCTCCCTCTCACACCACCGGACACACCGGACCTGCGGTCGGTGCAGGTGTGCGGGGCCGCGTCCGTCGGTTCAATATGAATCACCTGGTCTGGAGTGTCGTTCTGCCAGGCCTACCAGCCCTGTGTTCTGCCAAAAGACATTGCTCAGGGCTTCGTTGATCACAGGTGTTGGGGACATGCGCCGTGGTGCTTACACCTGGCAGGTCAATTCTCAATCGCTTATTCGCCGCGCTCCCAAGCCATGCAGATATCCCGATCCCCGGTGGCCTGGTCGTGCCGTCCGACCTCGCTCAACAAGTCGGCCCGTGTGCACCACAGCCAGGCGAACGACGGATGCTCCTCCTGGGGAACCATATCCGCCGCCCGGCCGTAGGCATCGATCGCTCCCTCGACATCTCCCTGTCCACGCAATTGCTCGGCACGGACAATACAGGCATCGATGCTGTCACACCCCCCACCACCCAAGAGGCTGCTGAACACGATCACCAGGATCGCGATCGCCACCAGGCCGATAATTCCATACAGAACCGGTTTCGCTTTGAGCCTTTCGATCAAAGACGGGCCAGCCGGTTTCTGCCTGGCCGTCACCGGCCGGGGCTTTTGCCCGGTCGGGTCAAGTTCCGGGGTCGCGATCTCCAATTCTGGCGGCACAGGTTCGGCCCCAGCCAGCTCCCCGGCGATCCCAGCCCGGGTCTCATCGCCCATGGCCACCGTCGGCAGTCGTGCCCGCCCGGGTAGGCTGGCCTCGTCCATCCCCTCGGTCGGCTGGTCCGCGATCGCAGACCTCGTCCCGGCACTCTCCCGGTCGAGTTCAGCGATGGACTCCTCGGTCAGGGTCTGGGCCAGTGCCAGGGCAAGTTCCCCGGCACTTTGATAGCGTTCTCCTGGTTCCTTCGCCAGGGCCTTCCCGACCACCGCATCCACAGCCAGGGACAGCCCGGAGCGCAGCGCGCCTGGGCGCAGCAGGGGTTCGGTGACATGCTTCTGGATCAAGGCCAGAGGCGTATTGGCAATGAACGGCGCCCGACCGGTCAGGAGCTCGTAGAGGATCACCCCCAACGAGTAGATGTCGCTGACAGCCGACAGTTCCAGGCCCTTGCCCTGCTCAGGCGACATGTAGGTCGGCGTGCCGATCAGGGCGCCGGTGGAAGTGAACTGGGTCGTACTGACCATGCGAGCAATGCCGAAGTCGGCCAGGAAGGCCTCCCCGGAGGCATTCAGCAGGATATTCGAGGGCTTGATGTCGCGGTGGATGATGCCCTTCTTGTGGGCATAATCAAGCGCCTCGGCAACCTGTTGCAGGATCGCCAACACCTGGCCGAGCGGCATGTACTTGCCCGCCCGGGCGAGTTCGGCCATCCGGTCCTGCAACGTCCCCCCGTCGACGTATTCCATGACCATGTAGTAGATTTCGTCATCGACGTCGAAATCGTGGATCTGGACAATGTGCGGATGGCGCAGGCTGGCCACCGCCCGGGCCTCACGTTCGAAGCGCACCAGGAAATCCTCACCCTCGGCCAGGTAGCCGTGCAGGATCTTGATCGTCACGGTGCGATCCAGCTTGGGGTGGCGGGCCTTGTAGACCTCGGCCATGCCGCCGCGGCCCAGACGCTCCTGGAGTGTGTACTTACCAACCGTTCGACCTGCCAGAGTGGACATGCGTACCTCTCACGGAATGATGGACACAACGATAATGGTATTGTACACCAAGACAAAAAAAAGGAATGCTGCTTCATGCCGGAGATTGCGACCAGGGCCGGATTCCGGCTGTATCGACCTCCCGCAGCAGCGCGCGCACCGTCCGCCCGAACCGCGGGTGGACGCGGTCCGGGGCCAGGTCGGCCAGCGGGACAAGCACGAAAGCCCGTTCATGCAGGCGCGGGTGAGGAATCGTCAGTGCAGGGCCGTCGAGGACCAGATCATCGTAAAACAGGATGTCAAGGTCGATCAGCCGTGGTCCATAACGAACCGAGGGGATCCGGCCGAGATCTGACTCCAGTTGCTTGAGAAAAGACAGCAGGGCCAGCGGTTCCAGGTCTGTACGCGCCTCGACGACCATGTTCAGAAAGGCCGGCTGCTCGGTGAGGCCCCAGGGCGGGGTCTCGTACATGGGCGAGGCATGCAGGACCCGGACGAGCGGAGGCGTGGCCGCCAGGGCCGCCTGCAGGTTGGCCGGTCGGTCGCCGAGGTTGGTACCGAGGGCAAGATACACATGAGCCATAGGAAGGTTGAACCGATTCTGCTATACTTTTCGATGGTAATTGTAACGCTGAACGTGGAGAAAACGCATGCCGATCTACGCAATCCTCATCCTGGTTATCACCGTCCTGATGCTCATTTCGCTGGGTGCGGCCTACATCTTTTCGACCACCGTGCTGTACGCACGCCGCCAGCCAATCGTCAAGTGCCCTGTGGACTACGGGCTGGCCTATGAGGAAGTCGCCTTCAAGAGCAGCGACGGTCTGGACCTCAAGGGCTGGTACCTGCCTGTCCCAGACGCCAACCCGGACAGGGGCCCCGAACGGATCGTCATCCTTACGCATCCGATGCTTTTCAACCGGCACGGCTTCCTGTCCCGCCACCAGGGCTTCCCGCCCCTGGCGACCACCAACGTCGACCTGCTGACCACTGCTCAGGCGCTGGTCGAGGCCGGATATCCGATCTTGATGTTCGACTTCCGCAACCACGGCCAGAGCGAGAGCGGCTTGAGCGGGGTCGGGTTGTTGGAGTACCAGGACGTGCTCGGGGCGCTGGCCTACATCCGGTCACGCTGGGCAAGCCCGCCGCAGGTTGGCTTCGTCAGTTTCTGCATGGGCGCCGACGCAACGATCGTTGCCCTGAGCAAGGGCCGCGGGCAGGTGAAAGACGTCCGCTTCCTGGTCGCCATCCAGCCGGTCTCGGCCGCTGTCTTCATCCGCGCCTACCTGCGGGCGGTCTATACGCCCTTGAGCCTGTACCTGGCTCCGCTGATCGACCGCATCACCCGCTGGCGCGGCGGATTTTCACTCCAGGAGATGTCGCCCCGGCTCTTCATCAAGGACGTTCACGTCCCGACGTTCTACATTCAGGCCAAGGAGGACCGCTGGACCGAACTGGGCGAAATCCAGGCCTTTTACGCCGCCAGCCCCGGGCCGAAGGAACTGTGGCTGATCGAAGGGATCAAGAAGCGCTTCGTGGCCTACAACTACGTCGGCGAGCACCCTGAACGGATTCTAGAATTTGCCAGGAGGTACTTCAATGAATAAAGCGACAAGGACCAATGTGGCGACCCTGGGAACCATCTTTGGAATCTCCAGCATCAGCCACGGATTCTTCGAGACCCTGCAGGGCAACACCCCGACAGATGGGATGTTCATCTCCGCCATCGGCGAAGCCCAGCGGATGTGGCCGCACGGCAACGAATATGCCTTTACCCTGGTGCCCAACTTCCTGGTCACCGGCCTCCTGGCGATGCTGGCCGGGGCAGGCATCATCATCTGGTCGCTTGGTTTCGTACACAAGAAATCTGGTCCCCTGTTTTTTCTACTGCTCTTCCTATTTTCCCTGCTGGTCGGCGGTGGAGTGGCCCAGATCCTCTTCTTCATCCTGTTCTGGGTGGCAGCAACCCGGATCAACAAACCGCTCACCTGGTGGCGCAAGATCCTTCCCCGGGGACTCCGCAATGTGCTGGCCGGATCCTGGAAATGGTTCCTGGTGGTCGATTCGGTGCTGCTTCTTTTAACCCTCTTCATTGCGATCTTCGGCTACGTGCCCGGCGTCAGCAACCCGGACCGGGTGCTTTCGATCATGCTGGCCTGCCTGGCCGGATTCTTCATGTTTTTGATGCTCACCCTTGTGGCCGGTTTTTCATACGACATCAAGAATAAACCCGCATGATACCGACCAGCACCCCTGAGAAGGGTGTGCTTAACAAAGCGATTGCCCTCAACGGCAGCCTGCGCCTGAAATAAGGGAACCCGGCCGGAGCCGGATCGAGGCGATCTACGCCGGCCGCCCGCAGGTCACGAAGGAAAACCTCCTGCGCAGCTACAGCCGGATGTTCGAGCAGGAATCACAGAGGCCCGGGGTTGCACCCTGGCCTTCATCCCTTTGTTCGCTCACCGCCGGGCGGTTAGCTCCTCACCGCGTTGATGAAATCGGCCAGCAGCCCGTAGGCGGTTGTAGCTGGACCAGGGTCCTTTTCGATGATCGTCAGGTCGCCCAACACATCGGTCTTGAACTCGACCAGCGAGGTCGAGCCCTCCAGACCGTACATCGGTGAGGCAGCCGACACCTGCTCGGGGGCCACGCAGGCCTGCACCCTGTCGCACTCGCGCTGCGCCGAACAGACCAGCTTGTAGCGCGTCCCATCCGCGCGAGCGGCGGCGACCATCTCGGGCGTGATCTGGCGGATGCCGGTCCGCTCGACCTGCTGGGGAGTGAACGGGACGCCCATCAGGACGGTCACCAGGGCGGCAACCTTGATCGCCGCATCCCAACCGTCGACATCAGCGGTCGGGTCGGTCTCGGCGATGCCGATCTCCTGGCAGTGCTTGACCGCCTGGGCGAACGACTCGCCAGCCTCCATACGGGTCAGGATGATATTGGTGGTCGAGTTGAGCACACCGCGGAAGGACTTCAACTGGGTACCCGGGATGGCATCCCGGAACAGGACGAAGATCGGCGCCCCGTCCATGACGGTGCTCTCGAAGTAGAATTTCTTCCCCTGGGCTTTGGCAAGCTCAGTCAGTTCCCGGTAGGCATGCACCACCGGCCCCTTGTTGGCAGTGATGGCGTGCAGACCGCATTTAAGGGCGGTGCGCAGGTGGGTCACCGCCGGCTGGCCGGTCTCGTGGTTGACCGGGGTGTTCTCAAAGAGCACGTCGGCCTGTGATGTGCGGATGAAATCCAGCGGACCAGCGATCTGCGCCTTACTGACCGAGTTGAGCGTGCGCCCGGTGCGGATCAGGTCGAGCGCGCCGACCAGATCGATCCCGCTGGGGTCGACCGCCGATCCATGCCGCCCGGTGGCGATGCCGGTCACAGTGTAGGTGATGTCGTAGCGCTCTTTGAGTTCAGCCTTCTTGCGGAGCAACAAATCGGCCAGCGAGCGGCCGACGTTCCCAAAGCCGAGCAAGGCAAGGTTGTAATGAGGCATGTTCTTCTCCAATGCGTGAGAGGTGTCACCCCACTTAAGTGTGGTGAGGGAGTAGAAAGGCTTGCAAAAAACGGGGTTCACTGGCAAACTCAAAGGACTACTAGATCC
>JAFGSI010000034.1 GCA_016934715.1 Anaerolineales bacterium
GCTCCAGGCGCTGATCTCGCTTTGTCCCGTCCGGCCGCCTGACTATCCTGCCGACGAACTGACCGACCTGTACGAACGCGAGATCGCTGCCGACCTGATCCGCGAGGCGGCCCTGATCGCCCTGCGGGACGAGATCCCGCACGGGATCAATGTACGCATCGACGAGTTTACGGAGCGCGGGGATATTGGCGCCTACATCCATGCCACGCTGTTTGTCGAGCGCGATTCGCAGAAGGGCATCGTCATCGGCGAAGGCGGCCGGATGCTCAAGCGGATCGGCTCTGCGGCCCGCAAGGAGATCGAGGCCATGAGCGGGCGCAAGGTCTTCCTGGAACTGCGCGCCAAGGTGGCCAAAGACTGGCGCAACGACGAAGCGGTGCTGCGCCGCTTCGGGTATGCGCTCAAAACCCCAAAGAAGAAGAAGTGAACTCGGAGGCCCCATGCTTCTGAATACCCTGCCCCTGTTAGCCCTGGTCTTCGCCGTCCTGGATTGGTATGCCGTACTGCGCCTGCCTGAACGGCGCAAACTGGAAATGGTCGCCAAGCCGCTGGCCACCGGCCTGCTGCTCGCCTGGTTGGTCCTGCAGACTGGGCTGCAGGGGTCCACACTGTGGTTCGGGCTGGGGCTGGCCCTGTGCATCCTGGGCGATGTCCTGCTGCTCTGGATAGACCGCTTCTTCGTCTTCGGACTGGTGGCCTTCCTGCTCGGGCACGTCTTCTACGTCATCGGGTTCAACATCCCCCTGCCGGAGGTCTCGCCGGCCTGGTCGTTCGGGCTGGCGATCCTGCTGGCGATCACGACGGCGCGCGTCATGCGGCCGATCATGGCCGGGCTGGCCGCCAAAGGACTGCACCGCCTGCAGGCTCCGGTGCTGCTCTATGCCCTGGTGATCACGGTCATGCTGCTCTCGGCCATGCTGGCCCTGTGGCGCCCGGATTGGACGGCCTCCGCCGCCGGGCTGGTGGCGTTGGGTGCGGCCCTGTTCTTCCTGTCGGACATTCTGCTGGCCTGGTTCCGCTTCGTCCAGCCGATCAAGAATGGGCGAGTCTTCCAGTTAGCGATGTACCATCTCGGGCAGATCGCCCTGATGAGCGGGGTGGTGATCCAATTTACAGGTTCTTGAGCGGCTTGAAGCCCTCCCCCAGAGCCTCGTGGGCCACGCCGATGACCATAAAGGCTTTATCGTCGATTTCGTTGACGATGGTTTTCAACTGCTGAACCTCGGAGCGGCTGACCACGCAGTACATCACTGGCCGCGACGACATCGTGTAACCGCCGGTGCCATGCAGGATCGTCACGCCGCGCTCCATCTCGTGCAGGATGCGGTCGGCGATCGGCTCCATCCGGTCAGTGACGATCAGTGCCGTGCGGACGGTCCCGCCGCCCTCCAGAGCTGCGTCCGCCACCAGACCGCTGACATACAGGACGATGACGGCATACAGAGCCTCCTTCCAGCCGAAGACCAAGCCGGCTGCCAGGACAACCAGGGCATCGGTCATCAAGTAGGATTGGGTCATTGGGATTCCGCGCCAGTGGTTGAGGATGCGGGCCAGCACGTCGGACCCGCCGCTGGTCCCCTGGGCCCGGTAGACCAAACCGTAACCGACCCCGCTGACGACGGCACCGTAAAGGGCGTTAAGCAGGATGTCGTCGGTGATGCCCCTGGGGGGGAAAAAGGGCAGCAGGACCAGCAGGTCGGCGAACAGCGAGTAGGCTGCCACCGCCGCCACGGTCCGGGTGGCGAAGCGCCGCCCACCCAGGTAACGCCAGCCGAGCAGGAAGAGCGGGATGTTGCCCAGGAAGATCATCAAGCCGATCGGCCAGTTGGTGAAGTGGTTGATCAGTTGGGCGATGCCGCTGATCCCGCCCGAGGCCAGCCGGGCCGGAACCAGGAACAGGCGCAGGCCGGCAGCTTGGCAGAGCGTGCCAAGCAGGATGAGTACATAATCGCGGATGGAAGGCCAGTGACGTTTGAGCATTTGTTTTCCTGAACCTGTCACCGGGGCACAGATTATTGTTTGTCCGGTTCGAGCAGGTGGACTCCGGTCAGCCTCTCGTAGACGGCCACCACGGCAGAGTTGTCAATATCGCCCAGCCCCATGCCGACCATGGCGCTGAACAACTGGGTGACCTCGGCGGTCATCGGCAACGCGACGCCGTACTCGCGAGCGGTGTCCATGATGATGTTCAGGTCCTTGAGGTGCAGGTGGGCCTTGAAGCCCGGCTGGCGGTTGCCGGCGAACAGGCGCGGCGGCTTGGTGTCGAGGGTCCAGCACTGGGCCGCCCCACCCTTGATCGCCGCCACGACCTTGACCGGGTCCGCCCCGGCTTTCTGAGCCAGGATCAGCAGTTCGGCCAGGGCCACCATCTGGGCGCCGGTCATGATCTGGTTGGCGGCCTTGGCGATCTGCCCGGCGCCGATCTCGCCAATGTGGGTGATGGTCTTGCCCATCGCTTCGAAGACCGGCATGACCTTTGTGAAGGCCTCCTCCGGCCCGCCGACCATGATCGCCAGGCTGGCGTTTCGGGCACCGATGTCACCGCCCGAGACCGGTGCGTCCAGGCTCTGCACGCCCTTTTCGGCCAGTATGGCGGCGATCGACCGGGCGGAAGCTGGCTTGATGGTCGAATTATCGACCCAGATGGTTCCCTCTCGGATGGTCTCGATGGCGCCCTGGGCACCCAGGAGGACCTGTTCGACATCGGGCGAGTCGGGCAGGTTGGTGAACAGCACGTCCACCTGTCCGGCGACCTCGGCCGGTGAGGTGGACGGTTTGGCGCCTTCGGCGGCCAGTTCGTCGACCGCGGCGCGTGAACGGTTGTGGACCACGAGCGGGTATCCGGCCTTGAGAAGGTTGCGGGCGATGGACTTGCCCATCAGGCCCAGGCCAATGTAACCGATTTTCAGCATCTTCGACCTCCGTAGAAAAGTGATAAACAGGGCCAGTGGTCTCACCCTCCGCCCTACAGCCACCGGCATTATAACCTCAATACGAAACATGCCCCGCATCTTGCGGGGCATGGGATTGGATGAGAGGCTTGATTAATCTTGGATCTCGTAGACGATTGTTACCGTAGTGGTGATCTGCATCGTCCCGGCCTGGACCGGCACACTGGCGACCATGTCAGCCATCGGGGCGCGGGCGTATTCTTCGTAGACGATCGGGGTGCTGTCATAGTACGAGATGGTTTGGACTGCGCCGACGGTCACCCCGGTGGCGGCAGCCAGTTCGTCAGCCTGGGTCCGGGCGTTGGTCACGGCTGCCAGGCGGGCCTGCGACAGGGCCGCGGTCCGATCGGAGACGTCGAACGAGATGCCGCCGATCGTGTTGGCCCCCGACTGCACGACCGCGTCGAGCAGGTCGCCGAGAGTGTCCAGGTCGCGCACGGTCACGTAGACGGTGTTGTCGACCAGGTAGGTTAATCCGGTGATGTTGTTGTTGTCGTCGTAGACCTGGCGGGGGTAGATGCTGAAATTGGTGGTCTGGATGTCGGCCTCGGCCACGTTGAAGCCTTTGATCGTCTCGATGACGGCCTGGGCCCGGGTGTTGTTGGCGTCGATAGCGGCGGTGGCGCTCTCGTCCTCGGTGTGGACGCCGATCGAGATGCAGGCCATGTCGGGGCTTAGGGTGACCATCCCTGAGCCGGTGACGGTCAGGGTGCGCATGGGCGGTGCGGGCTGGGTGTAGATCGTGCTCGGACCGCAGGCGGCCAGCAGGGTGCCGAGGATGACGACGCTGGTCAAGATAATGATTTTGGTACGCATTTGATCCTCCTTGAGATTGGCTTGATTGTACTCTCTCTGGACGCCCGGCGCCTCGAAAAGTTCCCTCCCCCAGCATTCCATGGGTGCAGGGGGAGGGACAGAGAGGGAGTTGGGGGCGAGAACTATTTGATCTCGTAGACGACGCTGACCGTGGCCGTAATCTGCATCTGGCCGGGGTTGATCGGGGTGGAGACACCCTCCGTGCCGCCGCCGCCGCCCATGCCGTAACCGTAGTAGGGCATCGGAACGTAGTCGTTGTATGAGATGGTCATGATCTCGCCAAGATCGACGTTGGCGTTGGCGGCCAGTTCATCGGCCAGGCCGGCGGCATTTTGCATGGCCAGCTGGCGGGCCTCGATCAGGGCCTGGCTCTTGTCGGCCACGTCGAACTGGATGCTGTTGATGTTGTTGGCCCCGGCGGCGATGGCTGCATCGAGGATCTCGGGCAACTGGCTGAGGTCACGTACAGTGACGTAGACGGTATTGTCGACCATGTAGATCATGCCATAGTACTGGCCGGTCTGCGGGTCGTACTGCTGTGAGCCCCAGACCGAGAAGTTGCTGGTCTGGATATCGCTGGCCTCGATCCCGGTGGCCTGCAGGGCGTCCACGACCGCCTGCGCCTGAGCGTTGTTCTGGTCCACGGCGGAAGCGATGTCGGGGTCCTCGGTGTGCACACCAATGTAGATGTAGGCGATATCGGGGGTCAGGTAGACCGTGCCGGTGCCGCTGATGTTCAGTGTGCGGGGGGAGGCCTGGTCAGTGGGAGCGGAAGAACCGCCGCAGGCTGTCAGGGCGAGGGCCAGGACCAGAATGGAAGTGAACAGAAAGAACTTGGAACGCATGCTATCCTCCTTACGGGATGTGAGTAGTGGTATAACAGGTCTAGCGGAATGGTAGACGACGCGTGGTGCAAAAAAGTTCCCGCTGGTGCTTGTATTTTACCTGATTTGCCTGTAAAATCTAAGACAAATGTTCTAGCTCGAGATGTGAGCGGATCCATGCCGATCGATTTTCAACAGATCTACACCAAGATACGCGCGATTGGTCAGGGCGCCCAGGCGCGCAAGCAGGTCCTGGAGCACCAGCGCGAGCGCGCCTGGAAATTACTCGAACTGCATGCCGCCGACCTGGACCTGCTGCGCGCCAAGGTCGAGCGCGTGGCGCGCGACTGTGACCCGAATCTGCGCTGTGCCCTGCCGGTGGGCGAAGCCCTGAACACCCGCACCCCCGCCCCGCCTCCGCCCACCACCGCCGCCCTGGTGGCAGTCGATGGTTCGCAGGCCGCTCCTGACCGTCACGCACCCCTGGTCTACGCGCTGGTCAACGTCGGGGCCGTGGCGTTGAAACTCAACTCGACGAACGCCCCGCAGGTCTTCACTGAGAGCGAACTGCTCTTTGATGAGGAACTGCGCCAGAAGGACGGCTCGCTGATGGACGAGGATGCCATCGCCCTGCGGCGTGACGCTCGCGAGCGGGCCAAGCTGCTCGAACTGGCCCGCAAGTTTGAGCAGCCGGTGGTGACCCTGACCGACGGTCCGGTCGAGCTGTGGGGTGCCAAGGACCCGTCCAGTGCGGGCAGTTACCAGAATTTTCTGAAGAAATATCTGGACGACCTTGACAAGCTGGCCGCCCTCGGCGTGACCCTGGGTGGCTACGTCGACAAGCCGGCCGCCGACCTGGTCGTGCGTCTGCTGGAGGTCGGCATCGCCACCGATGAGGAGTTGAAAGATGCCAGGACCCTGCGCGAGCACCGCCCCTTGCTGGGAGCCACCGACCTCTGGTTGTTTGGCAAACTGCTGCATCCGGGGGAACGCTCGGCAGTCTTCGCCATGCAGTCCAGTTCACGGGTCCGCTACAGCGGAAAGCGGGCACTGCACTTCTTCTATTTGAATGTCGCCCGGGACGGCCGTCCGGCGATCGCCCGGGTCGAACTGCCCCAATGGGTCGCCGGGGAGGTGCAGAAGCTGGATCTGCTGCATGCCGTGCTGATCCAGCAGGCTGCCTTGCTGGGTGCCAAACCCTATCCCTACATCCTGCACCGCGCGCACGAGACTGCCCGGGTTTCCTTCGACGAGAAGAAGGAGGTCGAACTACTGCTCTCGCTGGAACTGCGCAAGTCGGGTGGCGAGGTGGGCGAAAAGTCGGGCAAACAGGTTGCCAAGGATTCGTCGGGAAAAACGAAGGGATAGCCTGCGAGCAGCCCTCCGCTCGGGGCCACTTCGCGAAGAGATGTGAGGTTCCCATGACACAATCGCTCCAGATCGGACATCTCCTGCGGGCCAGTACGACCGGCTTCGTTGCCGGGTGCAGCGTCTCGCAGCTCAAGGCGCCGTCCTTCGGGGCACTGGTGCGGGCCCCGCTGGACGACGACTACCAGATCTACGGGTTGATCTATGACATTCATATCACCGACGACGGGTTGGTCCGCCAGCTGGTCACCGCCGAGCAGGTCGATGCTGCCACCGTGGCCGATAGCCGGGTCAACCGCATCGTGCCGGTCGAGATGGCGGTTCTAGCGGTCGGCTATGAACAGGGCGGGCGGGTCTCGCACCTGCTGCCGCCGCGCCCGCCGCTCAGCCTGGATGTGATCTACCTGTGCTCGGATGTCGAACTGGCCAGGTTCACCGGGGCCGGCCGCTTTGGCTACTTTCGCCACATCCTGCGGGCCACGGATGTCGCGATCGGCGAGGTCCTGGCGGCCCACGTCCAGCAGGCAACTGCGGCCCACCGCGACCAGGCCTGGGCCGAGAAGGCCACCCGCGAGCTGATTACCTTGCTGCGTGATGATTACCCCACACTGATGTCCGTGCTCGGTGCGTTGGGGGAGGTCGTCTGATCGGAGTCCGATGGTCAAACGGAAAACCACCCAGACCTCCGCTTTCGGGACCCCTGGCCGGGTCGGGCACGACTCGTCGTCCTTCTACGCCGGTCGGCTGTACAAAGGCCAGCCGCAGGAGCGCCAGGTTGCGTACGTGGAGAATGCCATTCCTGCCGAGAGACTTGACCGGATCTTCTGCAAATCGGCCGAGGCGATGGAGGAACTGCCCGATTCCTCGGTCCATATGATGGTCACCTCGCCGCCCTACAATGTGGGAAAAATTTACGATGCCGACCTGACCCTCGCTGAATACCTGGACTTCCTGCGCCGGGTCTGGACTGAGGTCCGGCGCGCCCTCGTCCCCGGCGGGCGGATGTGCGTCAACGTCGCCAACCTCGGTCGCAAGCCCTATCTGCCCCTGCATTCCTTCTTGATCGCTGATTTGCTCGATCTGGGCTTTCTCATGCGCGGTGAGGTCATCTGGAACAAGGCTGCCAGTGCCTCCCCGTCCACGGCCTGGGGCTCGTGGAAGTCGGCCGCCAACCCGACTTTGCGCGACGTCCACGAGTACATTCTGGTCTTCTGCAAGGACACCTTCAAGCGCCAGAATCCGGCCAAACGCGAGAGCACGATCACGCGCGATGAGTTCCTCGAGTTCAACAAGTCGGTTTGGAACTTCGCCGCCGAACCGGCTCGCAAGGTCGGCCACCCAGCCCCCTTCCCGATCGAACTGCCGCGCCGTTTGATCCAGCTCTACACGTTCGAAAGCGAGGTCGTGCTCGACCCGTTCATGGGCTCCGGCCAGACGGCAATCGCGGCCCATAGAAGCAGGCGACATTACATCGGGTATGAGATCGACGCCGATTACGTGAAGCTGGCCAACGAGCGCATCCAGGCGGATAAGTAGGAACCATCCACCACGTACAAAGCCGAGAATGCTGGTCGGGTTGTCCTATTGGCTGATCTCTGCAAACCAGCGAAGATATGCTCGCGATGTGGTTATCTTGTGGAAACGTCTCTTTCTGTTCGCGTTCGTATTTGCCAGGTCTGCGGTCTCGCGATCGATCGGGATCAGAATGTAGCAAGAAACATTTCAGGATTGGGGCTACAATCCCTGGGGAACTCCCTAGAAGCCCCCGCTTCAGGCGTGGGGAGTAGTCACTGGCCGAACACCCAGGCAATCTGCGTCGCCTGGCGAAGGATCATCCAGCGGCCAAGCTCGGGAAAGCAAAGCTTGAAAAGGAGTGAACCTTATGCGGATCAGCGATTCTGTTCAGTGTATCGATTTCCCCTGCCTCGATACCCGCCGGGAGAGTTACCTTGTTCCGGGTGTGGACCTTGACCTGGCGTGCGTCTCAATCCTGCTCATCTCGGAGGCTGCCCCCCAGGACCCGGCGGATGGCTATTATGCCGGGCCGCAGGCGCTCTTCGCCCGGACCAGCCTCCTGGCCTTCCAGGACGCCGGAGCGCAGGTGGGTTCGATCCAGGAACTCCTCGACCTGGGTGTCTGCCTGACCACGGCGGTCAAGTGTGGCAAGACCGGTTATGGCATTTCCAGCGCCACCATCAGGAACTGCTCGCACCTGCTGGAGAAGGAGATCGCCCTGTTCCCGAACATCAAGGTCTATTTGCTGATGGGCGATGTGGCGATCAAGGCGGTCAACATGATCGCCAAGCGCAACGGCGGGCCGCGCGTCATCCCGGCCGGGTCGACTTACAAGATCCGCGGTGGGGAGTTCACCTTCCGCGGCGCCCGCGCCCTGCCGTCCTATGTCCAAGCCGGGCCGGCGTTCTTCGTCGAGAAGAGCAAGCGCAAGATGATCGCAGAAGACATCAGGATGGCGTTGGAGTTGGCGGCAGGATAACACGCCATGGATGCAGCGAGGAGAGAAAACATGAGTGATAACAAACCCATCGGTTACATTGTTGGCGGCGGACTGAAGGAGTCGTTCCGGGCCCGGCTGACGGTCCCCTCGCAGGATGTCCAGGAAGGCGCCTTCGTCGTCATCCCCAGTGGTGACTGGCAGTTCTACGGCCTGGTCACCGACCTGCTGCTGGGAGCCACCGACCCGCGCTTTGCAGACGAGCAGAGCGAGATGCGCCTGCCGCCCTTCCTGGCGCAGGCCCTCCACGGTCAGACCCTGTACACCAATCTCGAGGTCCTGCCGGCCCTGATGCTCGAGCGGGGGCCCGAACCGGGTACGCCCGAGTACAAGACCTGGGCGGCGGAACTAGCCAATCGGACGCCGCACCCGCTGCCGGTCAAGACCGTCCCACCGCACCATGCCCCTGTGCGGATGGCCTCGGGCGGCGACATCGCCGAGATCTTCGGCGACCCGGCCAGACCGGAAAACTTCGTCATCGGCTACACTCGCGAGCAGGAGCATCCGGTCTGCATCAACCTGGACAAGTTTGTCCAGCGCTCGGCGGGCGTCTTCGGTGCCACCGGGACGGGCAAGTCGTTTCTGACCCGTCTGGTGCTGGCCGGGCTGATGCATCACGGCAAGGCCTCGGTGCTGGTCTTTGACATGCACAACGAGTACGGCTACGATGATACCGCCTCCGACACCGGGGCGACCGTCACTGGCTTGAAGACCAGGTTCCGCGCACGGGTCCAGGTGGTGGCCCTGGGCAGTGGGACGACGATCCGCGCCAACCCGCCGGACTTCAACCTCGAGATCGGCATGTCCGATATCACCCCGGCCGACGTCGAACTGTTGACCGGTGAACTGAACCTGCGCGAGACGACCGCCTCGACCCTGCATGCACTCGTGACCAGCTTCGGGCAGGAGGACTGGTTTCGGCGCTTCAAGACCATGAACCGGGCCACGATCGAGGAAGAGGATGAAAAGGGCAAGATCAAGAAGGTCCCGCACCCCGCGAGCGTCGCTGCCTGGGCCAATGCGCACGGTGTCAATGTCATGGCGGCCGAGGGCCTGCACGACAAGCTGCGCCGCCTGTTTGATAAGGACTACATCCGCGAGAGCCCGGCGGCCGATGCGGTCGGCGAGGTCATCAAGTCGCTGGAGGCCGGCAAGCACGTGGTCCTGTCGTTCGGCCAGCAGTACGAAACCGACCTGGACTACCTGTTGGTCTCGAACCTGCTGACCCGCAAGATCAAACAGGTCTGGGAGAC
This sequence comes from Anaerolineales bacterium, assembly GCA_016934715.1. Lineage (GTDB taxonomy): Bacteria > Chloroflexota > Anaerolineae > Anaerolineales > Villigracilaceae > JAFGSI01. The sequence goes on from JAFGSI010000034.1 coordinate 9,725, forward strand.
CAGGACCAATCTCTTCCGCTCCAGCGGCAAGAACGAACCTCGCCAGCTGGTCATCGTGGTCGAGGAGGCCCACAAGCTGCTCAACCGCCAGATGGCTGCCCAGACGACCTTTGCCACCATTGCCCGCGAGATGCGCAAGTACTATGTCACCCTGCTGATCATCGACCAGCGCCCGTCACAGATCCACGACGAGGTCATGTCCCAACTGGGGACGCGCATCTCCGGCTGGCTGGGCGACGAGGATGATATCCACGCTGTGCTTTCAGGCCTGGCGGGCCGCGAGGCTCTGCGCGGCATGCTGGCCCGCCTGCAGCCCAAGGAGGAAGTGCTCCTGCTCGGCTGGGGCGTCCCGCTGCCGCTGCCGGTCAAGTCGAGGCGGTATGATGATAATTTCTGGCGTGAGCTCTTCGGGGCGGGAAACAAGAAGGATGAGGCGCAGATTATGAAAGAATTAGGGTATTCGTAGCGTAGGGGCGACCGGCGGTGTCACCCCACTTAAGTGTGGTGAGGGAGTAGAAAGGCTTGCAAAAAACGGGGTTCACTGGCAAACTCAAAGGACTACTAGATCC
>JAFGSI010000035.1 GCA_016934715.1 Anaerolineales bacterium
GTCGCTGACTCGACCGGGTGAGCGGGGGGCTAGCGTTTGCCGGCGGCGGCCAGGTAGATGACGAAAACTGCATCGCCATCCAGCCCTAAGAGCGAATTGATCTCGATGTCGTTGTAGCCCCCGATGGCACAGACGCCGCAGCCCACTGCCTCGGCTGCCAGGTAGAGGTTCTGGCAGACATGCCCGGCGTCCAGGTGCAGGAAGCGGTAGCCGCGCTCGCTGTAGCGCCAGGTCATGCGCTCGGTCACGGCCGCCCAGATGAAGGTAACCGTGCTCTCACGGCAGATTGCCTGGCTGCTGCGGCAGGCCAGGGCAATGCCTTCGGCAGTTTCTTGTGAAAGCGACAGCTCGATGAGCTGGTTCTCAAGGGCTGCGTAGCGGTAAATCCCGGCTGGCAGGTTTTCCACGTTGTGGACCAGCAGGTGCGTTTCAAACGCATGCCGGGCGCCTGCCGAAGGGACAGGCCGCAGCGTGGCAGGGCGGTCGGTGATTTCCTGCACGCCCTGCGTGGCCCAGAGCAGGAAGGACAGTTCCTCGAGCGTGAGGGCCTGCCGGCTGTACTGGCGGATCGAGCGCCTTCCCCCCAGCGCGCTGAGCAGGCTTACCGCTGGGATCTGATCGAACGGCGGGCCAGGCAGCTCGATACGGCGAGCCGAAGCCGGTATGGGCAGCTCGAGCGGCGGCTGCGGCACTCCGGACGCCTCGCCCGGGGGGGACAGGCGGGCATGGGCTGTTCTGCGCATGAATTCTTTGCCGATGTTCTCATCCATTGTCTGGCTCTCCTTTTCCAGCGCCGGGGTGCGGTCTCAACGCATGGCTGCCGGATCCGTCAATCGGGGTAGTTCGCATACCACCTCTGTGCCGCGTAAAAATCCTCGGGCAGGAGGGTTGCTTTTTCGGGGGAGAATTCAAAATCGTACCCTTCGCGGGCGATGGTATCAGCGATGGTGCCGGCATCGAAGCGGTAGCCGCTGAAGCGGGAGGGCGGCTGTGCGCCCAGCCAGACGAAGGCCTTGCCCAGCTCAACCGGGTCCGCCCACTGTGCTTTCTCTTCTGCGGACAGGCTGTCGTATTCCGCCCAGGTGATTCGGGTCGGCTTGATCGGCTTGCCTGGGCCGATGGTATTGAGCGCAATCTGATAGGGCGCGGCTTCCAGCGAGAGCGCCTTAACGAAGCCCTCCTGACCGTGCTTGTTGGTACAGTACGCAACCTCTTCTTTGAATCCCTTTTTGCTGGAGCCGCTGGCGATGCCGATGATGTGCCCGCCGCCTTGAGCTTTCATGTGCTCCCAGGAAGCTTTGGCGGCGTTGAAAAGCCCGCCCAGCCCTACTTCGATCTGCCGCCACCAATCTGCGGGCGTCAAGTCTTCAAACAATGTGAGCGGCATGTAGATGGCGTTATGCACGACGATATCGATCCGGTCCCAGGTATCCACAACCTTTTCGACCGCGGCATGGAAGGCTTCCCGGTCGCTGACATCCAGGTGCAGGCTGAACGCCTGGCTGCCGTCGGATTTCGTATCCGAAAGCGCGCGCGCCAGCTCTTCGTCGTTGATGTCGGTCAGGCACACGCTGGCACCGGCCTGGCCCAGCGCCCTGGCAATGCCCCATCCGAGGCCCCGCCCTGCGCCGGTGACCAGGGCTGTTTTTCCCTGCAGTAGTTTCATCATCAGTTTCCTCTCTATAAAGCGCCTGTTCCCCGGTCAGGCTGTAATCCGGGGAACAGGCAATAAAATCTATTTCATCTTGTCATCCGGTTCGAGGGGCAGGCTGACCCACTGGTGCGTGCGGTGCGAAAGCGTGACCGCGTTGATGATTTCCTGCACCCGGGCGCTCTGCGCAAAATTGCCCTGGTTTTCCTCGCCGCCGTCGATGATCTCCTGGCAGAAGTTGTGCACCAGGTTGCTGTAGAAAGCCGAATCCCAGGGCTCGCCCTGCTGGTAGCCAGGAGGGAAGTACTTGTCCGGGATTTCCTGCTGCACAAATTCGACAGCATCCGGTTTGGCCGTATGAATGGTCTGGATCACGTCAAATTCATGGACGAGGCGGGTCTTGATGGCGCCGTTCGAGCCGGAGATGCGGGCTTCGATGCCGGGGTAGTTGCCGACCGTGACATAGCTGGACTGCATGGAGTAGAGCGCGCCGTTCTTGGCCTCGGCGATGAACATATCCAGGTCGTCGATGTTGATGCGCTCGCGTTCGGTATCCAGGTTGGTGCGGCGCCTGTAGGGCACCATGTTCGCCAGGATGCCCACCACCTGGGTCAGGTCGCTGCCGATGCATTCCAGGCCGATGTCGATGGTGGGCGCGCCGTACCCTTCCAGCGATGAGACGCTGATCCCCTCACGCGTCAGATCGCTGCCGCGCTCCGGCTGGTCGGAGGGCGTCTTCTTGTGGATGCGCTTGTCCATCGGGTTGTCGGGGTCGAGCCACTGCGAGTTCTGCTCGTAGCCGTTGAAGACGAACGGCTGGCCGATGAAGCCCTCGCGGATCAGGTCGAACATGTACATCACCGCCGGGGCATAGCGGAACGTCAGCCCGACCTTGGTCTTCAGGCCCTTCGACTGCGCCAGCTCATGCGCCCGCCAAACATCGCGGTAGTCGTGGCAGACGGGTTTCTCGACCAGGCAGTGCTTGCCGGCCTCGAGCGTGGCGAAGACCAGATCCTGGTGGTCGCCGCGGGTGACGATATCGACCACGTCGATATCGCTACGGGAGAGAATTTTCTCGTAGTCCGTCGTGGTTTCGGGGATCTCGAACTGTTTGGCCCTGTCTTCGGCAAGTTGGGGATCCAGGTCGCAGATCATGACCAGCTCACTGAGGGGTGAGCGGTAGAAACCGGGCAAATGCGCTGAGGCCGACCAGCGCCCCGCGCCGATGACACCGATGCGTAATTTTTCTTTCATGTTCTATGGTTCTCCTTTGTGATGAATGATTTTTCGTTTAGAACGGGCTGAAACGGATCGTCTTCAAGATCCCGGCTTCGTCGTTCAGGGGCAGGTCGACCCACTCATGCTTGTAGTGCGACAGCACAACAGCATTGATGATCTCCTGCACCCGGGCGCTCTGGGCGAAGTTACCCTGGTTGGCTTCGCCGCCGTCGATGATCTCCTGGCAGAAGTTGTGCACCAAGTTGCCGTAAAATGCGCAGTCCCAGCGGTCGTCCTTTTGATAGCCGGGCGGGAAGTAGCGCGGCGGGATTTCCTGCTGCACGAACTCCACCGCATCGGGCCTGGCGGTGTGGATGGTCTGGATCACGCCAAACTCGTCCACCAGGCGCACCTTGATGGCGCCCTGCGAGCCGTAGATATGCGCCTCGATGCCGGGATAGTTGCCGACCGTCACGTAGCTGGACTGCATCGAATACAACGCTCCGTTCTTTGCTTCAGCGATGAACATATCCAGGTCGTCGATGTTGATACGCTCGTATTCGGTATCCAGGTTCGTCTTCCTGCGGAACGGCACCATGTTTGCCAATACGCCCACGACCTGTGCCAGGTCGCTGCCGATGCACTCCAGGCCGATATCGATGGTGGGCGCTGCATACAGCTCAATCGAGGAAGGCGTGATCCCCTGCCGGCTGAGATCGACTCCCCAGGGCTCTTCCCCAAGTGGTTTGGTCTTATGAATACGCTTGTCCATCGGGTTGTCCGGGTCGAGCCACTGCGAGTTCTGCTCATAGCCGTTGAAGGCGAACGGCTGGCCGATGAAGCCCTCGCGGATCAGGTCGAACATGTACATCACCGCCGGGGCATAGCGGAAGGTCAGCCCGACCTTGGTCTTCAGGCCCTTTGACTGCGCCAGCTCATGCGCCCGCCACACGTCGCGGTAGTCGTGGCAGACGGGTTTCTCGACCAGGCAGTGCTTGCCAGCCTCGAGCGTGGCGAACACCAGGTCCTCATGGGAGCCATCGCTGCGGGTGACGATATCGATCACATCGATGTCAGGCCGGGAAAGAACCTTTTCATAGTCGTCCGTCCACCCGGGGATTTCGAACTGCCTGGCCCTGCTTTCGGCCTTGTCCAGGTCCAGGTCGCAAAGCATCACCACATCGCACAGCGGCGAGCGGTAGAAACCTGGCAGGTGGGCCGACACCGACCATCTGCCAGCGCCGATCACGCCAACGCGAAGTTTTTCGCTCATCATTTTCTCCTTTATTCTGTTCTGTGGACACCCGTTACCCAGTCGTAACGGATGTCGTCATCCACAACCGGTCCCGCCGGGCGCACGCCCACGCTGGAGCCCCCGTCCACCGAGATGACTGCGCCGGTCATGTAGCTGGAAGCATCCGACGCCAGGAACAGGACCAGGTCTGACACTTCGCTGACCCAGCCCGGCCGCGCCAGCGGCAGCGTCGGTATCCTGGCCTCCAACCCTTTTTTCATATCGGGCGGCAGAGGTTTGGGCTGGGTGTCGATCAGCCCCGGGCTGACGGTGTTGACCAGGATGTTGTGGGGCGCCAATTCAATTGCGGCGACACGCGAGAAGCTCTCGGTAGCCGCCCGGCTGGATGCATAGGCCGCGCTGCCGGCGGAGCCGCGTTTGGCTGCCGCAGAGGAAAAATTGATGATCCGGCCGCCCTTCCCGCCCTCGATCATCAGCCTGGCGGCAGCCTGCGTCATCAGGAAGGTGCCGCGGCAGTTAACTGCGTACACCGTGTCCCAGACTTCCACGCTTTCTTCCAGCAGGGCCGTATGGGGGGCCACCGCGGCGTTATTGACACAGATATCCAGCCCGCCGAAAGCCTCCTTAACCGCCTGCATCAGGCCTGCGACCTCGTTCTTATTGCGGATATCTGCAACCGCCTGCCGGCACCGGTCGCCGAGCCTCTGGCAGGTTTCCAGCAGTCCTTCCTGGTCGCGGTCCACTGCCATCACGAAAGAGCCCGCCTGGATAAAAGCTTTGACCATCTCTCGGCCGATACCGCGCGCCGCACCGGTCACAATCGTTACTTTGCCGGTGAAATCAAATTTGATGTTTTTTGTCATGAGAACAGCACTCCATCATCTGCACTTCCCAACATGTCCTGGCGGATCACCTTGATGGGGATCAGCCCGTACGACATGAACCGGTCATGGAATTCTTTCAGCGAGAATGCCTCGCCTTTCATTTTTTGGTAATCCTCCCGCAGCTTGCGCACCATTTTGCTGCCGATGTAGTAAGTCAGGTGGGTCGGGTAATAGGTTGCCCGGTTCAGCACCCAGATGTAAGTGTTGGCTTTGGTCCGGCCTTGTTTTTCCATCAGGAAGTCGGATGCCTCTTCCAGGGTGCGCTTCTCAAGGTGGATTTCAAGCCCGGCAATGGATGCTGCCATATAGCTGCGCTTGGAGAGCAGGGCAGCAAGCTGGTAAAAGGGATCCATGGGCGCCAGGATATTCTCAACAAAGGTAAATTTTGCGTATTCCGCCCAGCCGTCTGAATTGGAATCCGAATCGTGATCCCGGCTGGCCCGCATGGGCACGAATTTCTCCAGGTAGAACTGGGTATGATGTCCCGGATAGCATTCGTGGATCACCAGCAGCACCAGGGCGTAATGGTTGAAATCGCTCCAAAGACCGTCAATGCGCTCTTGCGTCCAATCCGGTTTCGGGATCTGCAGCTTGAGATAGGATTCCTGGGCAACCCTCTCGAATGGACCCGGCGTCAGCATGGCGCCGCCGCCGCTGGAATAATCCGGCATGGGCTGCACGATCACATCCGGCATCTCGGGCGGGATGGTCATGAAATCGTATTCGGTCAGATAGGAGCGGATGCGCTTGCATTCATTCTCGAGCTCCTCCTGCAGCTTGTTGGGCGCCGAATGGCGGGAGCGCATCTCAACGATCAGCTCTTGCGTGGTCATGCCCGGGTCGATCTCTTCGCCCAGCGTCCTGATCTCCGCCTCTACGGCCTCCAGGTCCCGGTAAAGGATCTCCAGGATCTCAGGCACAGGCACGTCGATCATTTCTTCCGCATCGATCACGGCCTGGATCTCCGCCTCGCCGATCGCAAACTTGCCCGTGGAGGCCGGGAGGAGTTCCGCCTGCAGGAAATCCGCAAACGCCTTCAGCTCTGCGATCACGCGCGCATTGGCCGCTGCAAATTCGGCCTGCAGGTCCTGGTCGGTTACGACCTCAAATTCCGCGGGCAGTTTTTCAAAGAAGGACACCGCGCCCTTCATCTGGTCAAGAGCCTGGCGGGTGTATTCGGGCGGCGGGTTTTTCAAGTTTTGCCTGGCCTCGGCCAGCACGCGCGGCACATCCCTTTCCCTGGCAACCAACGAGCGTAAACGTTCTTCCAGGGGAGCAAAATTGCGGCTGACCAGGTTGAATATGCCCTCCACGATCACGTTTTTGTAGAAAAGCGGGTTACGCTCCCAAAAGCGCCATTTTTCGATCCAATAGATCTCACGCTTCATGCGTGTTGCCAGGACGGGGTAATCCAATGCATGAAGGTGATCCAGTTCCTGTGGATCGATCCCTGCCAGCTCAGCCTGCAGTCCTTTCATCTTACGAAGGGTGGCCTCGATTTCCTGCCGCCCGTAGCGGCCCAACGAGCGATCGTATTCGTGGAACCCCTGGCGGGTCGCATGCGGCGGCCAGTACGTGTACAGGGTCTCAAAAAACTGGTCCGAGATGCGGTCATATTTTTCGTGCAGTTGTGTTTGATTCATTCAGCCTGCCTCAATGTGTTTTTATA
>JAFGSI010000036.1 GCA_016934715.1 Anaerolineales bacterium
CTGCCGGATCATCGTTGTGAGGGTCTATGGCTCCTCACAACGAAAACCACTCCCGCGAGGGGAACGGGGGGGGTAATATAACTGATCTTATCGGTATTATGAACCAGAGAGGTCTATATTATTACATGGGAAGAGGCGATAAGCGAGGATGCGATAAGGAAATAGGGGCTCGCCGGGAAGGGGTCTTTGCTTGCCCTGTAAGGGGCCGAGCTAATTGGTGGGGAAAGTCTGAAATAAATTGTAGTACTACGTGATCGGCTCGCTGCACTTCGGCGGCCAGAACTGCTGTTCCACGAGCTCTACTACCGGGCTCACACCGCCGACGAAGTATACGGCGATTACTTCGCCGAACTCGAAAGAATGGTCCAGGCTGCCGACTTCGATATCATCGGCCACCTGTACATCCCGATCCGGACGGCCGGGCCGATCCTGGGATACGAGCCGTCCCAATCGGACGCCCACCAGATCGACCAGATCGGTCTCCACATGGGAAAGGCTCTCAAAACCTTCCAAGCTGCCGGGATCAAGCACCTAACCTGCTTCGAAGGGCGCCAGGCATATCCCATCCCGATCCCCTAGATCTGTGGTTTAATATCTCCATGCCCTCTATCGTTCTGATCCGAGGCGGTGGCGACCTGGCTAGCGGCGTTGCCGTGCGCCTGATCCGGTCCGGCCTGCAGGTCGCCATGACCGAGATCGCCCAACCGCTGGCCGTTCGCCGGACAGTTGCCTTTGCCGAGGCGATCTATGCAGGCGAGGTGACTATCGAGGACCTTACCGGCGTGCGGGTCGCTGACCCGACCGACAGCCTGTCGATCCTGGCTGTCTTCGGTCGTCAGCAGGTGCCGGTGCTGGTCGACCCGGAGTGTGTTTCCGCCCAGGCACTGCGCCCGGCGGTGATCGTCGACGGCCGCATGACCAAGCGCCCCCCTGAACCGATCGGGTACATGCCGGCTATGTACATCGGCCTGGGGCCGGGGTTCGTCGCCGGTGAGAACTGCCAGGCTGTGATCGAGACTCGCCGCGGTCACACGCTTGGACGCGTCTGCTGGGCCGGCAGTCCAGACCTCGACACCGGTCAGCCTGATGGAGACCCGGCCCGGGTCCTGCGCGCCCCTTGCGACGGGATCCTGGTCGCCCTTGCCAGGATCGGCCAGCACATCGAATCCGGTCAGGTGATCGCCGAGGTCGAAGGAGAAGCCCTGGCGGCACCCTTCAATGGTGTGCTGCGCGGCCTGCTCCATCCAGGCCTGAGCGTGACCCGCGGTCTGAAGGTTGGCGACCTGGACCCGCGCGACGACCCGCGCCTCTGCAGCCTGGTCTCAGACAAAGCCCTGGCGATTGGCGGCGGTGTACTCGAAACGATCCTTTCCCGGCCTGAACTGCGCACCCAGCTATGGGGATAGCGCTTCTCGATCCATGAACTTATCCCAGGCCTTGCGCCTCCCCTCTGCTCCCTGCCTCGCCCTGGTCGGCGCTGGCGGCAAGACGACCGCCCTGTTCATGCTGGCCCGTCAACTCGCCCCCGCAATCGTCACCACAACGACTCATCTGGGCGCCTGGCAGGTCCACCTGGCGGACCGCCATCTAATCCTTTCATCACCGGCTGACCTGGCCGCTCTGGAAAAGGATGCGCTCCAGGGTGTGACCCTGGTGACCGGCCCACTGGAGGGTCAAAGGGCTCATGGGGTCGACGAATCTATCGCATCATGGCTACACGCATTCTGCGAGAGGCGCTGCCTGCCCTTGCTGGTCGAAGCAGACGGCTCCCGGGCAAAGCCGCTCAAGGCTCCCGCAGATCACGAACCAGCCATTCCGCCCTTCGTCGAGACGGTCGTGGTGGTGGCGGGGTTGTCGGCGCTGGGAGGTGCGCTCGCGCAGGAAAACGTTCAGCGGGTCGAACAATTCAGACGAGTCAGCGATTCTAGCGATCAACAGAGGATCACGCCTGAACTGGTCGCGAAAGTACTGACCAGCGAACAGGGCGGATTGAAGAACATCCCGATCGGGGCGCGGCGAGTGGCACTGCTCAACCAGGCCGACACACCTGCCCTGCAGGCGCAGGGAAAGCAGCTGGCGGAAGCAATCCTGCCAGCGTATGATGCCGTGGTGATTGCTGCATTACAACCCGCAGGTCAACCAACCATCAATTCGCTCGTGCACGCGACCATCGAGCCGGTCGCCGGGATCCTCCTGGCGGGAGGGGAAGCCAGCCGTTTCGGCCAACCCAAGCAGTTGCTCGATTTCCATGGCCAGCCGTTCGTACGCGCCGCCGCCCGGGCCGCAATCACCGCCGGACTCTCGCCGGTGATTGCCGTCAGTGGGGCCCACGCCCAGGCGGTCGAAGCCGCCGTTGAGGGGCTCCCATTGACGACGATCCACAACTCCGACTGGCAAAGCGGACAGGCCACCTCCATTCGTACCGGGGTAGGGGCCCTGTCCTCCAGGGTCGGCGCGGTCATCTTCCTGCTGGCCGATCAACCCCAGGTGACACCGGCCGTGCTGCGTGCTCTGACCGAGAGTCATTCCGCCACGCTGGCCCCGATCATCGCCCCGCTGGTGCTGGAACAGCGCGCCAACCCGGTCCTGTTCGACCGGGTCACCTTCCCCGATCTGCGAGCTCTCTGCGGGGACACCGGCGGAAGAGCGCTCTTCACCCACTTTCCGGTCAACTACCTGCCCTGGCATGATGCGAGTCTGCTGACTGACGTCGACACCCCTGACGACTACCGGAGGCTGCTCGATGAGTGCTAGGATTGCCGCCGTGATCCTGGCCGCCGGCCAGTCGCGCCGCATGGGCTGCCCCAAACTGCTCCTGCCCTGGGGACAGACGACTGTCTTGGGACAGGTCATCACCGCGTTTGCGACAGGACTGGCAGCGGATTTCGAGATCGTTGTCGTGACCGGCGCCGATCGCGAGCAAATCGAGGCCCTGGTTGGCCGAATGACCGCGATCCCCGTCCGGGCAGTCCACAATCTCAACCATCGCGAGCGCGGGATGCTGGGCTCAATTCAGGCCGGGATCCGGGCACTCGCTCCGGGCGTGGAGGCCGCACTGATCGGCCTCGGTGACCAGCCCCAGGTCCGGGAAGAGACCGTGCAAGACGTCTGTGCGGTCTACCGAACGACCCATGCCGACCTGATCGTGCCCTCCTTCCAGAACCGGCGCGGCCATCCCTGGCTGGTGTCCCGCCCATTGTGGGACGAGATTCTCCAACTGCCCGCCACAACCACGCCACGGCAGTTCCTATCGGCGCAGGCCGGGACACTCCACTACGTGGACGTCCCCGACGACAGCATTCTGCGCGATCTGGACACGCCCGAGGCCTACGAAAACCAGCGCCCGCGGGTATAATCCCCTTGTCCGTTCGCCAACCTTGTGCTATGTTGCCCAGCAGTAAAAGGAATTATTTATCGATGAAACCGGCAGAGCAAACGATTATCGTGGTCGAAGATGAACAGGACGCTGCAGAGATGTTCTCCGAAATGATGCGCGTCAGCGGCTATCGAGTCCTGACCGCCACCAGCAGCACACCGGCGATGGACATGATCGCCAGTGAACGACCGGCAGCCGTCATCCTGGACATCATGATGCCGGATGTCTCCGGCCTGGAGGTCCTGCGCTTTATGCGCGCAGACCCGCAGTTGGCCAGGATCCCGGTTGTGGTTGTCTCGGCCAAGAGCTTGCCTGTGGACATCAAATCCGGCCTGGACGCCGGAGCGGCCATCTACTTGACCAAGCCGGTTGGTTTCCTGGATCTGAAAGAGGCGATCGAAAGAGTCCTCGGGGGGCAGAGTGCCTGAACCAAACGACCAGGTGCGCGCCTTCATTGCCATCGAACTGCCTGCCAATCTCCAGCAGGCAATCGCCAGTGCAACTGCCGGGCTGCAGGAAGCATTGCCCCGCCCGCTCGTTCGCTGGGTGGCAACCCAGAACGTTCACCTGACCATAAAATTCCTGGGCGATGTCGCTCCGGGAAATCTGGAGCGGCTGGCCGAAGCCCTGGGCGACGAGGCCGCGGCCCATCACCCGTTTGAGGCCTCTGTGGGCAAGCTCGGCGCGTTCCCGAATCCGCGCCGGCCGCGCGTGATCTGGGTCGGTCTGGAGGCCCCGGCATCCTTGCTGTCCCTGCAGCGCGGCGTGGAGGCCGTCTGCGCCCGGATGGGATTCCCGGCCGAAGCGCAGCGCTTCCACCCCCACCTGACCCTCGGCCGGTTGACCAAGCTGGTCACCGCCCCGGATCTGGAACGGGTCCAGACAGCCCTGGGCAAGACCGAGGTCGGCCTCCTGGGAAAACTCAATGTAAATTCGATCCAGATCTTCAAGAGTGATTTGAAACCTGGCGGCCCGATCTACTCCCGGCTGCATGTCCTGCCGCTGACAACTTCATGAGGTGATCCCTGAACGCTATTGACCTTGCCCATACCATCGTCAACGCCCTGGAAGACAAGAAGGGGGAGGATATCCTCCTGCTCGATATCCAGGAACTGACCAGTTTTACCGACTATTTCGTCATCTGTACCGGCACCAGCAACCGCATGCTCCAGGCCATGGCCGACGGTCTGATCGAAAAGACCCGCGCCGAGCATAAGAAAAAAGGCCGCCTGGAAGGCCAACCCGACACCGGCTGGATCGTGGTCGACTACGGCGATGTGGTCGTTCACCTGTTCGACCCGGAGATGCGGGGCTTCTACCGCCTGGAAGAACTGTGGAGAGAAGGGAAAATCCTTCTGCGCCTGCAATGACAGACGATACGATTCGCCGGCTCTCCGGGGCCAATATGGACATCGACCTGGCCACGCCGCCCGGGCAGATCGCCTGGCAGCAGGACCGCTGCCCGTGGAACGAGGCCGAAGGGAGCGATGTCCATCGTTGTGCGGTCAAGGACGTATCCATCTGCCCTTATTTCTGCGGGGTGGAATTCATGGATACACTCCTGTGCAGTTACCCCCACAAGAATCCCTCTCAGGATGGGATGTCGAACGGACCGACAAGATCGGGCGGGGCCACCTGACCCGCCCGATCTTGTCCAATATCTACCCCTCGAAAATCCATCGATCCACGTCGCGTCCCCAATTGACAAGTTCTTCAGCCTTGAACCACAAAGCGACCTCCTTCGCTCCGTTCTCGCCCGAGTCAGAGGCGTGAGTCAGGTTGCGCCCAACCTCCAGGGCGTAATCGTGGCGGATCGAGCCGGGTGCTGCCTCGGTCGGGCGAGTGGCGCCCATTGTCTGACGGATGGCAGCGATCGCGTTGGGGCCCTCCCAGGCCATCGCCATGACCGGTGCGGAGGTGATGTACTTGATCAGGCCGTCGTAGAAAGGCTTGCCTTTGTGAATGGCGTAGTGAGTCTCGGCCAGTTCCTGGGACACCTGGACGAACCTGGCAGCGACCAGCCGCAGACCGCGGCGTTCAAGGCGAGAAATCACCTCCCCAATCAGCCCACGCTGGACGCCATCGGGTTTTACGAGCACGAGGGAACGTTCCATGATTTTCTCCAGTGATTGAAAGAATGACCTCGGGACGGGTCGTCCCGAGGTCCGATTTTACCACGGCCCTCCGGGCCTAGCGCAACAGCTCCTCCGCCTTGGTGTAAGAGTCGAGGGCTTCCTGCAAGCGGTTGGCCCGCATGTAGGCGTCTCCGAGGGTCTGCCAGACAATCACATCAACCGGGAAGCGGTAGATCGCTTCGCGCAGGTCATAGATGACTTCATCCAGCAGGCGGCCTCTCTTGATCAGCCTGGCATACTCTTCCATCGCCAGGGCAAGATCACCGCGCTCAAGTGTCGTTTGCGCCCCGGCCAGGGTGTCCGATTCCTTATCCTGTTGGGGGACCCGGGCAAGTTCACCAACCGCTCGGGATGGAGGCGGCGCTGGAGCAGTGTCGGGTGCTGGTGGTCCAGGTTGTGCCGAGGTTGGTGCAGACCTAACTCCTTCAGATGCAGCGGCCGGAACCCATTCGCTGGCTTCCGTCGGAGTTGCACCAGGCTCCACCGGAGCAGTCTCATCCAGCATCCAGGAGGGTAATTCCTCTTCGTCCGCTTTGCCCTGTGGAATGGCTGCCGCGGGCTCAGCGATGGGCGGCTTGCGCACGGTCTCCGTCTGCCGCCCGGGGGGAAGTCCCGGTTCCCCGGCTGTCAACTCAGTTGGCAGCGCGGCATCCTCCACTTTGGGGGCCCCCTCCGCTGCTGGCAGATTGGCCGCCATGTCCTGGCGCAGCCATTCGGGCAGGCTTTCGGCCTCTGCCGGGGGTGCCGTCCCGGCCTCATCGGTCGGCCGCTCCAGGCCGCGCAGCCATTCGGGCAGTTCTTCCTCGGCAGCCGGAGTTACGTCCTCCTGCCCAAGATCAGGCAGGATAGAAGCCGATTCGACCGTTTGCGCGGTCGGCGCAGGCTCCCGCTCATCGGCCACGGCCAGTTTTTCCAGCCAGGAGGTCAGCGAGACGTCTTCCGCGACTGCGGGTGCCTCGACCTCTGGCAGATCGGGAAACGCCTCTTCGAGTGACGGCCCGGGCGCGGCCTCGACCGGAGGCGGCCCCGCTGGCCCAGGTTGGTCCTCGGCCTCGGCTGCCAGGCGCTGGACCGATTCGGGGGTCCCGTCGCCGCGATCTTCCGGTTTGGTCAGCAGTTCCTCTGCCTTGGCCCCCTGCTTGGCCGCCAGGCCCTCCAGCCAGGCCATGGTATCGTCCTCGATCCCCAGCGGCTGGGCAGGGCCGGTCGGCCCCAGAGGTACATCCTCGTCAAGCAGATCGGCTGCTTGAGCAGCAGGTACAGGCAACGGCTCTTCCGGTTGGGCGGAGGGCGACAGACCAGGGGCCATCGCCCCTGACAGACGCTGGACCGATTCGGGGGTCTCGTCGCCGCGATCTTCCGGTTTGGTCAGCAATTCTTCAGGCTTGGCCCCCTGCTTGGCCGCCAGGCTTTCCAGCCAGGCCATGGCGTCATCTTCGATCCCCAGAGGCCTGGAAGGACCGGTTGGCCCCAGCGGGGCAGCATCATCCATCATGGAATCGTCTTGTCGGGGGGATCGCTGAGAATCGTCCAAAACAGGTTCCTCCTTCGGCCACGCCGCCTGCGCGGCAGGTTGCGCTGGACCCGGGTCTGCGGAGCCGATCTGCTGCAGCCAATCCGGCAATTCCTCCGCCGGAGCCGCCTCCGGGGCGGGCTGGTCTGCCGCGGGCAGACCCAGAGAACCCAGCAGGTTCGACAGGCCTTCGTCGGGAACGGTCACAGCGCGTTCAGGAGCAGATGCAGCGACCTCGGTCTGCGGCTGCCCGGTTCCGGTCGCCTCCCCGGCAGGCTCGTCGAGCGAGCCCAGCCAATCAGGCAGGCCTTCACCCAACGGCGTGGATTCATCTGATTCGGAGACCTGCGGGGTGCCCGGAGAAGGTGTGGCCCCTTCATCCAGGGCCGCGGCCGGAGCCATGGCCTTCAACCAGTCGGGGATCTCCGCCTGAGCAATCGGGCCTTCGGCTGCCGATTCCGGCTCGTCAAAGGCGACCGGGGTCTCCTCAGCTGCCCCCGCCGAGGGCTGCCAACCAGCCGAGCGCATCCAGTCCGGAATCTCGCCTTCTGCGGCCGGCGCCGCCGCTTCAGAGACAGCGGCCTCCGACTGGGAGAGCTCGGGGGTGGATCCCGGCTCGCCGGCAGCCTGGCCGGTCATCCAGTCGGGAGGCGCATTTTCCTGATGCGCATCTTCCAGCTTGATGCCCAGCGAGGCCGCCCAGTCAGACTGGGGCCCGGCCGCCGGCAAGGCAGATGGATTGTACTCCAGGCGTTCAAGGTTGATCGCTGCGTCGGCGACCTGATCACTCTCAAAGACCGATCCGGTGACGAATGATGAGTACGGATCGAGCATGCGCAGGCGCTGGCGGTAAACCTGGGTGTTCTCAGCGCGCGCCGTCCCCGGCAGGACTTCCACCAGGATACGCAGGGCGTCCATGCAATAGGAATACCGGTTTAGCAGGTGATTGGCCAGTTCGGCCGCCTCGACCTTTTGCCCACTTCTGAAATAGGCACGCGCCAGCATGACTTCCAGGTCGGGACGCTGAGGTTCCTCGGCCAGGACAGCCCGGATCTCGGCGACTGATTGGTTGAACAATTCGCCTTGCGAATACATGTTGGCCAACGCATCGCGGCTCAGGCGGATCTTGGGCGGCTCAACGCCGTCCCGGCGGCCGTACAGGCGGCGCAATTCCCCCTGGATGGCCGGGTTGGACGGCTGGACCGCAAAAGCCCGCTCCATGTGCCAGATGGCCTCGTCCAGCTTGCCCTCGTCATCGCGAATGATGCTCATCCCGACGTGGGCAACGAAATCATCCGGGACAGCCATCAGGACTCGCCGGAAGATATCAGTCGCATCGCCATAACGACGGGCTTCCAGGAAGGCCTTCCCCAGAAGTCGATACGTCTCAACGTGCATCGAGAATGTCTTCAGGATATTCATGCATTGGGCAATGGCCTCATCCACTTGCCCACCTTCGATCATGCTCTCGATTTCACGGTTGTATACACGCAGGGACACTTTAGCCATGGCGCTGACTCCTGCTCCTATTATGCACGAAACCGCCAGATTATGCAATTCTATTTGGTGTTTTTTAGCATAAAAATCGGGCAGCCAGGGTCCGATTCAGCTCATTCGTAGAAGAGTGGAAGCGCACGCACCACATCGTCGCTCCATTCAAAAGCCTCTTGCAGAGCACCCCGGACCTTGGCCTGTCGTGTGCCGCGATTGGCATGGATCGTGATGAGCGGCTGGCCGGCCTGGATGCGGTCTCCGACCCGAGCGTGGACGAGGAAACCAACGGTATGGTCGATCGGATCGCCCTTGCGCAGGCGGCCGGCACCGAGGGCCACAGCCGCTTCACCGATCACCCGAGCGTCGACACCCGACAGATACCCGGCACGCTCGGCGGCCAGCACCTCGACGAATTCTGCCTGTGGCAATTTCTGCGGCTCATGGACGAAGGCCACATCGCCGCCCTGGGCCTCTACGAGGAGGCAGAACTTCTCGAAGGCGGCACCGGAGGCAATCGCCTGCACAGCCATCCGACGGGCAGACTCCAGGTCCCGGGCGCAACGGCCGAGTACCAGCATGTGGGCGGCAACATGCAGGCAGTGCTCACCCAGGTCGGCCGGACCGCCTCCCTGCAGAGTGACGATCGCTTCTCTGACCTCCAGGGCATTGCCGACCGCGTTGCCCAGCGGCTGATTCATATCTGAGAGCAGTGTCACCACGCGACGGCCAGCCAGTTCCCCGATCGAGATCATCTGGCGGGCCAGTGCGCGGGCCTGATCAAGGTCCTTCATGAAAGCCCCCCGGCCAACCTTGACGTCCAACACGATCGCCTGAGCCCCGGCGGCGATCTTCTTGCTCATGATCGACGAGGCGATCAGCGGGATGGACTGGACCGTCCCGGTCACGTCACGCAGGGCGTACAGCAGGCCATCGGCCGGAGCCAGGTTCTTCGACTGGCCGGTGAGCACAAGGCCGATCTCCTGCAGCTGGCGTTCGAACTCCTCGGTGGTCAAATCGACCCGGTAGCCGGGTATCGATTCCAGTTTGTCGAGCGTTCCACCGCTGAAGCCCAATCCGCGCCCCGACATCTTCCCAACCGGCAAACCGCAAGCCGCTACCACCGGCAGGACAACCAGGCTGGTCTTGTCCCCCACCCCGCCGGTTGAATGCTTGTCGACCGCGATCTCCACCAGGCCGGAGAGATCAAGAACATCACCCGAGTGAGCCATCGCCAGGGTCAGGTCGGTCGTCTCCTGAGGAGTCATGCCATTGAGCAGGACTGCCATCGCCCAGGCCGAGACCTGGTAATCAGGAATCGAACCATCGGTAAGACCCTTGACAAAGAATTCGATCTCTGCGCGGCTCAACTCCTGCCGGTCGCGTTTCTTGATGATGATGTCCACCGCACGCATGAGCACTCCTATTGAGAAGTCACAATCCCATTGTATACCATTTTAAGGTTGTCAGACAAGCGTAGATCCAACCGCCCATTGATTCGACGGACCAAGCAGGACGCCTTCCAGCTGTCTTCGTCAGGCGGAAGACCGGACCGGAAAGAAGATTGCTGCTATACTTGCCGGCATGGACGATCTGCTTGACATCATCCCCCTGACCGACCTGGCATTACTGGGCATCCGGCCATCCGAAGTTCTGCAAACCGAGGTCCTGCGCCGCAAGGCCAGCCATCTGGTCGTCCGCATCCGGCTGGAGCGCGGCTGGTTCGTGCTGAAATGGTTCGTGGAGGAGAATCCACTCGAGCCACAAGTATACACGCTGCTGGAAAGCCACGGTGTCCCGACCCTGCCCCTGCACGCGCAAAGTATGCGCGCCCTGCTGCTCGAAGATCTGGAACACAGCACCCGTTGGAGGATGGCCACAGCGGAGGACATGGGCCATCGTGAAACCGGCCTGGCCCTGGCAGACTGGTACCTGCGGCTCCACCATGCCGGGAGGGAAGCCTTTCGCTACCAGGATACCATGCCGATAGCCCTGCGTCCCTGGATCGAAGACCTGACCGCTGAAAGCCTGGAGCGGGCTGGAAACCACCTGGGACTGAACAAGATCGACTCCTGGCGGGAGAGCCTCGAGGCCATTGAAAAACTCAAGAAGAGGGCCCGCCTCTGCCCGCAGACCTTCAACTACGAGGATTTCGCCCAAGAGAACCTGGCCCTGAGCTGCAGCGAGGCCCCCCGATCGCGAGCGCTCGTCTTCGACTATGATTGCTTCACCATCGGCGCCGCCTACAGCGACTGGCGCAACGTGACCAGTTCGCTGGAGGGTGAGGCCCGGGAGGCCTTCATCCAGGCCTACGGGCCGATCAGCCAGATCGAGCGGCTGCTGGACACCCCGCTTTCCACCTTCTTCGGTCTGCTGGCCGCCTCCCACCGCGAGACCCTGCCTTCCTGGGCCTTACCGTTGAGGAAAAGCGTAGAGAACGGCAGCCTGCTGCAATCCGTACAGAGTGCCCTGGAGGGAACAGAAGATCGCCCAGTATATTGACTTCCAGCAGTCATTGTGGGGCGCGGCACCCGATGGTCATGCAGCCGGTCTGCTGCCCAGCCAGGATCAATCCATCCCAAACTGCTCCAGGAAGCGCCCCACCTGCAGGTCATAGGCCTGCGGGTCCGACCAGAACGAGGTCCCGTGCCCGGCCCCGGGTGCGATGTACAGCATTTTCGGTCCGCGGTAGGCAGCATACATCTCCTGCGCCATGGATGTTGGGATGTAGTCATCAAACTCCCCGTGAATGAACAGGATCGGCTGCCGGCTGGTTTCTATTTCCTTGCGCGGCGAGGCCTGGCCGAAGTAGAACCCGGCCCGCAGACGGGATATCAGGCTGGCAAGCCCCAGCAGGGGCATCGCCGGCAGGTGGAACTTCCGCCACAGGCGATCCTTCAGCAGGGAGTTCAGGTCAGAGAAGGCGCAGTCGGAGATGATGAAGGCCAGATCGGGCAATATTGGGGCGGCCTGCAGTGCAGTCGCGGCGCCGTAGGACTCGCCGAAAACGCCGACCCGGCCGCCGTGCCGGCAGGCCCAGTCCACCCAGGCCTTGAGGTCGTATTTGTCGTAAACACCATAGGTCTTGTAACGGCCGCCCGACCGGCCATGGGCGCGATGATCGTAGAGCAACACGTTCCAGCCGCGCCGCCGGAACAGGTCGATGTATTTGACCGAACCATACAGGCTGAAGGTCACCCCGTGAGAAAGGACAACCGTACCCTTCGCCGAGGCGACCGGGATGAAGATTCCGAACAGCTCATAGCCAAAGGGCGAGGCGATCCGGACCTCCTGACGGGGCAGCGCCTCCCAGGTCGCTTCGACCAGCTTGCCACTCTCGACCTCGCGGCGGTAGGTCTGCTCGACCGGGACAGAGGCGACTTCGATCACCCGGCTGGACCAAAACCAGCCAGCGGCACAACCCAGAGCGGCAAGAGTGAAAACAACGGCAATCGCGATGTACATATCAGACCTTGATCAGTTTCTGCCCTTCGGGCGTATCCAGGACCTGCCAGCCCAGGGCGGCAATCTGGTCCCGCAGATTATCGGAGGCTGCCCAGTCTTTACGGGCGCGAGCAAGCTCTCGCTGTTCAGCCAGTTCCAAGACCTCTTCCGCCGGTGCCTCGGGAACCGCAAGCGGCGGGGCGCTCGTGACCATCTCCCAGGCCGCTGCCAGGATATTCTCGGCCGGATCCTGTGGGCAATAGACCGTCCCCAGTTCCGCCAGGGGGAACGTTCGTCCGGAGGGGTAGATCTCGGGATCACACTCGCGCAACAGGGTCACCGAACTGACCCCGCTGACAGAGCACGTCCCGGCGGACAGGTCAATGATCAACCCGGTATGTTCGTCCAGTCCGATGACCGTGTGGTCCTTCGGGGTCAGGGCGCACCATTGGGTGAAACGTTCCATGCCCATGAAGCAGCGGCTGGTGTCCACGTCGGCACCGCCGTCCGTGTTGTTCCAGTGCGGGATGAAGGAAAGCGGCAGGTGAAAATCGACGAAAAGATCGAGCCCCTCCGGGGCAGTGACCTCTTCCCCGACCTTGTAGATCTCGTAGACCGGCACGACTCGCGTCCCGACGGCAATGGTTGCGGCAGAGGCAAAGACCAGGGCCGCACCCAGACGGTGGCGGGCACGGACCAGGCCCCAGGCCAGGCTGCCCCGCAACTGGCGCACGGCATAGGTCGGGCTGCCAGGCCCCATGAAGATCAAGTCGGCGTGAAGCAGCGGCTGGAGCAGGGCAGGATGGTCCGGACTGAATTCGGTCCCGCGCTTGCGGGCCGGGACCACGTCCACGACCGGCCGGTAGTTCTGCAGGCGGGTCGCAAGATATTCGGCCACCCGCCCGGCCACCTGGGCCGAGTTGAGCTCGAAACCGGCCGGTGTTTCGAGAACGGCGATCCGCAGCGGGGAAGGCAGCTTCTGGGCAAGGGTTTCGAAGATCCGCCCGCCGGCCAGGGATGTCTCGCCGGAACCGAGCATGGCGATCGGGCCAAAAGTAGTATGCATGGAGTTACCTCTTTCCCAATAGCATGTTCGCCATCCGCCAGACCTGGTCGAACATCGCGGCGGTCAGGCGTCCGGTCTGGGTATTCTGGCGGCTGGGATGGTACGAGCAGACCAGGAAATTGTCCTGCGGCAACTCATGAACGGCCGCGTGGGCAAAGGAGAGGCCCTTCGGGGGCACGCCGAGCACCCGCAGGAGGTTGTCGAAGGCGATCCGGCCCAGGGCCACGAAGACCCGCGGGTGGATGAGTTCGATCTCCCGGCCCAGGTAGGGCAGGCAGTTGTCGATCTCTGCCGAAGTCGGCTTGTTCGCCGGCGGGGCGCAGCGGCAGACCGGAGCCGTGTAGAGATCGCTCAGGATCAGGCCGTCATCCCGGGCGACCGAGTCAGGTTGGGAGGCAAAGCCGGCGCGGTGCAGGGCCGGGTAGAGGAAATCGCCTGAAGCGTCCCCGGTGAACTGGCGTCCGGTCCGATTGGAGCCGTGCGCGCCCGGGGCCAGGCCAACGACAAAGACCCGGGCCTGCGAATCGCCGAATCCGGGAACCGGCTTGCCCCAGTAATCCCAATCACGGTAGGCCCGGCGCTTCTCCCGGGCGACCTCTTCCCGCCACGCCACCAGGCGCGGGCAGCGCCGGCAGGCGATGATTTCGGTGTTCAGTTCGTCGAGAGTCATGACAGGGATTCTACCGCATCCCACTTGAAATTCCCCCAATATGCGCTAAACTATGGGGATAAGGAGCTTCGCATGAAACCTTTCCGAAAAAACGTTGCCATTGCTATCGACGGCGGCGGCATCCGCGGGGCGATCGTAACCCGGGCACTGTCCATCCTTGAGGAACACCTCGGCCTGCCAATCCACACGGTTACCCGTCTGGCGGCCGGGACGTCTACCGGGGCGATCATTTCGGCGGGGATCGGTGCCGGCCTATCGGCCATGCAGATCCACGCCCTGTACCTCGAGCTTGGCAAGGAGATCTTCAAGCGCACCTGGCGGACCGCCCTGTGGCCGCTGACCCGCTATCGCTATCCGCAAGAACCTCTCGCCGCGGCCCTGCGAGCCCATCTCGGCGAGAGCACCATGGAAGATCTTTGGAACCGGCCCGAGCCGATGGATGTGGTCATCACCGCCTTCGATATCCTCGAGAATCGCTCGCGCTTCATCAAGCCCTTCAAGCAAGAATATCGCGATCTTCCCGTGGCTGACGCGGTCCTGGCCTCCAGTTCGGTGCCCACCTACTTTCCGGTCGTTGCCGGGCGCTATGTAGATGGAGGGGTCGGCTCGTATGCCAATCCCTGCTACCTGGCGGCCTACGAAATCCTGCACTGCCTGAAATGGGACCTGAGTGATACGACCCTGATCAGCCTGGGCACCGGACGCGACCCGCAATCGATCAAACCCGGTCAGCCGGAGCGATTTTTCGCCTGGAACTGGCTCGCCCCAATGTTCAATGCCTTCCTGAGTTCAGCCGACGACCAGCAGGTCCACCTGGTGGAGACCTTCTTTGAAAAACTGGACTTCCGCCGTTTCCAGGTAGAACTGGAAGAAAAGATCGAGATGGACGCCCCCCGGTCGGTACCCAAGCTGGTCCGTTACGGAAACCGGATGGGCGAAATGATCCTGAACGACGAATACGACCCGGCGATGGGCGTCAAACCGGAGCAGATCCTCCGGTCCCGCCTAGGAGCATAGGATTCCCGACCCGGATCAAGACCCAGACAAGAGCCAGCCGGAAGTCTTTGAAAAGATACCGGCCAGGCTCTTTTCATTAACATGTCCACCGCCCTGGGCCAGGGAGGCATCCCCACCGCCCCGGCCGCCGAACGGATCCATGTGGCGGGTCAGCAGCATGCGCGCATCCAGGCCGGTGTCCGGGGCGCAGGCCACGACCAGGGAGAGCTTCTTCCCATCGTAGGCAGCCAGGATGGCGACCAGCCCATCGACCCGGTTCAACCGGGCCCCCAGGAGACGCAATTCGGCCGGCGCCCGTCCCGGGAACAGGCGGGTCACCAGCCGGACCCCGGCGACGGCCCCGGCCTCCCCGGCCAACTGCCCCGCTTCGGCATCCAGCCCTGCCCGACGCAGGGATTCGAGTTGGGCATGGGCCTGCTCGGCGTCCGCAAGCAGGCGCTCGAGCGACCCGGCGAGGTCGTCCGGGCTGGCCTTCAACAGGCTGGCCGCCTGGTGGGCAGCCCGCCGGTAAAGGCGAAAGACATCCAGCGTCTGCAGCCCGGCGGTAAAATGGATCCGCAGTTTCTGGTTGACGCGCTCACTGCGCAGGATCACCAGCGGCCCAACCATGCCGGTGCGCGGACAATGGGTCCCCCCGCAGGCCGAGTAGTCGAAGGTCTCCACCTCAATGACCCGGATCGTGCCTCTGACCTTGGGCGCCCGCCGGAAGGGGACGGAGGCGGTTTCAGTCTCCGCGACGAAGAAACTCTTCACCGGGCGGTTCTCCAGGATGACCCGATTGGCGAAGGCCTCGACCTGCTGCAACTGCCCGGGGGATGGTTCGGGTGCCTCCAGGTCGATCGTCGAGGGATTATCCGCATTGATGTTGGCTGAGACAGTGACCCAGCCCAGGGCCTGTTCGAAGGCCGCGCTGAGGATGTGCTGGGCAGTGTGATGCTGCATATTGCGCAGGCGGCGTTCCCGGTCGATGGAAGCCGGATAAACCCCCGGGGGGAGCGCCCGGTCGAGAACATGGACGATCCGGCCACCATCCTCCCTGAACACATCGAGCACGCGGGCCTCGCCGATCATCCCGGTATCATGTTCCTGCCCGCCGCCAGTGGGATAGAAATAGGTCTCGAGAAGGACCGCGCCGGTCCTGCCGTGCGGGTGCGGCAACGTCTCCGTCACGCGGGCGGAGAATGCCAGGCAGAGAGGATCCTCAAAGTACCGGTGTTCGGTCATAAGATCAGCATCGCATCGCCGAAGGAATAGAATCGGTAGCCTTCCTGCATGGCCACTTTATAGGCGGCCAATACCCGTTCCCGCCCGGCGAAGGCACTGACCAGCATGATCAGGGTCGATTTCGGCAGGTGGAAATTGGTGATCAGGGCATCGACGAGTCTGAATTCATAGCCGGGCAAAATGTAGAGCGCTGTAGGGCCGCTGAAAGGCTGGACAACCAGGCCGTGACCATCCAGGGTCGTGGCTGCCGCGCTCTCGAGGGTGCGCACCGAGGTGGTCCCCACGGCGATGATCCGCCCGCCTCCAGAGCGCGCCCGGTTGATGGCCTCGGCCGTCGCGAGCGGCAGGTCGCACCATTCGGTGTGGATGCGGTGCGCAGCTGGATCAGCCTCGGTGACCGGGGCGAAGGTGTCCAGCCCAACATGCAGGGTAACGTAGGCCAACCCGACGCCCCGGGCCTGCAGTGCCTCCAGCAGGCGGGATGTGAAATGCAGACCGGCGGTTGGGGCGGCAGCCGACCCCGGGTCGTGGGCATAGACGGTCTGATAGCGCTCGGGGTCGCCCAGCTTCTCATGGATGTAGGGCGGCAGCGGGGGATGGCCGACCCTTTGAAGGAAGGGCTCGATCGGCTCGGCAAACCGGACCTGGCGCCGGGCGCCGTCGAGGGCATCCACGATCTCAGCAGAAGGCCCATCCTCGACCATGAT
The DNA here is from genome assembly GCA_016934715.1 of Anaerolineales bacterium. Lineage (GTDB taxonomy): Bacteria > Chloroflexota > Anaerolineae > Anaerolineales > Villigracilaceae > JAFGSI01. The sequence continues at coordinate 16,644 of JAFGSI010000036.1, forward strand.
CCTCCTGCCGGTCACCAGCCCCTTGCCTCCAACCAGGCATTCCCAGGTCAGCAGGTCCTGGCGACGCAGAAGCAGGATCTCAACCCGTCCCCCGGTCAGCTTGCGGGCGTAGATCCGGGCCGGAATGACGCGGGTCTGATTCAAGACCAGCAGATCACCCGGGTTGAGGTAGCTTTCGATGTCGCAGAAACGATGGTGTTCCAAAGCCCCGGTCTCGCGATGCAAAACCAGCAGACGCGAGGCATCCCGCGGCTCGAGGGGAGTCTGGGCGATGCATTCGGGAGGCAGGTCGTAGTCGAAATCGGAGGTCTTCAGAAGGCACCTATTCGCTGTTTGCCAGAATATCGTAGGCCCGGAAGACCTTGAAGGTGTCGAGCATATCCCGGGCGGTATATTCGATCCGCCGTCCGTCCCGGACCTTCGTTCCGGGGATCAATTCGGCCAGGCCGACCTTTCCCGGGCGCATGAAGCGGAGGGATATCCGAACCGGGGTCTTGGGCCGATAAGGCGCAGGGGGGTTCCCTGCTTTCAGGCGGATCACCGCCCGGACGGCAGCCTCATAGATCATCCCCCGGGCTGTCTCCAGCGGCAGGCATTCCGCCGACTGACGGCCGAGGGCGCGCTTGACCGCCACCGTTTCGAGCTGGCCAAGTAAATCGCGCGCTTCGGCGCAAGCAGTATCATCGGCGCTGATCATGATCACCGGGGCGTCAAAATGGCCACACACCCCGGCACTCAACCCGATCTCACCGACCGGCACCTCGTTCAATTGGAGGTCAGCAGTGGCTCCTGACCAGGTGTGACACAGCAGGCCATTGCGCGTTCCAATCCGGGAATGATAGCCAATGAAGATCACCGCCGCGACCTCGTCCTGGATCCCCTCGACGATCGCCAGCGGCTTGTCCACCCCGACGTTCAGGCAGACGCGCGGGTCCAGTTCCTCAAGCAGCAGGTTGCGACCGTAGGAATGCCCGTCAGCGACGAGGACCTCGTCCGCTCCGCCGTCGAAGGCGCCGCGGATGGCGGCGTTGACGTCTCCAGTCATGAGAGCCTGGCAGCGTTCGTACTCGCCGCTGCCAGGCTCGGTCTGTTCCCAGGCGACCACCCCGGAGATGCCTTCCATATCACAGGAGATGAGAATTTTCATAGCTGCTCCTTCGCAACCTCTTCTCGGGCCAGGCGATGATCCCCTGATCCTGCCGCAGCACGCTGCCCTATCCCTGGCGCTGGCGAGCAATCTCATAGAGCAGGATCGACGCGGCACAAGCCACGTTCAACGAACTGGCGGAGCCATCCATCGGGATCGCCACCATCACGTCGGCCAGTTCCTGGTAGGCATCGCTCAGCCCATTGGCCTCATTGCCCACCAGCAGGACGGTCGGGGGCCGGAAATCAAACGCCCGGATCGGGACCGCCGCCCGGGCACTGGTCCCGACGACCTGCAGACCGTCAAAGCGCTCCTTCAAAGCGTAGAGCCAGGGACGCAATTCCCGGTGCGACGGCAGGCGCAGCGCCGGGACAGTGAAGAATGAGCCGATTGCGGCCCGGATGGTCTCGGGATCATACAGATCGGCGGCGTGCCCGCTGATGACCACGCCATCGACGCCCAGGGCGTCGCACGAGCGCAGGAGCGTGCCGAGATTTCCCGGGCTGGCAGGTCGGTCGAGGACCACGACCAGCAGCCTCTCTCCGACCGGAATACGGGCCAGATCATCCGGGGGCATCCCGACCAGGGCGATCAGCTCAGAGGTGTTGTCCTTGTCACTCAGTTTCTCCATCAGGCGGAGGGGCAGCTCGAAAAGTCTTTCGGCGTCGGCACTGGCGAGGATTCCCTCGGCCCAGTCCGACAGGCGCTTCTCGCGCGAGAAAACCAGCCCGTGGACCGCCCAGCCCAGCTCGACAGCCTGCGAGATCGCCCGCACGCCCTCGACAAAGAATACGCCTGCCCGATGGCGCTTGGTCCGGTTGCGGCGCAGGGTTTCGAGGTGTTGAAAATCGCTGTTTTCGGTGTGGATTCTAACGACTGCGGGTTTCACGTCACATCCAGAAACGAAAGGCTCGCTCGATCGCGCAAACCGGATTACAGCAGGCGCGGCTGCGTAGACTCGTTGTACTCCACTCCCAGATGTTCATACGCCGCCTTCGTCGCCACCCGCCCCTGCGGGGTGCGGTCGAGGAAGCCGAGCTGCAGAAGGTAGGGCTCGACCACATCCATAATCGTGTCGGGCTCCTCGCTGATGGCAGCGGCAATCGTGTTCAACCCGACCGGGCCACCGTTGTACTTGGAGATGACCGCTTTCAGGACCCGCCGGTCAACGTCGTCCAGGCCGAGCGGATCGACCTGCAGCAGGTCGAGGGCCTCGTCGGCCACCGCCCGGGTAACCGTTCCATCGGCGCGCACCTGTGCGTAGTCACGCACACGCCGTAGCAAACGCAGTGCGACCCGCGGCGTTCCGCGCGCCCGGCAGGCGATCTCCTCCACCCCGCCGCCATCCGCCTCCACTTTGAGCATCCCTGCCGCCCGCCGAACGATGGCCTGCATCGCTTCCAGGTCATAATAATCCAGGCGATAGACGGCCCCGAAACGGGCTCGCAGGGGGGCTGTCATCAGCGCCAGCCGCGTCGTCGCCCCTACGACGGTGAAGCGCGGCAGCTTCAGGCGGATCGAGCGGGCCGAGGGGCCCTTGCCGATGACGATGTCAAGGGCGAAATCTTCCATCGCCGGATAGAGCACTTCCTCGACGACCTTGCCAAGGCGGTGCACCTCGTCGATGAAGAGCACGTCGCCGGCCCGCAGGTTGGTCAGGATGGCGGCCAAATCGCCTGCCCGCTCGATCGCCGGACCGGAGGTGACCTTGATATTGACCCCCATCGCATTGGCCACCACATGGGCCAGGGTGGTCTTGCCCAAGCCGGGAGGCCCGTAAAACAGAACGTGATCAAGGGCTTCCTGGCGCTGGCGGGCGGCAGTGATCAGGATGGCCAGGTTCTCCTTGACGTTCTCCTGACCAATCAGGTCTGCCAGGGACTGCGGGCGCAGGGTCTGGTCGAGGCGGTCGTCGGGTTTCGGTTCAGGGTCGAGGACGCGTTTGGAGTGGTTGGTCATGGGATTGATTATACTTTGAAAAAAGAACGGGGCAGGATGCTCTCCCGCCCCGCCCGGGTGCTATTCATCGAGGGGAAACTCAATTTCGACCGTCATCCCCCAACGCAGCTGCGGGTCGGCATCGGTGAGGCGAATGCGGACCCTGTAGAGCACGTCGCCGCCCTGAACTTGGAACGACTGGCCAATGCGCTCAACGACCCCGTGCATCTCGACCTGCGGCAACGCGTCGGCGACCACCGTGACCGTCTGCCCCTCGGCAATCCGCACGACTTCCAGTTCGGTCAGGTCGCTGGTCTCGACATACCAGGTATCCAGGTCGGCGATCAGAACCGCCCAGGTCTCCGGCCCGACGTACTCATTGACCGAGAGGTTGATCTCCGTGACGGTGCCTGCAAAGGGGGCGGTCAGCTCGTAGTTGGCCAGGGCATTTTCAGCCGCCGCCACCTGGGCCCCGGCATTCGCCAGGCGGGCCGCGAGCAGGGCCAGCTGCTCGGGGTCCGGACCGTCGCGGGTCGCTTCGTAGGCGCGCTGCGCTTCGGCCTCGGCCGCCAGGGCCAGGTCGAGGTTCGCCCGCACCGCATCGCGCTGCCGGGCAACCGCCTCCAGCTGGCGCATGGCCGCATTGAAATCCTCCTGGGCCCGCTCGAGATCGTCCTCTGCCCGCTGGCGGCTGGCATTGTCAGGATCCAGGTCAGCATAACGGTCGAAGGTATCCTGGGCATCATCCAGGTCCTGCTGGCGGTCGCGGGCTTCCGCCTCGGCATCGGCGAGACGGTCGTCGATCCCATCCAGGTCGAGAGCCTCCCAGCGTTGTTCCGCGGCGGCACGCGCCGCCTGGGCGTCCATGAAGGCCTGCCAGGCAACCGCCCGGGCCAGGGTAGCGGTGCGGGTGAAGGCCTCTTGATCCTGGCGGGCCTGTTCGAGGGCCAGCTGAGCGGCAGCCAGGGAGGCTTCAGCCTGCTGGCGGTCGGCCAGGCGGATCAGGAGTTGGCCCTGGCGCACCCGCTGACCTTCCACGACCAGGACCTGCTCCACTCGCCCACGGGCCGGGAAGGCCAGGTAGAGCGCATCGGCCGGGACGACATGCCCTTCAGAGATGACCGGCAGTGGACCGACCAGCGGGGCCGCACCGGCAGAGGGTTCGGCCTGCCCACTGCAACCAGCGAGCAGTGCGGCCGCCATACCCAGCAAGAGGGGAATTCTCTTCAGAATGTTCATGGGATTTTCTCCTTTATTCGTAAGCCAGTACCTCGCGGATCGTCAGGCGGGCCGCATTCCGGGCCGGGACGATGCTCGCCACTGCCGACAGAACCAGCACCAACCCCAGCCAGATGAAATACCCGGTCGGCGTGAAGACCAGGGCGATCGGCGTCTCGAACACCGCCAGGCTGACGATGGAGGAGAGCAGCAAGGAAAATGGGAGGGACAGGATCACGCCCAGGACCCACGAGATCATCCCGATCACCATCCCTTCCGCGATGACCGTGCGCATGATCGCCCGGTCGTCGGCGCCGATGGCGCGCATCACCCCGATCTCGCGCGTCCGCTCAAGTACATTCATGCTCATCGTCCCGGTCAGGCCCATCGATCCGACCGAGGCAGTCAGCAGGGCCATGATCAGCAGGAAAGTGACCAGGATATCGAGGCTCTCCGAGGCCTTATCCAAAGTGGCCAGCCCGGCCTGCGCCTGGCGAACGTGGAAGCCGTTCTGGCGGAAGCAGGAGTCCAGGCGTTCGCCCATCATGACCTGGTAGGCACGCTCGTGCTGGGTGGTTACGATCCGAAAAGAATAAGAACGGTTGGACAGGTTCGACACAGCAGCAATATATTCGTAGGGCACATAGGCCAGGATCCCTTCCCGGCCGACGAATTTAAAGATGCCAACGACTTCCCAATCCTCCTCGTGCCCGTTGATCTTCAGGCGCAGGAGGTCACCCGGTTGCAGGTCAGGGAAGATCGCCAGGATCGCCTCGCTGATTGCCAGCCGGCGCTCGTCCCCCGGCTGGATCCAGCGCCCCGCCACCAGGATAGGCGAGACCAGCACGCTGTCGGCCGGCGGGGCCAGGATGTCGATGTTTTCGACCACCATCCCGTCAGGATCGAGAACGTCCGCACTCAGGAACAACCAGCCCTCGACATCGACCACCCCCTCGACCTGTGTGGCCAGTTGCTCCACCTCGCTCAGGCGGTAGGGACGGTCAAAATCCAGGCTGACATCAGCCAGGAAGTAGCGCCCGATGGCACTGATGTAATCATCGAGCGTGATCTGAACATTGAACACGGCGATGAAGATCGCTCCTCCCATGGTCAGGGTGAAGAGGGTCAGGACCAGGCGCCCGCGCCGGCGGAAAGTATTACGCAGGGAGATCAGCAGCGGACGGGGGATCTGGATCCCGCGCCGGGCCAGTGCGGCTGTGACCCGGGTCTGAAATCGTTCCCAACCCGTCTCGCGCTTCACCCTGCCGCGAGATCCGGAGCCGGCCTCCGCCTCGCGGGCCAGGTCCCCGCTGATGGCCTTCAGCACCGTGACCCGCGACCCGCTGACGACTGGCACCAGCCCGGACACCAGCGGGACCAGCAGCCCGATGGCGATCTGGACAGCAAAGGCGAGTGGAACGATCCGGTATCCCTGCAAGGTAAAGCCCAACTGCTCGGCGATGTAGGCCGAAAGGGCATAGGCGCCCTGCCCGCCCAGCGGGACTGCGAGCAACAACGACAGGACGCCGAAAGCCATGATCAGCACCAGGTACATGACGAAGACCTGCCGGTTGCGCCCACCCACCAACTTCATCACCCCGATGTGGCGCAGGTGCTGGTTCAGCAGGGCATTGAGCGTATTGGCGATCAGCGAACTGGACAGAAAGACGATCAGGACTCCCAATGCCAACAGGATGCCCAAGATAGCGTTGACCGTCGAAGCCAGGGGATGCTCGTGGGTCAGCGATATACTCGTCCGCACAACCATGTAGCCGGATCTCTCGATGCGTTCCCTCAGGTCGTCGGCGACCGTGCGGATGTGGAGCACATCATCCTGCCCTTCGGCCATGGAGGCATAGATGCGGTTGAATGTCTGCGCCTGGCCCAGGCGCGGCAGGGTGCTCAGCGTGATGTACCCGCAGGGTGGGGCCAGAAAGTCGTCGACTCCTGTAAGCGAGTCCTGTACGATCCCGACCACGGTCAGGGTCTTGAGCGAGCCGCCGGGAAGCTGGAAGACCAGTTCGTCCCCGACCTGCACGCGCAACGCTTCCACGGCTTCCTGCTCGAGAAGGATCTCATTTCGTCCGGGGGCGCTCACGCCGGCAACCGGGGTGAGCAGGTTCAGCACATTGGTCGCGAAGTCGTCGACGGCAACGATGTCGAGTGTCACCCACTGGTCTTCCTGGGTCGAACGCACGCGCATGTTGAAGACCCGCCGCCCTTCGGCATCGCCGACCTCGTGCAGGTTGCGGATCGCGGCGAGCAGGTCGTCGTCGAAATCCGACATACGGATCTCGACATTGGCCGGCTGGTTGGCAGCGTAGGAGGCGCTCATATCGTTCGAGATGATCACGTAAGCGCCGGAGATCACCCCGATCGAGAACACCCCAATGGCAATCGACAGCACCACCAGCAGGGTGCGGCCCTTGTGCTCGAAGAGGTCCAGGAAGACCTTGCGCCAGCGCGGCCGCATCACCGCGGACCTCCGCTGCGCTTCTTCCCGACCAGGCGGACCCCGCGCCGGTCGACCGCCCGATGCTCCTCCAGCCGCCGCTGGACGATGGTCCCCAGCGCCTCAGCGGTGATCGGCGACTCCGCGATCACCCGCAGAAAATCGTCGCGCGGCAGAACCAGGAGTTCGACCGGTCCGTCAACGGAGGCGCGTACATTGGCGATCGAACGGCCACCGTGCAGCAGTTCGATCTCGCCGAAGAAATCGCCGGCACCCAGGCGGGCAATGACGGTGTCATCCCGCAGGCGTCCCTGCAGGACGACCTCGACCTCCCCCCTGGCGATCATGTACAGGGAATCCACCTGCTGCTGGCGGGAGATGATCGTCTGGCCAGGCGGATAGGTGCGCCGTTCCGCCAGACGGCTGAATTCGAGCATGTGTCGATGGCGCAGCAACGGCAGGGCGCGCACGATCGTCTCGTCGATCAACTGGCCGTCGAAGATGATCACCGTGCGCGAGGCCCGGGCAGTCACAGATGGATCGTGGGTGACCATCATGATCGTCTTCCCAGAATCGACCAGCTGATGGAACAATGCGATGATCGCGTCGGCAGAGTGCGAGTCGAGATTGCCAGTCGGCTCATCCGCAACGATCAGAGGCGGGTCGGTGGCCAGGGCCCGGGCGATGGCAGCACTCTGCTGCTGGCCGGTCGAGACCGCCAGCGGCAATTTTTCGGCCAGGCCTTCCAGCCCGACCAGGCTCAGCAGTTCCAGCGCCCGCTGGGTACGTTCATCAAAATCGTACATGTTCGCGAAATCCATCGGCAGCATGACATTCTCGAGTAGACTCAACATCGGCATCAACTGGAAGAACTGAAAGACGATCCCCAGGTTGCAGCCGCGCCAGCGCGAACGCTGGCTTTCGCTCATGTTGTGATAGATGTCGGTCCCGCCAACGATCACCTGTCCGCTGGTCGGATGGTCGATGCCGGTGATCATGTTGAGCAGGGTCGACTTGCCGCTGCCTGACTTGCCGACCACTGCCACGAACTCCCCTGGACGGATCTGCAGGTCAATTCCCTTGAGGACCACAAATTCCCCGGCGGCATTCTTGAAGGTCTTGACCACCCCGCGCAGGTCAATGATGTTCTCCAGCGAGGCGTCGGTGCGAGTCGGGCAGGGATGGACAGAGGGGACTGTCATTGCCTCTTTCCTCCAAACAAACTGAACCGGCGACGGGTCGGGTCGGCCGCCGCCCCGACAGCATGCTCGGAGGTGGGCGGCGCGACCAGGGAACCGTCGGCGAGGTGCAGGGTCCGGGTGAAGCGCGGCACCAGGCTGTTGTCATGGGTCACCATGACGATCGTCTTGCCTTGTTTCTCGACCAGCTGCTGGAAGAGCTCAAAGATGTGGTCGGCGGTGACCGAATCGAGGCTGCCGGTTGGCTCGTCGGCAATAATCAACAGGGGGTCATTGGCCAGGGCTCGGGCGATGGCCACGCGCTGCTGCTGCCCACCAGAGATGAAGGCCGGGGGTTTGTTGGCGTGTTCTTCGAGCTCGACCATCTGCAGCAATTCCAGGGCCCGTGCGCGACTGGCGCGTGCCTGGTAGCGCCCGCTCAAGTCCATCGGCAGCATAATATTCTCGACCAGGGTCAACATCGGCAGCAGCTGGAAGGACTGGTGGACCACCCCAATCGTTCGCCCGCGCCACAGGGCCAAGTCATCCTCGGAAAGGTGATGGACCGAGATTTGCTCCCCCTCTGTGCGCACGCGGACCTCGCCAGAGGTCAGGCGATCGACCCCCGAGATCATGTTGAGCAGGGTCGACTTCCCGGCCCCGGACTTGCCGACGATGCCCAGGAACTCACCGCGCGACACCATGGCTGTGATCCCCTTGAGCGCGGAAAAATCCCCCGCCTCGGAGTGGTAAACCTTCACCACTTCGTGCAGTTCGATCAAGACCTGTGGAGCAAGGAGAGCATCCTGTGATTCGACCATGACAACATTCGCGTCCATTATCATTTTACTCCTTATGGTCAGGTAGTGAAATAATTCTCATAGGCTATTAAGCATGCGGTCTGGTTGCACAAAATCGGATTCTTTTGTATGCTTACATAGAACTTTGAAGAAAAAACCAATCACGGAGTATCGGATGGAACCACGGATCAGCATCATCACCCTGGGCGTTGCCGACCTTGAACGGTCGATCGCTTTTTACCGGGACGGCCTGGGCCTGCCCACCACATACACGGAGGGCGAAGGGATTGCCTTCTTCCAGCTTAAAGGCACCTGGTTGGCGCTCTACCCATCCAACGCCCTGGCCGAGGACGCCTGCCTGCCACCCGAGCGGACCCGCTTCGGCGGCTTCACCCTGGCCTACAACGTTGCCAGCAAGGAACAGGCCGATCGGGCCCTGACCCAGGCACTCCAGGCCGGTGCGACCCTGCTCAAGCCGGCCGCCGAGGCCTTCTGGGGCGGCTACTCAGGCTACTTTGCCGACCCGGACGGACATCCCTGGGAAGTGGCCTGGAATCCACTCTTTCCTCTCGAGTAAGAGCCGATCAATCTGTCAGGAACTGGAGTTCCACCGGTTAGAATTTCCCCATTCAAAACCAAGCAAATCCACTCGAGGCATACAATGCAAAAAATCCGTTTTCCGCAAGGATTCACCTGGGGGGTGGCGGCCTCCGCCTATCAAATCGAGGGCGCCTGGAACGAGGATGGCAAGGGTCCCTGCATTTGGGATACCTTCTGCCATATGCCCGGCAAGATCGTCAACGGCGAGACCGGGGACGTGGCCATCGACCATTACCACCGCTACAAGGAAGATGTGGCCCTGATCGCCGGGATGGACCTGCCGGCTTACCGATTCTCGATCGCCTGGAGTCGGGTCATGCCGGAGGGCAGCGGCACGGTCAACCAGAAGGGCCTGGACTTCTACGACCGGCTGGTCGACGAACTGCTCAAGCGCAAGATCGAACCCTACGCCTGCCTGTACCATTTCGACCTGCCGCAGGCCCTCCAGGACCGCGGCGGCTGGCCCGAGCGCCAGACGGCCCAGGCCTTCGCCGACTACGCCCGAATCGTGTCCGAGCGCCTGTCCGACCGCGTCCGGACGATCATCACACACAATGAACCGTGGGTCACGGCCGCAGCCGGCTATTTCTCCGGCGAGCATGCCCCCGGGATCAAGGACCCGGTGGCGACTTTCAAAGCCATGCACCACCTGCTGCTCTCGCACGGGCTGGCCGCCGAAGCCATTCGAGCCTCCGCCAAGAAACCGGTCAAGGTCGGCATCGTTCTGAATCTCAACCCGATCCATCCGTTGACGGATTCGAAGAGGGATCGTGACGCTGCCAGGCGCATGGACACCGTTCTCAATCGATCCATCCTCGAGCCACTCCTTCTGGGTACCACCCCGGTTCAGGAATTCGCCATCGGTAAAATGCTCTCGTCCAGCCTGATCAAACCCGGTGACATGGAGAAGATCCGTACTCTGGATTTCCTGGGCGTGAATTACTACTGCCGAACAGTGGCCAAATTCGATCCCAAGTTCCCGGTCGTCGCTGCCGCTCAGGTGCACCCGGAGGGCAATGAATACTCCGGGATGTGGGAAATCTACCCCGAGGGACTGTACGAGATCCTGATGCGGGTCTGGAACGACTACCTGCGCAAGGTTCCCCAGGCCCCGATCCTGATGGTCACCGAGAACGGCGTCCCGGTGCCGGATGGGCTGGACTTCGATGGGCGGGTGCGCGACGAGCGCCGCATCCGTTACCTGCGTAATCACCTCTACCAGGTCTGGCGCGCCATCCAGGACGGGGCCCTGGTCCAGGGGTACTTCCACTGGTCCTTCATGGATAATTTCGAATGGGCTCTCGGCTACGGCCAGCGGTTCGGGCTGGTCTACGTCGACTTCCAAACCATGAAGCGCACGGTCAAGGACAGCGGCCGCTGGTTCGCCGAGGCCGTCAGGGACAACGGTTTCGCGCTCGAAGGAGGCTGAGTTGTGTCTCGCACGTTGAAAGTCGCTGCCATCCAGATGGATGCCACCCCCGCCCCGACGGCAGAACGCCTCGCCCGGGCCGGGGGCCTCGTCACCAGGGCTGCTGGGGCCGGAGCCCAGTTGGTCGTCCTGACCGAGGTCTTCAATACCGGCTACCAGTACACCGACGACAACTACCTTCGGGCCGAACCGGCTGACGGCCCGACCATGGCCTGGATGAAGCAAACCGCCCACAGCAACGCCATCCACCTGGCCGGGACCTTCCTGCTGCGCGAGGGAGAGGACATCTTCAACGCGATGTTCCTGATCGCTCCCGACGGGCGCACATGGCGCTACGATAAACGTTATCCCGCCATGTGGGAGCGAGCCTACTTCCGGGCCGGGCGGGGCCTCACCATGCCAGACACCGACCTGGGCAGGTTCGGCCTGATGATCTGCTGGGACGGCGTTCACACGGACCTGTGGGCCGGGTACGCCGGCCAGGTCGACATGATCGTGATCTGCTCCTGCCCGCCGGCCTTCCAGCAAGCCCGCACGAGCCTGCCGGACGGTACCACCGAAAATACCGGCAGGATCCTCATCCCTTCCCACTTCCGCCCGGCCTTCGACGCCATCTTCGGGGGCCTCTTCCGCCGCCAGGCAGCCTATCTTCAGGTGCCGCTGGTGAATACGACCCCCGCAGGGCAGTTCTCTTCCCCCCTGCCGCTGCCGCGCCTGAGCACATTCGGCTCCGGGATCTTCGCCCCCCGCCTCTGGCGTCATCTCAAGGATGCCCGCGCACTGCACCAGGAATGCCCGTTTTACCAGGATACCTACATCGCCGACCAGGACGGGCAGATGCTGGCCCAGGTCCCGTCGGGGGAGGAAGGCTTCGCCCTGGCAGAAGTGACCCTGGCCGATCGCCCGCCCAACCCCATCGGGCGGCAGCCTAAATTCGGCCTGCCCGTTGTCCTATACGGGGTCGATTGGCTGCTCAATCTCCTCCTGGTGCCAACCTACCGCCGCAAAGTCCGCCAAAGTCACCATCCATAAGAGGCCGCATGCGTAAAATCGTCCTGCCTGTGCTCGTGATCGTCCTGCTCTTCGTCCTCGTCACGCCCGCTGCCGCGCAGGACACCCTGCGCGTCTATTATGCCGGCCCGCCGGGAGGGGTGCAGACGGCCCTCGATCTGGCTGGCTACGACCTGGTAGACGAGCCGGCTGCGGCCGATGTGCTCGTCCTGAACGGCGTCATCCCAGACCCGGAATTAATCGCGGCACAACGCGAACGCGGCGCGGGGCTGATCCTGGTGCTCGGCCCGGACCTGACGGCGGAAGCCGTCGAAAGGGCGACCGGCATCCCGGTCACGTTCGAAGCGCGTGATGACGCCGTCAGCCTGGTCGAACTCCCCCTGGAGGACCCGCTCGTCCGGGAGGTGATCTGGAACGGGGCTCCGCAGGTGCGCAACCGCTTCGAAGTCCTCACCCCGTTATCCTCGCTCCAGCCGCTGGTCGCCACCTACGAGGACGATGGATGGGTGCTGTGGTCCGGAGCGGGCGGGCAGGTCTTCGTATTCAACGCCTTCCTGACCACCGGGATCGATCCACAAACCGGGGCTGAGATCACCTACAACCACCAGATCCAGGAGTGGGCCTACTTCAACTACCTGATCTACCACCTGGTCGAACGCGCCGCCGGGCGGATGCCGCTCTCCTTCGCCGATTACCCGGCCTCACCGGTCCCACACGCCTTCGAGCGGAACCTGATCTTCGGGCTGCTGGTGCTGACCCTGGCCACTGCGGCCGCCGCTTTCCTCCTGGTCCGCCGCTACAGCCTGAAGCACCCTGAGGCGCTCGACGAGATCGTCGCCGACCGGGCGAAGTTCGAGGCACGGGAAGGGGGGACGGAATGGGAGCAGGTCGGCTTCCACCGCCCGCTCTCTGGTTTCCTGGTGGCCCTGATGCTTGGGCTGGTCATGTTCATCCCGTTGATCATCTATCAGAACCTGGTCCTGCCGGTCTACATCCTGCCATCTGCCCAGGCGCTGGGCATCTGGAACCGGGTGGTGCAGTTCTTCGCCCTGGCCTGGCAGTTCTTCGACCTGGGCACCAGCGAAGCGTACATCAAATTCCTGGCGGAGTACCGGGTCCACGATCCGAAGCGGGGCATCAAGTACGGGCAGATGTTCATCTGGTGGCAGGCGCTTTCGGGAGCTGTCCAGGTTGCCCTGGTCGTGGCGGTCGCCAGCACCCTGGCTCCCAATTCGGCTTACGCTCTTTACGCCTGGAGCGTCATCATCCATGCCCTGATCCAGCTGCCCGGCTTCTTCCAGATCTTCCGGCATTCATTCAATGGCCTGCAGCGGTTGGACTACTCACGCTTGCTGGACATCATGCTGACGATCATCCCGATGGTCGTCCAGCCGCTCTTCGTCGGGATCATGTTCGCCTGGGGCCGGTCCCACCCGGTCTTCGGATCGGCGATGGGCGGACTGCTTGGCCTGGGGATTGCCGCCTACGCCGCTGAACTGCTGACCTTCCTGCTCGGCCTGGGGCTCTATCGTCGCATCGGCTTCAACGTACGCATCCTGTTCCTGGCCCATTTCGACTGGGACACGATCAAGACCGGCTTCCGTTTCGGAATCTTCGGCATGCTCGGCTCGCTGGCCTGGGCTGCCGGGCAGGCAGCCGAGATCGCCATCACCCAGGCCCGCCTGATCAATTATGCCGAGATCTGGGGCAACTGGGGCCTGGCCCAGAACTTCGTCTTTGCCTTCCAGGTCATCGCCACACTCTTTGACGGAGCCATGGCTTCCATCTCGGAGGCCATCTCAACCGGCAGGCGCATCCTGGCGCAGTATTATTCAGCAATGATGTACAAGTACGGTGGGACGATCTCAGCCTTCCTGGGAGCGGTCCTGCTGGCGGTTGCCGACCGTTTCATCCTGGGCGCCTCCGGCCCGGATTTCGCCCGCGGGGCGCTGTACGTCATCCCGCTGGCAATCTGGGGCGCGATCCAGTACCCTTCATGGGTCGGGGACCAGGTCCAGCTTGGCTCGAACCGGCCGCAGTTGAAGTCCCTGCTGGTGTTCGGAGAGCAGGTCATCCGCATCGTCCTGGCGCTGGTCCTGGTGGGGCGCTTCCAGATCCTGGGCCTGATCATCGCCTACTTCATCGGCCTGCTGACCAAGGACATCGTCGCCTACTTTGTCAATCACCGGCTCTGCTACCCCCAGCGCTTCTACTTCTGGCAGTCCCTGGCCGCTCCCCTGCTGGCCGGTGCGACCCACTGGACGCTCCTGCGCTGGCTGACCGGCTATCTCTGGCAGGCCGACCAGATCTCGAGCGTGCTGATCTTCTTCATCGGTGTCCTGCCGTCCTTCCCGGTCTTCATGTTCCTGTACGGCTTGTTCGGCGGCTGGGATGATGCCACCCTGGCGGAGCTTAAGCTGGCCGCCGACCTGACCGGCTTCGTCCGCCCGCTGGCCTGGGTGGCCTGGGCCTCGTCAGCGCTCGGGGCGCGCCTCAGCCCTCTGCATGGTCGGTTCCCGATCAACAATCGCCCTCCTGCAATGGAAGAAGCCCTGACTCTGACGCAAGAAAAGGTCAGGTTATAGGCAAAGTTCATCGCCATGCCGGCGTGAAGAAACGAATCGAGAAACCAACGACAGGAGCTTTATTGAGGATCTTCGCGGCCATCTTGCTTTTCATCGCGGCGTTCCCGGGGTTCTTCTCTGTTTTCTCATACATCCTGCCACCCTTCGTCTTCTGCGCAGAAGACCCGGTAGAACCCTATCTGGCCAATCCGATCCATCATCAATGCTTGTGAAAGGTGCCTCCGGGGTCAGAAGCCGTCACCCTATGGCCTGACTCCTACCCAATCGCTGGCAATCTTCTTCATTAACCTTGTCCCCGTGCAGTCGATTGAAATCGCCAAAGGGCAAGAGCAGGGAAATCCGGCAGAATTGAAGACTTAATCTCGACGATGGTTGGATTACGCTCAAGTCATTCGGACTGGCAGCGTTCCCTGGACGGATCTTGCTTCCCCGGGAATCCTCCTCAGCCGGTTTTGTTTTGCCTGAAGCACTCCTGGGATGATGGCGCGACCGGAAGAGGAGGTCAAACTCTCGCATTAATATTATGATATAGTCTTAGTGGAAACATGCCGCAGGCAGTGCTGGAGTGGAAGGCGAGCAGATTTCGATGCGAGGTCCCATGAACAAAGACTGCCTCAACCCCTATCGCGCCGGCGCACCAGTCACTGAGACCAGGATGTTCTTCGGGAGGGAGGACCTCTTCGAGCGGGTCAGGAACAGCACTGCCGGGCAGGTTGCCGGGCTCATCCTGGTCCTTCACGGCCAGAGGCGGGTCGGGAAACCCTCCCTCCTGAAACAACCTGGCAAGCGGGTGCCCGAGCACTTCGCGGTTGCCCTCTTCAACCTGCAGTGGCGCGCCCAACCCACCCTGGACCGCTTTGGGTGGCGGAGGGCCCGCAAGACGGCCCGGGCCCTCAGGCAGGAGCACGCTTGCGACCCCAGCGCCAAGAACCTGGCCCGCATCTGTGCCCTTGTACCCAGGGCCTGGCCACCCTCGGCAAACGCGGTATGGTCTACGAGACCGAGGCCATTTTCAGTCTGTTCTCGAGATCGGACAGGCGTTGGGTGCTGCGAAAGATCACCGCTTCACCAGAGAAGAAGAGGGCTTCCCAGTCCGCCGCCCACTGGCGGGCGACGGACGGCCGGGAAACCCAAAGTGAGACCCGTGGCATCCTGCCAAATTGCACGAAGAAATACTGGCCCGAGCCGGCCGTGGTTGCCAAGGAACTCTCTTTCGAGTTCGCCGCACAGGTGCCATGCAACTCACCAGCATCCTGACCTGACTTCATGACTGCTTCTCACCTGACCCTTCGACTGAGCGATGGCCGCATCCTGGCCTGCGCTGAATATGGAGCCCTCCAAGGAAGGCCGGTCATTTTCTTTCACGGCCTCCCCGGTTCACGTGTCTTCCGTCCGCCCGACAGGATCACAGCCCAGCAGAACGTCCGCCTGATCTGCTGTGACCGGCCCGGCTTTGGACTCTCGACCTTCCAACCCGACCGTCGCATCCTCGACTGGCCAGCAGACATAGCCCAACTTGCCGATTTTCTCAATTTGGATCGTTTTGCCGTCTGCGGCCACTCCGGCGGTGGACCCTACCTGCTGGCCTGCGCCCATGCCCTTCCAGACCGGGTGACTGCCTTGGCCAGCCTGTGTGGAGTCGGCCCGCTGGATGCCCGTGGAGCGATCGCGGGAATGGAACCGGTCAATCAAATGGGCTTTCGCCTCGGTCGCTGCATCCCCTGGCCGCTGTGGTGGCTGCTCAACTGGGCCTTCTACCGCCGGGGCCACCGGGACCCACTGGCGATCATGGAGCGCGGCCAGAAGAGCCGCCCACCCGCCGACCAGCTTCTGTGGGACCAGCCCGAGGTCCGTGAGGTCTGCCTGCGGAGCACTTCCGAAGGGCTGCGCCAGGGGACCCGCGGCCAGGCCTGGGAGGCACGCCTGCTTTGCCGCCCCTGGGGCTTCGACCTCACCGAGATCAGGACCTCCGTCCAGCTCTGGTATGGCGAGGCCGACAACCTGGTTCCACCCGGCATGGGCCGCCACCTTGCCGCCTGCATCCCCGGCGCGCGACTCACCCTCCTGCCCGATGAAGGGCACCTGCTGCTGTTCAAACACTGGGGAGCCATCCTCAGCCAACTCACGAGAGGATAACTATGCGCACACTTCACCTTGTCTCTCACACCCACTGGGACCGCGAATGGTACCTGCCCTTTCAGCAGTTCCGTCTCAAGCTGGTCCATCTGATCGACGGCCTGCTCGAGATCCTCGAAGCGGACTCCCGCTTCCAGTTCTTCATGCTCGACGGGCAAACGATCGTTCTGGACGATTACCTGCAGATGCGCCCCGAGCGTGAAGACGCTCTGCGCCAATTGGTGCGTGTTGGGCGGCTGATCATCGGGCCCTGGCATATCCTGCCCGACGAATTCCTGGTCAGCCCGGAAGCCACGATCCGCAACCTGCTGGAAGGTGAACGGACCTGCCGCCGCTTCGGCCCTAAAATGCGGGTCGGATATATCCCGGATCCCTTCGGGCACATCGGCCAGATGCCGCAGATCCTGAACGGTTTCGGCATCGTCACCGCCGCTTTCCGGCGCGGCCTGTCCGACGAACCGGTCGAATTGTGGTGGCAGGCCCCCAACGGAGCACGGGTTTTCACCGCTTACCTGCGCGATGGCTACGACAATGCCGCCAGCCTGCCGGTCCAGGACCACGCCCAGTTCATCGCCGAAGTCGGCCGGCTGCGCGAGAACCTGGCCCCGCATGCCGCCGCCCCGCACCTGCTGCTGATGCATGGCACAGACCACATGGAACCGCCGCCCGGAACCAGCGCCGCCATCTCCGCCTGCGAGGGCCAGCTCGACGGAGATGTACTGGTCCACTCCACCCTGGCCAACTACCTGACTGCCGTTCAAGGTGCCCTGCTGCAGGCCCAGATCCCGACTGTCGTCGGTGAACTGCGCGATCCAAAGAAGCACCATCTGCTGCCAGGCGTGCTCTCGACCCGCATGTGGATCAAACAGCGCAACCACGCCTGCGAGAATTTGCTCGAGAAGTGGGTCGAACCTTTCAGTACATTTGCCACGCTCGTCACCGAGGGCGGCGGCCCGCGGGCAGAAGGCGGATTGCGCCGGCCGGAGGGAGTCATCCGCCAGGCCTGGCGTCTGCTGATGGAGAACCACCCCCATGACTCGATCTGCGGCTGCTCAATCGACCAGGTGCATGAAGAGATGAAAGTCCGCTTCGACCAGGTCGACCAGATCGGCGAGGAACTCACCCGCCAGAGCCTGACGACCCTGGCCGAAAATGTGAATACTGCCGGTCGGGCCGGGGGGGCTGCACTGGTCGTCTTCAACCCGTGCGGGCACACCCGCACCGACCTCGTCGAGGCCACCACCCAGCTACCCGCCAAGGTGGGCAGCTTCGACCTGGTCGATGAAGACGGGACCCCGCTCCCCTGCCAAACCCGCGGCCTGGGATCACGGGAGATCATCAACCTAAGCATGACGCCCAAGGTGCTCCGGGCCAGCATGGCCTCGATCCACGACGGGCGTGTCGCCGGGCTGGTTTTCCAGGACCTGCACATCCGCCGCGAAGGCGATATCGTCTATGTCGATGCGGTCCTGGCCGAGCAGGGCGAACCCAATCGGATCGCCTGGCAGGCAGCAGTCGAGCAGGTCGAGGCCCAGGCGACAGACCCTTCGATCAAGCAATATCAGATCAGAGGCGTTTCCGCCGCCGCCACCCGGATCGTATTCACGGCTCCCGAGGTGCCCGGCCTGGGCCTGCGGACATTCTGGTTACGGCCGCACCCGGCCCAGGACACGGCCCCGCAGCGCACCAGCCCCTTGATCCGAGCCCTGCTGCCCCTGGTCCGCTTCCCGTTGATCGAAAAACTGGCCTCCCGCAAGCCAAAGGACAAACCTCCCTATGTCATCGAGAACGAATTCCTGCGAGCTGAGGCCCATAAAGACGGCACCCTGACGCTCCACGACAAGCGCAACGGGGCAACCTGCCGCGGATTGAACCGCTTTGTCGACGGCGGCGACTGCGGCGACGAATACAACTATTCCCCGCCAGCCCACGACCAACTGCTACCGGCCAGCTTCTCCGGGGTGCGTATCCAGCGCGGCCCGGTCCAGCAGACGCTGGAGGTGACCTTGCAGCTTGAGATTCCCACGGGACTGGCGCCCGATCGACAGCGTCGCGCTGCCCGGACAGTGACCCTGCCGATCGTCACCCGTGCAACGCTGCACAGCGGTGTCGCACGGCTGGATCTAGAAACCACGATCGACAACCAGGCACGCGATCACCGCCTGCGGGTCCATTTCCCGGCTCCGTTCGCGGTCCAGGAGGCTGACCACGACGGCCATTTCGAAGTCGTACGCCGTAAAGTCGGCGTTCCGGAGTCCGATGAGACCTGGATCGAGCAACCTCGCCCCGAGGTTCCGCAAAGAGCCTTCACCTCGATCAGCGACGGTACACGCGGGCTGATGATCGCCAACCGCGGCCTGCCCGAGGTCGAGGTTCGGCAGCAGCCCGACGGGAATTCCGAGATCGCCATCACCCTGCTGCGCTGCGTCGACTGGCTGTCACGCGATGACTTCGTCACCCGTAAGGCTCACGCTGGTCCGAGCCTCGAGACACCTGGAGGCCAGATGCCGGGCAGCTGGACCTTTGCGTATGCGGTCATCCCCCACGCCGGAACCTGGCGGGAGACTTTCGAACAGGCCTATGCCTTCGACCTCCCGCTGCGGGCAATGGCCACCGGGATCCACTCCGGGTTGCTGGCCCCCCGGATGGCCTTCGTCGAGAGCAGTCCACGCACCTTCGTCGTCAGCGCCGTCAAGCACACCGAGGACGGGCGCGGCTGGCTGGTGCGCGGCTACAACATTGGAGGGGAAGATATCTACGCCACCCTCAAGCCCTGGCGGCGCCTCCGCAGCCCTGAACGCTGTATGCTGAGCGAGGAGCGGATCGAACTTCTGGGCCTGGAGGCCAACGACAGCGTGGCCTTCAAGGTCAAGCCGCACGAAATTGCCACGGTAGCCTTCACCGAGTAAGCAGATCGTTGCGGTTGTCAAGCCCCATCAAAAACTGGCAGCCCGGAGGCTGCCAGTTCTTACGAGTCACAAGATTAAACCTCATCCGACAAGAGAACGGATCCGGTCGCGCAGATCCTCCATATCGAATGGCTTGGAGATCATGTCATTGGCCCCGGAATTCAATGCCTGGCGGCGATCGCTCTCCTCGGCTGTGGCAGATAACATGATGATGGGAACGGTCGCATTGATCGGGGGTTCACGCAGGCGCCTACAGACAGTGAAACCATCAATGTCCGGCATGTTGACGTCCAGGACCACCAGATCGGGTTGGAACTGAATGAAACCCTGCAGGGCTTCCTGTCCACAGCAGGCGGTGGTGACGCGATAGCCCTCCATCTCCATGATCTTGGCCACCAGCGTCAGGTTGACTTCATTATCATCGACGACGAATATATGTAATCCCATTCCAAGTCTAGAATACTCTATTAATGACCGAATCGTCAAGCCATCCGGCAAGGTATAATAGGGAAAATTTAACGCTGGAGGGCTTATGTCGACCATTTTCGCTTCCACCCATCCACTCGTAGCCCACAAATTGAGTCGTCTGCGCGACAAGAACACCGACCCGAAGAAGTTCCGTGAACTGGTGCGCGAGATCGCCGGGCTGCTGGCTTACGAAGCCACTGCCGACCTGCTCACCATCCCCAAGGTGGTCCAGACACCTCTAACCAGCATGAACGGAAAAGAACTTCAGGAGAAGATCGGCCTGGTCCCGATTCTGCGCGCCGGGTTAGGCATGGTCGAGGGGATCTGGGAGTTGATCCCCACCGCCGAGGTCTGGCACATCGGCCTTTACCGCGACGAGCAGACCCTCCAGCCGGTGCAGTATTACAACAAGCTGCCGATCGAGCCGACCGTCTCGGTTTGCCTGGTCCTGGACCCGATGCTGGCCACCGGCGGGTCGGCGGTCGCCACGGTCGACATCCTCAAGCGCTGGGGGGTCAAGAAAATCAAGTTCGTCGGACTGATCGGCGCCCCGGAGGGGATCGGCGCCCTGCAGGCTGCCCACCCGAATGTCCCCATCTATTTGGCCGCAGTGGACGATCGTCTCAACGAGAAGGGTTACATCCTCCCCGGGCTGGGCGACGCTGGCGACCGGCAGTTCGGGACCGGCTAAAGAAATCAACCGCGCCCGGGAAGGAGCAAGAACGGAATGCTCTGGAGAATCATTGTCTTTGCGATCGTAACTGCATGGCTGGCCTCCATCTCGCGGACTGCACTGCGGGATCCGGACGCGCACGGGTTCTTCCGCTTCTTCGCCTGGGAGGCGATCCTGGCCCTGTTTCTTCTCAACATTGATTATTGGCTGCTGAACCCGCTGGCCTGGTACCAGATCATCGCCTGGGTACTGCTGACCGCCTGCATCGTCCCGGTCGTGTGGGGCACGATCCTGCTGAAGCAGACCGGGAAACCGGGCGAACTGCGGGAGGGCGACCCCAACCTGCTGGCCTTCGAAAAGACCACTCGCCTGGTCACGACCGGCATCTTCCAGTATATCCGCCACCCGCTCTATAGTTCGCTGCTCCTGCTGGCCTGGGGCATCTTCTTCAAGCAGCCAGGCATCTGGGGGGCTATCCTGGTCACCGCCGCGACGCTTTTCCTGGTCCTGACCGCCCGGGCGGACGAAGCCGAGTGCATCCGTTTCTTCGGTCCACAGTATGAAGAGTACATGCTTACCACCCGCCGGTTCCTGCCGTTCCTTTTCTAGGAGGACTGATGCAAGTAATCGCCGACCTGACCGTCGTTCCGCTTGGAGTGGGCATCTCGCTTTCAGAGTACATCGCCGTCTGCGAGCAGGTGCTGTCTGACTGCGGCCTGCATTGCCAGCTGCACGCCAACGGCACTAACATCGAGGGTGAATGGGAGGCCGTCTTCGACGCCATCCGCCGCTGCCACGAGTCCCTGCACGCCATGGGTGTGCCGCGCATCCATACTGAGATCAAGGTGGGCACACGCACCGACCGGGACCAGACAATGTCCGACAAGATCGCCAGCGTAAAGACCAGGCAGAATGCTCCTGGTTTGGGACGCCGGCCTAGATGACCGAAAGAGAGGTTCCAAAATGAGCAGTGACAACAGGATTCCGGCCCTGGAGGCCTTCATCGTACGCGCCAAGGCTGCCACCTACGTCGGGGACGGGGCTCCCGCCCCGGCCTGCCGCCCCGGTTCGCACGACCTGCGCTTTACCGACGGCGAATGGTCGTACCTGGATAGCTACTTTGGCGGGCGCGACTTCATCGGCGAGGAGGTCGTCTTCCACAACGGACGCCCGGTCTGGGCGATGAACTATTATGGCTACATCCTCGATCCCGAATTGATCACGCCCTCCCAGACCGGTCAGGTCATCAAGGCCAGCCTGTCGCAGATGTACATCGAGGGTCGCTTCCTGGGCGGGTTCGAATACCTCCACGCAGGTTTTGTCTACACAGATGGAAACGAAGGCGACGTGACCCGCTTCCACGGCCGGGAGACCATCCGGAAGAACAGCGAACTTGCCTACGAACTGGTCTACCACGGGGGCCTGATCAAGGATGCGTAAGGACCGGCCCATCTCTTCCCATCAGGATGGGTTGCAATACGATTGGCTGCTCTTTGACGCCGACAGCACCCTCTTCGACTACCAGGCCGGGGCGAGGTGCGCCCTGGAGGCGACTTTCCGGGAGAAGGATCAGCCCTTTGGGCTTGCTACCCTGGCCCGCTTCCACCGCATCAATGACCATTTCTGGAAAAAATTCGAACAGGGCCTGGTGGACATGGAGGGCTTGAAAACGCAGCGCTTCACCGCCCTGCTGAACGAACTCGGCCTGCCAGGCGACCCGTGCACCTGGAACGAACGCTACATGGATCATCTCTCCGAGCAGGCCATCCTCATCGATGGGGCCGAAGAGCTGGTCAGGACCCTGAGCCGGTCATACCGGATGGCGATCCTGACCAACGGCGTATCGCGCGTCCAGCGCGGCCGGTTGGGGCGTTCGTCGATCGAGGCCTGTTTCGATGCGCTGGTCATCTCGGAGGAGGTCGGGGCCACCAAGCCCAACCGGGCCTACTTTGAGGCCGCATTCCGGATGATCGGGAACCCGCCCAGAGAGAGGGCCCTGATGATCGGCGACAGCCTGTCCTCGGACGTACGCGGCGCCGTCGACTTCGGGGTCGCTATCTGCTGGTACAACCCGCAGGGCGTGCCGCCCGATCCGGACCTGACGGTTACCTACGAGATCCGCACCCTATCCGAATTGCATTCCATTCTATAGACCCGTCCAGCCTTGCTGGGTCGGGATCCCAAAAGATCCGGAAATACGTTCAGGAGAAACCCATGGAGAAGATCTTCTACCCGGGAAGCGTGGCCGTCATCGGGGTCTCGGAGAAACCGACCAACCTGGGCCGCAACATCGTCGGTAACCTGGTCGAGTACGGCTTCGGCGGCATCGTCTACGCCGTCGGCCCGGGGGGTGGCGTGATCGAGACCCGCCGCATCTACCATGCAGTCACCGACATTCCCGACCCTGTTGACCTGGCTGTCATCCTGACCCCGGCTCCGACCGTGCCGGGCATCCTGGAGGCATGCGGGCAGAAAGGAATCCGCCGGGTGATCATCGAGACCGCCGGATTCCGCGAGTACGACGAGAGCGGGCGCAAGATCGAGCAGCAAATCGATCAGGTGGCCGAAAAATATGGCATCCGCTTTGTCGGTCCAAACTGCATCGGGGTGATCAACATGGAAAACGGCCTGTGTGTGCCCTTCCCGCGCCTGCAAAAATCCGTCCGCCCGGGCAAGGTCTCGATGCTGGCCCAGTCAGGCGGGGTGGGGATGAGCGTCCTGAATTTGATGACCAACGAGGGTCTGGGGCTGAACAAGTTCGCCTCGCTGGGCAATATGCAGAACGTCAACGCCGAGGACCTGCTCGAGTACCTGATCGACGACGAGGGCACAGAATTGATCTTCCTGTACCTGGAGAGCATCCGCGACGGCCGGCGCCTGATGGAGATCGCCCGTCGTTCGACCAAACCGATCCTGGCCTTCAAATCCAACACCAGTTCGCTGGGGCAGCGGATCGCCATGTCCCACACCGCCTCACTGGCCAGCAACGACAGAGTCGTCGAGGCCGCCTTCCACCAGGCGGGCATCCTGCGGGTCCACGATGCCACCACCCTGGGCAACAGCCTGAAGGTGCTGGCGATGCCGCCCATGAAGGGGAAGAACCTGGCTGTCATCTCCCGCTCGGGAGGACACGCCGTCATCGCTGCCGACGCCTGCGAACTCACGGGATTCAACCTGGCCCCCTTCCCGGAGAGCTTCCTGCGCGAGATCGAGAAACATTTCCGGGCCTCAGTCATTCGCCTGACCAACCCGCTCGACCTGGGCGACCTTTTCGACCTGGACGTCTACGCCCAGATCGTCGAGCAGACCCTTCAGCTGGACAGCGTGGACGGGGTCATCTTCCTGCAGACCGCCCTCTCGCCCGCCGAGAACCTTGCCAGTCGCGAGCTGCTCGAACGGATCATGAAGATGGTCGAGGCGACCGGCAAGCCCGTAACCTATTACATCTCGGCCTCGGCCCAGGAGGTCGCCCACCTCAAACAGACCTACTCCTTCCCGATCTTCACCCAGGTGGTCGAGACAATCCGGGCCCTGGAGATGAGTCACGCCTATGCCCGGTCGCAAGAGGCGCGAATGCAGGACGCCATCCCAGAGTTCAAGGTCGACCGCCCGTCTGCCGAGGCCCGGATCGGGACGGCGAAGCACGAGAGGCGCGACCTGCTGCTTTCGGAATCGCTTGAGATCCTGGAATATTACGGCATCCCGACCGTGCGCAGTGTCGCCGCTGCGACGGTCGAGGAGGCCCGCCAGGCAGCCGAGAAGCTCGGCTACCCGGTGGCGATCAAGATCATCGCCGAACAGATCTCGCACAAGTCGGACGTGGGCGGGGTCCAGTTGAACCTGCGCAACGGTTCCGCCGTGGCGGAGGCCTACGAGGACATGCTGACCCGCATCCACCAGGCTTATCCGGATGCCAGACTCGACGGCGTCCTGGTCCAGCCGATGATCACCGGTGGGCAGGAGTTGATCCTCGGGGGCCGGCAGGACCCGCAGTTCGGCCCGGTAGTGATGGTCGGCCTGGGTGGGATCTTCGTCGAGATCTTCGAGGAAGTGGTCGTGCGCGTGGCACCGATCTCGGATAGCGTGGCGCGCGAGATGGTCGCGAGCCTGCGCGGGGTCCAGATCCTGAAAGGTGCTCGCGGCCACCGTGCCTCGGATATCGAGGCCCTGGTCGAAGCCCTGCTGCGCCTATCGCAGCTGCTGGTTGATTTCCCCGAGATCAAGGAGCTCGATATCAACCCGCTGCGTGTCTTCCCTGAGCAGGACGGCTGCGCTGCGCTGGACGCCCGGATGATCTTGAAGGGAATGGAACCCGGCGAAAGCCGGTAGCTTCGGGGAGCGACGGAAAGACGCCTAAAACTCTCTTCGCAACGAGAAATCTGGCAACATTCCTGATTTTTGCACAACGAAAGTCCCATTGCATGTTTTGAGTAGTATCCAGATATTGTCAAAAAGCACATATTTCGGCCCGCTTGCGCCAGATTCGGCTGCCGGTTTGTGCGCCAGAAAAACGGTAGAAGGACATTACATTTTCATAAATCAGGTGCCTCTTGATAAAAAAGCACGAGTTCTTGCAGAAGAGTCAGAAAAAGCAATCTGTGCTATACTCAATCTGATAGTCTGTGCCCAGGTGCCTGCTGCCTTACTTCATCGGTTTCAGGCCGCGTCCTTGGAAGGAATCCAAGATGGAAAATTACATCACCTGTCCCAGCTGCAAGAAGACCATTGCCAATCATGAATTGATCGAGGCCGCGGCAAAGAAAGAAAATCTCGGGTCGAGTTTCCTGGTCTGCGATTGCGGTGAAAGAATCACCTTCTGGGCCATCACGGCCCAACTGAGAGGTCAGAAAACACTCGGTGCGAAGATCAAGGATTGGTTGAGCGGAGCCTCCAAGAAGAGAACCCAGGATCAGAAATAGACCTCCCCCGATCAGATCCATATCCATCAAGGACCGATCACCCAACAACACATCCTCAAACACCTGTAGCCACCCAGCCCGGCCCGAATCACTCTGTCAGCGTACCCGCGTCCAGCGGGGCGCGGAGTGCGGGGCGGGTTTTTTTCCGTAGAACAGGTCGTCCATCCACCTGGCCAGGCGGCGGAAGAAGCCCGAACGAGCGATCCCGTAGCGGATCAGGTCGTGGAATGGACCGGTCGGGTGAGCATATGGGCAGACGGACAGGCAGCGGGCACAGTCGGTCCCGATGATATTCCAGTAGTGAAAACAGGCGTCCGAATCGATCCGCCAACGCAAGGCCCCATCGATTTCCTCCCGCTGCCCGTCGGGAATGGCATCCGCCGGGCAGCACTCGGCACACTTCCTGCAGATCGTACAGAAATCGAGCAGCGCGGGATCGGGCCTGCGCCCATCCGGGACAAGCGCCGCCTCGGTGGTCACGACCGCGATCCGAACCCGCGGCCCGTGGCGGGGTGTCATCAGCAGGCCCATCCGGCCGAGTTCGCCCAGGCCGGCATCGCGTCCGACCAGCGGGGCGATGACCCGGTAGTGGCCGTCAATGTGCGCCCGGGCCGGATGACCGAGGGCCCGCAGCGCCGCAGCCAGCTGCACGGCGATCCGGGCCGCCTCGACATACTGGCGGGCCGACTCCATCACCGTCGCCGCCCCAGGAGCCGCGGCGACCATGGCGTGCTCCATCTCGACCGTCAGGGCGATGGCGTAGCGGTATTCGCCTTCGATCGGTTGACCCCATGTCCCCTTCCCGCGTCCGACATGCGAATAGACATGATAAGGCTGTGTCTCGGCCACCCCGACCTCCAGGGCGCCGTAGTAGCGGGCCAGGTCCTTGCTGTAGGCGGTCATCTGTTCCGGGTCGAGCGTGGACTGCTTTTCCGCCACCGGGCCGTCAACCGCCGGGTGCAGAGCTTCGGTCAGGAAAAATGAGGCCTCCGGCGAAGCGAACAGATCCGGGTCGGCGAAGCGTGCATCCGGTGCCAGCAGGCCGGGCAGAGCCCGGAAGGCATCGTCCCTGGCCCGGTTCTCGGGGCGCATCCGGTAGTAGGCTTCGAACTCCGGGCTGCCCTGCCTGAGGCGGTCCCGGGCAAACATCGTGTCGCGCTCGTCAAAGCGGGTTTTGGGCACCTCATCCCCGGGGTCCATACGGCCAAGCGGCAGGAAGTACAATCCCAAGAAAACCACGGCAACCAGGAAGAAGACCGACAACAACGCCGCCTGGAAGGGTTCGGGGAGGGTCAGGGCGCCGAAGAAAGGCAGGCTGCCCAGGACAGCGACCAGCGCCACCCTGCTCGCCCGGCGTTCCCCCTCCAGAACCAGCGTCCGCCAGAAGGCCAGGAACATGCCGGCGATCAGCAAAGCAATGCAGAAAAGCAGGCACTCGGTGGACATGTGGCCTCATTCCCCCACATCCAGGCCGGTCAGGCCGGTCAGGATACGGTGCAGCAGGGCGAACGGCAGAAGCAGCAACAGGTGGAACCCGGCGCTCAGGCCAAAGATGACCGCCAGGGCCTCAAGGAAGGTGTTGATCGGCGGCGCCAGGTTGGCCAGCATCCACGGGCCCGCGCCGGCCAGCACCGCCAGGACCAACAGCACCCCGACCCCGATTCCAATCGGAGACCAGGCGTGGCGGTCGGAGGCCGAGGGCAGCATTGTGCTGCTGACCGTGAAGGTCAGGTAGAACCAGATCCAGAAATTGGGCAGCGTCGGCAAAATGCCGAATCCTCTCCAGAACAATTCCCAATAGCCGGCCCGGATAAAATCCCACAGCGTCGACAAGTGCAGGTGGACCGTGGCAACGTAGGCCACAAACAGGGACCCGCTGATCAAAGGGGCGATCCCAACCAGGGCGTCGCGCCACACGCCGCCCGAGACCATCTCGACGTACCCCAGCACCAGCCGGCCTTCCGGGGTGGCCTGTGGAATCAATGAAAATCCACGCGTCTTCATGCCAAGCAGTTTCGCCATGACAAAGTGACTGAGTTCGTGCAGCACCACCCCTGGGAAGAAGAGCAGGGCAAACATGACCTGGGTCATACCGGGACGGCGGGTCAGGAGCAGGAAGGTGATCTGGATCTCGCGGTGCAGCAGCCGCTGCAGGAAGATCAGCGGCACAAGCATCAGCACCAGCCAGAAGAGACCATCAAAGGCTGCCAGCATCGGGTTGGGGGAGGAAAAACGCAGACGACAAACCGGGGTCTGTCGTCTGCGTCTGCAGGTTGGGGACTAGCCCGCCGCCGCCCGGGCGATGGCGGAGAACTCATCCAGTTTCAAACTTGCCCCGCCGACCAGGGCGCCATCGATGTCGGGCTGGGAAAAGAACTCGACAGCGTTGCCGGCGGTCACCGATCCGCCGTACAGCACCCGGATCGACTGAGCAGCCTCAGTGCCGTACAGGTCTGCCAGGGCCGGCCGGATGACGTCGGCCACAACGGCATTGGCATTCTCGCCCGACGAGGCCCGCCCGGTGCCGATCGCCCAGACCGGTTCATAGGCGACAACGATCTTGGAAACGAACTCGGCTGGTTGGCCTTGCAGGCCTTCACGCACCTGGCGCCCAACGACCTCGGCCGTCAGACCAGCTTCGTACTGATCGAGGGTTTCGCCAACACACACGATCGGGATCAGGCCGGCGATTCGGGCGGCATCGAGCCTCCTGTTGACCGACTCGTCGGTCTCGCCGAAGTAAGCCCGGCGCTCAGAGTGCCCAATGATGACATATTGGCAGAACTCAGCCACCATTCCAGGTGCGACCTCGCCGGTGTAAGCGCCCTTCTCTTCCCAGAACAGGTTCTGAGCACCCAGGCCAATCTCGCTGCCCTGCAAGAGGGCCGAAACCGGGAACAACGCCATGTACGGCGGGCAGAGCACTTTTTCCACACCCTGCACTTCCCGCAGGGACTTGACCATCTCTGAGACCAGTGTGCGCGCCTCGGCGACAGTTTTATTCATTTTCCAGTTGCCAGCAACGAAAGGTGTTCGCATGATATTTTCCTAGGGGAGAAGTGTGAGAATGTATTCCGCTTCGAGGCGCATCCACTCATCCAGACCTGGATTTCCCATCAGGGCATCGATCGCCCGACGGGCTTCGCCTGGCTGCTGCGGCTCCGCCATGGCATGGAATTCAGCCTGCAGCAGGAGCGTTTCGGGCATCCCCGGCTTGACAGTGTTCAACTCTTCCAGCAAGGTCCAGGCCTGCTCGTGGTCGCCAGAATAGAACAGATAGCGTGTTTGGGCAACGTAAGCCATGGCCTCGTCGACATAGGCGATATCATCGGCCTCGAAATAGTCGGGAGACACAGGATCCTTGGCGGCCTTGTAGATCACCTCATGAAGCAAGGTGCGCATATCAGGAGGAATGTCTTCTTCATCGTCGATCATCAGGGTGCCCGCATCGACACACATCCGGGCGGCCATCAGCCATTCCTGGCGTTCGGCCAGCTGCCTGCAGGCATCCCAGAAAAAGGCCGGGTCTTCGCTGACCTCCTGGGCACTCGACAAGGCCTGGTGGGCCTCCTCGGTCCTGTCCAGATCCAGGTTTGCATGGGCAAGCTGCAAATACGCGTTGGGATCGTCAGGGTTCGCCTCGATCCGCTCGAGAGCCTGTTCCACAGCTTCCGGAGGCACATCCCTGTCGGGCAATTCGGCTGTCGCCAGTACGGCCGGGCTGTTGTCCCGTGCTTCGACCAGCAGATCTGCACTGTCGCGCAAACGATTGCCGCGGAAGGCCAGGAAGGTGAAAGTGCAGCACAGGAAGGCTATGACCGCGATCGCTATCCACATCCAGGGGATCCTGCGTTTCGGCCGGACAACGGTGGCATCCGCCGCCGCGACCGGGATCGGGGTCGAATCCACCGCCAGCTGGCCGACCGGGGTCGGGGTCGGGGTCGGAGCCCGCATGCTCTCGGGCGGGATGGTCGCCGCTTCAGGGGAGGCGGCCACGGGGAAGGTTGCGGTTTTGGCCGGATCCGGAGGCGTCGAACCTGCCCAGGCCTGCTGAAAGGCTTCCACCATCACCGCAACATCTGGGTAACGATCGGCCCGTTCCTTGGCAAGCGCCTTGAGCAGCACCCGTTCGATGTCAGGGGCGACGGTCAGATTGACCGCCCTCGGCATCGGCAAGGGAGTATAAATATGATCGTGGATGATCGAGAACGGCGTGTCGGCACTGAAGGGAACCTTACCGACCACAAGTTCGTAGAGCATGACACCGAACGAGTAGATATCTGTGCCTTCGTCGAGGTCCTTCTTGCCCATCGCCTGTTCGGGCGAGATATACTGCGGGGTACCGACGATCATGTCGGAGGTCAGGGTAGACTCGCCCGCCTGGGCGATGCGCGCCAGGCCGAAATCTGCCAGGTAAATATCGCCAGTTGCGGAGATCAGGACGTTGGATGGCTTGATGTCGCGATGAAGAATGCCGTGCTTGTGGGCATACGCCAGCGCCTTGCCGACCGCCGCGACCATCGCGACGACTTCAGGTGACGTAAGTGGGCCGCGCCCCAGGCGCGCCTTGAGGGTCTCGCCCTCGATGAACTTCATCACCAGGTAGGGACGTCCTTCGTGCTCGGCGTAGTCATAGATCGGGACGATATTGGGATGGTCGAGCCTGGCCACCAGCTTGGCTTCGCGCTGAAAGCGCGCCAGGAAGTTGGGATCTTCCATGAAAGCCGGGTGGAGCACCTTGAGGGCCACATAGCGATCGAGGGCTGCATGATAGGCCTTGAAGACCGTCGCCATGCCGCCATGGCCAAGTTGCTCCACGATGCGATACGGGCCGACCGTCTCTCCGACGGTGAATGACATTGGCGTCCCTTCCTTTCAACCCCTTTCCCCGCCCCCTTCCCATTTCCACGAGGGGGGAAGGGGAGCAGGCGAAGGGAAGAGGGATTATGCTTACTTATCGTTCAAAGCTGCCACGCCAGGTAGCTCCTTGCCTTCCAGGAACTCGAGCGAGGCCCCGCCGCCGGTGGAGACATGGGTCATCTGCTTGGCAACGCCGGCCTTCTTCACTGCGCTGGCACTGTCGCCGCCACCGATGACCGTCGTCGCATCGGACTCGGCCAGCAACCGGGCAAGTGCGAAGGTCCCCTCAGCAAACTTTGGCATTTCGAAGACACCCACCGGGCCATTCCAGACGACCAGCCTGGCCCCGCTGAGGGCCTGCCTGTACAGCGCCAGCGTCTTGGGACCGACGTCGAGCATCCGCCAGCCGGCCGGTATCTGGTCTACATCCACCACCTGTGAATCGGCTTCGGCCTCGAACTTATCGGCGATGACGGCATCCACGGGCAGGATGAGCTTGTCAGCCTGCCGGGAAAGGATTTCCCTGGCCGTTTCGAGAGAAGCTTCCTCGACCAGGCTGTCCTGCATGTCAACCCCCCTGGCAGCCAGGAAGGTATTGGCCATACCCCCGCCGACGATCAGGCGATCGCACCTCGCAAGCAGATTTTCGACCAGCAGGATCTTGTCGCTGATCTTGGCGCCGCCCAGAATGGCAATGTATGGATGCTCCGGGTTGGCAGTGGCGCGCCCCAGGTATTCGAGCTCTTTTTCCATCAGGAAACCAGAGACAGCCGGCAGGTAACGGGCTACACCCTCGGTCGAGGAGTGGGCCCGGTGGGCCGAGCCAAAGGCATCGTTGACGTAGATGTCGCCCAGGGCAGCCATCTGCCTGGCCAGGTCAGGATCATTCTTCTCCTCGCCAGCATGGAAGCGGGTATTCTCGAGCATCAGCACATCGCCCGGCTTGAGGGCCGCGGCCAGTTTCTCGACCTCGGGTCCGATGCAATCCGGCGCCATCTGGACCGGCCGGTCCAGATGGCCGGACAGGACCTCGGAGGCCGCCTTCAAGCTGAAGACAGGATCCGGCCCACCCTTGGGGCGGCCGAGGTGACTCATCAAGATCAGGGAGGCGCCCTGCTCGAGAACGTACTGGATGGTTGGCAAGGCCGCCTTGATGCGCTTGTCGTCGGTTACTTTTCCGGTCTCGTCCATCGGGACGTTGAAGTCCACGCGCATCAGGACGCGCTTGCCCTGCAGATCAATGTCGCGAACGGTTTTCTTGTTCATGGTTGCACCGAGACCCTGTGAAGGCCGAAGCCTTCACAGGGTTGGGTTCGAAGATTAGAGGCTCTTGGCCATCAGGGCGGCCAGGTCGGCAGTGCGAACGGAGTAGCCCCATTCGTTGTCGTACCAGGTGACGACCTTGAGGAAATTGTTCTTGTCCTTGCCCAGCACGGTTGTGAAAGGCAGGTCTACCGACGAGGAGTGCGAGTCACCCTTGTAGTCGATCGAGACCAGCGGTTCATCCACAGCCTGCAGGATGCCTTTAAAGCGCGGTTGGGCAGCGGCCTCGCGGAAGGCCTGACGCAGCTCCTCAGTGGAGGTGGCGACCTCGACCTCGGCGGTGAAGTCGACTACCGAGACGGTGCTGGTCGGCACGCGCAGGGCGTAGCCGTCGAACTTGCCATCCAGGTCGGGAATGACCAGCTTGATGGCCTTGGCCGCGCCGGTCGTGGTCGGGATGATGCTCATCGCCGCAGCCCGCGCCCGCCGCAGGTCCGAATGCGGCAGGTCCAGGATCTTCTGGTCGTTGGTATAGGCGTGGATGGTGGTCATGAAGGCACGCTTGATCTTGTAGGCGTCATGGACCACTTTGGCGGCCGGCGCCAGGCAGTTGGTGGTGCAGGATGCGTTCGAGACCACGTGATGCCTGGCCGGGTCGTACCGGTCCTCGTTAACCCCCAGGACGATGGTCAGATCTTCGCCCTGCGCCGGGGCCGAGATGATGACTTTCTTGGCGCCACCGGCGGTGATATGGTTGACCGCGCCCTTGACGGGCTTGCCCTTCTTGTTGACGCCGTCATCCTTGATCGTGAAGATACCGGTCGATTCGACGACGATCTCGACCCCCAGGTCCTTCCACGGGATGGCGGCCGGATCCATCTCTTTGAAGGCGGTTACTTTCTTGCCATCGATGACCAGGCCGTCATCCACGACCTCAACCGTGCCGTCAAAGCGGCCATAGTTCGAGTCGTACTTGAGCAGATGCGCCATGGTGCTCATGTCACCAATATCGTTGAAAGCGACCACTTCCAGTTCGCCTGGATAGTAATCCCGTACGGCCTTCAAGACCTGACGGCCAATCCGGCCAAAACCATTGATCCCTACACGTGTTGCCATTACAAACCTCCTGAAAGAATGATGTCAACGCGGTTGCGTTGCAGAGTCTTTGTCCAGCGGACCCGTTCGTTCATAGAACAGGTCCATCACGACCTGGGCAAGTTTGGCAGAGTCGTGCCGCCAGGGATGCGCACGGTCAATGAGGTCTGCAGCATAAACCCGCCCATCCTCGACCAGGCCATCGTCCAACTGCACCCATTGTACACCAACTCCAAGATTTCCCTCATAACACGAGTTGCACACCAGGATATCCACAACGTCAGGTCCGATCGCATCCTCGAGCGCCCGGACGTGATCACTGCAGGTATACTCGCTCGTCTCGCCGGTCTGGGTGGCGATGTTGCAGACGTAGATCTTTACCGCCCGGCTGGCACGGATGGCAGCCAGCAGGTCCTGAACCAGGACGTTGGGCAGAATGCTGGTATACAGGCTCCCGGGTCCAATGATGATCACGTCGGCAGCCAGGATGGCCTGGACGACCGGCGGAAAGGCCGGGGCGTTGTTCGGTTCCAGCCAGACCCGCCGCACACGCCCGGATGTCTTCGGAATGGCGCTCTCGCCTTCGATCCGGACCTCGGCCTGGGCTTGTGGCAGATGGACGTCGGCTACCAGCCTGACATTGTGCAGGGTCGCCGGGAGCACGCGTCCGTGTACAGAGAGGACCCGGCCCGATTCGGCCACCGCCTCCTCGAAGCTCCCGGTGATATCCACGAGCGCCGAGATGAACAGGTTGCCGAAAGAGTGTCCGCCCAGGCCAGTATCCTGTCCAAAGCGGTACTGGAACAGCTGGGTCAACAGGGTTTCGTCATCCGACAGCGCTGCCAGGCAGTTGCGAATGTCACCGGGCGGCAGGATCCCCAGGCTGCGGCGGAGTTCTCCGGAGGAGCCTCCGTCATCTGCCACCGAGACGACTGCCGTCAGGTTGCGGGTATGGGCCTTCAGACCACGCAGTACTGTGGCCAGCCCGTGCCCGCCGCCGATGGTGACGATACGCGGCCCGCGCTCACGCCGCCGGTAATCGCTCACCTGGTCGACCAGCCGCTGGCCCGGGCGCAGGAAGGGGATCAAAAGCGACCGACTCATCCCCCACAGCCCGGCCAGGATCAACCCCACCCCCAGACCGCCAAAGATGAGCACTCGTAACGGCCGGGTCAGGAAGCGCAGTGACAGGAAGGAGAGCAACGGCAGCCACCAGGTCTCGGGGGCAGTCCGATAGATGTCCAACAGGAATATCGCCAGGCCAATCCCGATCAGGGTGATCCCCGCCAGGAAAACGGCCACCCAGCGCTTGATCCCCAATCCCGGGACAAACCAGCGCAAAGAACGGAGCAATCCGTGCCAGAGACGTGCCCACCAGGTTTGACGCCCTTTTAACATCTGAACGATGATAGCAGTGTTTATTTAAATAGTCAACGGCAAAATGGATGCGGCTGTGAATCTCCGGCCCAATGGCCGCAGGTCAGAAAAAGTGCCTATGTTATAATCGCCGCATGGGTAAAATTATCGCAGTAGACATCGGCGGCACCCAGATGCGGGGCGCCCTATTCAACCCGGACAACACGGATCCCATCAAGCACAAACGCATCACCACCCATGACCCCAACGAGACGCCGTTCGAGCGCCTGGTGACTGTGATCAGATCTGTCTGGCCGGACGAACCCGTGTCCGCCATCTCGGTCGCCGCGCCCGGCCCGCTCGACCCACAGGCGGGCATCATCCTCTCCACACCCAACATTCCCGGTTGGGAAAATTATCCGCTGGTCGAGAAACTGATCGCCCAATTCAACCTCCCCACCTATTTGGGCAACGACGCCAACCTGGCAGCCCTGGGGGAATGGCACTTCGGCGCCGGACGGGGGCATCACGACGTGCTCTATCTGACGGTCAGCACCGGGATCGGCGGCGGCGTGATCAGCAATGACCGGCTCCTGCTCGGAGCGCGCGGCCTGGCTGCCGAGCTCGGGCACATCACCGTCATGAGCAATGGCCCCCTGTGCTCCTGCGGTCAGCGCGGCCACCTGGAGGCGATCGCCTCTGGCCCATCCATCGCCCAGTACGTTGCCGAACAACGGGCAGCCGGCCGTAAGTCCAGCCTCAAAGCCGGCAACCTGACCGCCCGCCAGGTCGCCGAGGCAGCCCAGCAGGGCGACGCCCTGGCAGGCGAGGCCTTCATCCGCGCGGGTGAATACCTCGGCCAGGCAATCGCTGATTTCCTGCACATGTTCGACCCATCGATCGTGATCCTCGGCGGGGGCGTTACGCAGAGCGGAAGGTTGTTCCTCGACACCATGAAAGATTCCGTTCGCCGCCATGTCATGGACCCGAATTTCCTGACCGGGTTGGTCTTCTCCACCGCCCAGCTGGGCGATAACGCCGGTCTGCTCGGCGCACTCGTCCAGGCGCAACTAAAACTGGAAGGCAAATGACCAATCCCATTCGAAACAAGGAGATTATTACCCCATGGAACCCTTGAAACTTCCAGGACCGAAAGCCAGGGCGTTGATCAAGCGCGATTCATCCGTCATCTCGCCCTCCTACCCACGCGGGGTCCCGCTGGTGATGGACTACGGGAAAGGCTGCGAAATCTGGGACGTAGACGGCAATCGCTTCCTCGATTTCGCCGCCGGGATCGCCGTCAACTCGACCGGGCACAGCCACCCCAAGGTGGTCAAGGCCATTCAGGAGCAGGTTGAAAAATTCATCCATATTTCATCGGATTTCTACCACCAGAAGTGGATCGAGCTGGGCGAAAAATTGGACGAGATCGCACCCTGTGCCGAGGCCGTCGTCTCGTTCATGACGAATTCGGGCACCGAAGCCGTTGAAACGGCCATCAAGCTGGCCCGCTTCCACACCCAGTGCGCCAACTTCATCGGGTTCACCGGCGCCTTCCACGGGCGCACGATGGGGGCGGTCACCTTCACCGCCAGCAAACCAACCTACCATCGGGGTTTCTACCCGTTGATGAATGGCGTCGTGCACGCCCCGTTCCCCAATCCGTACCGACCGGTGCTCGAACGCAAACGCGGTGAAGATTATGGCGAGACAGTCGTCCGCTACATCGAGGAGGAGATCCTCGGCCACATCCTCCCGGGAGACGAAGTGGCCGGCATCCTGGTCGAGACCATCCAGGGCGAGGGCGGCTACCTGATCCCACCGGAAGGGTTCTTTCCGGCCCTGCGCAGGTTGTGCGACCATTACGACATCCTGCTGATCGCCGACGAGGTCCAATCCGGAATGGGCCGCACCGGCAAGTGGTGGGCGATCGAACATTTCGGGGTCGAACCCGACATCATCACCGTGGCCAAGGGCGTCGCCTCCGGCATGCCGCTGGGAGTCTGCATGGCCCGCCGATCGGTGATGACCTGGCCGCGCGGCGCCCACGGCAACACCTACGGCGGCAATCCCATCGCCTGCGCCGCTGCCCTGGCGACCATCGATCTGATCGAAAACGAGTACATGAAGAATGCCGAGGTGGTCGGCCAGTATACCAACGAGGCATTGCAGGAAATTGCCGCCCGCCACCCGAGCATCGGCGATGTGCGCGGCCTGGGATTGATGATCGGCGTCGAATTCGTCAAGGATCGCCAGGGCAAGGAACCGGCTGAGGAACTGCGCGACCGGGTCGTCGACCTGGCCTTCGAGCGCGGCCTGATCCTGCTTGGCTGCGGCAAGAGCGTCATCCGCTTCGCCCCACCACTGTGCATTACCAAGTCTGAGATCGACGACGGGCTCAAGGTTTTCGAAGAAGCCCTGCAGCTGGCCGAAAAAGAGAGCTAAAAAAAGCTGGATGCCGGGAGGCGGGCGCGGGAACATCCCGCGCCCGCCTGCGCGTTAATACAGTTCCTGCGAGCGTGTAACAGGATTCTTATGCGCACCCGACTCCGTCGTGATACAATCAACCCAGAATTCATCGCTCGAAGAACCATCGGATCACCATGCTCCCTGATTTCCGCGTTCGCCAGCGCGATTACCTGCTCGAAATTGCCCGCCTGATCACCCAGGAGCTCGATCTGGATAAGCTCCTGGCGCGCATTCTGCGCGTCTCGACGGAAATGCTCGCCGGCCAGGCCGGCATCATTGCCCTCAAGGAACAGAGCGGCTGGCAGGTCGGTGCCGCCCAGGGCATCCCGGCGGCATTCATGCGCTACCTGGAGCCTCTGCTCGCCGAGGAAAAAGCCGCCGAACTGAACATCGCCGAACTCAACCGGATGCTCAAGGAACTGACGTATACGGCCAGCATGGGCCTGTTGAACGGCGTGGGCATCTCGCTCAGCGCCCGCGGGCAGGTGATCGGGGTCATCTTCGTCTTCCGCTCCTACCCGGACCTCTTCTCGGCCAATGACAAACTCCTGCTGCAAGCCTTCGCCGATCAGGCCGCCATTGCAGTCCAAAACGCCCAACTCTACGGGCAGGTCAGTTACGAGAAGCAGCGCCTGGACGCCCTGCTGGATTCGGCTGCCGACGGGATCCTGATCCTCAACGCCGACCACACCATCGAACGCTGCAACATCGCCTTCGAGAAACTGTACGGCCGGCCGCGCGAAGAGATTCAGGGCAACGCCCACGCCGAGGTCATCACCTGGACCCGGCGTCCCGAGGGCCTGACCCTTGAAGAGGCCGAATCGGGGGGCTGGCCGCTGACAACCAACGCCTACCTCTACGTGGAGGGCGACCTGGAGCGAGGCGAGCCGCCCGCCCTGCCTGTCGGGGTGACTTATGCCCCGCTGCTGACACCCGAAGGAGCGCTCAGCAACATCTTCGTCACCGTGCGGGACATCACAAAATTCCGCACGGCGGAGGAGATCAAGAACACCTTTGTCTCGATCGTCAGCCACGAACTCAAGACCCCGGTCGCCCTGATCAAGGGCTATGTCAGCACCCTGCGGCGGGAGGATGCCAAGTGGGACAAGCAGGTCGTCCAGGACAGCCTGACGGTGATCGAGGAAGAAGCCGACCGCCTGACCGCCATGATCGAAGACCTGCTGGATGCCTCCCGCCTGCAGGCTGGCGGACTAACGCCCAAGCTGACCGACGTATCCCTGCCAGCCCTGGCCGGACGCCTGGCCGAACATTTCCAGACCCAGAGCCGGAAACACACCATCATCGTCGATTTTCCCGCCAAATTCCCCATCATCCTGGCCGACGAAGAACGGGTCGGGCAGGTGATTACCAACCTGCTCTCCAATGCGATCAAATACGCACCGGCTGGTGAGATCCGCATCAGCGGGCAAAGTCGCCCGGAACAGGTCATCGTTACGGTCAGCGACCAGGGTCCGGGCATCGATCCAGCCGACATCCCGCACATCTTCGACCGCTTCTATCGGGCCGATCAAGCGGTCCGCAGGACCAAGGGGGCCGGGCTCGGATTGTACCTGGCGAAGGCGATCGTCGAGGCTCATGGCGGGCGCATCTGGGTGAACCCCAAGCCGGGCGCCGGGGCCCGCATTTGCTTCTCGCTGCCGCGCCCCTAATCTGAAAACTTGCAGTACAATAGGCCGGTTACCCGCAGCCCTTCAACCAGGACCGGATATCAGGAATCCATATGTAGAAAGCGAACATCTTCATGCCACCTCAAAGAACCCAAATCACTTGCCCGCAATGCCGCCAGCCAGTCCCGGCCATCGTGGAGCAACTTTTCGATGTCACCTCCGATCCGGGCGCCAAGCAGCGCCTGCTGGGCGGGGTTTCGAATTTCGCCGCCTGCCGCAATTGCGGATTCAATGGACCCCTGGCGACCCCGATTGTCTACCATGATGCAGACAAAGAACTGCTGCTGACCTACTTCCCGGGTGAATTGAATATGCCGGTCACCGAACAGGAAAAACTGATCGGCCCAATGATCACCAAGGTGACCAACAGCCTGCCGGCCGAAAAACGCAAGGGGTACCTGCTGCGGCCGCAGAATTTCCTGACCTACGACAGCCTGGTCGAACGGGTCCTCGGCGCCGACGGCATCACACCCGAGATGATCAAAGCGCAACAGCAGAAAGTCGGCCTGGTCGAACGCCTGATGGCAGCCGACACACCTGAGGTACGGGCCGAGATCATCAAGGCCGAAAGCGCCCTGCTCGACGAGGAATTCTTCGCCATCTTCAGCCGTCTGATGGAGAGCGCTGCTGCCAGCGGGCAAGAAAAGCTGACCCAGCAGATGGAGGCTATCCAGCAACAGCTCATGACCGAGACCGAATTCGGTCGCGCCCTTGGCGGACAGATCGCCGAAATGCAGGAAGCCGTCAAGACCCTGCAGGCTGTTGGGAAAGAACTGGATCGCGAGAAACTTCTCGAGATTATCATCGCCGCCCCCTCTGATGAACGGCTCAACGCCCTGGCCAGCCTGACCCGCCCGGGCCTGGATTATTCTTTCTTCCAGATGCTCTCCGAGCGCATCGAAGCAATGGATGGCGAAGAACGCCAGAAGCTGGAAACCCTGCGCGACAAGCTTCTCGAGACCACCAACCGGATCGACAAACGAATAGAAGCAGAGTATCGCCAGGCCAGCCAGTTGCTCGAAACCATCCTCGCCGCTGAAGACACCGAGCAAGCCACCATGACCCACCTGGGTGAGATCGACGAAGCTTTTATCCAGGTCCTCAACCAGGCCGACCAAGAGGCCAGCAAGAAGAATGACGAGGCCTTCAAGGGAAAGTTGCAGGCCATTGCCCGCGTGCTCCAGAGAGCGTCCGCGCCGCCTCCGGAATTGGCCCTGCTCGAAGAGTTGCTCGAAGCGAAAGACGATGCCGAACTGACCGCGCGCATGGCCGCACGCGCAGATGCGATCACGCCGGAATTCGCCTCCTTCGTCAGCAGCCTCCTGGCTCGCAACCAGGAACAGGCCGGCGAAGTGCCGGATGGCGAAAACGCCGAGGTGTTCAAACGTTTGGAGGCGGTCAA
The DNA here is from genome assembly GCA_016934715.1 of Anaerolineales bacterium. Lineage (GTDB taxonomy): Bacteria > Chloroflexota > Anaerolineae > Anaerolineales > Villigracilaceae > JAFGSI01. The sequence goes on from JAFGSI010000036.1 coordinate 56,240, forward strand.
TCGAGCTGTGCTGAAATTCTCGATGCAGAAGAACCTGGGATAAGCATTGCTCCCGCAGGTTGACCTGCGGGAGTTTTCTACGGATCTTGATTGAAACGGCAAGGAAATGAACAGCAAACGAAGATCTGGGACCAGCGAATACCGCGGCCCCTGGATGTCAATCGGCGGGCGGGTTATCCAGCCGGAGCCCGTGCCCGCGCACGGTGACAATGTAAGCATGGCTGGGATCGATGGCGGCGATCCGGTCGCGCAGGCGTCGTAACAGGGCATCCAGCGCCTGGTCCGAGACGCCGGCCGACTGCTCGTCTCCCCAGGCTTCGGCGATCAACTGCTGGCGGTCGATGACCTGTCCCTGCTGATCGACCAGGGTCTGCAGTACACGGAATTGTAGCGCCGAGAGCGGCGGATCGATCTGCTGCTGACTGACCCACACCCGCCGGGCGCGCAGATCAAGGCGCAAGCGGCCAGGCCGAGCGTCCGATTCGGTCAGCGGCATGGTTGCATCGGAAGTCAGGAAGAGAAAAGACTGCGCCACGGCGATCTGGACCATGTCGCCATCCTGCAAAGTCACCTGCCCGGTCACGACGGTCCCATTGCAGTGCGTGCCGTTCTTGCTGCCCAGATCTTCCAGCACGATCCCGTTGGGGGAGGGCATCAAGCGGGCATGGAAGCGTGAAACCTGACGGTCCGAGACGACCACGTCACAGGTCGCCTCCCGCCCAATCATTAAAGGCTTGCTCAAGGTCCAGCGTTGACCCTTGAGGGGCCCGGTCTGCCCGATCAGGAGAGGATACTCTTCAGAATTGGTGTCCATACGCTCCGCCTGCCAAATCTCTTGCATTATACAAGAGAAAAGACGCGTATAATATAGTAAATTGGTAAGATTAAGTCGCTCCGGTTGATCAACGCCGAATACCCGCCGGTTGTGACCAGATCGCCAACGAGATCGATCATAGAGTAAGGATGAAATATGCCTGCCGCGCTCAAAACCGGAGAGGTGCTGCGTGGGCGTTATCGCATCCGTGAACGCATCGGCCAAGGTGGCATGGGGAGCATCTACCTGGCCGACGACCTGCGGCTGGAAGGACGCCGCTGTGCGCTCAAGGAAGTCGAATACGACCGCGCTCTCCCCACCAAGATCCTGAAGGAAGCCCGCCACCAGTTCCTGCGCGAGGCCACGGTCCTGGCGCGCCTGGATCACCCCAATCTGCCCAAGGTCTCAGATTATTTCTCGATCGGTCAATGCGACTACCTGGTGATGGACTACATTCCCGGTAAGGACCTGCGCACGATGATGCTGGATGCCCGCCAGCGCAATACCTGCCTGGCCGAGGCAGACGTGCTCGGCTGGGCCAACCAGTTGGCCGACGCCCTGACCTACCTGCACAAACAGGACCCGCCCCTGGTGCACCGTGATATCAAACCATCCAACCTGAAGATCACCCCCAATGGTCTGCTCAAACTGGTGGACTTCGGCCTGGTCAAGGCCCTGGCCCCCGATGAAATGACCGTGACCGTCATCCAGGGCCGCGGGACCGCCCTGTATACTCCACTCGAACAGTACGGCGGCGATGGCTTGCACACCGATGTGCGCAGCGATATCTATGCACTGGGAGCCACACTGTACCACTTGCTGACCAGCTCTCCTCCGGTGGATGCCCGCCAGCGCTTCCTGCGACCCGAGATGATGCCGTCGCCGCGCCGCCTCAACCCGGCGCTCAGCTCTCGCACCGAACGGGCGATCCTGTGGGCCATGGAATTGCATCCCGACCAAAGACCCGATTCAATAGAAAGCCTGCGCGAGGTGCTGATCGGAACGCGCGAACCTTTGCCGCGGATCACCCGGTTGACCCCGAGCCCATACGCGCAGTCCGGCTGGCAGGTTCCCCCTATAGGCACCCCCGAGAGCGTCCTGCTCTGGAGTTCCGCCGGCCTGTTGGTCCTCAGTCTTGTCGCTTTACTGATCCGCTGATCGCCCGCCACCAGATCCAGCACGCGGCGACTCCTACAAGTCCGCCCGCAAAGACAACTCCCAGAATTCCCCCGATTTCACCACGCACGACCCAGGCCGCCCCACCTGGCAGGCCGAGGGCAAGATAATTGTACGCCGCCAGCCCGCCGAGGGCGCAGCAGAAGGCCCAGCGCAGGCCCCAGCGCGGCGAGGTCAGGCGCGCCACCAACCAGTACACCAGCAGCCCCAAACCGGCAAGAACAGCGACCATCCCGACCCAGTCGATCAGTCCGGGTCGGCCTTCTGCATAGGGGGCATTGGCATCCAGCCCAGGCGGGATGCCATCCGCCTGGGTGGGCACGGATGTCTCGAGTGTCGCCGTAGGGGCAACCGCGATCACATCCACGCCTTCGCTCGATACATCCAGCTGCAATACGACTGAGGTTAACGCCGGCTCACTGCGGGCCCGGATCTCCAGCAGGCCCGGCCGGTCGATGCTGAAAGACGCCCGGGCGACACCCTGAGCGGTCTCAGCCACCGCGGTCTGGAGCACGACGCTCTCCCCGCTCACGGACAATTCGAAGCGGACGCCCGTCCCATCCGGGACCGGGTTGCCATTGTGATCGAGAATCGTCCCGGTCTGGACCGAGATCGCATCCCCAACCCGGAAGGCATGGGTCGGCGTCGGCAGGGATGTCGCTGCAGGCGTGGTTTCCAGCGCGGCTGGCAGTTCCAGGGTAAGCTGGATGACCTGCTCGGGGTTTGGCGCCGTTGCGGACAGTAGATCATAGCCGATACCCGGTACGGAAACCGGAGGGCTTCCCAACGGGGAAAGTTCCTGGAAGAGCAGCCGGGCGGCCGTATCCACGAACGGCTCCGACTTGCTGTACAGGGCGTAATAAGCTGTCAGCTTGGAGATGTCGGTGGCATCGAGGATATAGGGGACATTGAAGGCGAATACGACCACCCGCTTATTGCGCAGCAGGTCTTGACGCTCGGAGAGGAACCGACGCAGCAGGGCCGACTGCCTCTGGCCGGGGCCTGCGTCCAGCATGCTGATCACGATCCAGTTCGCCGAACGCAGGTCACCTTCCAGGTTGTTCCCACTGTCTCCGTCAAGGAGCCTGGACAGATCATCAAAAGAATACGAATACAATCGGTTGGCAGACACCAGGTCGCCTGCCGCCGGGCCATAGAGGCGCAGGATGGCGCTCTGCAGAGCGCCCTGCGCCAGCATCGGCATTGGCAGACAGGTGCTGCACTGCTGGGCAGTACGCGTGTCTGTCAGGAACACGATCCGTTCCCGCTCTCCGGGAGGCGTTGGCAGATCAGCGACCAGGTCAAACCGGTTCGGGCTGATCAAGGTGGCCGACTCCCCCGCTACCCGCCGGGTGACATCCGACGACTGCCCGACGATCTCCAGGCCGGCCTGAGAGGGGGTCACGCTCGCGATCGTGAAGTAGCTGTACAGGCGGTATTTGGCTGCCAGGATGCGGACGACCGCCTCATCGACACGCTGGGCGAAGGTGGGGTCTTCGCGGTACTTCTGGATGAAGAAATCCAGGATCCGCAGCACTGTGGTGTAATTGTCCGGAGCGTCATTGGAGATGATATTGCCCAAATAGAGCAGGTCATTACCGGCCAGGAAGGCATCCCGAGCAACCAGGCGGGCCGAGAACGACTGTCCGCCGGGGTCATAGAAACGGCGGACAGTCTGGCTGCCGAGATCATCACTGACCACCAGGCCGCCACCCGCCCGCCAGCTCGCGAAGGCCGGCAGCGCCATGATCTGCGCCAGCGCCTCGGCGTCAAAACTGACCGGCCGGGTCGTGGCACGGATGTTGCCCTGGAAACCCTGATAGCGGATGTGTGAAACCAGCAGGCCGTCCACAGTCTCCCCGGGAGTTTCCGCTTCGCCGGTGACGGTGAAGAACGGCGCCAGTTCCATTTGTTTCAACTGTTCGAGTGACTTGCGAACTGTGGCAACCTCCTCGCCAACCGGCCGGTCGGCGCTGCCGCGCCCGGGAAAGTGTGTGGCGATGACGAGCAGTTCCCCGTTGCCGCCTGCATGCAGACCGGAGACGTACGAACTCCCAAGTTCGCCTACCCAGTAAGGATCACCGCCAAAGACATTGGCACCCAGGTCACTGCCCTGGGACGCTTCCGGAGATTCGAGCACGTCGAGGGACGGGCCAAAGACCAGGTTGAAGCCGATGGCGGCCAGTTCCTGTCCGGAGACAGTCCCGACCTGTTCGGCCAAGGCCGGATCCCAGGTCGCCCCGATCGACATCTGGCTCGGCAGTGGAGTGAGGCCGCTGAGGATCTGGCTGCTCGGCGCTCCATCACCCATCTGGGTGATCCCTACAAAGAGGGGGACATAATTGGCGCGACTCGCTTCCCCGACATTCGCTCCCGGAATGACCGACTGGGCCGACTGGTACTCGGCTGATTGCAGCTGGCTGACCAGCTGATACGCCCCTGAGACCGAATCGGGCGCAGGCAGGAAATTGTCATTCTCCGCCAGCAGGATCACGCCGCCGACATGGTGGCGGACGATCAAATCATAGATCGGTGAATCTTCGTCGACGCTGGTACCGCTGAACGACACCAAGAACAGCTGGCCGATGCGCTCCTCAGGAGTCATCCCGGCCAGCATGGCCCGGGCCCGGGCCTGCGGGTCGGCCTGCAGGTCCGGGGCGGCCCGCGCCGGTATCACCGGCGCGATCGACGACAGCGCCAGGGCCAGCAGGATCAGGACCGTCAGGAAGCGTTCACCCTTCATGTGCTACTCGAATAACGTTTGCAGATCTCGGCATGCGCCTCGGGCTGGATATTTCCGCCAGAGATCACCGCAACGGCCGGCGCATTGACCTTGCCGGTCAATATCGCCGCCAGGCAGACCGCTGCCGAGCCCTCGATACGCTCATTATACCGGAACCAGGCCTGGGCCACAGCCTGCCCGATCTCCTCCTCCGAGACCAGGAGGATCTCGTCGGCGTACTTCTGCACCAGCGGGATGGTCAAGGCCCCTGCTTCGACCGGCCCGGACAGCCCATCAGCCAGAGTCACCAGGTCCTGGACCCCGGCCTGGGTTCCCCGGCTGAAAAGGCTGTGCATGAAGGCCGAGGCTTCGGCCTGGACGCCGACCAACCGCGGCCGGGGCCGGACCCGCTCCAAAGCTGCCCCGATCCCCGCCAACAGTCCCCCTCCACCTACCGGCACCAGCCAGGTCATCTCGACTTCCGGCTGCAGGTCCTGAACGATCTCCAGCCCAACCGTCCCCTGCCCGGCTATTACCAGGCCGTCGTTGTAGGCAGAGACCCAGGTCGGGGCGTGTTCTTCCACATAGCGGATCGCCGCCTGCTCGGCCTCAGCGTACCCCCCATCTACAGACCGGACCTCGGCACCGAGTGCGCGCATCGCCTCAACCTTGGCCGGAACAGCGTGTTCAGAGGCGAAAACCAGCACAGATGCTCCGACCAGCTTCCCGGCCAAGGCCACGCCCTGGCCGTGATTGCCGGCCGAGGCCGTTACCAGGCCGCGCTGTTGTTCCCATGGCTCGAGACTGAGTACCTTGTTCAGAGCCCCTCGCGCCTTGAAGGAACCGGTAATCTGCCTGCTCTCCCATTTCAGGTAGAGATTCAATTCGGCGTCGTTGGTGATCAACGTACGCCGAATGTGGGGAGCGATCCGCAGAGCTGCCTGGTCGAGCCATTCAGCTGGGATCACGGATTCCTCCCCAGCATTCGCCCAAGCAGGAGTGGATCATCGGTGAAAATACCATCCACGCCCAGCCCGATCATGCGCTTCATGTCGGCTTCGGCGTTGACCGTCCAGACGTGCACCCGCCGGCCGGCAGCATGGACGCGCTGCACCAGGCGTTGGTCCACATCGCCCAGCGGTGGATGCAGGGCCTGGTAGATATCGCTGCGGAAACCGAAAGAACGCCCCCACCAGCCCATCCATTCCGGCCAGATCAGCAGGCCGCACGGGGTGTCTGGAAGCAGTTTCCTGACCTTGATCAGGTTATGGGGGAAGAAGGACGAAAACAACACCCGGCCCTGCAGACCAAACTTCCTGATCTGCTCAACGACCTTTGAAACCAGGTCATCGAACGGCGTGGCATAGTTGGTCAACTCGATGTTCAGGATCGTTTTTTGGCCGACCGCTTCCAGGGTCTCGCTCAAAGTCGGGACGCGCTGGCCGCGAAACTGCTCCCCGAAGCGCACCCCGGCATCCAGCTCGCGTACCGCCGCCAGGGACAGCTGGCGCAGCTCGCCGCGGCCGTCCGTCGTACGGTCCACCGTCCGATCATGCAGGATGACCACCTGCCCATCGCCGGTCAGCTTGACGTCGCATTCGATCGCCTGGGCGCCCTGCTCCACGGCCAGCTGGAAAGCTGCCAGGGTGTTTTCGGGGGCATGCGCGGAAGCGCCGCGGTGACCAATAACCAGGGGGGTCGGGAGATCTGGCCACATCTCAGAGCTCCACGAAATAGGCACTGGCGGCCCGGTCGATCATTTCCTTGCTCATCACCGGTTCGACAGTCAGGTAGTGCGAGATGTCGATGATCTGGTCGCAGATGTCGCGCGGGTGTGAGGCCCGCAGCTTGCGGTTACGCTTGATATAGTATTCCTGCAACAGGTAGGCCAGGGCCTGATCGTTGTACTCCACGCCCTTCTGCTCGGCGACGCGCCGGAAGATCTCGCGATACTCCTGGTAGGTCGGGTCTCCGATCTCGATCTTGTGTCGCAGGCGGCGCAGGAAGGCCTCATCGACCAG